>NZ_JASJUI010000002.1:0-550663 GCF_047467925.1 Citrobacter sp. ANG330 | reverse complement strand
GTGGATGGCATGAATGGCCGCTGATGATCTTCACGGTCTTCGGACAATGTGTGGTCGGTGGTTTTATTGTTCTGGCGCTGGCGCTGATGAAAGGCGACCTGCGGGCAGAGACGCAGCAGCGCGTGATTACCTGCATGTTCGCGCTGTGGGTGCTGATGGGGATTGGCTTTGTCGCATCTATGCTGCACCTCGGCTCGCCAATGCGGGCGTTTAACTCGCTTAACCGTGTAGGGTCGTCGGCGCTGAGTAACGAAATTGCCAGCGGTTCGATTTTCTTCGCGGTTGGCGGGATCGGCTGGTTGCTGGCGATGACGAAAAAGCTCTCTTCCGCGCTGCGTAACCTATGGCTATTGGTCACCATGATTCTGGGCGTTCTGTTCGTCTGGATGATGGTGCGTGTCTATAACAGCATCGATACCGTACCGACCTGGTACAGCGTCTGGACGCCGCTGGGCTTCTTCCTGACTCTGCTGATGGGCGGTCCGCTGCTGGGCTATCTGCTGTTGCGCGTGGCGGGTGTCGACGGCTGGGCGATGCGTCTGCTGCCTGCGGTTTCACTGTTGGCGCTGGTGGTCAGTGCTGTCATGTCGGTGATGCAGGGGGCGGAGCTGGCCAGCATTCACAGTTCAGTCCAGCAGGCATCTGCACTGGTTCCGGATTACGGTTCGCTGATGGCCTGGCGAATTGGGATGCTGGCGCTGGCCTTGTGCTGCTGGATTGTTCCGCAGTTGAAAGGGTATCAGCCTGCGGTGCCGTTACTCTCCGTGGCCTTTGTTCTGCTGCTGGTCGGCGAACTGATTGGTCGCGGTGTATTTTACGGTCTGCATATGACCGTCGGCATGGCGGTCGCCGGCTAAGTGAAGAACCGGGGCTTTCGCCCCGGTCAGATTACTGACAAGGAAAGAAAAAACGTGGTTTTTCCTTCCTTGTGGTTATCAGCCGAAAATCAATGAATTGATTTTCCTGGTTTTTAATGAGGTGATCTTTGCTTTTCCGGTATCGGGATGAAGTTTGTCATCACTCTCACCGGGGCTTTCGCCCCGGTTTTACTATTTCTGTTTAGTCAACGTATCGTAGCTGGTCATCAGATTGCGGTAATCCGGAATGTGGTTGGAGAACAGCGTCGCCAGCCCCTCGATATCATTACGCCAGTCACGGTGCAGTTCACAGGCCACACCAAACCATGTCATGAGCTGAGCACCGGCCTGCGACATTCGATCCCACGCTGAATGACGGGTAATTTCATTAAACGTACCCGACGCGTCGGTGACGACGAAGACATCAAAACCTTCTTCAATGGCTGACAGCGCCGGAAATGCCACGCAAACTTCGGTCACTACGCCCGCAATGATCAACTGTTTTTTCCCCGTGGCTTTGACGGCCTTCACGAAGTCTTCGTTGTCCCAGGCGTTGATATTTCCTGGTCGCGCAATGTATGGGGCATCCGGGAACTGGGCTTTTAATTCGGGAACCAGCGGGCCATTTGGACCGGTTTCGAAGCTGGTGGTGAGAATGGTAGGCAGCTTGAAGTATTTGGCTAAGTCGCCCAGCGCCAGCACGTTATTCTTAAATTTATCAGGGTCAATATCCCTGACCAGTGAGAGTAGCCCGGCCTGGTGATCCACCAGAAGAACCGCCGCATCGTTTTTATCAAGACGAACATAAGACCTGGTCATTCTCTTCCCCTTGCTTGAGTCAACTCTGCGCCCGAA
This sequence comes from Citrobacter sp. ANG330, assembly GCF_047467925.1. Lineage (NCBI taxonomy): Bacteria > Pseudomonadati > Pseudomonadota > Gammaproteobacteria > Enterobacterales > Enterobacteriaceae > Citrobacter > Citrobacter sp. ANG330. The sequence goes on along the minus strand of NZ_JASJUI010000002.1, from coordinate 548,951 downwards.
ATCATTCAGGTGCGTATGGTTTATTCAAAGCATAGAACGGAAAAAAAATACTGCCGGGACTATGAGATTTTTCAACTAAACGAAACGGAACTCTTTTGCGTTAAATCAATAAAAACAGGCACCTGTAATGAGTTCGGCAGCAATAATACATAATCTTAATCAATAAATTCAATCGAAGACGGAAAAGGGCCGCCACGCCACGGTTTCCGCCGATTGACAATGTTTTTGTTGGTGGCATGATGCGCGTGAAATTTGAACTTCCTCACGGTTTATACTCATGTCCACCTATACCCGACCTGTCTTGCTTTTGCTGGCTGGTCTACTTCTGCTGACCCTGGCGATTGCGGTGCTTAACACGCTCGTCCCGCTTTGGCTCGCCCAGGAAAACCTGCCGACGTGGCAGGTGGGTATGATCAGTTCGTCCTATTTCACCGGTAACCTGGTCGGGACGCTGTTGACAGGGGCTTTAATCAAGCGCCTCGGGTTTAACCGTAGTTACTACCTTGCCTCGCTGATCTTTGCGGCTGGTTGTGTGGGCCTCGGGGTGATGGTCGGCTTCTGGAGCTGGCTGGCATGGCGCTTTGTCGCTGGCGTTGGCTGCGCGATGATCTGGGTTGTCGTCGAGAGTGCGCTGATGTGCAGCGGGACATCACGCAACCGAGGCCGTCTGCTGGCGGCCTACATGATGGTTTACTATGTCGGGACCTTCCTCGGACAGCTGCTGGTCAGCAAAGTCTCGACGGAGCTGATGAACGTGCTGCCGTGGGCGACAGGACTGATTCTGGCAGGGATTTTACCGCTGCTCTTTACCCGTATCCTGAATCAGCAGTCTGATGAACACAACGACACGCCAATTACCTCAATGCTGAAACTGCGTCAGGCGCGGCTGGGTGTTAACGGCTGCATTATTTCCGGGATTGTGCTGGGTTCGCTGTACGGCCTGATGCCGCTGTATCTCAATCATCAGGGTATGAGTAACGCCAGTATCGGTTTCTGGATGGCGGTGTTGGTTAGCGCGGGGATCCTCGGCCAGTGGCCAATCGGGCGGCTGGCGGATAAGTTTGGTCGACTGCTGGTTCTGCGTGTGCAGGTATTCGTGGTGATTCTCGGCAGTATGGCGATGTTAAGCCAGGCCGCGATGGCGCCTGCGCTCTTTATCCTGGGGGCTGCCGGTTTTACGCTCTATCCGGTCGCTATGGCCTGGGCCTGTGAAAAAGTGGAACATCACCAACTGGTGGCGATGAACCAGGCGCTGCTGCTGAGCTACACCGTTGGCAGCCTCTTAGGGCCTTCCTTCACCGCCATGTTGATGCAGAATTATTCCGATAATCTGCTGTTTATTATGATTGCCAGCGTGTCGTTTATTTATTTGCTGATGCTGTTGCGCAATGCCGGACACACTCCGAACCCGGTTGCTCACGTTTAATTCAGCGCCAACAGGATGCAATGGGTGTTATTGCATCCTGTTTTGGTTAATTCTCTGCCTTCCCTGACAGAAAATAAAAAGGCCGCCCGCCGGGCAGCCTTTCTAAAAGACTCAACGAGTTAGTACATCACTTTATGACCGTACTGCTCAAGAATGCCTTTGACGCGTTCCATCGTTTCTTTCTTCGGTGGATGTACGCCATCAAGTTTGTACTCTTCGCCCATCGCCACCCATTTATGTTTACCCAGCTCGTGATAGGGCAGAAGCTCGATTTTCTCAACGTTGCCCATATCGCGGGTAAATTCACCGAGTCGGTGCGCTGAGTCGTCATCGTCGGACCAGCCAGGTACCACGACGTAACGGATCCACACGTTGATATCTTTGTTTGCCAGATAGCGGGCGAACTCCAGCGTACGATGGTTAGAAACGCCGACCAGATTCTGGTGGATCTCATCGTTCATTTGCTTGAGGTCGAGCATCACCAGATCGGTGACTTCCAGCAGTTCATCAATCACCGGGTCGTAGCGGCGAACAAAACCATTGGTATCCAGACAGGTATGGATACCTTCTTGCTTACAGGCACGGAACCAGTCACGAACAAATTCCGCTTGCAGGATGGCTTCACCGCCTGACGCCGTTACGCCGCCGCCGGATGCGTTCATAAAGTGGCGATAGGTCACGACCTCTTTCATCAGTTCTTCAACAGTGACTTCTTTACCGCCATGGGTGTCCCACGTATCGCGGTTATGGCAATACAGGCAGCGCATCAGGCAGCCCTGGAAGAAAGTAATAAAGCGGATGCCCGGGCCGTCAACGGTACCACAGGATTCAAAGGAGTGAATGCGACCAATAACTGACATTGCGGTGTTTCTCCAGATGTGGCCCATCCGGGGCCGTGTTGGTGCACAGCTCATTGGCTGTGTCGAGTCTGTTTTGGCGGTTATCCATTGAGTATAGATAGCTGACAAAACAGGCTGCAGTCGGGAAACGACCTGTTAAAAAGGCCCCACTTACGTGGAGCCTTTATTGTACGCCTTTTACCGCGTGATTTCAGTCAAAACACATTACATGGTCTGAGTGAAGGTACGGGTAATAACGTCCTGCTGCTGTTCTTTCGTCAGGGAGTTAAAACGTACTGCATAACCAGATACACGGATGGTCAGCTGCGGATATTTTTCCGGATGTTCCATCGCGTCCAGCAGCATTTCACGGTTCATGACGTTCACGTTCAGGTGCTGACCACCTTCGATGGACGCTTCATGGTGGAAGTAACCATCCATCAGACCGGCCAGGTTAGTCTTACGAACTTCGTCATCTTTACCCAGTGCGTTCGGAACGATAGAGAAGGTATAAGAGATACCATCTTTTGCGTAAGCAAACGGCAGTTTAGCAACAGAAGTCAGAGAGGCAACAGCACCTTTCTGGTCACGGCCGTGCATCGGGTTAGCACCTGGTCCGAACGGCGCGCCAGCACGACGACCATCTGGGGTGTTACCGGTTTTCTTACCATACACAACGTTAGAGGTGATGGTCAGAACCGACTGAGTCGGGATTGCATCACGGTAGGTTTTCAGTTTCTGAATTTTCTTCATGAAACGTTCAACCAGGTCAACCGCCATGTCATCAACGCGCGCGTCGTTGTTACCAAACTGCGGGTATTCGCCTTCGATTTCGAAGTCGATTGCCAGACCGTCTTCGTCACGAATCGGTTTAACTTTCGCATATTTGATAGCAGACAGGGAGTCAGCCGCAACGGACAGACCTGCGATACCACATGCCATGGTGCGGATAACATCACGGTCGTGCAGCGCCATCAGAGAGGCTTCGTAGCTGTACTTGTCGTGCATGTAGTGGATAACGTTCAGTGCGGTGACATACTGCTTAGCCAGCCAGTCCATGAAGTGATCCATACGCTCCATCACTTCATCGAAGTCCAGAACGTCGCCTTTGATCGGCTCAGACTTAGGACCAACCTGCATTTTCAGTTTTTCATCAACGCCGCCGTTGATTGCGTACAGCATGGTTTTCGCCAGGTTTGCACGCGCACCGAAGAACTGCATTTGTTTACCAACGATCATCGGGCTTACGCAGCAAGCGATAGCGTAGTCGTCGTTGTTGAAGTCCGGACGCATCAGGTCATCGTTCTCATACTGCAGAGAAGAGGTGTCGATGGACACTTTAGCGGCGAATTTCTTGAAGTTCAGAGGCAGTTTTTCAGACCACAGAACGGTGATGTTCGGCTCCGGAGACGGACCCATGGTGTACAGGGTGTTCAGGAAGCGGAAGCTGTTTTTGGTAACCAGAGTACGGCCATCAACGCCCATACCACCGATGGATTCCGTTGCCCAAATCGGGTCGCCGGAGAACAGTTCATCATATTCAGGCGTACGCAGGAAACGAACCATACGCAATTTCATGACCAGGTGGTCAATCATTTCCTGAGCGTCTTGTTCAGTGATTTTGCCTGCTTTCAGGTCACGTTCGATGTATGCATCCAGGAAGGTGGATACGCGACCGAAGGACATTGCTGCACCGTTCTGAGATTTAACTGCAGCCAGGTAGCCGAAGTAGGTCCACTGGATAGCTTCCTGAGCGTTAGTAGCCGGACCAGAGATATCGCAGCCATATTTCGCCGCCATCTCTTTGATCTGACCCAGCGCACGGTGCTGTTCAGCAATTTCTTCACGCAGACGGATAGTCGCTTCCAGGTTTACGCCGTTTTCCAGATCGGACTGCAGGGAAACGAACTGCGCGTACTTGTCTTTCATCAGGAAGTCGATACCGTACAGCGCAACGCGACGGTAGTCACCGATGATACGGCCACGGCCATACGCATCCGGCAGACCAGTCAGAACGCCAGATTTACGGCAGTTCAGAATGTCTTTGGTGTAAACATCGAATACGCCCTGGTTGTGGGTTTTGCGGTATTCGGTGAAGATTTTTTTCAGCATTGGATCCAGCTCGCGGTTATACGCTTTGCAGGAACCTTCAACCATTTTGATACCACCGAACGGGATGATCGCGCGTTTCAGCGGAGCTTCAGTTTGCAGACCCACAATCTTCTCGAGCGCTTTATTGATGTAGCCAGCGTCGTGAGAAGTGATGGTGGAAGCAACAGAGGTGTCAAAGTCAACAGGCGCGTGAGTGCGGTTTTCCTGTTTAACGCCTTCCATTACGCTGTCCCACAGTGCAGTGGTCGCATCAGTTGCGCCAGCCAGGAAGGACTCGTCACCCTCGTACGGAGTGTAGTTTTTCTGAATGAAGTCACGGACGTTTACTTCATTCTGCCAGTCACCTTTGGTAAAACCTTCCCAGGCTGTGGCTAACTTTTCATTAAGCTCGGACATGTAACACCTACCTTCTTAAGTGGATTTTTTATTCACTGCGTGTATCGCGACATCAATTAATGATGATCGTTGTCACGCAGATAAATGACCCAGTATGTCAACCCAACCAACAAACCCCCGCCGATAATGTTACCGATCGTAACCGGAATCAGGTTATCAGTGATGAAGTTCATCGCGGTCAGGTGAGAAAAATTCTCCGGCGTCGAGCCAACTGCGCTCCAGAACTCCGGTGTGGCGAGATCACGGATTACAATACCCATCGGGATCATAAACATGTTTGCGATACTGTGCTCAAAACCGCTGGCAACAAACATCGCAACCGGTAATACCATGATAAACGCTTTATCCATCAGACTGCGGCCTGAGTAGCTCATCCAGACGGCCAGGCAGACCATCAGGTTTGCGAGAATACCGAGGCTGACGGCTTCAACAAAAGTATGGTGCATTTTGTGGTCGGCGGTTTGCAGGACGTTGAGTCCCCACTGGCCGTTGGCGACCATATATTCGCCAGAAAGCCACATTAACAGCACAAAGAGCAAGCAACCAATCAGGTTGCCAAAATAAACGTTGAGCCAGTTTTTTGCCAACTGACCCCAGGTGATACGGCCACTGGCTTTGGCGACGACAATCAACACGGTTGACGTAAAGAGGTCAGCACCGCAGATGACGCAGAGAATCAACCCCAGAGAGAAGCAGATACCGCCAATCAGTTTCGCCATACCAAAGGGCATCGTACCTGTACCGGTCGTGGCTGTGATATAGAAAACAAAGGCGATGGAAATGAACACACCGGCAGTAATTGCCAGGAAGAAAGTCTTAAGCGGATGTTTCGTTGCTTTATAGACACCTGCCTCTTCGGCCACTTTGGCCATTGCAGCAGGGAGTAAAAGATCAAAAGGGTTGTCAGCTTTCACACTAACTCTCTCTTTATTAAGTCGGCGACGAGATACTAACAAAGCATTATAGATGAGAAATTGATATAGATCATATCTCGCCTGGCTTATAGGCCCGCAATACGCATGGTTTTTATGCAATCTCGGGGTAATTTATTGATTAATTTGATAAAAATAAATTTTAAAATTTAGCAAATGAGTTGAAAGTTTTCCTCTTCGGGGCTGTTAGCCGGTTAATTAATATGGAGTAATTGGCAGGTAAAGTAACAACTATCCATTAAATTATGTAATATCAACTACCAATATTTAACCTTGTTATTACATTTATTTTGGGATATTCAAAAATAAGTAAAAAGGGGCGCTTAGCGCGCCCCGTAATATAGCTCAGACGATTATTTAAACCTACTCAGCGTAGGTTTAATTGGGTTTATTTTGACCAAAATGAAGATTTTGCGCGCTGCAACTTTTCATAGGCCTTTAACAACGACTGGTGTGATGCGAATGCGTGCAGATCGCTGTCGACCGGCTGTAGGCCATAAAAGGCGGCTTCACCGCTTAACGCTGCGCTGGCGGCTTCGACGGCATCTGCGCCATACATGCGAACAAACGCGTTCAGATACTGCAGCGGTTCACGTTCTTCTTCCTGCGACAGCAGTAACAGCGTTTGCAGGCAGCGGTAATAATTCGCCCGCTCAGCGCTAAAGATCGATGAATTAAATTCCATCGTCCATTCAGTCCAGATCAGCGCCTGTTCCAGATCGCCACCTGCCAGCGCCAGCATCGCTTTCAGCTCACCAATACGCAGGGTGTACCAGCCATTATCCGGACCGGTGGCCAGGCCTAACAGTTCACGAACACGGGTAAAATCATCAAACCCTTCTTCATCGAGTTGCTCAATCAGGTTGAGATAGTCTTCTTTATCCCAGTTACTGTTCGGCAGTGAGAGCAGGGTTTCGCGCAGATGGGCGCCCATGGCGTTGTTGGCTAACCACAGGTCTTCAGCAGGATAAATATCAGACATCCCCGGAACGATAATCCGGCAGGCGTACACGCCAAGGTGCTCGTAATCGGCGATGTATACTTCTTTATCTTCCGCGTTGAAGATAGCCATCAGCGTCGCAAACTCTTCTTCTGTGGTACCGGAGAAACGCCAGTCAACGAACGGGTAGTCGGCATCCTGCTTAAACAGATCCCAGGAGATCAGACCGCTGGAGTCGATGAAGTGCGTTTCCAGGTTGGTATGCTCGGCCACTTCTTCATCGTCGAAGGTCGGTGGTGTGAAGACGTCGAGATCTTTCAGTCCACGGCCCTGTAACAGTTCGGTCACCGTACGCTCCAGTGCGACGCCAAAATCAGGGTGTGCGCCGAAGGAGGCAAAGCAGGTGCCATTCGCCGGGTTGAACAGCACGACGCAGATCACCGGATACTGACCGCCCAGAGAACCGTCGTAGGCAAAGATTGGGAAACCTTCTGCTTCCAGCGTTGCAATAGATTCCACCACCGCCGGGTAACGTGCCAGTACGTCGGCCGGAATTTCCGGCAGACTGATACTTTCGGCAATAATGCGATTCTTCACGTAACGCTCAAAGACTTCAGAAAGTCCCTGCACACGCGCTTCATTACGCGTATTACCAGCAGACATCCCGTTTGAGACGTACAGGTTGCCGATAATGTTCATGGGAATATAGACGGTCTTGTTATCCGACTGGCGGGTAAACGGCAGACCGCAGATGCCGCGTTCTTCGTTGCCGGACTGCAGGTCGATCAGCATGCTGCCGGTCAGTTCGTTTTCTGGATCGTAGAACGCACGCAGGCGCGCATCCAGCAAGCCTTCCGGCACGTCGTCATTTTCGGTCAGCGGGAACCATTTCTCGTTCGGATAATGGACGAACGGACCATTGGCGATGGTTTTGCCCAGCCAGAAATCGGCAAAGAAATAGTTGGTCGACAGACGCTCAAAATATTCGCCCAGCGCAGAGGCCAGCGCAGCCTTCTTCGTCGCGCCTTTGCCGTTGGTAAAGCACAGCGCGCACTCTTTATCGCGAATGTGTACGGACCAGACGTTTGGCACCGGGTTCAGCCACGAGGCCTCTTCAATATGGAAACCGAGGTCGAGCAGTTTTTGCTGGAAGCGAGCGATGGAGTCTTCCAGTGCGGCGTCTTTGCCGGGAATAAATGTTTGCGTCATGAAAATCACTTTTGTCGTACGGAAAGCGCGCAATCATACGGGTTTTACGAGACTGACGCTATCGCCACCACTGAAGCGGCGCAAATAAAAGTTTTGGCTATGCTTTTATGCAGTGATCCACCATAAGAGCATAAAAATGAAAGCGTTTGATTTACAACGGATGGCACTCGATAAAGTGCCAATGGAATTCCTCGGTGAAGTAGCTTTACGCAGTCTGTATACCTTCGTACTGGTCTATCTGTTTCTCAAGCTCACAGGACGACGCGGCGTGCGACAGATGTCGCTCTTCGAAGTGCTGATTATTTTAACGCTGGGGTCGGCGGCGGGGGACGTGGCCTTTTATGATGATGTCCCGATGTTGCCGGTACTGGTGGTCTTCATTACCCTCGCGCTGTTGTACCGTCTGGTGATGTGGCTGATGGCGCGCAGTGAAAAACTGGAAGATTTACTGGAAGGTAAGCCCGTCGTGATTATTGAAGATGGCGAGCTGGCGTGGGCAAAACTGAATCAGTCAAATATGACCGAGTTTGAGTTTTTCATGGAGTTGCGACTGAATGGCGTTGAGCAACTGGGACAGGTGCGCCTGGCGATCCTTGAAACGAATGGTCAGATCAGCGTTTATTTCTTTGAAGACAGTGAAGTTAAACCCGGCTTGAGCATTTTGCCGAAGTATTGTACGCAGCGATATAAAGTCGTTCCTGAAGCAGGAGATTATTCCTGCGTGCGATGCAGCGAAGTGATCACAATGAAAGCTGGCGATCATCAGGTTTGCCCGCGGTGTAAAAATCCAGAATGGTCGAAGGCCAGCCGGGCAAAACGGGTCGTCTGACAGCAAAAATATCGGTCTTTCACCGTCAATCCCGAAGATTCTGTTGTGTGAGCGAATACTCATTTTTGCTCTGCTCAGTTTTAGCCATTGCGGCGCGTGTCACTGAATGATAAAACCGATATCCACAGGAATAACTTATACCCAATGTCTGTTCATGTATGAAAAGAGGTTGGGTTAATAACAACACAACGTGGTGAGGGGAAATGGCTCAGGTCTTCAATTTTAGTTCAGGTCCGGCAATGTTACCGGCAGACGTGCTCAAAATGGCTCAAAAGGATCTTTGTGACTGGAACGGTCTTGGTACGTCCGTCATGGAAGTGAGCCACCGCGGCAAAGAATTCATCCAGGTCGCGCAAGAAGCGGAGCAGGATTTGCGCGATCTGTTGAATATCCCCTCCAACTACAAAGTGCTGTTTTGTCACGGCGGTGGTCGCGGCCAGTTTTCCGCCATTCCGCTGAACATTCTGGGTGATAAAAACACGGCAGACTACGTTGATGCAGGCTACTGGGCCGCCAGCGCCGTTAAAGAAGCGAGAAAATATTGCACGCCGAACGTGATTGATGCCAAAGTCTCGGTTGATGGCCTGCGCGGCGTGAAACCGATGAGCGAGTGGCAGCTTTCTGATGATGCGGCGTACCTGCATTACTGCCCGAACGAAACTATCGATGGCATCGCGATTAACGAAACGCCCAATTTTGGTTCGAATGTGGTGGTGACCGCCGATTTCTCCTCAACCATTCTCTCCAGTCCGCTGGATGTCTCCCGCTACGGCATCATTTATGCGGGCGCGCAGAAGAACATTGGTCCGGCGGGTCTGACTATCGTCATCGTACGCGAAGATTTACTGGGTAAAGCGAAGGTGGCGTGCCCGTCGATCCTCGATTATTCCGTCCTGAACGACAATGACTCTATGTTCAATACGCCGCCGACCTTCGCCTGGTATCTTTCCGGCCTGGTGTTCAAATGGCTGAAAGCTAATGGTGGCGTGGCGGCGATGGATAAAATCAATCAGCAAAAAGCAGAACTGCTGTACGGTGTGATTGATAACAGTGACTTCTATCGTAACGATGTCGCGAAAGCGAACCGTTCACGGATGAACGTGCCGTTCCAGTTAGCTGACAGCGCGCTGGATAAGATCTTCCTCGAAGAGTCATTTGCCGCGGGTCTGCACGCGCTGAAAGGCCACCGCGTTGTCGGCGGAATGCGTGCCTCTATCTATAACGCGATGCCGCTGGAAGGGGTAAAAGCGCTTGCCGATTTCATGACTGATTTCGAGCGCCGTCGCGGCTAATCTGGTGTCTCTTTTCATCCCCACAGCGTTGTCTGTGGGGTTTTTATTTCTGTCTTTTGAGAGTTGAGTTTCATGGAATCCCTGACGTTACAACCCATCGCACGGGTCGATGGCACGATTAATCTGCCAGGCTCGAAGAGCGTATCAAACCGCGCGCTGTTACTGGCGGCGTTAGCTCATGGCACCACAGAGCTGACCAACCTGTTAGACAGCGATGACGTTCGCCATATGCTCAATGCCCTGAGTGCGTTGGGGGTTGATTATACGCTTTCAGCGGATCGTACCCGCTGCGACATCACTGGTAACGCGGGCTTTCTGCATGCCGAAGGCGCATTAGAACTGTTTCTGGGTAATGCCGGAACGGCGATGCGACCGCTGGCTGCTGCGCTGTGCCTGGGTGAAAACGACATTGTGCTGACCGGTGAACCGCGAATGAAAGAGCGCCCGATTGGTCATCTGGTGGATGCGCTGCGTCAGGGTGGGGCGAACATTGAGTATCTGGAGCAGGAAAATTATCCGCCGCTTCGACTGCGTGGCGGATTTACCGGCGGGCAGGTTGAGGTTGACGGCAGCGTCTCCAGCCAGTTTCTCACCGCGCTGCTGATGACCGCACCTCTGGCGCCGCAGGATACGGTGATCAGTATTAAAGGCGATCTGGTGTCGAAACCGTATATCGATATCACGCTGAACCTGATGAAAACCTTTGGCGTAGAAATAGAAAATCAGCGCTATCAACGCTTTGTGGTCAAAGGCGGCCAGCAATATCACTCTCCGGGCCGCTATCTGGTTGAAGGTGATGCGTCATCGGCCTCCTATTTTCTGGCCGCTGGCGCGATTAAAGGCGGTACGGTGAAAGTGACCGGGATTGGCCGCAACAGCATGCAAGGTGATATCCGTTTCGCCGACGTGCTGGAAAAAATGGGCGCGACCGTAACCTGGGCTGACGACTTTATTGCCTGCACTCGCGGCGAACTTAATGCTATTGATATGGACATGAACCATATCCCGGATGCGGCGATGACCATTGCCACGGCGGCGCTGTTTGCTAAAGGCACGACGACGCTTCGCAACATTTATAACTGGCGCGTCAAAGAGACTGACCGTCTGTTTGCGATGGCGACCGAACTGCGTAAAGTTGGCGCGGAAGTGGAAGAGGGGCATGATTACATTCGCATCACGCCGCCGGCACAGCTGAAATTTGCCGAAATTGGCACCTATAACGATCACCGTATGGCGATGTGTTTCTCGCTGGTGGCGTTATCTGACACGCCGGTCACGATCCTTGACCCGAAATGTACCGCCAAAACCTTCCCTGACTATTTCGAACAGCTGGCGCGCATTAGCACGCCTGCCTGATAAACGTAAAACACTGTCATCTTTCGGGCTGGTTTCTCCCCAGCCCGCTATAATTGCGCAATTATTCTTCATCTGAATACAGACAAAACTGGTTTTTGCACACAATGTTAACGATTGTGAGCGTTGGCGCGTATAATGCGCGGCGTTTACGTTAACAGAACGCCTGTTTAAGGAGATAAAGATGACGGCAATTGCCCCGGTAATTACCATTGATGGCCCAAGTGGTGCAGGAAAAGGCACCTTGTGCAAAGCGATGGCGGAAGCATTGCAATGGCATCTGTTGGACTCTGGCGCAATCTATCGCGTGTTGGCGCTGGCGGCATTACATCATCATGTTGATGTCGCATCGGAGGACGCGCTGGTTCCGCTGGCAACGCATCTCGATGTCCGCTTTGTCTCAACTGACGGTAACCTGGAAGTGATCCTCGAAGGGGAAGATGTCAGTGGCGAAATTCGCACGCAGGAAGTCGCCAATGCTGCCTCTCAGGTTGCGGCGTTCCCTCGCGTGCGCGAAGCGCTACTGCGCCGTCAACGCGCTTTCCGGGAAGCGCCAGGATTGATCGCCGACGGACGTGACATGGGAACAGTCGTTTTCCCGGATGCCCCAGTTAAAATTTTCCTGGACGCCTCCTCGGAGGAACGTGCGCATCGTCGTATGCTACAGTTGCAGGAAAAGGGCTTTAGTGTTAACTTTGAACGCCTTTTGGCCGAGATCAAAGAACGCGACGATCGCGACCGGAACCGTGCTGTAGCGCCGCTTGTACCCGCTGCTGATGCTTTAGTTTTAGATTCCACACGATTAAGCATTGAGCAAGTGATTGAAAAAGCGCTACAATACGCGCGCCAAAAACTGGCACTCGCTTAAGTGCGACCGAATTTGCAGTACCCCCGTTGCAATGGAATGACAGCGGGTATGTTAAACAACCCCATCCGGCACGGAGCCAGGTGGACGTTAAATATGAAACCTGAAGATTAAACATGACTGAATCTTTTGCTCAACTGTTTGAAGAATCCTTAAAAGAAATCGAAACCCGTCCGGGTTCCATTGTTCGTGGTGTTGTTGTTGCTATCGACAAAGATGTCGTACTGGTTGACGCCGGTCTGAAATCTGAGTCTGCCATTCCGGCAGAGCAGTTCAAAAACGCCCAGGGCGAGCTGGAAATCCAGGTGGGTGACGAAGTTGACGTTGCACTGGATGCAGTAGAAGACGGCTTCGGTGAAACTCTGCTGTCCCGTGAGAAAGCTAAGCGTCACGAAGCCTGGATCACGCTGGAAAAAGCTTACGAAGAAGCTGAGACTGTGGTCGGTGTTATCAACGGCAAAGTTAAAGGTGGCTTCACTGTTGAGCTGAACGGTATTCGCGCGTTCCTGCCAGGTTCACTGGTAGACGTTCGCCCGGTGCGCGATACGCTGCACCTGGAAGGCAAAGAGCTTGAGTTCAAAGTTATCAAGCTGGATCAGAAGCGCAACAACGTTGTTGTTTCTCGTCGTGCCGTGATCGAATCCGAAAACAGCGCAGAGCGCGATCAGCTGCTGGAAAACCTGCAGGAAGGCATGGAAGTTAAAGGTATCGTTAAGAACCTCACTGACTACGGTGCATTCGTTGATCTGGGTGGCGTTGACGGCCTGCTGCACATCACCGATATGGCATGGAAACGCGTTAAGCATCCGAGCGAAATCGTAAACGTTGGCGACGAAATCACTGTTAAAGTGCTGAAGTTCGACCGCGAACGTACCCGTGTATCTCTGGGCCTGAAACAGCTGGGCGAAGATCCGTGGGTAGCTATCGCTAAGCGTTATCCGGAAGGTACTAAACTGACCGGTCGCGTAACCAACCTGACCGACTACGGCTGCTTCGTTGAAATCGAAGAAGGCGTTGAAGGCCTGGTTCACGTTTCCGAAATGGACTGGACCAACAAAAACATCCACCCGTCCAAAGTTGTTAACGTTGGCGATGTCGTGGAAGTGATGGTTCTGGATATCGACGAAGAACGTCGTCGTATCTCCCTGGGCCTGAAGCAGTGCAAATCTAACCCATGGCAGCAGTTCGCGGAAACCCACAACAAGGGCGACCGTGTTGAAGGTAAAATCAAGTCTATCACTGACTTCGGTATCTTCATCGGCCTGGACGGCGGCATCGACGGCCTGGTTCACCTGTCTGACATCTCCTGGAACGTTGCAGGCGAAGAAGCAGTTCGTGAATACAAAAAAGGCGACGAAATCGCAGCAGTTGTTCTGCAGGTTGACGCAGAGCGCGAGCGTATCTCTCTGGGCGTTAAACAGCTGGCAGAAGATCCGTTCAACAACTGGGTTGCACTGAACAAGAAAGGCGCAATCGTAAACGGTAAAGTGACTGCAGTTGACGCGAAAGGCGCAACCGTAGAACTGGCTGACGGCGTTGAAGGTTACCTGCGCGCTTCTGAAGCTTCCCGTGACCGCGTTGAAGATGCGACCCTGGTTCTGAGCGTGGGTGATGACGTTGAAGCTAAATTCACCGGCGTTGACCGTAAGAACCGTGCAATCAGCCTGTCTGTTCGTGCTAAAGACGAAGCTGATGAGAAAGATGCCATCGCGACTGTTAACAAACAGGAAGATGCAAACTTCTCCAACAACGCAATGGCTGAAGCTTTCAAAGCAGCTAAAGGCGAGTAATTCTTTGATACTTCGGGATGTTTCATCCCGAAGTCAGATGAGAATACTTGACAGATTATAGAATTCGTTCTGTAATCAATGACAAAGGGCGGCTACGGCCGCCCTTAATCAATGCAACAGCAGCAGCCTATTGGAACCGGAGGAATCATGACCAAGTCAGAATTGATTGAAAGACTTGCCACTCAGCAATCTCATATTCCCGCTAAAGCGGTTGAAGATGCAGTAAAAGAGATGCTGGAGCATATGGCCTCGACTCTTGCACAGGGTGAGCGTATTGAAATCCGCGGTTTCGGCAGCTTTTCTTTGCACTACCGTGCACCACGTACCGGGCGTAACCCGAAGACTGGCGATAAAGTGGATCTGGAAGGAAAATATGTTCCGCACTTTAAACCGGGTAAAGAACTGCGCGATCGCGCCAATATTTACGGTTAAGTTTCCGCAAAACGTAACGTAAGAAAAGCACCTTGACGGTGCTTTTTTCTTGTCTGCTTTTCTGGCCGGAATGCCGCTCGCATTTCACACCGCACATTGCCTCGCAGTGATGAAAACTGCGGGATCATGGCCGTAAACCTCTCATTCTCCCCCTGACAACGGCTGTTGAAACCCACACACTTTCGCCAACACGGAGGTGTGTATGAAATTAACGACGGTCAGTCTGTGTGCGTTAGGGGGCATTTTCCCCTTATTCTTACTGCCCACGCTGCCGGGGTCATGGGCTGTTGGCATCCTGTTGGTGCTGGCCTGTCTGTCTGGTCTGCTCCGCTGTAAAGTGGCGCAGTGTGTCGGGTTTCTCCTGCTGTTTTTTCTCTGGGGCATCATGTCGGCGAAGCAGTCGCTATGGATGGTAAATACACTGCCAGCCGCCACGCAGGAGGCGATCGTCGAGCTTACGGCCACAGATAACATGGCCACGCATGCCGGACAGATCACCCATCTTAATGGACAGCGACTCTTCCCTGCCGCAGGTATTGTGCTTTATGACCAGTACTTGCCGATCTCTCCCTGTGCGGGGCAGCGTTGGGCAATGACGCTGAAGGTCCGTGCCACGCACGGCGAGTTGAATGACGGCGGATTTGACAGTCAGCGTTATGCCCTGGCACAGCATCAGCCGCTCACTGGCCGCTTTTTACAGGCGAAGGTTGTCGATAGCAAATGCAGTTGGCGAGCGCGCTATCTCGCCTCGTTAACGGCCTCTCTGAAAAACTATCCCTGGCAGCAGGTGATACTAGGTCTGGGGATGGGGGAGCGTCTGCTGGTGCCACAGGAAGTCAAAGCGATCATGCGTGATACCGGAACGGCGCATCTGATGGCGATTTCCGGCCTGCATATTGCTTTCGCCGCTTTACTGATAGCCACTCTGATTCGTGGCGTGCAGTTTCTGTTACCGCCCGCCATGATCCGCTGGCAACACCCGCTGATTGGCGGACTTATTTGCGCCGCGTTTTATGTATGGTTGACCGGACTCCAACCCCCGGCGCTGCGAACAGTGGTGGCGCTACTGGTATGGGGGGCATTGAAATTAAGTGGGCGACAATGGAGCGGATGGTCAGTCTGGTGCTGCTGTCTGGCAGCCATTCTGGTTGTTGATCCTGTTGCCGTGATCTCACAAAGCCTGTGGCTTTCGGCCTTTGCCGTTGCGGCTTTGTTATTCTGGTATCAATGGTTTCCTTGTCCCGCCTGGCCCACATCACGCGCCGGGCGCTTGCTGGTTGAACTGGCACACCTGCAACTGGGAATTACCTTGTTGCTCCTGCCGCTACAAATTGCGCTGTTTCATGGTGTCAGCCTGACCTCGTTTGTGGCGAATCTGCTCGCTGTCCCGCTGGTGACGTTTGTCAGCGTCCCACTGATCCTTGCCGGAATGGTCGCTCACCTCACCGGCCCGCTGCTGCTTGAGAGCGGACTCTGGTATCTGGCCGATCGCTCATTGGCCGCATTATTCTGGGCGCTTGAGCATCTGCCTGTGGGGTGGATTAACGTTGATACTCGCTGGCAGTGGCTGGTCCTTATCCCCTGGTTGATGCTACCCGGTTGGCGATTTATCGTCTGGCGCGCTTTCCCCGGCCTGTGTCTGGCGATGTTGGCGTTACTGAGCTGGCCGTTCTGGAGTCCGGTGCGTACTGACGCCTGGCAGGTACATATGCTGGATGTAGGACAAGGGTTGGCGATAGTCATCGCCCGCAATGGTAAAGCGCTACTCTATGATACCGGGCTGGCCTGGCCGGGAGGCGACAGCGCACAGCAAATTATCATTCCGTGGCTGCGCTGGCACCATCTACAGCCAGAAGGCATTATTCTCAGCCATGAACATCTTGACCACCGTGGTGGACTACACTCTTTACAGTCAACCTGGCCACTGCTTTGGGTGCGCAGTCCGTTAGGCTGGCAGGGGCATCTGCCGTGTTATCGCGGCGAGACCTGGCAATGGCAGGGACTGCGTTTTAGCGTGCACTGGCCGTTGAAGGGGGACCCGACGCAGGGAAATAACCACTCCTGTGTCGTAAAGGTTGAAGATGGTAAGCATAGTATTCTGTTGACGGGCGATATAGAGTCTCCGGCGGAACTAAAAATGTTAAGTCATTACTGGCAGCACCTTTTCGCAACGGTGATCCAGGTGCCACATCATGGCAGCAACACCTCTTCTTCACTGGCGCTACTTCAACGCGTGAATGGCAAGGTGGCGCTGGCCTCCGCTTCCCGCTATAACGCCTGGAGACTGCCGTCCTGGAAGGTAAAGCAGCGCTATCTACAGCAGGGATACCAGTGGAGTGACACCCCGCACGCGGGGCAAATTTCGCTGAATTTTTCAACACAGGGCTGGAATATAGTCAGCCTGCGGGAGCAAATTTTACCTCGTTGGTATCATCAGTGGTTTGGCGTGTCAGACGATAACAGGTAGAATATGCGGCTATTTCAACAGATGCTGGTTTCATGAATGCATAACGATAAAGATCTCTCTACGTGGCAGACGTTTCGCCGACTGTGGCCAACCATTGCGCCTTTCAAATCGGGTCTGATCGTGGCGGGTGTTGCGTTAATCCTCAACGCGGCCAGCGATACCTTCATGTTATCGCTCCTCAAACCATTACTGGACGATGGTTTTGGTAAAACAGATCGCTCAGTGTTGCTTTGGATGCCGCTGGTGGTTATTGGGCTGATGATATTACGTGGTATCACCAGCTATATCTCCAGCTACTGTATTTCCTGGGTATCAGGCAAAGTGGTGATGACTATGCGTCGTCGCCTGTTTGGTCATATGATGGGAATGCCGGTTTCCTTCTTTGACAAACAATCCACCGGGACGCTGCTGTCTCGTATTACTTACGATTCTGAACAGGTTGCCTCTTCGTCTTCCGGCGCGTTGATTACTGTTGTGCGTGAAGGCGCATCAATTATCGGCCTGTTTATCATGATGTTTTATTACAGCTGGCAGCTGTCGATCATCCTGGTTGTGCTGGCGCCCATCGTTTCAATTGCTATCCGCGTAGTCTCCAAACGTTTTCGTGCTATCAGTAAGAATATGCAGAATACGATGGGGCAGGTGACAACCAGCGCGGAGCAGATGCTGAAAGGCCACAAAGAAGTGCTGATTTTCGGTGGTCAGGGAGTGGAAACGAAGCGCTTCGACAAAGTCAGTAACAAGATGCGCTTGCAGGGGATGAAGATGGTTTCTGCCTCTTCCATTTCCGACCCTATCATCCAGTTGATTGCCTCTCTGGCGCTGGCGTTTGTTCTGTACGCCGCCAGCTTTCCAAGCGTTATGGACAGCCTGACGGCAGGTACGATCACCGTGGTCTTCTCCTCAATGATTGCTCTGATGCGCCCGCTGAAATCACTGACCAACGTCAACGCTCAGTTCCAGCGCGGTATGGCAGCGTGTCAGACCTTATTTGCGATCCTGGATAGCGAGCAGGAAAAAGATGAAGGTAAACGTGTGATTGATCGTGCAACTGGCGATCTGGAATTTCGCAATGTCACCTTTACCTATCCGGGCCGCGAAGTGCCGGCGCTGCGTAACATCAACCTGAAAATTCCGGCAGGCAAAACCGTTGCGCTGGTGGGACGTTCAGGTTCCGGTAAGTCAACCATTGCCAGTCTGATTACGCGTTTCTACGACATCAATGAAGGCGAAATCCTGATGGATGGTCACGATTTGCGTGAGTACACCCTGGCCTCATTGCGTAATCAGGTCGCGTTGGTTTCACAAAACGTGCATCTGTTCAATGACACGGTGGCGAACAACATCGCCTACGCGCGTAATGAGCAGTACACCCGTGAACAGATTGAAGAAGCGGCCCGCATGGCGTATGCGATGGACTTTATCAGTAAGATGGATAATGGACTGGATACGGTGATTGGTGAAAACGGCGTGCTGTTGTCCGGTGGTCAGCGTCAGCGTATCGCTATTGCGCGTGCCTTGCTACGAGACAGCCCGATTCTGATCCTTGACGAAGCGACGTCAGCTCTGGATACCGAATCAGAGCGCGCTATCCAGGCGGCGCTGGACGAACTGCAGAAAAACCGTACCTCGCTGGTGATTGCACACCGTCTCTCAACCATCGAGCAGGCCGACGAAATTGTGGTCGTGGAAGATGGGCTGATTGTGGAACGCGGCACGCACAGTGAGCTGCTGGAACATCGCGGCGTCTACGCGCAACTGCACAAAATGCAATTTGGTCAATGATCGCGCGAATCTGGTCCGGTGAGTCGCCCTTGTGGCGATTGTTACTCCCTCTCTCCTGGCTGTACGGTCTGGTGAGCGGGGGGATCCGCCTGTGCTATACGCTCGGAATTAAGCGCGCCTGGCGCGCACCGGTACCCGTGGTGGTGGTCGGTAACCTGACCGCGGGTGGCAACGGTAAAACGCCGGTGGTGATTTGGCTTGTGGAACAGCTCCAGCAGCGCGGTCTTCGCGTTGGAGTCGTTTCCCGTGGTTATGGTGGCAAAGCGTCGTCCTATCCCTTGCTACTGAATGCCGAAACGACCACTGCTGAAGCGGGTGATGAACCGGTACTGATTTATCAGCGCACCGGTGCGCCGGTTGCCGTGTCTCCCAACCGGGCTGACGCGGTCAAAACGATTCTTGCGCATCACGATGTGCAGATCATTGTTACCGATGATGGCCTTCAGCACTATCGCCTGGCCCGCGATGTCGAGATAGTGGTGGTGGATGGCGTTCGTCGCTTCGGTAACGGTTGGTGGCTACCAGCAGGCCCTATGCGTGAGCGGGCTGGTCGCCTGAAAACGGTGGATGCAGTCATCGTCAATGGCGGTATCCCGCAACCGGGAGAGATCCCGATGCGCCTGGCGCCAGGACTGGCTGTGAACCTGCGTACCGGTGAGCGTCGTGATGTCGCGCAACTGCAAAACGTGGTGGCGATGGCCGGTATAGGTCATCCGCCGCGCTTTTTTTCCACGTTAGAGGCTTGTGGCGTACAGCCGCAAAAATGTGTTTCGCTGGCGGACCATCAGGCATTGACTTCACGTGATGTCAACGGCTTACTGAACACATTACAAACGCTGGTCATGACGGAGAAGGATGCCGTTAAATGCCGCGCGTTTGCTGAAGATAACTGGTGGTATCTCCCTGTCGACGCACTTCTGTCGGGGGCTGAGCCTGAGGCATTACTCGAAAAATTGATCGCGCTGACACGTTAGCACACCACCATGACGGCAGCGTACAAATGAGGGAATCATGAATGTCGTTGCCGCACCTCTCACTTACGGATGCCCGTAACCTCCATCTCGCCGCCCAGGGATTGTTGAAAAAACCACGACGTCGCGCGCTGGCAAGCGACATCCTGCCGACGATTACCCGCATGTCGCTGCTGCAAATTGACACCATCAATATTGTTGCGCGAAGCCCTTACCTGGTGTTGTTCAGCCGACTGGGTGATTACACAACGCAGTGGCTGGATGAGGCATTAATACGGGGCGAGCTGATGGAATACTGGGCTCATGAGGCCTGTTTCCTGCCACGTAGTGACTTTTCGCTGATACGCCACCGGATGCTGGCACCTGAAAAAATGGGCTGGAAGTACCAGGCGGCGTGGATGAAAGAGCATGCTGACGAAATTGAGCAACTGTTGCAGCATATCCATCAAAATGGACCGGTACGCTCTGCGGACTTTGAGCATCCGCGTAAAGGCAGCAGTGGTTGGTGGGACTGGAAACCGCACAAGTTACACCTGGAAGGGCTGTTCACGGCAGGGAAGGTGATGGTGATTGAACGGCGTAACTTCCAGCGTGTGTACGATCTCACGCATCGCGTGATGCCGCACTGGGATGATGAACGCGATCTGCTGCCCAGGGCGCAAGCAGAATTTGTCATGCTGGATAACAGCGCGCGCAGTCTGGGGATTTTTCGCGAGCAATGGCTGGCAGATTACTACCGTCTGAAGCGGCCTGACTTACAAAACTGGCGTGACAGGCGGGTTGAGCAACAGCAGATTATCCCCGTTGAGGTCGAAAATTTGGGGACGCTATGGCTGCATGCGGATCTGCTGCCACAGCTTGAACAGGCACAGGCAGGAAAGCTGACAGCGACGCATAGCGCGGTACTGTCGCCGTTTGATCCGGTGGTCTGGGATCGCAAGCGTGCGGAGCAACTGTTCGACTTCAGCTATCGGCTGGAGTGTTACACGCCAGCGCCAAAGCGCCAGTATGGTTATTTTGTTCTTCCTTTATTGCATCGGGGTCAACTGGTCGGGCGGATGGACGCTAAAATGCACCGTAAAACGGGCGTGCTGGAAGTGATTTCTCTCTATCTGCAGGAGGGGGTAAAGCCGGGTATAACGCTGCAAAACGGCTTACAACAGGCGATAACCGATTTTGCCCGCTGGCAGAAAGCGGCTCGAGTGACGCTGGGTCAGTGTCCGCAAGGGATATTTACGCAATGTCGGCAGGGGTGGGAAATAGACGCAGTCGCATGAGCGAGTATGATAAGATTTCCCCATTCATTACCCGGTCCATCTGGAGGAACTATGGATCATCGTCTGCTTGAAATCGTTGCCTGCCCGGTCTGTAACGGCAAACTCTGGTACAACCAGGAAAAACAAGAATTGATCTGCAAACTGGATAACCTCGCTTTTCCGCTGCGAGAGGGTATTCCCGTTTTGCTGGAAACTGAGGCCCGTGTGTTAGCGGCGGATGAGCGTAAATCATGAGTTTCGTCGTCATTATTCCTGCCCGCTACGCTTCCACGCGTCTGCCGGGTAAGCCATTGCAGGATATCAATGGTAAGCCGATGATTGTCCATGTGCTGGAGCGCGCCCGTGAATCCGGCGCTGAACGCATTATCGTCGCGACCGATCATGAAGAGGTCGCGCGGGCCGTTGAAGCCGCGGGTGGGGAAGTATGCATGACCCGCGTCGATCATCAGTCCGGGACGGAACGTCTGGCTGAGGTGGTCGAGAAGTGCGGCTTCAGCGATGACACCGTAATTGTTAACGTGCAGGGCGATGAGCCGATGATCCCGGCCGTCATCATTCGCCAGGTGGCGGAAAATCTGGCGCAGCGTGAGGTTGGAATGGCCACGCTTGCGGCACCCATTCATAGCGCAGAAGAGGCGTTCAATCCTAATGCGGTGAAGGTGGTACTGGATGCTGAAGGCTATGCGCTCTATTTCTCGCGCGCAACGATCCCCTGGGATCGCGACCGTTTTGCAAAAAGTCGTGAGGCTGTGGGTGACACCTTCCTGCGCCATCTTGGCATTTACGGCTACCGCGCCGGATTTATTCGCCGCTACGTGAGCTGGCAGCCAAGTCCGCTGGAAAATATCGAGATGCTGGAGCAACTTCGCGTGCTGTGGTACGGCGAAAAAATCCATGTGGCTGTGGCAAAAGAGGTGCCAGGTACGGGGGTTGATACGGCTGAAGATCTCGAGCGCGTTCGCGCAGAAATGCGTTAATTCCCTTTACGACACTCCACTTTTCGTTGAGAGGAGTGTCGTACCGTTGCGATTTTCCTCGTTTTTTCTTTTCAACAATTGATCTCATCCGGGTGACATCTGTCGGTGTGGCGCTCATTATAAAAGCAGTAGCTTTTATGGGGGCAATCTGAATGGAACAGCTTCGTGCCGAACTCAGTCACTTACTGGGCGAAAAACTAAGCCGCATCGAATGCGTGAATGAGAAAGCTGATACGGCTCTGTGGTCACTGTATGACAGCCAGGGCAACCCGATGCCGTTGATGGCCCAAAGTTTCACCACGCCGGGAGTCGCACAGCAACTGGCCTGGAAAACCACCATGTTAGCGCGTAGCGGCACGGTACGCATGCCGGTCATTTATGGGGTGATGACTCACGATGAACATCCCGGTCCGGATGTCCTGCTGCTGGAACGTCTGCGCGGCGTCCCGGTTGAAGCGCCAGCCCGGACGCCGGAGCGCTGGGAACAGCTTAAAGATCAAATTGTCGAAGGATTACTGGCGTGGCATCGCCAGGATAGCCGGGGGTGTGTCGGCGCGGTGGATAACACGCAGGAGAATATCTGGCCTTCCTGGTACCGCCAGCGGGTTGAGGTGCTCTGGAGTACGCTCAACCAGTTTAACAACACCGGGCTAACCATGCAGGATAAACGCATTCTGTTTCGCACCCGCGAATGCCTGCCAGCGCTGTTTGAAGGTTTTAACGACAACTGTGTGCTGGTGCATGGCAATTTGAGTTTGCGCAGCATGCTGAAAGACGCCCGCAGCGATCAGCTTCTGGCGATGGTGGGGCCCGGCATTATGCTCTGGGCACCACGGGAGTACGAACTGTTCCGGCTAGTAGATAACACGCTGGCGGAAGGACTACTCTGGCATTACCTGCAACGCGCGCCAGTGGCGGAGTCGTTCATCTGGCGGCGTTGGCTATATGTGTTATGGGATGAAGTAGCGCAACTGGTCAACACCGGGCGCTTTAACCGATCTCATTTTGATCTCGCTGCGAAATCACTGCTGCCCTGGCTCGCCTGAAGCGCCTTTCAGCCACTGCCAGATTCTCCCCAGCGTCTCATAGCTCGCGCGATCGCTATGCATCAACCATACGGGAGAAGGGATCGCGCGTTCCCATGGATTCAGCGGCGAATCGATGGCCAGTTGATTCGCCGGAGCCGGCAATGGGTTTAACCCGGCTTGTTGAAAGAAAATTATCGCCCGCGGCAGATGAGAAGCTGAAGTGACCAGCAGGAACGGCGCGTCGCCGATAGCCTGCTTCACGGCAGCGGCTTCTTCCTCCGTATCCCTGGGCTTGTCGAGCGTGATGATATCTTCTTCCGGTACACCTAACGATTGCGCCACCCGTGCGCCGACCTCTGCCGTACTCACCGGATTGGTTCTGGCATTCGCGCCGGTAAAAATCAATTTTGCCCCCGGATTGGCCCGCCAGAGGCGTATTCCCTCATTAAGACGCGGCAGACTGTTATTGATCAGGTTGGAACTGGGTGCCCACTGTGGGTTCCAGGTATAGCCGCCGCCTAACACGACGATGTATTCAACTTTCTGCGTATCCTGCCAGGTCGGGTAGCGATTTTCTATCGGGCGCAGCAGATGATCAGCAACGGGTTGCAGGCTGAGCAGGAAAAGTGTCAGCCAACTGAGGCTGATAAATACCTTGCCGGTTTTCTGAAAACGACTAAACCACAGTAGTGCCAGACCGATACCCATCATCAGGAGCAGAAAAGGGAGAGGCAACAGCATGCCGCCAATCACTTTCTTCAGCGTAAAAAGCATCCTTTTTGGTTCCTTTTTTGACCATATAGCAGAAGAATAATCGTGATATTACACCAGAGAGGTTCATTCTCCGCGCGGGTGTGACAAAATAGCGGTTTTATCAGAGAAGCACCTAAGCCAGCCTGTGGAGAACCCGATGCGGGATCGCAATTTTGATGACATTGCTGAGAAGTTTTCCCGTAATATTTACGGCACCACAAAAGGGCAGCTAAGACAGGCGATCCTGTGGCAGGATCTCGACCGCGTTCTGGCAGACTTCGGCTCACAACCACTGCGTGTGCTGGACGCTGGCGGCGGTGAAGGGCAGACAGCCATTAAAATGGCGGAGCGCGGCCATTATGTGACGTTGTGCGATCTGTCTGGTGAGATGATCGACCGTGCGCAACGGGCGGCAGAAGCCAAAGGTGTGAGCCACAACATGCATTTTATACAATGCGCTGCTCAGGACGTCGCTTCGCATTTGGAAAGCTCTGTTGATCTGATATTGTTTCACGCTGTGCTGGAGTGGGTCGCCGATCCGGTCAGCGTGTTAGAGACTCTTTGGTCGGTATTGCGCCCCGGTGGCGTACTGTCGTTAATGTTCTACAATGCCAACGGCCTGTTGATGCATAACATGGTGGCGGGGAACTTTGACTACGTGCAGATAGGGATGCCCAAACGTAAGAAGCGTACCCTTTCACCAGACTATCCGCGTGATCCGGGACAGGTTTACCAGTGGCTGGAACAGATAGGCTGGCAGATCACCGGAAAGACCGGCGTACGCGTGTTTCATGATTATCTGCGTGAGAAACATCAGCAGCGTGACGGTTATGAGATATTGCTTGAATTAGAAACGCGTTACTGTCGCCAGGAGCCTTATGTCAGCCTGGGTCGTTACATTCACGTCACCGCGCGTAAACCGCAGATGCAAGGATAACCTATGAGTGAATTTTCCCAGACAGTCCCCGAACTGGTTGCCTGGGCCAGAAAAAATGACTTCTCTATCTCGCTGCCGGTAGACCGACTCTCGTTCCTGTTAGCGGTAGCTACACTGAACGGCGAGCGCCTGGACGGTGAGATGAGCGAAGGCGAACTGGTGGATGCGTTCCGCCATGTAAGTGATGCGTTTGAGCAAACCAGCGAAACCATTGGCGTGCGCGCGAACAATGCGATCAACGATATGGTGCGTCAACGTCTGCTGAACCGCTTTACCAGTGAGCAGGCAGAAGGGAACGCGATTTATCGTTTGACGCCGCTCGGCATTGGCATTACCGATTACTACATCCGCCAACGTGAATTTTCCACGCTGCGTCTGTCAATGCAGCTGTCGATCGTGGCGGGTGAACTCAAGCGTGCGGCAGATGCGGCAGATGAGGGTGGCGATGAATTCCACTGGCACCGCAACGTCTATGCACCGCTCAAGTATTCGGTCGCTGAGATTTTCGACAGTATCGATCTGACCCAGCGCATCATGGATGAACAGCAGCAGCAGGTGAAAGATGATATCGCGCAACTGCTGAATAAAGACTGGCGCGCGGCGATTTCAAGCTGTGAACTGCTCCTGTCAGAAACCTCCGGCACGCTGCGCGAGTTGCAGGATACGCTGGAGGCGGCAGGCGATAAATTGCAGGCTAATCTGCTGCGTATCCAGGATGCGACGCTGGCCCATGACGATCTGCATTTTGTGGATCGTCTGGTGTTTGACCTGCAAAGCAAGCTCGATCGTATTATCAGTTGGGGCCAGCAGTCGATCGATCTGTGGATTGGCTATGACCGCCACGTTCACAAATTTATCCGTACCGCCATCGATATGGATAAAAACCGCGTCTTTGCCCAGCGCTTACGTCAGTCGGTACAGACCTACTTTGACGAGCCGTGGGCACTGACCTACGCCAACGCCGATCGTCTGCTGGATATGCGTGACGAAGAGATGGCGTTGCGTGATGAAGAGGTTACCGGGGAACTTCCGCCGGATTTAGAGTACGAAGAGTTTAACGAGATCCGCGAACAGCTGGCGGCAATTATTGAAGGCCAACTGGCTATCTACAAATCTAAAGAGACCCCATTGGATCTCGGTCTGGTGGTGCGCGAGTATCTTGCCCAATATCCGCGTGCGCGTCATTTCGACGTTGCGCGCATTGTTATCGATCAGGCGGTACGTCTTGGCGTAGCGCAAGCAGACTTCACCGGACTGCCAGCCAAATGGCAGCCGATTAATGATTACGGAGCCAAGGTACAGGCGCATGTCATTGACAAATATTGAACAAGTGATGCCGGTTAAGCTGGCGCAGGCGCTGGCGAATCCGTTATTTCCGGCGCTGGATAGCGCATTACGTTCAGGCCGCCACATCGGTCTGGATGAACTGGATAATCATGCCTTTTTGATGGATTTTCAGGACTATCTGGAAGAGTTTTACAGCCGCTATAACGTGGAATTGATCCGCGCGCCGGAAGGTTTCTTCTACCTGCGTCCGCGTTCAACGACCATTATCCCGCGTTCCGTGTTGTCTGAACTGGATATGATGGTCGGTAAAATTCTCTGCTACCTCTACCTCAGTCCGGAGCGGCTGGCGAACGAGGGGATTTTCACTCAGCAGGAGTTGTACGACGAGCTGCTGACGCTGGCTGACGAAGCGAAACTGTTGAAGCTGGTGAATAACCGTTCAACCGGTTCCGACGTTGACCGCCAGAAGTTACAGGAAAAAATGCGTTCGTCATTAAACCGCCTGCGCCGTTTAGGCATGGTGTGGTTTATGGGGCACGACAGCAGCAAATTTCGCATTACGGAATCGGTGTTTCGCTTTGGCGCGGATGTACGAACGGGCGACGACCCGCGCGAAGCGCAGCGTCGTCTGATTCGCGATGGTGAAGCGATGCCGGTCGAAAACCACCTGCAGCTCAATGATGAGACCGAAGAGAATCAGCCGGACAGTGGAGAAGAAGAATAATGATTGAACGCGGTAAATTTCGCTCACTAACGCTGATTAACTGGAACGGTTTCTTTGCCCGCACTTTTGACCTGGATGAACTGGTCACCACGCTTTCCGGAGGGAACGGCGCGGGGAAATCCACCACCATGGCGGCATTCGTCACGGCGCTGATCCCGGATTTAACCCTGCTGCACTTCCGTAACACCACTGAAGCAGGCGCGACCAGCGGCTCACGCGACAAAGGTCTGCACGGTAAGTTGAAAGCCGGTGTCTGTTATTCGATGCTCGATACGATCAACTCGCGCCATCAGCGCGTGGTGGTGGGTGTGCGTTTGCAGCAGGTTGCCGGACGTGACCGTAAAGTCGACATCAAACCGTTTGCCATTCAGGGGCTGCCGATGTCGGTACAGCCCACGCAACTGGTGACGGAGACGCTGAACGAACGTCAGGCGCGCGTCCTGCCGTTAACGGAGCTGAAAGAAAAGCTCGACGAGATGGAAGGCGTGCAGTTTAAGCAGTTCAACTCGATAACCGATTACCATTCGCTGATGTTCGATCTGGGCCTCATCGCCCGTCGTCTGCGCTCTGCGTCTGACCGTAGTAAATTCTATCGTCTGATTGAAGCCTCTCTGTACGGCGGGATTTCCAGCGCGATCACCCGTTCTCTGCGCGACTACCTGTTGCCGGAAAACAGCGGGGTGCGTAAGGCGTTCCAGGATATGGAAGCGGCGTTGCGGGAAAACCGCCTGACGCTGGAAGCCATTCGCGTTACCCAGTCCGATCGCGATCTGTTTAAACACTTGATCAGCGAAGCCACCAACTATGTGGCGGCGGACTATATGCGCCACGCCAATGAGCGCCGGATCCACCTCGACAAAGCGCTGGAATTTCGTCGCGAACTCTACACCTCACGCAAACAGCTGGCAGCGGAGCAGTATAAGCACGTTGACATGGCGCGTGAGTTGGGCGAGCACAACGGCGCGGAAGGCGATCTCGAAGCCGATTATCAGGCGGCCAGCGATCACCTGAATCTGGTGCAAACCGCGCTGCGTCAGCAGGAAAAAATTGAACGTTATGAAGCGGATCTCGACGAGTTGCAGATCCGTCTCGAAGAACAAAACGAAGTAGTCGCAGAAGCCGCCGATCGTCAGGAAGAGAACGAAGCGCGCGCCGAAGCGGCCGAGCTGGAAGTGGATGAGCTGAAAAGCCAACTGGCGGATTACCAGCAGGCGCTGGACGTTCAGCAGACCCGCGCGATTCAGTACAATCAGGCGATCTCGGCGCTGGAGCGCGCCAGAGCGGTGTGTCATCTGCCGGATCTGACGGCCGATAGTGCCGCTGAGTGGCTGGAGACCTTCCAGGCGAAAGAGCAGGAAGCGACCGAAAAAATGCTCTCGCTGGAACAGAAAATGAGCGTGGCGCAAACCGCGCACAGTCAGTTCGAGCAGGCGTATCAACTGGTGGTGGCGATCAATGGCCCGCTGGCGCGAAATGAGGCCTGGGACGTGGCGCGCGAACTGCTGCGCGAAGGCGTTGACCAGCGTCACCTGGCGGAACAGGTGCAGCCGCTGCGTATGCGACTGAGCGAACTGGAACAGCGTCTGCGTGAGCAGCAGGAAGCCGAACGCCTGCTGGCGGAATTCTGTAAACGTCAGGGCAAAAATTTCGATATTGACGAACTGGAAGCCCTGCATCAGGAACTGGAAGCGCGTATCGCCTCGCTGTCTGACAACGTTTCCAGCGCACATGAACAGCGCATGGCGCTGCGCCAGGAGCAGGAACAGCTACAGTCGCGTATTCAGCACTTAATGCAGCGGGCGCCTGTCTGGCTGGCGGCACAAAACAGCCTGAGCCAGCTCAGCGAACAGTGTGGTGAAGAGTTTACTTCCAGCCAGGAAGTGACCGAATATCTGCAGCAATTGCTCGAGCGTGAACGTGAAGCGATTGTGGAACGCGATGAAGTTGGCGCGCGCAAGAACGCCGTCGATGAAGAGATCGAACGTTTAAGTCAGCCAGGCGGTTCGGAAGATCAGCGCCTGAATGCGCTGGCGGAACGTTTTGGTGGCGTGCTGTTGTCTGAAATTTACGACGACGTCAGTCTGGAAGATGCTCCGTACTTCTCCGCGCTGTATGGTCCGTCGCGTCACGCCATCGTAGTACCGGATCTGTCGCTAATCGCTGAACAACTGGAAGGGTTGACGGATTGCCCGGAAGATTTGTATCTGATCGAAGGGGATCCGCAGTCGTTTGATGACAGCGTCTTCAGCGTCGACGAACTGGAAAAAGCGGTGGTGGTGAAAATTGCCGATCGCCAGTGGCGCTACTCGCGTTTCCCGTCCGTACCGCTGTTTGGTCGTGCGGCGCGAGAAAACCGTATCGAAACGCTGCATGCCGAGCGTGAAGGATTATCCGAGCGTTTTGCCACACTCTCTTTTGACGTGCAGAAAACACAGCGTCTGCATCAGGCGTTCAGCCGCTTCATTGGCAGTCATCTTTCGGTGGCCTTTGAATCCGATCCGGAAGCTGAAATTCGCCAGCTCAACAGCCGTCGCGTTGAGCTGGAACGTGCACTGACCACCCACGAAAATGACAACCAGCAGCAGCGTCTGCAGTACGAACAGGCGAAAGAAGGCGTTACCGCACTGAACCGCCTGCTGCCCCGTCTGAATCTGCTG
The DNA here is from genome assembly GCF_047467925.1 of Citrobacter sp. ANG330. Lineage (NCBI taxonomy): Bacteria > Pseudomonadati > Pseudomonadota > Gammaproteobacteria > Enterobacterales > Enterobacteriaceae > Citrobacter > Citrobacter sp. ANG330. Next base: position 519,673 of record NZ_JASJUI010000002.1, on the reverse strand, counting down.
GCTGACGATAGCCTGGCGGACCGTGTGGACGAGATCCGCGAGCGTCTGGATGAAGCGCAGGAAGCCGCTCGCTTTGTACAGCAGCACGGTAATCAACTGGCAAAACTGGAACCGATGGTTTCGGTGTTGCAGAGCGATCCGGAACAGTTTGAACAACTGAAAGAAGATTACGCGTACTCCCAGCAGACGCAGCGTGATGCCCGTCAGCAGGCGTTTGCGCTGACTGAAGTCGTTCAGCGTCGTGCGCACTTTGGTTATTCCGACTCAGCGGAAATGCTCAGTGGCAACAGCGATCTGAACGAAAAACTGCGTGAGCGACTGGAACATGCGGAAGCGGAACGTACCCGCGCCCGTGAAGCCCTGCGCGGTCATGCGGCGCAACTGAGTCAGTACAACCAGGTTCTGGCCTCGCTGAAAAGTTCTTACGATACCAAGAAAGAACTGCTCAACGATTTACAGCGTGAACTGCAGGATATCGGCGTTCGCGCCGACAGCGGAGCGGAAGAACGTGCGCGCATTCGTCGCGATGAGTTGCATTCGCAGCTCAGCAACAACCGTGCGCGGCGTAACCAGCTCGAAAAAGCGCTGACCTTCTGTGAAGCGGAGATGGATAACCTGACCCGTAAACTGCGCAAACTGGAACGCGATTACCATGAAATGCGTGAGCAGGTGGTAACCGCGAAAGCAGGCTGGTGCGCGGTGATGCGACTGGTGAAAGACAGCGGCGTCGAGCGTCGTCTGCACCGCCGTGAGCTGGCCTATCTCTCGGGTGACGAACTGCGTTCGATGTCGGATAAGGCGCTGGGTGCGCTGCGTCTGGCGGTCGCTGATAACGAACATCTGCGTGACGTTCTGCGTCTGTCGGAAGATCCGAAGCGCCCGGAACGTAAGATTCAGTTCTTTGTCGCGGTGTATCAGCACCTGCGCGAACGTATCCGTCAGGATATCATTCGTACAGACGATCCGGTGGAAGCCATCGAACAGATGGAAATTGAGTTAGGCCGTCTGACCGAAGAGCTGACGTCGCGTGAGCAGAAACTGGCGATCAGTTCACGTAGCGTGGCGAACATTATTCGTAAGACCATCCAGCGCGAGCAGAACCGTATCCGTCAACTCAACCAGGGGTTGCAGAGCGTATCGTTCGGCCAGGTTCACAGCGTGCGTCTGAACGTGAATGTGCGTGAAACTCATGCCACGCTGCTGGAAGTGTTGTCTGAACAGCATGAGCAGCATCAGGATCTGTTCAACAGCAATCGCCTGACTTTCTCGGAAGCGCTGGCGAAACTGTATCAGCGTCTGAATCCGCAGATCGACATGGGACAGCGTACGCCACAAACCATTGGCGAAGAGTTGCTGGACTACCGTAACTATCTCGAAATGGAAGTGGAAGTTAACCGTGGTTCTGATGGCTGGCTGCGTGCGGAGTCCGGTGCGCTGTCGACCGGTGAAGCGATCGGTACCGGGATGTCGATCCTGGTGATGGTGGTTCAAAGCTGGGAAGATGAAGCGCGCCGTCTGCGCGGGAAAGATATCTCACCATGCCGTCTGCTGTTCCTCGATGAAGCCGCCCGTCTGGATGCGCGCTCTATCGCGACGTTGTTTGAGCTGTGTGAGCGTCTGCAGATGCAGCTTATCATCGCGGCGCCGGAAAACATCAGTCCGGAGAAGGGCACCACCTATAAGCTGGTGCGTAAAGTCTTCCAGAATACGGAACATGTCCATGTGGTCGGGCTGCGCGGATTCGCGCCGCAGTTGCCGGATCCACTCCCCGGCGAGGCTGACGCCCCGTCAGAGGCCAGCTAAAACCCTAAAGACGGCTGAAAAGCCGTCTTAGGCTGCTGACAAGAAAGGAAAAAACGTGGTTTTTCCTTCCTTGTGGTTATCAGCCGAAAATCAATGAATTGATTTTCCTGGTTTTTAATGAGGTGATCTTTGCTTGTCCGGTATCGGAATAAAGTTTGTCATCACTCTCGGACGGCTGAAAAGCCGTCTTTTTCATTTCTTAAACGATGGATTTCAGGTGCATTTTCTTTAAACTTCTTTACATTAGGTTAGGCAATCGCATATCAGCCTTTCTATAATGAAGGAAAGCTCCGATAGATGTGAGCATGTCGTAATGTAACCAGAGGGCAAGGGATGTTGCTTAATAAAATTGGTGGTCGTCGGCTCCCGGCAATGAGTTTATGCCTGGCCGTAGCATTCGCTCCACTGTCCAGTGTTCGGGCTGATGAGCCTGAGGTTATTCCTGGTGATAATCCTGTTGTTGCCAGTGAGCAGAGTCTCGCCCAACCGCAGGCGCAATCTGGCGCAACGGCAGTGATGGCGGGCCTGCAGCCGCTCCCTGAGGGGGCGGCGGAAAAGGCGCGAGCTGAGCTTCAGTCGCAACTTCCTTCAGGCTATACGCCTGTCTATATGAATCAGCTTGAACTGCTTTATGCGGCGCGCGATATGAAACCAATGTGGGAAAATCGCGAAGCTGTCAAAGCGTTCCAGCAACAGTTGGCAGAAGTCGCCATTGCTGGCTTCCAGCCTCAGTTCACCACCTGGGTGGCGTTATTGACCGATCCGGGGGTTAGCGGTCTGACGCGCGATCTGGTCCTGTCTGACGCCATGATGGGCTACCTTCATTTCATCGCCAATATTCCAGTCAAAGGTAATCGCTGGCTTTATAGCAGCAAGCCGTACGCGCTGGCCACGCCGCCCCTGTCAGTCATCAATCAGTGGCAGGTTGCGCTGGATAATGGGCAACTCCCGACGTTTATCGCCGGGCTGGCACCTCAGCACCCGCAATACGCACCGATGCACGCATCGTTATTAACGCTGGTGGGCGATTCGCGCCCGTGGCCGCAGTTAACCGCCAAAACGACGCTGCGACCGGGTCAGTGGAGTAACGATGTACCGGCGCTGCGCGAAATCCTGCAACGTACCGGGATGCTGGAAGGGGGGCCAAAAATTGCGCTGCCGGGCGATGAGACCCCATCAGACGCGGTGGTTAGCCCATCAGCGGTTTCTGTCGAAACGCCAGGCGTTGATGCAGCGAAACACACAGAGTCGCGCAGTAAACCCGCACCGGCTGTTCGTGCTGCATACGATAAAGAGCTGGTCGAAGCGGTAAAACGCTTCCAGACCTGGCAAGGGCTGGGCGCGGATGGCGCAATTGGCCCTGCTACCCGCGACTGGCTGAATGTAACGCCTGCCCAGCGTGCGGGCGTTCTGGCGCTCAACATCCAGCGTCTGCGTTTGCTACCGTCTGAACTATCAACGGGAATTATGGTGAATATTCCGGCGTATTCGCTGGTCTATTATCAGGGCGGCAATCAGGTGCTGGCATCCCGGGTGATTGTCGGTCGTCCCGATCGTAAAACGCCGATGATGAGCAGCGCGCTGAATAACGTGGTGGTCAATCCACCGTGGAATGTCCCGCCGACGCTGGCACGTAAAGACATCCTGCCCAAACTGTGGAACGATCCGGGTTATCTTGAACGTCACGGCTACACCGTGATGCGTGGCTGGAACAGCCGGGAGGCGATTGATCCGTGGCAGGTTGACTGGTCAACCATCACGCCGTCAAATTTACCGTTCCGTTTCCAGCAGGCGCCGGGAGCGCGTAACTCGCTGGGGCGCTATAAGTTCAATATGCCAAGTTCAGATGCTATTTATCTGCACGATACGCCGAACCACAATCTGTTTCAGAAGGATACCCGGGCGCTCAGCTCCGGTTGCGTGCGCGTAAACAAGGCGTCTGAACTGGCCAATATGCTGTTGCAGGACGCAGGCTGGAACGACACGCGCATTTCTGATGCCCTGAAGCAGGGAGACACGCGTTACGTGAATATTCGCCAGACGATTCCGGTCAATCTTTACTACCTGACGGCGTTTGTTGGCGCGGATGGGCGTACTCAATATCGTACAGATATTTACAATTATGATCTGACAGCGCGATCCAGCGCACAAATTGTGGCAAAAGCAGAACAATTAATCAGGTAAATGAAGAGGTTCTGGGAAATTTGTTGTCGTAATATTTGGCAGTGACAGGGGCATCGGCCCAGAAGCCCCGTCATTGCTGGGGTTGGGCCAACTTGACGGCGGCTTTGATGCCAGTTAAGGTGCCTATCGTGCGCTAAAGCATATCGACGATAACATTGACCTGTAGACCTTAAACCATGGACAAATTTGACGCTAATCGCCGCAAACTGCTGGCGTTAGGTGGTGCTGCCCTCGGGGCTGCCATCTTGCCTGTGCCTGCGTTTGCCACACTCTCTACCCCGCGTCCGCGTATTTTGACTCTGAGCAACCTCAACACCGGAGAGTCAATCAAAGCGGAATTTTTTGATGGCAGAGCTTATATTCAGGATGAATTAGCCAAACTTAACCATTTTTTCCGTGACTATCGCGCGAATAAGGTGAAGTCCATCGATCCCCGACTTTTCGATCAGCTTTTCCGCCTGCAAGGGCTGCTTGGAACGCGTAAACCTGTTCAGTTGATTTCCGGTTATCGATCGCTGGATACCAACAATGAATTACGTGCCCATAGCCGTGGGGTAGCGAAACAGAGCTACCACACCAAAGGCCAGGCAATGGATTTTCATATTGAAGGCATTTCGTTAAGTAATATTCGCAAAGCTGCGTTATCTATGCGCGCAGGTGGTGTAGGATACTACCCACGCAGTAACTTTGTGCATATTGACACCGGGCCGGCGCGGCACTGGTGATTAACGAAACAGGAGCAGTATGAACTATCGTATTATTCCGGTCACCGCGTTCGCCCAGAACTGTTCTTTGGTCTGGTGTGAGCAAACGCGTCTGGCAGCGCTTGTCGATCCCGGCGGCGATGCTGAGAAAATCAAACAGGAAGTGGACGCCAGTGGTACCACGTTGACGCAGATCCTGCTCACTCACGGACACCTTGATCATGTAGGAGCCGCGGCAGAACTGGCGCAGCATTATGGCATCCCGGTTATCGGTCCGGAAAAAGAAGATGAGTTCTGGCTGCAGGGCCTGTCTGCTCAAAGTCGCATGTTTGGCCTCGGCGAATGTCAGCCACTGACGCCTGACCGTTGGCTTAACGAAGGAGATCGTGTCAGCGTAGGGAATGTGACTTTACAGGTGTTACATTGCCCGGGCCATACGCCTGGACACGTGGTTTTCTTTGACGAGCGCTCACAACTTCTCATCTCAGGCGACGTGATTTTTAAAGGTGGAGTCGGGCGCAGTGATTTCCCGCGCGGCGATCACAGTCAGTTGATTGACTCGATCAAACGTAAGCTGTTGCCGTTAGGCGATGATGTGACGTTTATTCCGGGCCATGGCCCACTGTCGACGCTGGGCTATGAACGGTTGCACAACCCGTTCCTGCAGGATGAAATGCCTGTCTGGTGAGACCCAATAAAAAAGCCCGCGAGTAAGCGGGCTTTGCTTTTATTGCACGTCTTACAGCACGGCGACAATAGCTTCGCACAGCGGCGCCATGTTATCCGGGGTCATTCCGGCAACGTTGACGCGACCAGAAGCCACCGCATAAACGCCAAACTCTTCACGCAGACGCAGAACCTGCTCTTTGGTCAGGCCGCTGAACGAGAACATGCCGTTTTGTTTGATGATGAAGCTGAAATCGCGATCCGCCCCTTTCTCTTGCAGGGTGTTTACAAACAGCAGACGCATGCGCTGAATGCGCTGACGCATGTCGGTCAGTTCCTGTTCCCAGATTGCGCGCAGCGCATCGTTGCTGAGGATAGTGGCAACCACCGATGCGCCATGGGCCGGTGGGTTAGAGTAGTTCGCACGGATGGCGGATTTCATCTGGCTGAAGGCGCGGTCAACGGTTTCTGCATCAGCGGCTACCAGCGTACACGCACCGACGCGCTCGTTGTACAGGCCAAAGTTCTTGGAGTAGGAGCTCGCGACGATCAGCTCTTTGTGCAGTGCGGCGAATGCACGCAGTCCTTCGGCATCTTCTTCCAGACCACGGGCGAAGCCCTGATAAGCGAAGTCAAACAGGGGTAACCAGCCTTTCTCGACGGAAAGCTGAGCCAGGGTTTGCCACTGTTCAAGCGTAGGATCGATACCGGTTGGGTTATGGCAACAACCGTGGAACAGAACCACATCACCCGCCTGTGCTTCGCTCAGGCTATTTTGCAACGCGTCAAAGTCCAGAGAATGGTTTTCTGCGTCGTAATAAGCGTATTCGCGTACTTCCAGCCCGGCGGAGTTAAACACGCTCTTATGGTTCGGCCAGCTTGGGTTGCTCACCCATACGCGTTTTACTGCCGTATTTTTTGCCAGGAAGTCGGCTGCAACGCGAAGTGCGCCGGTGCCACCCGGCGTTTGCGCCGTGCGTGCGCGTTTGTCATTGATAAGCGCACTTCCTTTGCCGAACAGCAGCTCCTGCGTGCAACGGCCAAATTCTGGAATACCGTCAATGCCGAGGTAGTTTTTTGTTGTTTCATTTTCGAGTAAGTATTGCTCGGCTTTTTTAACGCTGGTCAGCACTGGCGTTTTGCCAGTTTCATCTTTATAGACACCGATCCCAAGGTTAATTTTCGAAGGACGGTCATCAGCACGAAACAGATCGGCCAGACCCAGAATGGGGTCGGCAGGGGCGGCAGTAATGTTCTCAAACATGACGAGGTTCCATTGTGGTTACAGAAGGGAAATCCGTTATCAGGTTAACGGTAGATTTACAAAATGCCAACCGTTAGTGATGAAAAGCCTGAAGGTTTTTTGAAGTCGCAAGATTTTGCTGACAGGCATAAAAAAACAGGACCGAAGTCCTGTTTTTTAGGCATTTAACAAAGGGGTCTGCTATTAGAACTGGTAGACGATACCCAGAGCAACGGTGTCGTCAGAGTTCACGCCCAGTTTGTTGTCAGAATCAATCTGGTTGATCTGGTAGTCAACATAGGTGGACATGTTTTTGTTGAAGTAGTAGGTAGCACCTACTTCAATGTAGTTCACCAGATCTTCACTACCCACACCTTCTACGTCTTTCGCTTTAGATTTGTTGTAGGAGATGGACGGACGCAGACCGAAATCGAACTGGTACTGAGCGACCACGAAGAAGTCCTGAGTTTTGTTGGCGAAACCACCGCTGATCGGAGTCGCGTTACGGGTTTCACCGTAGTTGGTCGCAAGGTAAATGTTGTTCGCGTCATATTTCAGGCCGGTCGCCCACTGCTCAGCTTTTTCGCCACTGCCACGCAGTGCCGGATCTTGCTGTGCATTAGTACGGTCAGCAGCACCGTAAGCACCTACAACAGCGAAGCCTTCGAACTCATAGCTGATGGAGCCGCCAACGCCGTCACCGTTAGAACGACGAACATCGCTGAAGTTGTTGCTGGTCGGATCGGTAGCGTCAACTTCGTAGCTGCTTGCGCGCTCGTTTTTGCCCAGGTACTGAACGCCGAAGTTCAGGCCATCAACCAGACCGAAGAAGTTAGCGTTACGATAGGTCGCTACGCCACCAACACGGCCAACGAAGAAGTTATCGCTGTACGCAGTATCACCGCCGAATTCTGGCAGCATATCGGTGTAACCCAGCGCATCGTAAACGATACCGTAGTTACGACCATAGTCGAAGGAGCCCGCGTCACCGAATTTCAGACCGGCGAATGCCAGACGGGTTTTGTTGTTGTTCTGCGCGTCAGAACCACCTTCAGAGTTGTTACCGGCGAAGTTATATTCCCACTGGCCGTAACCGGTCAGTTGGTCATTGATCTGAGTTTCCCCTTTAAAGCCAAGACGTGCATAAGTCTGGTCGCCGTCATTGCCTGCGTTGTCAGAAAAATAGTGCAGACCTACCGCTTTACCGTACAGGTCCAGTTTGTTGCCATCTTTGTTGTAGATTTCTGCAGCGTTAGCTGCACCGGCTACCAGCAGGGCAGGGATAACCACTGCCAGAATATTGCGCTTCATCATTATTTATTACCCTCATTGGTTTTTTTATGACACCTGCCACTGCCGCCAATAAATTCCGTCAATAAAAATTTACGGAACTATTGATGAGAGTTTGGTGTCTTTATGTGTCTGACAGGCATCTTTCCATTCAAACTATCGTTTCGCTACCGTGAAAGTGCTACAAAGATAAAGAATTGGTTTCAGAAAGAAAAAATGTGTAACCAATTATTACATTTTTGGAACTTTGTGAACGACATCATATTTCGAATCGATTTCAGCGCCAGATCACACCACTTATATCTATTTATATGATTTTCTTATCTTTAATTTGAATAAAAGAAAAACGGCGTACAGAAAATAGACGTTTCCAGTTTTGCTTATGGCAGTATCTGGACGTCTGGAATGCTGTAGAGTTGTGTATAAAATGTGCTATTGGATGAGTAAATACTAATCCGCAATAAGAATACGGATTATTTTTTGTGCGGAAATGTTACGACGAAATATCAGGTAACAGTAGTGAGGGATTGGACGGTTGATCTTAGAATTGCTTACTTATTCTTCACAAAAACTGACATTTCAGGCGATAAAAAAGGCCAGCAACGCTGGCCTTTTTGAGGACCGTTTTAGAACGTCGCGTTACGTGGTGTACGCGGGAAGGCGATGACGTCACGAACGTTCTGTACGCCGGTAACGTAGGCGATCAGGCGCTCAAAGCCGAGACCAAAGCCGGAGTGCGGCACGGTACCGTAGCGGCGCAGATCGCGATACCACCAGTAGTCTTCTTTGTTCAGACCCATTTCCAGCATGCGCGCATCCAGTACATCCAGACGCTCTTCACGCTGAGAACCACCGATGATTTCACCAATGCCCGGAGCCAGAACGTCCATTGCGGCCACGGTTTTTCCGTCTTCGTTCAGACGCATATAGAACGCTTTAATGTCTTTCGGATAGTTTTTCACCACCACCGGCGCTTTAAAGTGCTCTTCTGCCAGATAACGTTCATGCTCGGAGGAGAGATCGACACCCCAGTAAACCGGGTTCTCGAACTTTCTGCCTTTCTTAATGCACTCTTCCAGAATGGCGACGGCATCGGTGTAATCCACCTGGGCGAAATCTGCTTCGATGAAACGTTCCAGACGGCTAATCGCTTCTTTGTCCACGCGCTCGGCAAAGAACTTCATGTCGTCAGCACGCTCAGTCAGTACGGCTTTGAAGGCATATTTCAGCATGCCTTCAGCCAGACCTGCGATATCACTCAGGTTGGCGAACGCCACTTCCGGCTCCAGCATCCAGAACTCCGCCAGGTGACGGCTGGTGTTGGAATTTTCCGCACGGAAAGTCGGGCCGAAGGTATAGATTTTCGACAGCGCGCAGGCGTAAGTTTCGCCGTTCAACTGGCCGGATACGGTCAGGAAGGACTCTTTACCAAAGAAGTCTTTGTCGAAATCCACTTTGCCCTGATCGTCACGCGGCAGGTTTTCCAGATCCAGCGTCGACACGCGGAACATCTCACCAGCACCTTCGGTATCAGACGCAGTGATAAGCGGAGTGGAAACCCAGAAGAAGCCCTGCTCATCGAAGAAACGATGCAGCGCTTGCGCCAGCGTGTGACGAACACGTGCGACGGCGCCAATCATGTTGGTACGCGGACGCAGGTGGGCAACTTCACGCAGGTACTCGATGCTGTGACGTTTCGCCGCCATCGGGTACGTGTCCGGATCTTCTACCCAGCCGCTGACTTCAACATCCGTGGCCTGGATTTCAAAGCTCTGTCCTTGTCCCGGAGAAGCGACAACTTTGCCGGTGACAATAACGGAGCAGCCGGTGGTCAGACGCAGCACTTCTTCATTGTAATTGGGCAGAGAATTATTAATGACGGCCTGTACAGGATCAAAGCAGGAACCGTCATAAACGGCGAGGAAGGAGATGCCAGCTTTTGAATCTCGGCGGGTACGTACCCATCCGCGCACGGTGACTTCGCTGTCAACGGCTACGCGGCCCTGGAGTACGTCGGCTACAGGCACAACGCTCATAATATTCTCTCTGTTAATAGTCCGATATATAAACACACGTTCCCCGGAATGGGGATTTCCTATGTTACCTGGCATCTGCAATCAGACAAGTAGAATTAACAGGAAAAGAAAAGAATTCAGAAATAAATGCTAAAAGGGAGCCGACGCGGCTCCCTGGCAGGATTAACTGGCTTTTTTGATATGCGGTAAATCAAACGCTTTGCGCAACGCGCGAACAAAAGCTTTGTCGTGGCAAATAGTTTTTCCCGGGCTGTCAGACAGTTTGGCAACCGGTTTACCGTTGCACTCCACCAGTTTAATCACAATGTTAAGCGGCTTAACCTGTGGAATATCGCACGTCAGACGTGTACCAATACCAAAACTCAGCTGCACGCGGGAGGAGAAATGCCGGTAAAGATCGACAGCTTTATTCAGATCCAGATTGTCGGAAAAGACCAGCGTTTTGCTGTGCGGATCGATACCCAACTTCTCATAGTGAGCGATAGCTTTTTCACCCCATTCAACCGGATCGCCAGAGTCATGGCGCAGTCCCTGGTAACGGGTCGCAAATTCGCTGCCAAAGTCGCGTAAGAACGCATCCATTGTGATGCAGTCGGTCAGAGCAATACCTAACTGATCCGGATATTCATTTAACCATGCGGCGAGAGCGGCGCGTTGACTGGTTGCCAGTTCAGGGCTTATCTGTTGATGCGCCTGGAACCACTCGTGCGCCTGTGTGCCCATTGGTGTGAGCGACAATCGACGCGCCAGATCGTAGTTACTGGTGCCAACAAACCACGACTCCTGCTGCAAACGCTTAACGATAGCCTGTTGCACTTCACGGGAAAAGCGTCGACGGGTGCCGAAATCCATCAGGTGGAAGCGGGACATATCGAGACTTGACGTTAAAGCAGAGAAATCGACTAGTTTCGTCTCCAGCGTATCGAGAGCCTGCGCGACGCCCACTTCTGGTGAGCGATAACGATGGACCAGCTCACTGATCACCGCCAGCAGTGGGACTTCCCACATGATGACTTCACGCCACGGGCCGGTTAAGCGGATATTCAGCTTCCCGTTGTCGTTGCTGACGGATACCTGTTGCGGGTCATAGCGAAAATCACGCAGCCAGTTGAGGTAATCCGCTTTGAAGAAGGGCAGGCCGGAGAGCCACTGGTACTCTTCATCCTGCAGGCGCAGATGCTGCATAGCATTGACCTGCTCGCGAATGGTGTCGGCATAAATACCCAGCAGGTCGTCGCCTCGGCAACGAAATTCAGCCGCTACCTGCACATCATAGTAGTGGTGAAATACGGCTTGCTGCATATGCAACTTATAAGCATCTGTATCCAGCAACGAGTGCAGAACAGGAGAAGCGAATTGTGTCATAGGTGCGCAGTAGCATCCTCTCACGGGAGCGTTTAGTACAATAAACAACTAAGAAAACCGCTGGAGTATACCCTGTTTAGCGATTTATTGAACCCCGATCACACCATAAGCTGACGTTAGGGTCGAGTGCATTTCGTGCCTCGTGTTATAAAAATGTAGCGAAAAGAGTGTTTGTGCCTGAAAAGATAAACATTCTGCGTAGCGTGATTTCCGCAACAGGAATAGACTGGAGTTGAGACTCTTCAAAAGATGCTAAAGGTTTTTTTATGACACAACAGCCACAAGCCAAATACCGTCACGACTACCGTGCGCCGGATTACCAGATTACTGATATTGACTTGACCTTTGACCTGGATGCTGAAAAAACCGTGGTCACGGCAGTGAGCCAGGCTGTTCGTCATGGCGCATCGGATGCCCCGCTGAAACTGGATGGAGAAGATCTGACGCTGGTCTCTCTCCACATCAACGATGAACCGTGGACAGCGTATAAAGAAGAAGCGGGTGCGCTGGTGATCAGCAATCTGCCCGAGCGTTTTACGCTGCGTATTGTGAATGAAATCAGCCCGGCCCGGAATACCGCGCTGGAAGGTCTGTATCAATCGGGCGATGCGCTATGCACCCAGTGCGAAGCGGAAGGCTTCCGCCATATTACCTGGTATCTCGATCGCCCGGACGTGCTGGCGCGTTTTACCACCAAAATTATTGCCGATAAAAGTCAATATCCGTTCCTGCTCTCCAACGGTAACCGCACCGGCGAGGGGGAACTGGAAAACGGTCGCCACTGGGTTCAGTGGCAGGATCCGTTCCCGAAACCGTGCTATCTGTTTGCGCTGGTCGCCGGTGATTTCGACGTGCTGCGCGACACCTTTACGACCCGGTCAGGGCGTGAAGTAGCGCTGGAACTGTACGTGGATCGCGGCAATCTCGATCGTGCGCCGTGGGCGATGACCTCGCTACAGAATTCGATGAAGTGGGACGAAGAGCGCTTCGGCCTGGAGTACGATCTCGACATCTATATGATCGTTGCCGTCGACTTCTTTAATATGGGCGCGATGGAGAATAAAGGGCTTAACATCTTTAACTCCAAATACGTGCTGGCGCGTACAGACACCGCCACCGACAAAGATTATCTCGATATTGAGCGCGTGATCGGCCATGAATATTTCCACAACTGGACCGGTAACCGCGTCACCTGTCGCGACTGGTTCCAGTTGAGCCTGAAAGAGGGCTTGACCGTTTTCCGCGATCAGGAGTTCAGTTCGGATCTCGGTTCCCGTGCCGTTAACCGGATCAGCAACGTGCGCACCATGCGCGGCCTGCAGTTTGCTGAAGATGCCAGCCCGATGGCGCATCCAATCCGCCCGGACATGGTTATTGAGATGAACAACTTCTACACCCTGACCGTGTATGAAAAGGGCGCAGAAGTGATTCGCATGATCCACACCTTGTTGGGCGAGACGAATTTCCAGAAAGGCATGCAGCTGTACTTTGAGCGTCACGACGGCAGTGCGGCGACCTGTGATGACTTCGTCCAGGCAATGGAAGATGCCTCCAACGTCGATCTTTCCCACTTCCGCCGCTGGTACAGCCAGTCCGGCACGCCGATTGTCACGGTCAAAGATGACTACAACCCGGAAACCGAGCAATACACGCTGACCCTCAGCCAGCGCACGCCGCCAACGCCGGATCAGGCGGAAAAACTGCCGCTGCATATTCCGTTTGCCATCGAGCTGTATGACAACGAAGGTAAAGTGATACCGCTGCAGAAAGGCGGTCACCCGGTAAATTCGGTACTGAATTTCACTCAGGCGGAGCAGACGTTTATTTTTGATAACGTTTACTTCCAGCCGGTACCGGCGCTGTTGTGCGAGTTCTCCGCACCGGTGAAACTGGAATACAAGTGGAGCGATCAGCAACTGACGTTCCTGATGCGTCATGCGCGCAATGACTTCTCCCGTTGGGACGCGGCGCAAAGTCTCCTGGCAACGTATATCAAGCTGAATGTGGCGCGTCATCAGCAGGGGCAGCCGTTGTCTCTGCCAGTGCATGTGGCGGATGCTTTCCGCGCGGTACTGCTGGATGAGAAGATCGATCCGGCGCTGGCGGCGGAGATCCTGACGTTGCCTTCGGCAAACGAAATTGCTGAGTTGTTTGATATCATCGATCCGCTGGCGATCGCTGAAGTTCGCGAAGCGTTAACGCGTACGCTGGCGACTGAACTGGCGGATGAGTTCCTGGCGATCTACAACGCCAACCGGCTGGAGGAGTACCGCGTCGAGCATGCGGACATCGGCAAGCGTACGCTGCGTAACGCCTGCCTGCGCTTCCTGGCCTTCGGTGAAACGACGCTGGCGGACACGCTGGTGAGCAAGCAGTATCGTGAAGCCAACAACATGACCGATGCGCTGGCGGCGCTATCTGCGGCCGTGGCGGCGCAGTTGCCGTGCCGTGACGCGCTAATGCGGGAGTATGACGACAAATGGCATCAGGACGGTCTGGTGATGGACAAATGGTTTATCCTGCAGGCCACCAGCCCGGCTGATAATGTGCTGGATACGGTACGCGGCCTGTTGAAACACCGTTCGTTCAGCCTGAGCAACCCGAACCGTATTCGTTCGCTGATTGGCGCGTTTGCCGGCAGTAACCCGGCGGCTTTCCATGCGGAAGATGGCAGCGGATATCAGTTCCTGGTTGAGATGTTGACCGAGCTTAACAGCCGTAACCCGCAGGTGGCGTCACGTCTGATCGAACCTTTGATCCGTCTGAAACGTTACGATGCGAAGCGTCAGGAAAAAATGCGTGCCGCGCTGGAAGAGTTGAAAGGACTGGAGAATCTCTCGGGCGATCTGTACGAGAAGATAACCAAAGCGTTAGCGTGAGATGTCGTTTTGTAGGCCGGATAAGGCGGTAACGCCGCTATCCGGCAAAATGCCCGGTGGCGTTTATACTCACCGGGCTAAAACCGTTCTGAATACTTATCCATGCCGGCGAATAGGTTGTTCTGTCCCCCCGCGCTGCATCACACGATTTAACACCTCGGCTTCCAGTTCTGCTAAACGTACGGAGCCCAGACGACGCGGACGCGCAATGTCGACCGTCAGATCCAGCCCAATCTTACCATCCTCAATCAGCAACACCCGGTCGGCCATCGCCACGGCTTCGCTGACGTCATGCGTCACCAGCAGCACGGTAAAACCATGTTCCTGCCACAGCGAAACGATAAGATCCTGCATCTCCAGGCGCGTTAACGCATCCAGCGCGCCAAGCGGTTCGTCAAGCAATAGCAGGCCAGGTCGATGGATTAGCGCCCGCGCAAGGGCAACACGCTGCTTTTGTCCGCCGGAAAGCGCCGCCGGCCATTCTGTCGCCCGGTTTTCCAGCCCAACCGCCGCCAGCGCCTGACGCGCAGCGTCCCGCCAGTTCCCCTTTAGCCCCAGCCCCACATTATCAATAACCGATTTCCACGGCAGAAGTCGGGCATCCTGAAACATCATGCGGGTATCGTCCTGGATATCGCGAAGCGGCGTGGTACCGGCCAGCAGTTCACCCGCATTCGGCGCTTCCAGCCCCGCGAGCAGGCGTAGCAGGGTGCTTTTACCCCCGCCGCTGCGCCCGACGACGGCGACAAACTGGCCTGCCGGGATATGGAGATCAAGCTGATTCAGTACGATGTTACTCGCGTACTTTTTCGTTACCGCATTCAGCAGGAGCGGCGTACCCTGGTTCAGACGGGCGGTATTCATACGGTGGCCTCCTTCACATGATAAGCCGGGTTCCAGCGCAGCCAGACGCGTTCCAGTAGTTGAGCGCTGACGTCGGCCAGTTTACCGAGCAGGGCGTAGAGAATAATGGCGACAACCACGATATCCGTTTGCAGAAATTCCCGCGCATTCATCGCCAGATAACCGATTCCTGAGTTGGCCGAAATAGTCTCCGCGACAATCAGCGTCAGCCACATCAGCCCCAGCGCAAAGCGCACGCCGACCATGATCGAGGGCAGGGCGCCGGGCAGGATCACATGGATAAACAGCGAAAAGCCGGATAACCCGTAGCTGCGTGCCATCTCTACCAGACCGCGATCGATATTGCGGATCCCATGCCAGGTATTGATATAGATGGGAAAGAGCGTCCCCAGCGCGACCAGGAAGATCTTCGCGGTTTCATCAATGCCAAACCACAAGATCACTAGCGGGATGAGTGCCAGATGCGGAACGTTGCGCAGCATCTGGATGGAGGTATCCAGCAGACGTTCCCCCCAGCGCGATAAACCGCTAATCAGCCCCAGCGTCAGGCCAATCGAGCCGCCGATCGAAAAGCCGATCAGCGCACGCCAGGAGCTGATGGCCAGATGCTGCCAGAGTTCCCCGCTGGCGGAGAGCGTCCAGAAGGCAATGACCACCCCTTCCGGCGAAGGTAAAATGCGTCCGGAGAGCCAGCCTATGGAGGAGGCCAGTTGCCAGACGGCGACGATGCCCACCGGTAAAAACCAGGGGGCAACGCGTAACAACCACTTTTTCGTTGGCGTTGCCATTATGGTTCTCCTCAGCTCTGCGCAACTTTGCGCGGGATAAATTCATTCGCCACCGCTTCGCCCTGCTGATGTAAGCGTTGTGGCTGTGGGATTTCCGGGATTGCGACATCCAGATGCGGGAACAACAATTCGCCGACCCTGTACGCTTCTTCAAGATGCGGATAACCGGAAAGGACGAAACTATCGATGCCGAGTTCGGCATATTCATTGATGCGCGCTGCCACCGTCGGACCATCCCCGACCAGTGCGGTCCCGGCACCCCCACGCACCAGCCCCACACCTGCCCACAGATTTGGGCTGATCTCCAGTTGGTCACGCTTACCGTTATGCAGTGCCGCCATTCGGTGCTGACCGACGGAATCCGTCCGGGCGAACGCGGCCTGCGCTTTCGCGATGGTGTCATCATCAAGGTGGGCAATCAGCCGATCCGCAGCCCGCCAGGCTTCTTCATTCGTTTCACGAACAATGACGTGCAGGCGAATACCAAAACGCACCGTGCGCCCGCGCGCCGCGGCTTTGGCTCGTACCTGGGCTATCTTCTCTTTCACCAGTTCAGGGGGTTCGCCCCAGGTGAGGTAAAGATCAACCTGTTCAGCGGCCAGATCCTGGGCGACATCGGAAGAGCCGCCGAAGTAGAGGGGAGGATAGGGCTGCTGGATGGGCGGGAAGAACAGTTTCGCTCCGCGAACGTGGATATGCTTACCGCTGAAGTCGACGGTTTCACCCTGCAATAAACGACGCCAGACCTGGGTGAACTCCGCAGAGGCCTCGTAGCGTTCACTGTGATCGAGAAACACGCCGTCGCCCGCCAGCTCCTGCGGATCGCTGCCGGTGACCAGGTTAAACAGCGCGCGACCGTTGGAGAGGCGGTCAAGCGTAGCGGCCTGCCGTGCGGCGACCGTCGGTGAAGTGACGCTCGGGCGCAATGCCACCAGGAATTTGAGTCGCTGAGTTACCGGAATCATCGATGCTGCGACCAGCCACGCGTCTTCGCAGGATCGCCCGGTGGGGATCAACACACCGGTGAATCCCAGACGATCTGCCGCCTGCGCAATCTGCTGTAAATAGCCGTGATCCACCGGACGAGAGCCTTCCTCCGTTCCCAGATAGTGACCGTCACCGTGGGTCGGTAAAAACCAGAACATATTCAGGCTCATAATGATTTTCCTTCCTGTTGAGTGGGGTGCCAGATGCGCTGGCGGATGTCGATTTTTTTCGGTACCAGGCGGTTGTCGTAAAACAGATCTGCGGTTTGTTGTTGCAACGCGGCCACAGAGTCGCTGACCGGTGAAATAGTGGTGGGCGGGCGATGATCCAGATAGGAGGCAATGACCGGCTCCGGCAATCCCATTGTTTTCGCCAGCAGAGCAATGCTTTCCTGGCGCTGACTAAGGGTCAACGCATCCGCCTGACTGAAGGTGTTGAGCACGCCCTGAATGAAAGCGCCATTTTTCTCGGCATAAGGACGTGCAGCGAGATAGAACGATCCTGTTTGTTTCAGATCGCTGCCATCTTTCAGTACGCGCACACCGCCCTGTAATAATGCAGCGGAATAGTAGGGATCCCAGATTGCCCATGCATCGACGTTACCCTGCTGGAACGCTGCACGGGCATCGGCAGGGGTAAGATACGTTGGCTGGATATCGGTAAATTTCAGCCCGGCCTGTTGTAAGGCACGCAGCAGCAGGTTGTGCGAACTGGATCCTTTTTGGAACGCCACTTTATGGCCTTTTAGTTCCGCTACCGTTTTGATGGGACTGTTTTCCGGCACCAGAATCACTTCGGCTTTCGGTTTCGCCGGTTCGACGCCGACGTACACTAAATCTGCGCCGGCAGCCTGGGCGAAAATGGGCGGAATATCGCCGGTGCTACCCAGATCAATACTGCCGACGTTCAGGGCTTCCAGCATTTGCGGTCCGGCGGGAAATTCAATCCAGGATATTTTGGTTCCGGGATAACGCGTTTCCAGCAGCTGGTGGCTTTTCGCCAGAACCATACTGATGCTGCCTTTCTGATAGCCTATCCGCAGGGCATCAGGTGAGGGCTCCGCCGCCTGTGTTAGTCCGGAAAAGGCCAGCACTCCGGCGAATGCCAGCCATGCCGTATGGGCTTTGAAAAGATTACGCATGGGCTGCACCTCGCACCGTATCAAAAGCGGGAACCTTAACGTCGCGGCGATGCAGGGCGTGCCAGAACGTTTCCAGCGCTTTATCAAGACGCAGCTGTAAATTGGGCGTGAAATGCGGTTTATGCTGATAGTCGATCACCTGGGAGTCATCGGCAAAGACGCCGTGTAAAATCTCCTGGGCCTTCAGGGCACTGAGCACCGGTTTCAGCGCGTAATCGACGGCAAGCAGATGTGCAACGGTGCCGCCTGTCGCCAGCGGCAGAACTACTTTGCCTTCCAGCGCTCGCTCTGGCAGCAGATCGAGCAGCGTTTTTAGCGCGCCGGAATAGGCCGCTTTATAGACCGGCGTAGCAACGATCAGGCCGTCCGCCTCTTTCAGTTGCTCAACCAGTGTTTTCAATGCCGGGCTGTCGAAACGGGCATACAGCAGATCTTCAGGCTCGAAGTTGTGCAGATTCCAGTGGTAAATCTCGACATCCTGACCGTTCAATTTTTCCCGGGCATATTCCAGCAACGCACTGGATCGAGAGGGAAAGCGTGGGCTTCCCGCCAGAGTGATGACGCGCATAAATGCATTCTCCTCTTATAACCAATTGTTCGCTTTTATTTAACATTGATAACAATTTTTGCAGTCTGACAGAGGGGGATCGGGAATCGAAATGATTTATGCGCAATAGAAAATCTGAAAATTGCATAAAAAGAACATTGCAGGGAAAACGTTTGCTTTTTATTGCCGCAGGTCAATTCCCTTTTTGTGCGACATCGCTCATAATACGCCCCCGGTTTGCACACCGGGAATCCAGGAGAGTTCATGTACTACCCCTTCGTTCGTAAAGCCCTTTTCCAGCTCGATCCTGAGCGCGCTCATGAATTAACATTTCAGCAATTACGTCGTGTGACGGGAACGCCGCTTGAAGCGTTGATCCGCCAGAAAGTCCCGGCAAAACCGGTGACCTGTATGGGATTAACCTTTAAAAATCCGCTTGGTCTGGCTGCCGGTCTGGACAAGGACGGGGAGTGTATTGATGCCCTGGGGGCGATGGGATTTGGCTCGATCGAGATCGGCACCGTGACCCCGCGTCCGCAGCCCGGCAACGATAAGCCAAGACTGTTCCGCCTGGTCGATGCTGAAGGTTTGATCAATCGCATGGGCTTTAATAACCACGGTGTTGATAACCTGGTGGAGAACGTTAAAAAGGCGCATTATGACGGCGTACTCGGGATTAATATCGGCAAAAATAAAGATACACCGGTCGAACAGGGTAAAGATGACTATCTGATTTGTATGGAAAAAATCTATGCCTATGCCGGTTATATTGCCATTAATATCTCCTCGCCAAATACGCCGGGATTACGTTCACTGCAATATGGCGACGCGCTGGATGATTTGCTTACAGCGATTAAAAATAAACAAAACGATCTGCAAAAGATCCACCAGAAATATGTTCCGATCGCGGTAAAGATCGCGCCGGATCTTTCTGAGGAAGAACTGATCCAGGTTGCCGATAGTTTAGTACGCCATAATATTGATGGTGTTATTGCCACCAATACAACCCTCGATCGTTCTCTGGTTCAGGGAATGAAAAATTGCGATCAAATGGGTGGATTAAGTGGTCGTCCGCTGCAATTAAAAAGTACAGAAATTATCCGCCGTCTGTCTCAGGAATTAAAAGGTCAGTTGCCTGTTATTGGCGTCGGCGGTATCGACTCAGTGATTGCCGCGCGCGAGAAGATGGCTGCCGGGGCGTCTCTGGTTCAGATTTATTCTGGCTTTATTTTTAAAGGTCCGCCGCTGATTAAAGAAATCGTTACCCATATTTGATTTTTTCTCTCTCTTTATCAGAATATCAGACAGCCAGGGGTTTATTTCCTCCCCTGGTTGTTTTATATTCTTTCACTGTTGCTTATTTAAACATTTTAGGCTTTGCTTATTAAGGTAATAAACGAGGCGGCAAAAAAGGACAATTTTGCAACAGGGTGATGGAGAGCGGAGAGAACATAATGCGAATTAAACCTGACGATAACTGGCGCTGGTATTATGACGAAGAGCATGACCGAATGATGCTCGATTTAGCCAATGGCATGTTATTTCGTTCGCGTTTTGCCCGCAAAATGCTCACTCCGGATGCATTCGCACCGTCTGGTTTTTGCGTTGATGATGCCGCGCTCTATTTTTCGTTTGAAGAAAAGTGCCGCGACCTTGAACTCTCTAAAGAACAGAAAGCAGAACTGGTGCTTAATGCACTGGTGGCCATTCGCTACCTGAAACCACAGATGCCGAAAAGCTGGCACTTTGTGGCGCATGGCGAAAACTGGTCTCCCGGAACCGGAGATGCAGCCTGCGTCTGGCTGAGCGATACGCATGAGCAAATCAATCTGTTAGTGGTGGAGCCTGGCGAAAATGCGGCGCTCTGTCTGCTGGCGCAACCGGGCGTGATCGTGGCCGGGCGGACGATGCAGCTTGGCGATGCCATTAAAATCATGAATGACCGACTGAAGCCGCAGTTTCGTCCCCACAGCTTCAGCCTGGAACAGGCGGTTTAAGGCGCCAGCTTCAACGCGGTTTTAGGCACACAGCTACAGCTGAGAATAGTACCGTCATCACCCCGTGCGGATTTCTTCAGCGGATCCACATCGCCATCGAGCAGCTTGATTCGACAGCACCCGCAAATTCCCGCCCGACATGAGTAAGGGATCCGAATCCCCTGATTTTCCAGTTGTTCCAGCAGTACCTGCTGATTGTTTCCCTGAAATGTTTGCCCTTGCCAGTCGATGGTGACCGTCGCATCCGGTTGCTGCACGGCTTCAACCGTCTCCCCGGTGTCGGTAGCGCCATAAATACGAGCCGGACCGGTCGATAAAACCTCCACTTCATCGCCCACGCGAATGACGCCGCTGTTACGGGCAATCAGGTTCTGACCAAAATCGACATCGCCATTGTCAAGCGCGGTCCGGAAGGTTTGCAGCGTTGCCAGCGGTTCACCGGAAGGGTGCTTTTGCCCTTTTTCCGGGCTGACAGTGGTAAAAATACAGCGACTGCACGGTTTCGCCACATCAAAAATGACCTCGCCAATACGGATCACTTTCCAGCTATCTTCTTCCCATGCGGTCGCGCCGGAAACCACGATATTTGGGCGGAACTGTTCAACCTGAACACCCGCCGGGCAGCGCTGCTGTAAATCGCGCAGCGAGGCGTCATTCACCAGAAGGTACGGATAACCGTCGGCAAAGGAGAGTGGCACGCCCGCATGGCGTTTAACCCGACGGGTCAACTGTGGGCCGACCCAACGCAGTTGTACGCTGCGGGAGAAGAAGCCGCTGAGCCACTGGTTGATTGAATCCGGGGCGATGCGTGCGGTGAAATGGTTGCCCCAGACTTCCGTTGGCGCATCCTGAGCGGCGAAATCTGCAAAACGGACCTGTGCGCTGCTGCCGTCAGGCGCGGTTAAATGCAAACCATCATGGAGCAAAGAAGGGGTAAAGCGCACCATTTGCGGGAACTGTCGGGCCGTAATAAAGGTGCCGTCGGATTCGGTAATCATAAAAATACGATCAAAAGCCAGACCGCTGACGTCTGCCAGAGCGTGGGTCAGCCCAATGCCGCGCATTGATTTGACGGGGTGGATGAAAAGCCTGGATAGCGTCAACACGGTACAGTCCCTCGAAAGAAATAAGCCTTCAACTTTATGACATAGCGCCCATATTAGCTATAATGCGCAGCAATTTTCTTCGAGTATAAGTGACGCTATGAATTCTTTGTTTGCCAGTACGGCCCGCGGGCTGGAAGAGCTGTTAAAAACTGAACTGGAAAGCCTCGGTGCAGCGGAGTGCCAGGTGGTTCAGGGTGGGGTCCATTTCCAGGGCGACACCCGGCTTGTCTACCAGAGCCTGATGTGGAGTCGCCTGGCCTCGCGCATTATTTTACCGTTGAGTGAGTGCAAAGTTTACAGTGACTTAGACCTTTATCTTGGCGTTCAGGCCATTAACTGGACAGAAATGTTCAATCCCGGCGCGACGTTTGCGGTGCACTTCAGCGGGCTGAACGACACCATTCGCAATAGCCAGTATGGCGCGATGAAAGTCAAAGATGCGATTGTTGATGCCTTTACGCGTAAAAATCTGCCGCGCCCGAATGTTGACCGCGAATCGCCGGATATCCGCGTGAACGTCTGGCTGAATAAAGATACCGCCAGCATTGCGCTGGATTTAAGTGGTGATGGCCTGCACCTGCGAGGCTATCGCGATCGCACCGGTCTGGCGCCCATTAAGGAGACGCTGGCGGCGGCGATTGTGATGCGTTCCGGCTGGCAGCCGGGGACGCCGTTGCTCGACCCAATGTGTGGTTCAGGCACGCTGTTGATTGAAGCGGCGATGTGGGCGACCGATCGCGCTCCGGGCTTACACCGTGGGCGCTGGGGCTTTAGCGGCTGGGCGCAGCACGATGACGCTATCTGGCAGGAGGTGAAGTCGGAAGCGCAAACGCGCGCTCGCAAAGGCCTGGCTGAATACACCTCGCATTTTTACGGTTCTGACAGCGATGCCCGTGTGATTGAACGCGCGCGCAGCAACGCCCGTCGTGCGGGTATTGGCGAATTGATCACCTTCGAAGTGAAAGATGTGGCGAAACTGAGTAATCCGCTACCAAAAGGTCCGCATGGGACGGTTATCAGTAACCCGCCGTACGGCGAACGTCTGGACAGCGAGCCGGCGCTGATTGCGCTGCACAGTCTGCTCGGACGCACGATGAAGAACCAGTTCGGTGGCTGGAATCTTTCGTTGTTCAGCGCTTCGCCGGATCTGTTGAGCAGCCTGCAACTGCGTGCTGACAAGCAATTCAAAGCGAAAAACGGTCCGCTGGACTGCGTGCAGAAGAACTATCATGTGGCCGAAAGCACGCCGGACAGCAAACCGGCGACGGTGGCGGAAGATTACGCGAATCGCCTGCGCAAGAACATCAAGAAACTGGAAAAATGGGCGCGTCAGGAAGGGATCGAATGTTACCGCCTGTATGATGCCGATTTACCCGAATACAACGTTGCGGTGGATCGTTACGCTGACTGGGTGGTGATTCAGGAGTATGCGCCGCCGAAAACCGTCGATGCGCAGAAAGCGCGTCAGCGACTTTTCGACATCATCGCGGCCACGCTGTCGGTGCTGGAAATCGCACCGAACAAACTGGTGCTGAAAACCCGTGAACGCCAGAAAGGCAAAAACCAGTATCAGAAGATGAATGAGAAGGGGGAATTCATTGAGGTTGGCGAATATAACGCTCGCCTGTGGGTGAACCTGACTGATTACCTGGATACCGGGCTGTTCCTCGATCACCGTATCGCACGACGGATGCTGGGGCAGATGAGCCGCGGCAAAGACTTCCTTAACCTGTTCTCTTATACCGGCAGCGCCAGCGTACATGCCGGTTTAGGAGGGGCGCGCAGCACCACGACGGTCGATATGTCGCGCACTTATCTTGAGTGGGCAGAACGCAACCTGCGACTCAATGGTTTGAGCGGACGTGCGCATCGCCTGATCCAGGCCGACTGTCTGGCCTGGTTGCGGGAAGCCAATGAACAGTTTGATCTGATTTTTATCGACCCTCCAACGTTCTCCAACTCCAAACGTATGGAGGATGCTTTTGACGTTCAGCGCGATCATCTGGCGCTGATGAAAGATCTGAAACGTCTGCTGCGTAAAGGCGGCACGATCATGTTCTCCAACAATAAACGCGGGTTCCGTATGGATCTCGACGGCCTGGCGGCACTGGGACTGAAAGCACAAGAAATCACCCAAAAAACGCTTTCCCAGGACTTTGCCCGTAACCGCCAGATCCACAACTGCTGGCTGATTACTGCAGCCTGAAAGGATAAACAATGTCATTAATCAGTATGCATGGCGCATGGCTGTCGTTCAGCGACGCGCCGCTTCTCGATAATGCAGAGCTGCATATCGAAGATAACGAGCGCGTCTGTCTGGTGGGCCGTAACGGCGCCGGCAAATCAACGCTCATGAAGATCCTCAATCGTGAGCAGGGTCTGGACGACGGACGCATTATTTATGAGCAGGATCTGATAGTCGCACGCCTGCAACAGGATCCGCCGCGCAACGTTGAAGGTACGGTTTACGATTTCGTCGCGGAAGGCATCGAAGAGCAGGCGGTCTACCTTAAGCGATATCACGAAATTTCGCGTCTGGTGATGACCGATCCGAGCGATAGAAACTTAAATGAGCTGGCAAAAGTACAGGAGCAGCTCGATCACCACAATCTGTGGCAACTGGAAAACCGCATCAACGAAGTGCTGGCGCAGTTGGGGCTCGATCCGAATGCGGCGCTCTCGTCACTTTCCGGCGGCTGGCTGCGTAAAGCCGCGCTGGGTCGTGCGCTGGTCAGTAATCCGCGTGTTTTACTGCTGGATGAACCGACGAACCACCTCGATATTGAAACCATCGACTGGCTGGAAGGGTTCCTGAAATCGTTTAACGGGACGATTATTTTTATCTCCCACGACCGTTCCTTTATTCGCAACATGGCGACCCGTATTGTCGATCTCGATCGTGGCAAGCTGGTGACCTATCCGGGGAATTACGATCAGTACCTGGTTGAGAAAGAAGAGGCGCTGCGCGTCGAAGAACTCCAGAACGCCGAGTTCGATCGCAAGCTGGCGCAGGAAGAGGTGTGGATCCGCCAGGGCATCAAAGCCCGTCGTACCCGTAATGAAGGACGCGTGCGGGCGCTGAAGGCGATGCGCCGTGAACGCAGCGAACGCCGCGAAGTGATGGGTACGGCGAAGATGCAGGTCGAAGAAGCCACTCGCTCCGGTAAGATCGTTTTCGAAATTGAGAACGTGGATTACCAGGTCGATGGCAAACAGCTGGTGAAAGATTTTTCTGCTCAGGTACAGCGTAGCGATAAAATCGCGCTAATCGGCCCTAACGGCTGCGGTAAGACCACGCTGCTGAAGCTGATGTTAGGCCAGTTGCCGCCGGACAGCGGTCGTATCCATGTCGGTACGAAACTGGAAGTGGCTTATTTCGACCAGCACCGCGCTGAGCTGGATCCGGACAAGACGGTGATGGACAACCTCGCCGAAGGTAAGCAGGAGGTGATGGTTAACGGCAAACCGCGCCATGTGCTCGGCTATTTGCAGGACTTCCTGTTCCATCCGAAACGGGCGATGACCCCGGTACGCGCACTGTCCGGTGGAGAGCGAAATCGTCTGCTGCTGGCGCGTCTTTTTCTGAAACCCAGCAATCTGTTAATTCTTGATGAACCCACCAACGATCTCGACGTCGAAACGCTGGAATTGCTGGAAGAGCTGATTGATGGTTATCAGGGCACGGTGTTACTGGTGAGCCACGATCGTCAGTTTGTCGACAATACGGTGACCGAATGCTGGATTTTCGAAGGCAACGGAAAAATCGGTCGCTATGTCGGCGGCTATCATGATGCACGTAGTCAACAGGAACAGCATCTGGCGTTTAAACAGCCTGCGGTGAAAAAAACAGAGGAAGTGGTTGCGCCAAAAGCAGAAATTGTAAAACGCGCCAGTAGCAAACTAAGCTATAAACTGCAGCGCGAACTGGAACAGTTACCGCAATTGCTGGAAGAGCTGGAAGCAAAACTGGAAGCGCTGCAGGCGCAGGTTGCCGATGCTGCCTTTTTCAGCCAGCCTCATGAGCAGACGCAGCAGGTTTTGGCCGATATGGCAAATGCAGAACAAGAGCTTGAACAGGCCTTTGAGCGCTGGGAGTATCTTGAAGCGTTAAAGAATGGTGCATAATTAAGGAGCACACCATGTGCGAACATCACCATGCCGCAAAGCACATTTTGTGCTCGCAGTGTGACATGCTGGTGGCATTGCCCCACCTTGAGCATGGGCAGAAAGCGGCATGCCCGAGATGTGGCACAACATTGACGGTGATGTGGGACGCGCCGAGACAGCGTCCTACTGCTTATGCGTTAGTCGCGCTGTTTATGTTGCTTTTATCGAACCTGTTCCCTTTTGTGAATATGAATGTCGCCGGGGTGAGCAGCGAAGTGACCCTGATGGAAATCCCTGGCGTTCTCTTTTCCGAAAATTACGCCAGCCTCGGTACTTTCTTTTTACTTTTCGTTCAGCTGGTTCCCGCGTTTTGCCTGTTAACCATTCTGTTGCTGGTGAATCGGGTACAAATGCCCGCAAGGCTCAAAGCCCAACTGGCTCGCATTCTGTTTCAACTGAAGAGCTGGGGAATGGCGGAAATTTTCCTCGCGGGCGTGCTGGTGAGTTTCGTCAAACTGATGGCATACGGCGATATCGGCGTCGGCAGCAGCTTTATCCCCTGGTGCTTCTTCTGCATTCTGCAACTGCGCGCGTTTCAGTGCGTTGACCGTCGCTGGCTGTGGGATGACATCGCCCCTATGCCCGTGATTAAACAGACGTTAACGCCTGGCGTCCCCGGCATTCGTCAGGGTTTACGTTCTTGTTCCTGCTGTACGGCGATCCTTCCGGCGGATGAGCATCTTTGCCCGCGCTGCGAAACGAAAGGGTATGTGCGCCGCAGAAACAGCCTGCAATGGACGCTGGCATTACTGTTCACCTCTGTCATGCTGTATCTGCCAGCGAATATTCTGCCAATCATGATAACGGATTTGTTGGGGTCGAAACTGCCTTCCACCATTCTTGAAGGGGTGGTTTTAATCTGGAGTGAAGGCTCTTACCCGGTCGCGGCGGTGATCTTTATCGCCAGTATTATGGTGCCGACGCTAAAAATGATCGCGATTGCCTGGTTGTGTTGGGACGCCAAAGGTCATGGCAAGCGTGACAGTGAACGCATGCACCTGATTTATGAAGTGGTGGAGTTTGTAGGTCGCTGGTCAATGATTGATGTCTTTGTTATCGCCGTGCTCTCTGCGCTGGTGCGCATGGGAGGTTTGATGAATATTTATCCAGCAATGGGTGCATTGATGTTTGCTCTAGTCGTCATTATGACAATGTTTTCTGCGATGACATTTGATCCGCGTCTGTCGTGGGATCGTGAACCAGAACCAGACCATGAGGAGTCCTGACAACATGGAATCTAAAAGTGGGGAAGCCAAAATCCAGAAGGTAAAAAACTGGTCTCCCGTGTGGATTTTTCCCATCGTCACTGCGCTGATTGGGGCATGGGTTCTGTTCTATCATTACAGCCATCAGGGACCGGAAGTGACCCTGATCACCACCAATGCAGAGGGCATTGAGGGTGGAAAAACCACCATTAAAAGCCGCAGCGTTGACGTGGGTGTCGTCGAAAGCGCCACGCTGACCGACGATCTGACGCATGTTGAAATCAAAGCGCGTCTGAACGCCGGTATGGAAAAACTGTTGCACAAAGACTCCGTATTCTGGGTGGTGAAGCCGCAGGTTGGCCGTGAAGGGATCAGTGGCTTAGGTACGCTGCTTTCTGGCGCTTATATCGAACTGCAGCCGGGGAATAAAGGGAGCAAACTGGAAAAGTATGATCTACTGGATTCGCCGCCGCTGGCGCCGCCGGATGCGAAAGGGATCCGCGTGGTACTTGACAGCAAAAAGGCCGGGCAACTGAGTCCTGGCGATCCGGTTCTGTTCCGTGGCTACCGCGTTGGATCGGTGGAAACCAGCACTTTTGATCCGCAAAAACGCAGCATTAGCTATCAGCTGTTTATCAATGCGCCAAACGATCGCCTGGTCACCAGCAACGTCCGTTTCTGGAAGGACAGCGGGATTGCTGTTGATCTGACGTCCGCCGGAATGCGGGTAGAAATGGGATCGCTGACGACGTTATTTGGCGGTGGCGTCAGTTTTGACGTGCCTGAAGGGCTTGAACAGGGTCAGCCAGTTGTTGAAAAAGCCGCTTTCAACCTGTATGACGATCAGAAAAGTATTCAGGATTCGCTGTTTACCGAACATATTGATTATCTGATGTTCTTCAAAGATTCGATCCGGGGTCTGCAGCCGGGCGCGCCGCTGGAGTTCCGTGGTATCCGTCTGGGGACGGTGAGTAAAGTGCCGTTCTTTGCGCCGAATATGCGCCAGGTGTTTAATAACGATTACCGTATTCCGGTACTGGTGCGCATCGAACCGGAGCGTCTGAAAGCACAACTGGGCGAAGATACCGACGTGGGCGCTCATCTGGCGGACCTGCTCAAGCGCGGTTTACGAGCTTCGCTGAAAACAGGGAACCTGGTAACCGGGGCGTTGTATGTCGATCTGGACTTCTATCCGAAAGAGCCGCCAATTACCGGCATCCGCGAGTTTAACGGCTATCAGATCATCCCGACGGTGAGCGGAGGTCTGGCGCAAATTCAGCAACGACTGATGGAAGCGCTGGATAAGATCAACAACCTGCCGCTGAATCCGATGATTGAGCAGGCCACCAATACGTTGAGTGAAAGCCAGCGTACGATGAAACATCTGCAAACGACGCTGGATAACATGAACAAGATTACGTCCAGTCAGTCCATGCAACAACTGCCGGCAGATATGCAGAATACTCTGCGTGAACTGAACCGCAGCATGCAGGGCTTCCAGCCTGGCTCCGCAGCCTACAACAAGATGGTGGCCGATATGCAACGTCTTGATCAGGTGCTCCGCGAGCTACAGCCGGTGCTGAAAACGCTGAATGATAAGAGTAACGCGCTGGTATTTGAAGCGAAGGACAAGAAAGATCCAGAGCCGAAGAGGGCGAAACAATGAAAAAGTGGCTAGTGGTAGCAATGGCATTCTGGCTGACGTCATGCAGCTCCAGCGGAGATAACAAAAGCTATTACCAGCTTCCTGTTGCGCAGGGTGGCGTGCAAAGTAGTGCAAGCCAGGGTAACCGTCTGCTGTGGGTTGAGCAGGTTGCAGTGCCGGATTATCTTGCCGGCAATGGCGTCGTCTACCAGACCAGCGATGTGCAGTACGTGATCGCCAATAATAATCTGTGGGCCAGCCCGCTGGATCAGCAGTTGCGTAATACACTGGTGGCCAATCTGAGTAAACAACTGCCGGGTTGGGTGGTGGCATCTCAACCATTAGGCAGTGTGCAGGACACGCTCAACGTAACGGTCACCGGTTTCCACGGTCGCTATGATGGCAAGGTGGTAGTCAGTGGCGAATGGCTGCTCAATCATCAGGGGCGTCTCATTAAGCGTCCGTTCCACATTGAAGCCGTACAGACGCAGGACGGTTACGATGAGATGGTGAAAGTGCTGGCGACCGTCTGGAGTCAGGAAGCGGCGGCGATCGCTCAGGAATTGAAGCGCATTCCATAGTTTAAATTTTTGTAAATAAAACCGTCTCAGACAGCGTGTTTGAGGCGGTTTTTTTTTGCCGTAGAGAGGGGCCAGGAACTTGTTCCGGTTCACATTTTTTGTACAACCGAGTTTTTCGCTAGCTCACAAATATGACACCTGTGTGAATTTTGCGCATTGACGGAACAGGGGATTCGCGGTATTCGTTTAGTGTGATTGCACACTTCGTAATCACTGTTATCTTTTCCACCAGATATAAGTATGAGGGAAACGAGGCATGAAGAGACAAAAACGAGATCGCCTGGAACGGGCACATCAACGTGGTTATCAGGCCGGTATTGCCGGACGTTCGAAAGAAATGTGTCCCTATCAGACGCTGAATCAGAGATCGTATTGGCTGGGAGGCTGGCGAGAAGCCATGGCTGACAGGGTGGTAATGGCCTGATTCTGTCTCTTTAAAAAAGAAACCTCCGCATTGCGGAGGTTTCGCCTTTATGACCAGAGATAAATGACGCTGTCTGGCCATTCACCGGGCTGGCATCAGAACGCTGAGGTGTCCTGGAACAGACCGACTTTCAGATCGTTCGCGGTATAAATCAGACGGCCATCCACCAGCACTTCACCATCCGCCAGCCCCATGATCAGGCGGCGATTCACGATACGCTTGAAGTGGATACGGTAGGTGACTTTCTTCGCAGAAGGCAGCACCTGACCAGTGAACTTCACTTCGCCCACACCCAGTGCGCGGCCTTTGCCTTCGCCACCGAGCCAGCCGAGGTAGAATCCAACCAACTGCCACATTGCGTCCAGCCCCAGACAACCCGGCATGACCGGATCGCCGATGAAGTGGCATCCGAAGAACCAAAGATCCGGATTGATATCCAGCTCTGCCTCAACATAACCTTTGTCGAAGTTACCGCCCGTTTCAGTCATCTTGACGACACGGTCCATCATCAGCATGCTAGGAGCAGGCAACTGCGGGCCTTTCGCGCCAAACAGCTCACCGCGACCAGAGGCAAGAAGGTCTTCTTTTGTATAGGATTCGCGTTTATCTACCATGTTCTCTGTAAGCCTTATTTTATTGAAGCACGCAGGATAGCTAACACGTGTACGCTGAACAAGTCCGATCAGTTAGGAAAAAAACCGTTCAGCCAGCGCAGCGGCCATGGAAAACGGTGACGTCCTTCCTGTTGCGTCGCCTGAGCGATCCGCTCCTGGATAGTCTGCATCAGCGTCATCTGGCCTTCGCCATCCCACACCAGATTTAACAGCAGCGGTAATGCGTCGGTCACATCATCCACCGCCCAGATAGTGAACTTCTCTTCTTCAACGGCCTGTAACAGTGCGGGTTGCAGGCTCAGGTGTCTGACGTTTGAAGAAGGGATAATCACCCCTTGCTTACCCGTCAGTTCACGCTGTTGGCAAATCGCGAAGAAGCCCTCAATTTTTTCATTTAAACCGCCAACCGGCTGGGCACGACCAAACTGGTCAACCGACCCGGTAATAGCGATGTTCTGGTTCACCGGCACATCGGACAGGGCGCTGATAAGCGCGCACAGTTCCGCCATGGACGCGCTATCACCGTCAACTTCACTGTAGGACTGTTCAAACGTGAGCGAAGCCGAGAAGGGGAGCTGTTGTTCAAGCTGGAGTTCTGACATCAGAAACGCCTGCATGATCATCATCCCCTTAGCATGAATATTACCGCCAAGTTCTGCTTTCCGCTCAATGTCAGTGAACTCGCCATCACCGATATGTACGACGCAGCTGATACGAGAAGGTTCACCGAAGGCGCGGGGGTGACCCGGAAACTCAATCACCGACAGGGCGTTGATCTGACCTACGCGCTCACCCTCGGTTTCGATCAGAATCTGTTCCTGGAGGATCTCATCCTGCATGCGTTCAGCCAGGAACCCTTCACGCCACTCTCTTTGGGCAAGCATCAGGCGAAGCTGTTCACCGGTGCAGGTTTCGCTTTCACACAGCGGCGCGACTTCCGTGAACTGCCTGATGATCCATAACGGATTGAGCGGTAACGTATCCTGTTCCCCGGTATAACGCACTGCCTCGCGAACCAGTACTTCCCACGCGTCGGGCGCAGGATAAGGCAACTGATTACGTTTCGCGGTCCATGTTACCCACTGGCACCACTGAGTCATGGATTCTGCATCCACAATCTGTAGGTTATCTTCGAATTCGCTATAAATCGCCTGCTCAGCCAGTTCAGGTTCCATCTCCTGGAAATCCGCCAGCGATTCGCGCTCACCGACCAACAGCACTTTCAGTTTCAGCGGCATAGACGGGACAGAGACTGGCAGCGGACGTGATTCATCATAAGCTACCCAGTCAAAACGTTCGCGGCTGACAATCGCCTTCAGGCGCATCCACAGCAGGGGTTGCGCAAGCAGGGTGCGCAGCGAGATAACCAGCACGCCGCCATTGGCCTGGTGAACCAGTCCTGGCTGTAGCGTGATGTCGCCGTTGAATTGACGCAGGCAGCCAAAAAGCTGTTCTGCCTCAACCCAGTCGGCAATCACCACCTGTGCCAGGGTGGCAAAATTGTCTTCTACCCGCTCAGCGTCACGATAGCGAATCGTGTGACCAGAGATCTCGTAATGACCGCCCGTCAGCTGACCGGCATCGTGCTGTAAGGCACGTGCGGCATCGGCAAGAAGATTAAGATACTCAAGCTCTTCGGGCGCTTTGGCCAACATGAAAGGTGATGAGGCTCTGGGCTGTAACAATTGCTCAAGGGCAAATTGCAAACGTGGTTGAGTATCACTCAGTAATGTGTCGTTTTCTTCAGTGACATGTGGCTGTGCAAAAATTTCCTGATAACTTTCGGTATCAGGGACAAGGTCACGCCATGCAAGTTTCGTAATGGTCAAAGTTGATGTTTTTTAGTCTGTTGTAAAAGACGCGATTATAGCGTAACCGTCCGCGCTTCACACGTGGAAAGCAACGGCAAACGCACTGGAGGGTGAAGAGTGGCTCACAGCCTGAAGATTCTTTTCATCACAGGCTGAAAAAGCTGATATTCTGATAAGAGTGACACGGTAACATTGAGATCGCCATGAAATATCAACAACTTGAGAATCTTGAAAGCGGTTGGAAGTGGAAGTACCTTGTGAAGAAGCACCGCGAAGGGGAGTTAATTACCCGTTACGTGGAGGCCAGTGCTGCCCAGGAGGCCGTGGATTTGTTGCTTACGCTGGAAAATGAACCGGTGCGGGTTAATCTCTGGATTGACGAACATATGAACCCCGCGCTGCAAAACCGCATGAAGCAAACAATACGTGCGCGGCGTAAACGGCATTTTAATGCCGAGCATCAGCACACGCGAAAGAAATCGATTGATCTGGAATTTATCGTCTGGCAGAGACTGGCCGGACTGGCACAGCGGCGCGGCAAGACATTATCCGAGACCGTAGTGCAGTTGATTGAAGATGCTGAGAATAAAGAGAAGTATGCCAACAAGATGTCTTCACTGAAGCAGGACCTGCAGGCGTTGTTAGGCAAAGAATAATCCATTCCATTAAACGCTTTTTGTTTATCACAGGCCAAAAAAAACCCCGCAGCGCGGGGTTTTTTCATAAGACGGAAACTTAAGCCTGCGGCTGAGTTACAACGTCTTTGATGCCTTTAACTTCGATCTCAACGCGACGATCCGGGGCCAGGCAGTCGATCAGTGCAGCGCGAGCTTTCACGTTGTCACAGGTATTGCCAGTAACCGGGTTGGATTCGCCCATACCACGTGCGGAGATTTTGTCAGCCGGGATACCTTTAGAGATCAGGTAATCAACAACAGACTGAGCACGTTTCTCAGACAGACCCTGGTTGTAAGCGTCAGAACCGATACGGTCAGTGAAGCCCAGAACCACTACAGAACCGTCTTTCGGATCCAGGTTGCTCAGCTGGCTGTACATCTGATCCAGAGCCTGCTGGCCTTCTGGTTTCAGCGTTGCTTTGTTGAAGTTGAACAGAACGTCAGACTTCAGAGTGAAGTGTTTGGTCTGTACTTCAGGAGCCGGAGCCGGAGCCGGAGCTACGATCGGAGCCGCTTGTTCCTGACCGAAACGGTAAGAAACACCTACGCTCAGCAGACCGTTGTCTGGGCGAGTACCGATGGTGTTAGCGTCACCGATGTTGTTGGTCCACTGGTATTCCAGACGGGTAGCGATTTCAGGAGTAATTGCATACTCAACACCACCTGCGAATACTGGGGATACGCCAGTGTCGTGGTCTTTAAAGGAAGCGCCACCAGGTACGTTAGCCTTGGTGTCTGCACGCCATACCATACCACCCAGACGAGTGTAGATGTCCAGATCGTCAGTGATTGGGTAACCCAGTTTAGCGGTCAGCTGAACGCCCTGAGCCTTGTATGCGCCGTTGATGTTGTCGCCTTTGTACGGCATACGACCTAACCAGTCGTAACCCATTTCAAAGCCAACATACGGGTTAACCTGATAACCACCGAACGCACCGGCACCCAGTTGGTTTTCGTGGGTAGGACCGTTGTTGTTGATGAAACCAGTGTCATGGTACTGGGACCAGCCCAGTTTAGCACCAGTGTACCAGGTGTTATCTTTCGGAGCGGCCTGCGCTACGGTAGCGAAACCAGCCAGTGCCACTGCAATCGCGATAGCTGTCTTTTTCATTTTTTGCGCCTCGTTATCATCCAAAATACGCCATGAATATCTCCAACGAGATAACACGGTTAAATCCTTCACCGGGGGAGTAGTTCAATAGTTACTCTACCGATATCTGCGGCTTATGCCGAGCACCCCTGGCGATGTAAAGTCTACAACGTAGTTGAAAACTTACAAGTGTGAACTCTGTCAGGCATATGAAAAAAAAAAGCTTGTATACAAAATATTTAACATTTTGTGCAGCAGAATTTTGGGTCAGATTTCGCGGAAACCGCGTCCGCCAAGCGTTCACAGAAAAAAAATGTGAGTCCTAAATGCCTGGCTTCGGAGTGAAAAAAAATTCCAGGATAAATCCTAATTTCACTCAATGATACAGATTTGAGTGAATTTTTAGCCCGGTTTGCTGTCTCGTGGCATGGGTGTGTGCGCTTACGGGACGCATGATAAATCCCATCGCATTTCCCTCATCCGCAGCTCTCACCAATTCAGCATGTTCTTCTTCTGTTAATTCCTCTGCCAGCCAGCCGATCACCACGCTGTAGTTGCCCGTACGTAATGCACGAACCATCGATTCCAGCGTATGGCAGGGGGAAAGTTGGCTAATTTGCATCACTTTGGTCAGTGGTAGGCCGGCAGACTGAACCCATTCACGGCTCAGTTTTTGTTGTGGCGTCAGCCAGAGCTGCCAGCGCGATTGCTGACCTAACTGCTGAAGAAGCGGTAACAGCAGTAATTGCGTCATCATGGGCTGGTCTTCGCGGTAGACCACTTCGCTGATAAGCCCGGTGGACGCTTTCTCAGAAGAGACGCGCGCCATCGTGTTCGAAGTGGAAGAGAGTGACGGAGAACGATTTGCGTAGCCTGAAGTGTACATAATCAATCCAGCCCTGTGAGTTACTGTATGGATGTACAGTAACCCTGATGTCGTGAAAGATCAACTTTATTTTCGGAAACAAACTCGCAATTTTTATTCATGGTCGCGGTAAAAACAAAATACAACTTGCCCCCTGAGAATAAGTTGCCTATTTTCGTCATTAACGGATCCGCAGCAACAAATCATTCTTTTAGTTTATGATTTAACAGGGGATTTTATGAAAGTACACTCCTACGACAGGATCTATAAATCACAGGAATATTTATCTTCTCTGGGGCCGATCCATTACCGTTCACTGTTTGGCAGCTACAGTCTGACTATCAACAATACCGTCTTTGCGATGGTTGCGAATGGTGAGCTTTATCTGCGCGCTTGTGAACAAAGCGTACAGTATTGCGTGCAGCATTCCCCTGTCTGGCTGACTTTTCTCAAACGCGGGCGCCCGGTCATGCTCAACTATTATCAGGTTGATGACAGTTTGTGGCGTGACCAGCAGCAGTTGATCCAGTTATCGAAGTTTTCGCTGGATGCCGCGTTGCAGGAGAAGCTGACTCGCGGTTCTCAACAGCGGCTTAAGGATCTCCCCAATATGACCTTTCATCTGGAGAGTCTGCTGAATGAGTCGGGGATCTACGATGTCGCTACTTTGCGAATGCTGGGGGCTAAAATGTGCTGGTTGCGGCTTCGGCAGATTAACAAATCCATTACCGATAAGGTTCTGTTTAATCTTGAAGGGGCCATTTATGGCATTCATGAAGCCGCGCTCCCGGCAATACGCCGGGAGGAGCTTGCTTTGTGGGTTAAGATGCTTTCCCCGACGCCGGTATTTCCGGAGATGATTGAGTGATTTGTCGCTGTAGCCGACCCATTTCCGGCAGCAGGGCCACCAGTAAGCCGACCTGTTGAATCACCAGGGGTTCTTTGCTGTCCGGGCGCGGTTCCAGATGCTGGATGCGCTGTTTCAGGTCGGTGAGCGCCTGTTGCACGCGCGCTTCGTCAGCCGGGAGATGATGTAACGCATCATCGACATAGCAGACCGCATCGTCCAGTAGTGCCAGCACGTCGGGGTTAGTGAGTTGTTCACGATGCGCCCCTAGTGCAGAGATATAACTGGTGAATGTATGGTTGAGGCAGAGCAAACGGAACGCTGCCTCACGCGTTTGTGCCGTTACATCGGGCTCGCCAGACATGTTCGACACCACCGAGGCCAGTTCCGCATCGCGGTTATGGGCGTCGCGGCGAGCAATCCGATATGCCAGCCGATTGTCGCGTCCCTGATGGTACTGTTCCAGGATGGCGTCCAGATAGCGACAGTTGGCCTCGGTCGCTCTTTCCATCATTCTCGGCAGGTTGCGGAAACGCCAGTCCGGCCAGATGAAGCTCACGGCCGCCCAGGCGATGGCGCAGCCGATGAGCGTATCGATCACGCGGGGAAGGGCAACTTCAAACCCTTCACCGAGTAAATTGAAGCACAGCAGGACCAACAGCGTAATAAACATGGTGGCATGAGCATACTGGACGTTGCGGAAGGCAAAGAACAGAACGCCGGTGATCACCAGCAAAATGAGCTGGCCTTCCAGTGACGGAACGAACCATAAAATCGGGATACCAATGGCCACGCCGACCAGCGTCCCGATGATCCTTAGCGCCAGACGGTGTCGCGTGGCGTTGTAGTTAGGCTGGCAAACAAACAGGCTGGTCAGTAAGATCCAGTAACCGTGATGCATACCGGTTATCTGAATGATCGCGTAGCCGATACAGAGGACCAGAGACATCCTGACCGCATGGCGAAAAAGGGCCGATTCCGGGGTAAAGTTACGGCTCAACCGCAGCCAGGTATCGCTAAATCCGTGCGGACTATCATCGGCAAGCTGGTTTTCCGATTCGCTGCGCGGCATGGCTTGCGCTTGCTCTGATTCAATCGTCGCGAGCTGCGCGTCGATGGCACGCAAATTAGCCAGTAAAAAACCCAACGTTTTCAGCAGATCGGCAGAGGCGCCGTTTGCCCGCATTCGCTCAAGCGCGGCATCGAGGTGCGTGAAGGCGCGTTCAAAATGCGGATCGTGCTGATAGGGGACGCGCAATAAAATACAGCGGGACAGTTGCAAACAGGCCTGGCCCTGCATTGACATCAGACGTTGAAAGCGGAACATGACGTCGCTGTGACGGAAATGGTCACGCAGCGTCTGGTATTGAATATGTGAGGAACTGGCGCGCTCATGAATATCCTGCGCCACAAAGTAATAATGCAGTGTGCGCCGTGTGCCACGTTGTCCCCGATCGCCGCGCAGACGTGTCAGCAAAGACACTTTCGTCTGATTTAGCGTCGCCATCAGTTGACCGTTGGCCAGCGCTAAATCATACAGTGGTGCCTGACTTTCATCTTCAATATCCGGGTCAAAAAGCCGTGACTTCAGCTCCAGATAGTGCGCCAGTTGTTCATAACTGCGCGCCAGATTGTCCTGCAGGGGGCGAATTGGGAATAGCAGATGGCCCGTTAACGTTAGCCCGTTGTACCAGATAGCGCCCGCCAGCAATAAAAGCGGCTGCTGATACCACTGCGCGTACAACGACGCGCCAAGCATGGTGTAAATGGCGATAAGCAGCGCGCCAAAAGCAATCGTCGCGTAACGTTGCCCTAAACCGCCAAGCAGAATAAAACCGCTGGTAGAAAGCGTCAGCCCGATGGCAAACAACCACGGATAAGGAAACAACAGTTCTACTGAGGCGGAGGCGATAAAAAAACAGATGAGCGTAATGATTAAGTTACGCAATCGACCCGCGAGACGATCGTCCAGGTCGGTCAGCGCTGCAGCGACCATTCCCAGCGTCAGCGGGATAGTCAGTTTGACATCACCCAGCCACCAGGGCAGCGCGGTCGTTCCGCAGAGGGCGATAAAAATACGCACGTAGTACAGCCAGGTGCTGTTCCAGGTATAGCGGCGAAGCAGGGGACTTAACATACTGACTTAGCGTCCTGATGACTCAAAACGGCGACGGGCGTTGGCTTCACGCGCCGCACGTGCAACTTCTACAGAGACAACGCGACGTCCCACCGGCCACAGTGCAATTGCGGCAATCTTAAAGTTTGCAATGCCAACGGGAATGCCAATGATCGTGATGCACTGAGCGATGCCCGCGGCAATATGCATCAGACACAGCCACCAGCCGAAGAAGATCAGCCAGAAAATATTCAGCAACGTCCCGCCCGTATTCAACAGTACGTTTTTACCTGCCGGATCCAGTTCATCAACATGAACCGCTTCGTTTCCGTAAGGCAGCAGCGACAATTTGGTGATTTCCCAACATGACCGGGTGAGGGGCAGAGTGAAAATCAGCACAATACTCACCAGCGTTGCCAGGAACCAGGACAGCGTGGTGGCAAATCCCCCCAGCACAAAATTCAAAATATTCAGAACGGTACGCATAGACCCTCGGTTGATTCTGGTTTTCTATGATTCCTGGCAATTGTAACGTTTTTTTGGGCTGGAGCACGTATTCTCTGGCGGTTACACTGAGAAGAAATACGCTTTGTCTGGATTGGCTAAGTCATGGAACTGAAAGCAACGTCTCTTGGAAAACGTCTGGCGCAACACCCTTACGATCGGGCGGTGATCCTTAATGCCGGCATTAAAGTGTCGGGCGATCGCCATGAGTATCTCATTCCCTTCAATCAGTTACTGGCAATTCACTGCAAGCGCGGGCTGGTGTGGGGCGAGCTGGAATTTGTGCTGCCGAACGAAAAAGTGGTGCGGCTACATGGTACTGAATGGGCAGAAACCCAGCGCTTCCATCACCATCTGAATTCCCGCTGGCAGCAATGGAGCCAGGAAATGAGCGACGTGGCGGCCGGTGTCCTGCAAGAGCAACTGGATTTGATTGCGGCCCGTACGGGGCAAAATGCCTGGCTGACGCGCGAGCAGACGACAGGGTTACAGCAGCAGATCCTGCGTGCGTTTGCTGCGTTGCCGCTGCCGGTGAATCGGCTGGAAGAGTTTGATAACTGTCGCGATGCGCTGCGACAGTGCCAGGCGTGGCTGAAAGATATTGAAGCCTGTCGCCTGAAGCATAACCAGGCGTATACCGAAACAATGTTGACGGAATACGCCGGTTTCTTCCAGCAGGTGGAGTCGTCGCCGCTCAATCCGGCTCAGGCCAGAGCGGTGGTTAATGGCGAGCATTCTTTGCTGGTGCTGGCTGGCGCGGGTAGCGGTAAAACATCCGTGCTGGTGGCGCGTGCGGGTTGGTTGCTGGCGCGGGGGGAAGCGGCTGCAGAACAGATCCTGCTGCTGGCTTTTGGGCGCAAAGCGGCGCAGGAGATGGATGAGCGCATCCGCGAGCGGTTGCATACCGAAGAGATAACGGCGCGGACGTTTCATGCCCTGGCGCTGCATATCATCCAGCAGGGCAGCAAAAAAGTGCCGACCATCAGTAAGCTTGAAAATGACACCGCCGCGCGAAATAAATTGTTCATCAGCACCTGGCGTCAGCAATGCAGCGAGAAAAAAGCGCAGGCGAAGGGCTGGCGACAGTGGCTGGAAGAGGAGATGCAGTGGACGGTGACGGAAGGTAATTTCTGGGACGATGAAAAACTACAGCGGCGTCTGGCCTCGCGTCTGGATCGCTGGGTGAGCCTGATGCGCATGCATGGCGGAGCCCAGGCGGAGATGATCGCCAGCGCACCGGAGGCGATTCGGGATCTGTTTGGAAAGCGCGTGAAGCTGATGGCGCCATTGCTGAAGGCCTGGAAAAGTGCGCTGAAAGCGGAAAACGCCGTCGATTTTTCTGGTCTGATTCATCAGGCCATTGTGATTCTGGAAAAAGGGCGTTTTGTCAGTCCGTGGAAGCATATTCTGGTGGATGAATTTCAGGATATCTCCCCGCAGCGTGCGGCGTTGCTGGCAGCACTACGTAAGCAAAACAGCCATACCACGCTGTTTGCCGTCGGCGATGACTGGCAGGCCATTTATCGTTTTAGCGGCGCGCAGCTTTCATTAACGACCACGTTCCACCAGACATTTGGTGAAGGCGACCGTTGCGATCTCGACACTACCTACCGCTTCAACAACCGCATTGGCGAAATCGCTAACCGCTTTATTCAGCAGAATCCGCATCAGCTGAAGAAACCGCTTAACAGCCTGACGACGGGCGACAAAAAAGCCGTCACGCTGCTGGACGACACACAACTGGATGCGTTACTCGATAAACTGTCGGGTTACGCAAAGACTGACGAACGTATTGTGGTGTTAGCGCGTTATCACCATCTGAAACCGGCCAGTCTCGAAAAGGCGGCCACCCGCTGGCCGAAGCTGCAGCTTGATTTCATGACCATCCACGCCAGTAAGGGACAACAGGCAGATTACGTCATCATTGTAGGTTTACAGGAAGGTAGCGACGGTTTCCCGGCGCCAGCGCGTGAATCCATAATGGAAGAGGCATTGCTGCCGGTCGTGGAAGATTACCCTGACGCCGAAGAGCGACGTTTGCTTTATGTGGCGTTGACCCGCGCCCGCCATCGGGTTTGGGTCCTGTACAATAAAGATAATCCATCGCGCTTTGTGGATGTTCTCAAAGACCTGGACGTACCGGTCGCGAGAAAACCCTGAGACACGGTCGATTTACTTGAGGCGTTCTGCCAGATAACGCGCATAATCCGGGATCAGCACGTCAACATCATCATTGAAGTGCGGCGACTGGATGATGAAATCCGCAGTGGCGACGTTGGTGGCGACAGGGATATTCCAGACGGTCGCCAGACGCAGTAGCGCTTTCACATCCGGGTCGTGCGGAACGGCGTTTAGCGGATCCCAGAAGAAAATCAGCACATCAATTTTCCCTTCAGAAATCAATGCGCCGACCTGCTGATCGCCGCCCATCGGGCCGCTCAGCATGGCGTTAACGTCCATACCCGTCGCGCGCTGAATGAGATTTCCGGTCGTCCCGGTGGCGTAGAGCACATGTTTTTCCAGCAACGGCTGGTGGCGTTCTACCCAGCTCATCAACATCTTTTTGCAGTGATCGTGTGCAACCAGCGCAATGTGCTTACGCGCCGGCAAAGTGCGAGTCGTCAGTTCCATCATTCAGTTCCATTGTGGGTTTTGCTACAGAGTACTGAATGTGTCTGATGCTGCAAGAGAAAGACGAAAAAAAAGCCGGACGCGTCGAGGACATCAGGAAGAGGGTTGTTTCTCCGCCCACTGCAGAAAAGTACTGCGTGTCCGGGGATCCGCCTGGCGAAACCAGTACTTCAGACGCTGTTCTGTGAGCGTCTGAGATTGCGGCGGGATGGTATCGAGTTCTGAAACGCCCGAAAGCAGGGTGCTGTCGTCGGCCATCATCGTGGCAAACTGAGGTAAAGAGGCGCGTTTTGCCGATTTATTGTAGCGCTCCGTTTCTGCCTCAAAATCCATGGTTTTGCTTTTAGAGGTAATGGCGAGAATATCCAGTTGGACGGGGATCGGCATTGCATCGCCATCCAGCAATTCCAGACGCGGAGCGGCATCGAAGTGGCTGGCTTCACGGTCGCTTTCCAGACGTGGAAGGTGAAAATTAACCTGGTCCACACGCTGGGTGTTAAAACTGATCACCAGCGGCGGGGAAATGTAGAGCTGTTCTTCATGGCTGGACAGACGGATAGTCTTCTCAACCCGAAAAACGAGCTGGTGTGGGCCATTGTCGAGTTCAATGCTGTCCGCGCCACGCAGAAGTGAACTGGAGACTTTTTTACCATCCAGTACCAGTAGATCGATATCGGTTGAAAGGCGGAGAGTGGTAGCAAAAACCGTGACCGGCAAACAGAGGGCAATCATCAGGGTCACTGTGCCGGTTTTCATAGGGTTCTCCTGTCCAAAGACCGCCGGGTAAGAATGTATCAAAATTTTTCGATAATCATGTTTACTAACATATAGACATATTTTGGCGTTTTGCTCTCATACTTACGGGTGGGACGCATGGTTGGGTTGTCAGGATTGTCGTACACTTTGCAAAACAGCCTGGAGAATGATGATGAAAGAGACCGATATTGCTGGCATTTTGACCTCGACCCGTACCATTGCACTGGTTGGCGCAAGCGATAAACCTGACCGTCCAAGCTACCGCGTGATGAAGTATTTACTCGATCAGGGCTACCACGTCATTCCGGTATCCCCCAAGGTTGCCGGGAAGACGCTGTTAGGTCAGCAGGGCTATGCGACCCTGGCCGACGTACCGGAAAAAGTGGATATGGTGGATGTGTTCCGCAATTCCGAAGCGGCATGGGGCGTTGCCCAGGAAGCGATAGCAATTGGCGCGAAAACGCTGTGGATGCAGTTGGGTGTGATCAATGAGCAGGCGGCGGTGTTGGCGCGCGAAGCGGGAATGACAGTCGTGATGGATCGCTGTCCTGCCATCGAGATCCCACGGCTGGGGTTGGCGAAGTAAGTCGACGGGCCTGATGGCCGAAAAGAAACAGGCCCGATAAGCAATACGCCATCGGGCCTTAGCAAGGATCAGTTGCGCAGACGAGGCGCCTGCAACTGTCTACGGATGGTCTGAGCAAGCTCATCCATCGAAGGCTGTTCCGGATGCTCGTCTTGCGTTTCGCTGCTAAGCTGCGCCTCCGCAAGATAGGTATGCACCGGACGACCGTCATCATCTTCCATCACCACGTGATACCACGGAGCAGCGCGAAGCTCGTCGTTGACCGCCAACTCATCAGGTGACGGGTCTGCAAGCGAATAGACCGGGTCGATATCCACGACCACTCCGAGATATCCTAACAGGGAATGGCGGACCTGCTGGCCGATACCGAATTTGCTGGCAATCATAGTCACCTCCCGGGAAATCATTACTCTCGATATGAGGGTAAAATTCCACTTTTCAAGTTACATGACGCGACAGGCAAACCCTTTGAGATACAGCCCTTCCGGGTAGGTAGCGATCACCGGATGATCGGCGGCCTGACGGAACTGCTCTATAAATTGTACATCACGACCCGCATCTATTGCGGCATCGGCGATGATTTTCTGAAATAAATCTGTTGTCATCAGGCCGGAACAAGAGAATGTCAACAGCACGCCCCCTGGGTTCAGCAACTGGATCGCCAGCATGTTGATATCTTTATAGCCCCGGCATGCGCCCATCAACTGGCTTTTGTTTTCGACAAACTTCGGTGGATCCATCACGATGACATCAAACGTCTCACCACGATCGCGATAGGCGCGTAACAGTTTAAAGACGTCGTCGCGGACAAATTCAGCTTTGCTGAGATCGAGTTTGTTCAGTTCGATGTTCTGTTTCGCAATATCCAGCGCTTCCTGGGAGGTATCGACGCTGATCACCTGACGGCAACCGCCCATCAGCGCAGAAACGGCAAAACCCCCGGTGTAGGAGAAACAATTGAGCACCCGCTGATTTTCGACATACCGGCGCGTTGCCAGACGACTGTCACGCTGATCGAGGTAATAACCGGTTTTATGGCCACCCTGAATGTCCACCAGCAGCTTCATACCGTGCTCTTCAATGGGCAGCAGAGCAGGGGGGAGCTCACCGGTGACCGGACCTTGCGTCAGCTCCATTCCCTCTTTTTTACGCACCGCGACATCGCTACGGTCATAAATCGCACATTCCGGGTAGAGCGCTTGCAGCGCGCTAATCAATGCGGCACGCTGATATTCCGCGCCGGCGCTGAGCAGTTGCAGCACCAGAAAATTGCCAAAGCGGTCGATGGTTACGCCCGGCAAACCGTCGGATTCACCTGCGATCAGACGATAGCTGTCCAGACCGTCTTTTTTCGCCAGCCAGTCGCGCCATTGTTGCGCCTGTTGCAGACGGCGGGTGAAGAAGGCGATATCGACAGACTCGTTCTTGTCGAAAGTCCAGACGCGTGCGCGGATTTGCGACGCCGGTGAAAAGGCGCCACGGGCTAACCATTTACCCTGATGGTCAACAATGTCGATGGTTTCACCGAGGCTGGCCTTACCTTCCATGCGGGCAACGGCACCGGAAAAGACCCATGGGTGGCGGCGAAGTAATGATTTTTCGCGCCCTTTGGCTAACACTAAACGTACACTCATAATTAACGGTTCTGTCGAATCAAAGAAATGGGCGCCATTGTCCTGAGTTTTACCCGGATTTGCAACGCGCCCGAGGATGTGTAGGAGAATAACAATGTCGAGAGTCTGCATTATCGCGTGGGTTTATGGCCGGGTTCAGGGCGTAGGATTTCGCTATACCACCCAGCATGAGGCGCGGCGCCTGGGTTTAACGGGCTATGCGAGGAACAGGGATGATGGCAGCGTGGAAGTGGTTGCCAGCGGCGAAGCGGAGCAGGTCGATAAATTACTGAAGTGGCTCAAAGACGGCGGCCCGCGTTCTGCCCGGGTAGACAGAGTCCTGAGTGAGCCGCACCGCCCTCGTGAGGAGTTTACCGGCTTTAGTATTCGCTATTAAATACACTTCACCGGTTTTGGCAGGCCAGCAATTTTGGTGGCCTGTTTAGCCGGACCTTTCGGGAACAGACGATACAGATAACGGCTGTTGCCTTTCTCCTCGCCAAACTTATTCGCCATCGCTTTGACCAGCATACGAATCGCAGGCGAGGTATTAAACTCCAGATAAAAGTCGCGTACAAAACGCACCACTTCCCAGTGTTCCGGGGAGAGGGTAATTCCTTCTTTTTCAGCAATGACTACCGCCATCGCTTCGCTCCACTGTGCGCTATCTTTCAGATAGCCGTCGGTGTCGGTAGCGATTTCTTTACCTTCAAAGATCAACATAATTCTTCACTGCGTTAGACAACCTGGCGGCAGTTTACCAAAAAACAAAGCCCCGCATAAGCGGGGCCGGGAGGGATGACAAACCTTATTACAATACCGGACAAGCAGAGGTCACCCCATTAAAAACCTGGAAAATCAATTCATTGATTTTCGGCTGATAACCACAAAGGAGGAAAAACCACGTTTTTCCTCCTTTGTCATTCGTCTTAGCCCCGCATAAGCGGGGCCGGGAGGGATGTTTGGTTGCTTTTAATCGCGGCTGGCGAAGCCCAGGATGCTGAGCAGGCTGACAAAGATGTTGTACAGTGAAACATAGAGGCTAACCGTTGCGCGAATGTAGTTAGTCTCACCGCCACGAATGATGTTGCTGGTTTCAAACAGGATTGCGCCTGAAGAAATCAGGATAAACACCGCGCTGATCGCCAGGTGCAGCGCCGGCAGTTGCAGGAAGATGTTAGCAACCATACCAATCAGGACGACCACAATACCGGCCATCAGCATACCGCCGAGGAAGGACA
Organism: Citrobacter sp. ANG330; assembly: GCF_047467925.1. Lineage (NCBI taxonomy): Bacteria > Pseudomonadati > Pseudomonadota > Gammaproteobacteria > Enterobacterales > Enterobacteriaceae > Citrobacter > Citrobacter sp. ANG330. The sequence continues at coordinate 474,700 of NZ_JASJUI010000002.1, read as the reverse complement.
TATCCTTGCGGGTCGTCAGCACATAGGCGGAGCAGCAGAAGAAGACCAGCGCGGTACCGCCCAGAGCCATACCGATCACGTCGCCCATGCCTGCGGACAGGTAAGCGTTCAGAATCGGCCCAAGGATGTAACCCAGGAAGCCAGTGAAGGCGAACGCGGAAATAATACCGCTTGGCTTGTTTGCCGTTTTATAGGTCAGGAACATCAGCCCGTACATACCCACCAGTGTCAGAATCAGACCTGGAGAAGGCAGCATCAGCACGGTGCTGGCGGTGGCCGTGATCGCCGAAAATGCCAGCGTCAGGCTCAACAGGAAATAGGTATTGCGCAGCACTTTGTGCGTGCTGAGTAGCGATGTACGGTCATGTGATGAACTAACAATACGATCCATGAGTCACTCTCTTATGACAGATGTAATTAATGATGGAGGATAATGAAAACACAGGCGTGCACCCAGCGCTTTTACCCATCTTTACTCATTTGATCTAAATCAGGTTTCATCGTGGATGACGGTGAATGGCTGATAAAGTATGACTGTTATGCTGAATAAATGGTCAATCTGTTGTTATTTCAGGCAATTAATAGCATTTTGACTGTTTTTCAGGCAAACGAACACTTTCGGGCTTTACACGGCGCATCGGGATGTTTATAGTGCGCCTCATTCCGGAAGTGTGGCCGAGCGGTTGAAGGCACCGGTCTTGAAAACCGGCGACCCGAAAGGGTTCCAGAGTTCGAATCTCTGCGCTTCCGCCAGATTAAACAAGGGGTTACCGAAAGCTAACCCCTTTGTTTTTTTGGCTTTTGGTATACCAGTGGTATATTCACTGGGTATATTTCCCCGTACAGCCAATGATATCAGTCATCTTTTTCATCATCGGGATGTCCATCCCTGGTGAAATTTTAACCCTTCTGTCATAGGTCACAACCTGGTTTTCGGTCATGTGCCCACTGAACAATTGTTTCTCCTTACTACTCCCTCCAAAATCAGCCATTGCACAAGCTGAAGCCGTGAACGCGGGACTGATGGCAGATGCAGAGCGAGTTATCTCGCCGCTTAAGAGGGCTATAAAGTTCGGCATCACAACGAGTGATGTAGCGATAAAGGTGGAAGTAGGGGAAATGTACACGGTGAAATTAAACTGTGTAGATCCTTCAAAACCGGCCTGACCGTAAAAGCCGAAAAGCCAGGGCAAGAAGAAATTTTTTCTCAGAAATTCATAACGGTTTTAACTCCTGTCAAAAATCTCTTAATCCAACCATTAAGAAAAAACACTGTATACACAAGGATTTTTCACCAAATATTGGCTCGTCAACTGCAGCTGTTCGCACAGTCATAACCACTTTTCCGCCTGGATTTGGTCATCCCCTTATCGCTGTACAGCCACAGGAGTCGGGGTCCCTTTATCTTATCTCTATTTGTCTGCGCTGTGAGATGTTGTGAAAGTCAGGGGCAGGCCGAGGATATCTTTGATTAGGTAGCAATGTTTTTAATGCAAAACGGCACCACTGTGCTTGTGTAGAACAATCTCCTGATTTTTATGAGAGTGTCTGATCTATGAGGCACGAAACAATCTCATAAATTCTGGGTCATGCATTTATTAAAAAAAAGCCAAGTAAATTCTTCATTCTGTAAAAGTTATTTTTTGAGAATATTCCTTGTAATGTTAATGCTCTTAACAATAATGGTGATCAGGATCACGTAATCAAAAGTTTTTTTTGGGTGATTATTCTTAGGCTTCGACAGCAGCGAAGATTAATGCTCCGGGAAAATATCATTTTACAGATGGTATGATTAGGAATAATCACTTAATTATTCAGAAATTTCTCTCATCAATAATGAATTTTTATATGTAAATGCTAACGTCTACTTAATGAATTTCATTTAATAGATGTTTAACATTATTATGATCCAGGCACCAGGATTCCTCCCCATCTTAACAGTTGAAAATGTTTCCCTTAACAGCATTTTATCTTGACTAATTGTAATCTTATGCTGTTTATGTATGTCTCTGTTTGTTTTTGTTTTGTTTATTAATGAGTTATTGTGAATAAAGCAACAACAGTGATATTCAATTCACTGAATATGTTAGCAATATTAACTGTAGTAATTGTTGCGAAATTAATTTAAGTTGATAGCTAAAGCCTATTAAAAGAAATGAAATGGCAGGTCCAAAACGATTAAACATTATAAAAAAAAGTCCGGTAAGATGGCCACAAGTCAAATGGAAGTCTAATTAATTTTTTAGTGCATCATTAAATGGATGATGAGGTGGCCAATGAAGTACTGGTTTATTTCTGATGATGTTTTCTTTCTTAAATCACTTGAGCTGATAACTGAAGAGCGATATCAAGAATTAGCTTTTATCGATTTGAATAAACAATGGGCAGGAATACAACCAGCTGCAAATGATATTGTTGTTGTTACAGTTGATAACAACCATCTTCGCAGTTGCTTTCTTAAAATACCGACATTGCTATCAACCAAAATGATTGTCCTCGTTGACATCCCTTTAACACATTGGGGAACACGTTATTCTTTTCCCTGTTTATTATCCAAAAAAATGAGAAAAAAGGAACTTATCAATATACTTGATAACGCAGAAAGTATTCCTGTGCGACGTAAAATAACATCACTACGTGCAGTGGATATATTCACTCAGCTAAGCTATGGGGGATCAGTGCATGAAATAACAAGACCCCCAGGATTAACTACAAAGTCAATCTACCGAATAAAGCGTAAAATGTTGCAGGAGTATGGGCTAACACAATGCAATTCCGTCGGAGTATTGATATGTCGCGACCTGTTGTTAATGTCAAATTTACTCGCCAGTCACTGAGTTAAATAATCAAAGGATATATTCGCTGGTCTTTTTGACGGGCGAGCTGTATTCATTCACTGTCGTTGGAATATAAAAATGACTGATAATTATTTTGTTAAAATATAACAAGATATTGTCAATGGTATTCTGATGACGATGGATGGTGAAATACCTGCAGGATATTACCAGCGGGTGATTTTTATTAATAAATGGAGTTTTAAAATATGAAACTGAATCGTCTGTTGCTAACTACGCTGGTTTCCTCTGCACTGCTGTCTACCAGTGCCCTGGCTGCTGATACTGGCACAATCACGTTCAACGGAGCCATTACGGATAGTACCTGTAATGTCAGTATTGAAGGCGGTGGCGCTGACGCAACTGTAACCCTGCCAACGGTGTCTGCTTCTTCATTACAAACTGCTGGCGATGATAACGGGAAAACGCGTTTCAACATGGCTTTGAGCGGTTGTACTGGCACTGCACTCAATACGGCTAAGGCCTTCTTCCAACCGGGTAATACCGTAGACAGCGCAACGGGTCGTTTACTCAACACAGACCTGACTGGAGCGGAGTATGTAAGCCTGCAATTACGTGACGGCTCTGACGATAGCGTGATCAATGTAGGTGATCAGAGCCAGACAGGTACATCTGCTATCGGTTATGTGGATATTTCTGCTGGCTCCGCAACACTTCCTTACTTTGTTGAGTACTACGCCGAGGCAAGCAACTCAGTCACACCAGGAGCAGTAACCTCACAGGTTACCTACAACCTGGATTACCAATAATTCCGACCTACTGAGATAAGCAACTGAACATTAATCCTTAGCATCAACCTTTCGGGGGGGGCAATGCTCCCCCGCTTTACACGGAGTGTATATGGATTTTTCTGCGAAATACTGGTCCGGCTCAGCACTCTCTTTGGTCGCTGCATTGTTCAGTGCGCCGGCAAATTCCGGAGTAGTAATAGACGGAACTCGGGTTATCTACCCTTCTGATTCACGTGAAATTACCGTGAAGCTAACTAACATGGGAAAACGTCCCGTACTGGTTCAAAGCTGGCTAGATACCGGCGATTCGAAAGCGACGCCGGACAGGATCGTTACCCCTTTTGTACTGACCCCACCGATTAACCGGGTAGAGGCTGGAAAAGGCCAGTCGCTACGCATTAGCGCTATGAATACTTCAGCCCTGCGCCAGGATCGAGAGTCAATCTGGTGGCTCAATGTTCTTGAAATTCCGGCAAAACCAGAGAAGCAGATCTCCTCACAGGATAACTACCTGCAACTGGCTGTGCGTTCACGTATTAAATTTTTCTACCGTCCGGCGGCTGTAAATAAAACCAGCCCAGCAGAGACGGTGAAGCAACTGACCTGGACACAGGGTAGCAATGGTCTCACGGTAAAAAACCCAACACCGTTTTACTTCTCTTTAACCAGCATCACTCTCGGTGGGAAAAAAATAGAGGCGGGAATGGTATCGCCTATGGATCACAGGACTTATAGCAATATTCGCGCCACACCAGGAAACACGATTATCGCTACCTGGATAGATGACTACGGTGCCTCCCGTGAGCAGGAGTACATCGTGAAATAACGGACAATGCAGTGCGGAGTGTGCTGCAACGGTCATGTGCCGGAAGGGTCTGGCACATCAATTTAACTAAAACGTATCAGATGACCAACCTGAGGTTACCATGCAGGGATTTGTGTATCCGGGGAAACGCACCCTTTTGTCACTTGCTATCGCAATGACGGTTAGCCTGCCTGTTGCAGCACAAGCTACGCAAGAAGAAGAGGTACAGTTCGATCCATCCTTTCTTTCCATGGGCAGTGATGCCCCGCTGGATCTAGAACGTTTTGCACGTGGAGGCTCCGCTACTCCAGGGACGTTTCGCACTCGTATCTTTCTTAACGACCAGATACAGACAACGGAGAATGTGACTTTCCGCGAGCTCGCCGATAAAAGTGTGGAGCCCTGCCTGACGCCAGCATTACTGGCCCAGTTGCCGCTGAAATTATCGGAAAATGTAATGAGTGCACAGTGTGTTGATTTAAAAGCACTCATTCCTCAGGCTCAAGCCTTTTTTGACAGCAGCGATCAGTCTCTTCAGCTAAGCGTACCGCAGATGTATGTTGACCGAATGCCACGAGGCGCAGTCCCTCCCTCGGCATGGGACAGCGGAGTTCCGGCGGCACTGCTCGGCTATAACTTTAATGCTTATAACAGCGACGGATATAAAACCAGCTATCGCAGTATGTACAGTTCGCTAAACGGAGGAATTAACCTCGGCGGCTGGTATTTCCGTCATACCGGCAACTGGACATGGAATGACGATACCGGTAGCGACTACCAGGACATCAACACCTACATTCAACGCGACATTCCGCAGATCAAAGGACGGATTCTTGGTGGCCGAACGAATACCTCAGGGCGACTTTTCGACACGCTGCCGTTCACCGGACTTATGTTGGAAAGCGATGATCGAATGGAACCCATGTCACGTCGTGGCTATGCGCCGGAAATCCGTGGAATCGCACGAACAAACGCAAAAGTAACGGTGCGACAAAATGGGGCCGTGCTATATGAGACGACGGTTAGCCCCGGTGAATTTGTGATCGATGATTTGTATCCAACAGGATATGGCGGCGATTTGGATGTCGTTGTACGCGAGGCTGACGGAACGGAGCAGAATTTTAAAGTGCCATTCTCATCAGTAACACAGTTACTTCGCCCAGGGCAGTCTCGCTATGAACTGGTTGGCGGCGAGCTTAATGTGCCCTCACTACGAGATGACCCAATGCTCGTACAGGGGACATGGCAATACGGGCTAACCAACCGCTTCACTGTCTATGGGGGCGTACAGGGGAGCGAACATTATCTGGCCGGACAAGTCGGGAGTGGGTTCGCTACGCCTGTGGGGGCATTCAGTTTTGACGTAACCCACGCCCGTACCGAACTGGGTAACCGTTCGCAGGATGGCAGTACGCTTAATGGAGAAAGCTATCGGCTGAGTTACAGCAAGAATATTACCGAGACACAAAGCAATTTCTCCCTGGCGGCATACCGCTTCTCCACAGAACACTACATGGATTATCTGACAGCAATGCAAACACGAGACATCATGGAGAGAGGGTATGACAACAACACTATACGTCGGACGAAAAGTCGTTACACGCTGACGGCCAGTCAAGGACTGGCTGGCTGGGGACAACTGTATATCAGTGCATCAATACAGAACTACTGGAATGCGTCGGGTACCGACAAACAGTATCAGTTGGGCTACAACAACACATGGAATCGCGTGACGTACGGTATCAGTGGAGCCCGAAGTTACGATCAAATTGGGAAAAAGCAAGATACCATCATGCTGACGCTGAGTATGCCATTGGGCAACCAATCGGGGGCGCCAACAGGGCGTATGAACTACACGAATAACAGCGATGGGCGTAATGCATGGCAGGCAGGGGTCAGTGGCAGTGCCGGACGAGAGAGTCAGATGAGCTACGGTCTGACGGCAACAACGGCTGATAGCGGAAGAGGAAACAGTATGGCAGCGAATGGACAATATCGCACGCCAGTGACGACATTGACCGGTAGCCTGAGTGCAGGTAAGCACTACACAACAGCGTCGGCTGGGCTAAGTGGAACATTGATTGGGCACGGTGGAGGAGTGACGTTGAGTCCGTATCAGGGTGACACCTTTGCTTTAGTTGAAGCGAAAGGGGCTGAAGGCGCTAAGGTCAGTGGACATTCTGGCATCTATATTGACCGGTTTGGCTTCGCGGTAGTGCCCTATCTCAATCCGTATCAGTTGAATGAAGTGGCGATTGATCTTGCCGGGACTGCGGATGGAGTGGAACTGGAAAATACAGCCCAGAAGGTGGCGCCGAAGGATCTGGCGATTGTGAAGTTAAGTTATAGCGCCCGGCGTGGTCGCCCACTACTGATAACAGCGACACAGCGAGGCGAACCCGTACCGTTCGGTGCTGAAGCCCGTGACGATAAAAACAACGTTGTAGGTTACGTGGGGCAAGGAGGGCAGATATACGCGCGTGTTGAGGAAGATAGTGGAACATTGAGTATCCGGTGGGGACGCAACAATGATCAGCAATGCCGGGTGCCTTACAGTCTGAGTCCGGTCAATGAGAAAGCGCGAAGTACGACTCTACAGGAATTTCGTGCAGTGTGCGGTCAGTGAGGGATAAAAAGATGAAAGAAAAGATAAAGAATGGAATGACGAATTTTAAACTGACCGGCCTGATGGGACTCATATTACTGAGTGGAATGCTCACACCTGAAAATGCTCAGGCGACTTGTTCTCTGGAAAGCGGAAATGGGACAGTAAACGGGAATACTCCTCTAATTCAGCCAGTAGCCTTGACCGCACCTTTCAGTATCACTCGGCTAACGGGTTCCTCTGAAGCGACTGGAACTCCCTTGTATTCTGGTGAAATTATTCCCTATCTGAATGCAAGGGTATCCTGTACTTCGCCCATGGTGGCAAATGGTATAGTGGAAGTCTACGAGTACGAAAGCGCTCCTTTGGGATTATGGGCGGGTGATATTGGGATGTACAGTGGTAAAATCTACAATACGGGACTTGATGGTGTGGGGCTTGTCGTTGTGGAGATTGGCAATGAAAATAATGTTGCGCCGATGGAGAGGGTTATCCCTATCGGCAGTGGTACCACTAGCGCATCAATGACAGGTATGAATTTCGTTTATTATAGACTGATCAAAACAGGACCACTGTCTTATGGCACTATTGACGGCTCGCAACTACCTGTCCTGAAATATCATCTTCGAATCGATGACGGTACGATCAGCAAAATTGACGTTTTCAGTGTTAATTTTTCAGGAATTATCTCTGTAAATAAACCTACCTGCCACGCCACAGAGACAGACAAGGTTGTGCAATTAGGAACCTGGGATAAAAATAGTTTTGCGAATGTAGGCGACGCGAGTAGTTGGGTGGACAGCAGTCTGAACATGGTTTGCGATGACGCGTTCTACGGTTCAGGGGGGGAGTACAATTTCATGTTTGAAAATGATTCTGATGGCAATGTTTTCATATCATCTTCAGATAGCAAGGCAAACAGCAGTAATGTCTGGGGAGTTCGATTCACTTCATCAACTGGCTTGATTGACGCCACGCAAGGGATTATCGCACTTGATAGCAGCAACGGAGATAATGCGACTGGTGTTGGTATCCAGCTTTCCGCTTCCACGAATGTTGCTGGGATAGTTGACCTGACTACGGGGTGGAGTGGCACCATCGGATTGGGTAGCTCAGCCTTTCGCGTCCCCATTTATGCCCGCTATATCCGCACTGGCGATATTACCGCCGGTAGCGCTAATGGTAAGGTGATCTATACCGTGGATTATCAATAACGTCATTATAAATGGTGCGAGACTAACGTATTATTACGCTGACACGTTTTAAAATTCGAGTGTTTGTCTGACGATAGCGCTTTAACCGATTTCCTGAAGGCGATTAAATAAGGTGTAGGGAACAAAGCTTCTCCGCCATTCCGATTACCTGATTGTGTGTAATCTGGGCATATATTGATTTCTTATGTCCGGGTTACGCATGTGTTATTTCCTGATAGGTGTTCGTAATAATTCTTTGTCCTGTGTGAACTTGCAGTTTTGTCTATTGCTTATGCCATTTTTGTGACTATAACTATTTTTTGATATGAAAATTCCTGTCATATATTTCATGCGCGCAACAATCTTTATTGCGCTTGTTTTTTCTGCTTTTCTTTATATAAGAGAAGATATTCTGTACCTATACCGGTTATATGAAAGATATCACGACACGCCTTCAGCACTGAATTTACGTGCATATGTGGCAGACATCGAAGGAAAAGAGGTTAAAGGCGTTAAGGATAATTTGTCGGGGCTGACCTGGTCAGATAAACACAGACTGCTTTTTTCTGTGGTTAATAAACCGCCGCAAGTGGTCTGGCTTACACCCGAAGGTGAGCGGACTGGCAGTCTGTCCATACCTGATATTACGGACCTGGAAGCGGTGGAGTGGATAGGAGATAACCTCTTCCTGGTAGGCAGTGAGAAAGAGGGGAGTGCCTGGTTGTTAAACATAGACATACTAAAAGGAACTTACCAACTTCTTTCGTATATGTCGCTAAAAGGCTATACCCGACCCGGCAATAAAGGTCTGGAAGGGCTTGCCTGGGATAAAGAGAACCAGGTGCTATTTGCGGCAAAAGAGAAAAAGCCGGTAATAATAAGCCGGGTGGACGTTCAGAGCGAGGAAAACAGTGTCTCGACGTTACAAACGTCTGCCACATCGTCCGTCAGGGATGTGTCAGGGTTGCATTACCACTCCTCAACGGCCTCCCTTCTGGTACTGTCTGATGTATCAGGAAAAGTACTGGAAATAAACAGTGAAGGGCGGGTGACCGATCGCCTGTATCTGAATGCCGGATGGGCAGGATTGGCAGAGGATATTCCCCAGGCAGAAGGGATTGCTCTTGATGACGTAGGTAATTTGTATATTGTGAGTGAACCTAACTTGTTTTACCGTTTCACCAAAAAACAAAATCGCAGGACATGAGTTCATCGCCCCTTTTAAACAGAATTGATGTATCTACTATAGTATGGTTAAACGGCCTTCTGAATCATAGCGATTGAGGGGAGGCTTAAGCCTCCCGGTAGACGACTTTGCTTTTCTTTTCGGTGTAATAAATACAATTGTCAGGAATATCATCAACGACAAAAGACATCGCTCCGATTGTCACGCCATTACCAATTGTAATGTTATCACCTATTATGCAACTATTCGCACCCACCGTAACGTTATCACCAATGGTGATTTTGTAGCTCTCATCATTTTTTTCCGGGTGTTTAATCCCAATGGTGGTATTTTGTCTTATTAAAAAATTATATCCTATCTCGCAGACAGAACCTATCACAACACCATTATAATGAGCTATGCATAGCCCAGGTTTAATCTTCGCGCCTAACCCAATTTCAGTATTATATTTATGTATTAAACGCCTGTTTAGAAACTTTGCAATTTTCTTGCCTGACTTCCCTTTTTTTTCAAAAAGATATGATGCTATACGCCACCAAAATAAAAAACGACGTTTCGGTTGACGCCAGATATGCCGAATTGCGCGAGGCCATGAGAATTTTTTGTCTTTACCGCCTATAACCTCAACCCTCAGGCACTCCTTCAAATTTTCCATGTCTACTGTAACCTCAACGTTTATTTCTTATTGATAAAACTATCCCCTACTAACCCTATGGTATCCGAAGTTATTTAAAGAAATCTATTTATTTCAACCTCGTCAATGTGGGTTATGTACAGTATTTAGTGTGAGGTGTTTGCATTAATTAAGTGAATAAAAAGTATAATATTGTAATCAATAGTGAAATATATTGACTTAACTTGTTAAGCTAACTTATTGGGTTTATATAAAGAAACCCAGGTGTGACAGTCTTTGAAGTGATATATCTTTATGAAATTTATAGGTTTTGTCAGCGCAGAGAAGCAGCGCGCTGAAGGGTTGCAGCGTTCGAGTCTCTGCGCTTCCGCCAGATTAAACAAGGGGTGACCGAAAGGTAGCCCCTTTGTTTTTGAGGCAAAAAAGATTCTCTGAAAACACTCATGAAGACGGTGGTGTATCCGTCTTTTTCGCCTGTAAGAACTGAATGCGTTGCAGAGCTTTATCCAGGCCGTTAACCGGCAACTGCAGTTCAATTTTCTCAGCACTCACTCCTGAATTCTTGCCTGTCAGCGTCCATTTACCCGCGTTCATCAGTATCTTCACCTGTTCTTTATCCCATTGAACAGGAACGACACACCCTTCCGGTAAACATGTACTGAATTTCAGTGTTTGCAGGGGCTTCTCGTCAGCAGACAGACTGATACCTTCTGTAAGCGCCAGCCCAAAGGGCAGGGTGAGCGTTCCGGTTAATGACGTCTCCGGGTCACCGCTCAGTTGTGCTGAGAGCACTCTGGCACCAGCGCGTGTCTGCACCTGCAGTGCAGAGCATACTGTCCCTGCTGTGTCCGTATTTTCCTGACAAACAACCATCCAGTTTCCATAACGCTCCTGAAGCACCACTGCATCGGCACCATCAGGCAAAATTGCCTGAGCCTGAAATCCCGAAGACAGACAAATCAATGCCGCTGCGGCTAATAAACGTTTCATTCGTTCCTCTTTTTATATTGTCGTTACCCTGATCCGGGATAACAGAACCAGGCCAGGAGCCGGTCATTCCGGCTCCTGGCCCTCGGCGGCTGACTGTCTGTGATTTACCAGTTGTATTTCACCCCCAGCATACCCTGAGTATCGCTGTAGCCCTTGTCACCCATTTGCACCCCCACGCTGCCCCAGACGCTTAGGCGGTCGTTCAGTTTGCCTTCCACGCCGGTGCGGACTTCGCCCAGGTTGCGGGCTCCGTCACGACTCACCGTCGTACCGTCCATCTTCACGCCAAAGGATTCGGTATTGTGGATCCAGTTCACTTCTACGAATGGCTGGAAGGTACGCTGTTTGCCGTCATCCATTTTGTGGTGACTGTTCAGGTACGTTCTTACCCCGAGGCGGGTATGGATATTGCCGTCGCCCTGTGTTTCGATGCGGGTACCGTCGTGCCGGGTGTGCGCGTTATCCTTCACGCCCATCCAGGTGATCTGCGCCTGCGGCTGTACATACCAGGTATTGAGCGTGCCCTCGCTGCCCCAGAACTCACCGGCTTTCAGGGTGTAACCGGCTTCCAGCGAAGCGGTTAGTCCTTTGGATTTGTAGCTGTCGCTCTCACGGTTATCCGCTTCCACCGTGTTGTCGAACCAGTTGTAGAGCATCCAGCTGTCCACGTACATGCCGGTTTTGTCCGCGTCGTTCTGGTACCAGGTGCCGTACAGACCGGCGCTGTAGCCGCTGACACGTCCGTCGGAACCGTATCCGGCACGATCGCTGCGGGTGTGACTGCGCTCATTGGCATAGCCTCCCATCACGCCCAGATGCCAGCGGTCCAGACCATCGGCACTCCACTGGGCGATATCTCCACCGAGCTGCAGCACATAGCGGTTGCTCTGCGTTTTCAGTTGCCCGCTGCCAGCAGAAGAACGTTCGTGACCGCCGACGTGGCGCATCCACAGGCTGCTTACATTGCCGTCACCGTTACGCAGGGCGTCGGTGTACTGCGGTTCACCGAGACGGTCATGCAGGCGGTGGTTAAACAGTGTGTTGGCCGCCGCGATGTTGCTGATATAGCTACCGGCTTCAGGGCGCAGCGCGTCCGGAGCGGTCGGGTCGACAACTGGCGGGTCCTGCGCGGGTACTGCGCCATTCCATTTGCTGGTCAGATACCAGTTCTTCGCCGCCTCACCGGTTCCTTTCGCCAGCGTATAGACATACGCCCCGGCTTCTACGCTACCATTCGTCAGCGCGAAGTTACCGGCTGAGCGGCCATCCACCTGCACCAGTTCAATGCCGTTTATTGTCTGCGCACCCGTACCGCCGACGTTATTCACGTCAACACGGGTGTTACCGCTGGTGTCACCGTGTACCGTCAGTTTATCCGTCGGTGAGTTGTCGCCGTTCAGAGTGGTGTTCAGCGACAACTGTCCGTCGTTGCCGGTGTAGTTACCGTTGACCACCAGCTGGTTGCCCGTTTTGCTGCCGGCAAGGTTCACCGTCCCGCTGTTGCTCAGGTTACCGCCCAGTGTCAGGAGAGCCGCCGCCGCAGATTCATGTCCGGGTAGGGCGTTCATGGCAATGAGTGTCCCACTGTTCATGACACTCCCTCCCACCAGACCCTGTCCGCCCAGCATGCCACCGGAGGCCACCGTGACCTCACCAGCACCCGCGCCACCCAGTACCGTGTCAGGTGAAGCCAGTACGATGGTGGCGCTGTCAGCCACTGCTACGCCAGCCGTCATGTCACTGTTTGTACTTTCCATCGTCAGGATACCGCCACTCACATTAAGCTGACCGCCCCCGGTTATTTCTCCCTGTACGCGGCCACCCTGTGACAGATTCAGCGTCCCGTTATTCAGTGCCAGCGTTCCGTCCTGCAGGGTATTCAGTCGTCCGGCTGACTGGGTGGTGCCGTTAAGATCTGTTTTCGCACCGCTGTTAATCGTCAGCTTCGCGGTGGCACCCAGCGCACCGTCCACATCCGTGCGCAGGGTTCCGCTCACCACGGTAGTGTCACCGGTGTAGTCGTTACTGCTGTTGGAGAGCGACAGCACATCATCGCCCGTGGTACTGATGGCAAGATTACCGCTTCCCGTGATGCGGGCAGACTGGTCTGCGGCAGCGGCGGTGGCACCCGGTGTCCCGTCGAGCGTCAGGGTCTGGTTCTGCAGGATCTCCAGCTCTTTCAGACCGTAGTTGACATAAAGGCCATCCTGGCTGCCGGTAGTCCCGGTGGTAGTCACGCGGAAATCCCAGGTGCCTTTAGCCACCGTGTTGCCACCCTGGGCGATATCCACCTCCGTGGCGTCGCTGATGGTATTGCCATTCTGATCATGCAGCATCAGGTTTCCACCACTACCGGTAACCTGAGCGGCGCTGGCCAGCTCAAGCTTGACGTTCGCCTCATCCTGGGTCATCAGGGACGCCCGGGTGTCGGTCTCATGGTCAGGAACATAGGTTTCAGGAAGGAGAATCTGCACCGTGCCGTTACCGGTTGCATCCAGCGTGCCGGCGGTTATATGGCTGTCAGCCATTTTCCCATCAGGCGCCGTCGCGTTAAATACCATCTCACCCCCGGCAAAGGCGAGGCCACCGATGGTCTGCTCCCCGTCTGCCACCGTAGTGATACTGCCGACATTTGCTTTCAGAATGGCGCTGGTCAGGGCAGAGGTGTTCACGCCACTCAGTTCCAGTGTCGCATTGTTCAGGTCAACGGTTCCGGTAAAGGCGTTGCCTGCTGTTGATGAGAAGTTAAATGCCCCGTCTGCGGTATCCACCTTCAGCACACCGGCACCGGTCAGGACATTCTGCAGGGTGAAGGCGCCTGCGCTGGCGAGATCAATCAGCCCGTTGTCTTTCAGGGTGGCTGCCGCTGGCAGTGTGGCGTCAGTGACGTGCAGCGTGCTGCCGGTCTGTACATCGTATGTACCGGTAAACGAACTGCCGGTGTCCGTGACCGTTACATCCGCATTGCTGGTCAGGGCCACCGTACCGGCACCGGTGATCCGGCTGTCCAGGTCACCGTTAAAGGCATCCAGTGAGAGGATACCGGTGTTATGAGTACTGACCGTTGCTGTTCCTGTGTTCTCCGTCCCGGAAGCATGCAGTCGGGTCCCATCTGTAACATCCCAGGTCCCGGTAAACAGGCGGTTATCCGCTGTCGCCATCACATCCGTTGCGTTATTCAGCGATACGATCCCCTGTCCGCTGAGACGGTTCGCGAGCGACCCCGTCACACCGTCCAGCATCAGGGTGCCGTTATCCTTAATATCACCGGTACCTGCGCCCTGTGCATCATTCATCACCACTTGCGCGCCATTGCTGATGGTGGTCGTCGCACTCAGACCGCTGTTGGCACCGTCAATCGTCAGCGTGCCGCCGGTGACATTCAGACTACCGGCACCGGTCAGGCTGCCGTTGCTGTAACCGCCACTGGTCAGGTTCAGCATACCGCCGTTAATGTTGAGGACGGAATCGACATCACCCGCCAGTTGACCGGCAGTTTGCTCAGTACCGTTCAGGTCTGCCTTCGCAGTGCTGTAGATATGTAACTCACCGGTATCACCCAGCGCGCCGTCTGCATCCGTCCGTAATGTCCCGGCCTGAACCAGCGTGGTCCCGCTGTAGTCGTTAAGACCATTTGACAGGGAAACCCGTCCGTCGGTACTGATGGCAAGGTTACCCGTCCCAGAGATTTTCGCTGACATGTCCGCATCTGCACCGCTGGCGCCCGCGAACTCAGCCAGCGTCAGGGTCTTCCCGGCACGGATATCCACTTCCTTCAGGCCGTAGTTTACATACAGACCGTCTCCTGGCGCGGTGGTCAGACGGATACCGTACTGACCATCAGCCACAACCGTGCCGTTCTGCGCGATGGCAATACTCTCGTCGGTGCCAATAGCATTCCCGTTCTGGTCAGTGAGCGTCAGGGCGCCGCCGGAGCCAATGACCGTATCGGCCTGGACAAGCTGAATAGCCGGTCTTGTATCATCCTGCTGCAGCAGGTTCAGACGGGTGTCCGGGTCAGCCGTCAGACCCGGGTCATTCCACGGGTCCGTTAGTGTCACCTGAACGTTACCGGTGCCGCTTGCCTGAAGGTCACGACCGTTACGGCTGAAGGTGCCTGCACCGGCAACCAGCGTTCCCGTCTGAAGCACGCCGTCAGACAGGGCTGCACCTGGCAGGGAAATATCCAGCGCCAGCGTACCGCCGTTGAAAGCCAGTCCGTCGGTATGCTGAACCCCGCCGCTTACCATCGTGGTGTTGCCGGTACTGGTCATCAGCATGGCCTGTGTCAGCGCCGCGGCGTTATCCCCGGACAGGGCGAAGGTGCTGTTTTGCAGATCCGCTGTGCCCGTAAAGGCCGTTCCGGCTGAAGAGGCAAATGAAAAGATGTCGTCCGCAGACGCCAGGTCCACACTTAGCAGGCCGCTGCCGGTGAGCACATTACTGAACGTGAAATTACCTGTACCGTCGGTTGTGGCACCGGCCACGTCCAGCGTTCCTGGCGCGGCAATGTTCACGGTGCTGGTGCCGAGCCCCGTATTGCCTGTGGTGGACTGTGAGGTGGTGGTGAGCGTGCCGCCGTTAATCTGGGTGGCACCGTTGAAGGTGTTCTCTTTGCTCAGGACCGTATGGCCTGCGTCCTGTATCACGGTACCGTTGCCGGTAATCAGCGGAGTGAACTGGTAAGCGCCCGCCGTGGTCGGGTCCGTCTCGGTATGGTTAAACACCAGGGTGGCGCTGCCGGCCCCCATGTTCACACTGTCAGCACCGGTGATAAACCCGGCACCTGCTGCCGACTCACCATGAGCCGCACCGATATTGAGTGTGCCGCTGCTGCCAGCCTGCATCGCCAGCGCTATTGGATTGTTGGTATCCAGCGTACCGCTGTTGCTCAGGGTGAGGGTGCCGGTGCCTGCCATTCCCAGGTAAACGAGCGGGGATCGAAGCAGGGAGCCCGCGCCGTCCACCGTGATAGTGCCGTTGGTGGTCGCCAGTGCCCCGACGCCGACGACGGTTTGCTCACTGACTACGCCTCCGTTACGGATATTCACGAAGCCGGTTCCTGCCTGCCCGACGGCCAGGCCAACCACACCGTTCTGGATAAGCGTCGAACCTGGCCCCTCCACATTCAGGACACCGGTGCCGGCCCCAGGTTGGGCTGGGCCATTCAGTCCCCCAAGGATGAGACCGTTATTACTGTTTACAGTCCCTCCCTCAGTGATATTCAGTGTGCCGTTACCATACTGCCCTATGACCGCCAGACCATCCATATCCAGATGACCCGTCTGACTGACGTTAATCACACCCGTACCGCCGGCTTGCGCACCAGCCGTAATATCATCAGCAGTGACGCTACCGCCAGCGGTAATAGTGAGCGTCCCGGTTCCTGCATCGCCCACAATCAGCGGGGACAGAGTGCTGCCATCAATAGTCCACTGTCCGTCACTGCTGACAATGACAGAGCCATGACTGCCAGCAAATTGCCCAAGCGAGCCGCCTTTTGATGTCATCAGGCCGCCATTGCTGACCTGTACATCGCCGGTCCCCCTATATCCCACCGCCCAGATCGGGCCTGAAGCGACTCCGGTATTCAGTACGGCATCAGCACCGTCTACAAGGACAGTACCTTCACCTCCGGCACTTACCCCGACCGCGAAGCTGTCTGTGTTTACCGTCCCACCCGCATTGATATTAAGAGAGCCGGTTCCCGCATCGCCAACCTCAATGAGGTTCGTGCTGTCGTTCCACACCGCACCGGAACTGACATTAACCGTGCCATTCCCCCCGGCTGATTTGCCCAGGGAAGCATAACCACTCTGCAGTAACGCGCCATCAGTGAGCGTTACGGTACCGCTACCTGAGCCCCCCACAATCAGGCTGTTAGAAATCCACTGAGAATTCGCTCCTTCCACCGTGGCAGTGCCGTTACCGCCTGCTCCTGCCCCGATTGTACTGATATTAGTGACACTGACTTTGCCACCATTCGTGATGTCCAGTGAGCCCGTACCGGACTGGCCTACCGTCAGGTCAGCGGTATTCAGTACTGAGTCCTGGCCGTCTACCGTCACGGATCCATCGCTGGTTGCGGCATTCCCCAGAATAGCGGAAGAAGACTCAACGACACCGCCGTCATGAATATTGATAGCGCCGGTTGCAGCATTGCCCACCATGAGGCTGGCGCTCTGTCCCGCCGCTAATGCAGTGCTGTCCCACACGGCACCGTTACTGACATCCACCGAACCGTTACCGGCCCCGGTATTACCGACAAAGCCGCCCACGCTGGTCACTACGGCCTCGTTCGTCAGGGTCATGGTTCCGTTACCAGCGGCCCCTGTGGTCAGACTACCGGTCAGGTTCCACTGCGAACCCGCACCGTCGACTGTCACGGTACCGGTACTGCCTGCGCCACTGCCTGTGATGCCGGTGCCGGTCGTATTCACCACTCCTCCATCATTGATGGCAAGTGTGCCCTGACCACTGGCGCCTGTAGTCAGCGATGTCATGTTCATCACGGCATTCACACCGCTGACATTTACCGTACCTGTACCCGCCGCGGCGTTGCCGATCGTGGTGTTACCTGCCGTCACTGTACCGGTCGTGTTGACATTAAGGATGCCTGTACCCGCATCACCGACCTTCAGCGCGCCGATACCGTTATTCCACAGACTACCCGAGCTGATATTCACCGTACCGGTTCCGGTTTCGGTACTGCCCACGATGCCGCCGTTGCTGGTGACGCTGGCGCTATTTGTCAGCGCCATCGTGCCGGTTCCTGCCGCGCCTGAAGTCAGGACGCCGGTCAGGTTCCACTGAGAATTCGCGCCATCAACGGTAACTGCACCGCTACCGTCTGCGGCGTTGCCGATGGTGCCCGTGCCGGTACTGTTCACAACGCCGCTGTCAGTGATGGTGAGTTCACCCTCGCCATTCACCCCCATTATGAGGGCTGCAGTATTCAGTACGGCATCTTCACCTTCCACATTTACAGTACCCACACCGGTCGCCGCATAACCTATATTGGCATTGCCAGCCGTAACGGTAGCGGTGGTGTTGATATTGAGAGTCCCGGTGCCGCCACTGCCCACCGTCAGCGTTTGTCCGGCGCCAGCAGCATTCACTAGATTCCACTGGCCGTCGCTGCTCACATCAACGTCACCCTGGCTACCCGTATCCTGACTGACCACGCCAGCACCTATGCTGTCCACCATACCGCTGTCAGTAATGGTGAGAGTACCTGTACCTGCTCGTCCCACTGTCAGGGCCGCAGTGTTCAGCACGGCATCGGTTCCGGCCACCTTCACCACGCCAGTCCCCGTCACAGTGGCGCCAAGAGCGACAGTCCCGGCAGTGACCGAGCCGGTGCTATTCACGTTGAGCGTACCGGTACCGTTTTGGCCCACATTCAGTGACTGTTTTGCTCCGCTGGCATTGATAAGATCCCACTGAGAATGACTGCTGACATTCACAGTACCTGCGCTGTTCGCGCTGTAGCTGGCATTGAGGGCATTACCGATATAGCTTGCACCGGCGCTCTGTACCAGACCACTGTTGGTAATGTTCAGTGTGCCAACGCCCACGTAACCATTGCTGCCGACGTTCAGGGCGACGGTATTCAGCACCGCATTAGCACCATCCACATTCACGATGCCTGTGCCAGCATCACCATAATAGCCGCTGCCAATATGTGTGGCCCCGGCAGTGACGCTGCTGTCGGCATGGATATTGAGTGTGCCCGTGCCGCCGCCGCCAACTCTCAGACCCTGAAGTGCGCCACTGGCATTAACGGCATTCACAGTGGTTTCACCACTCACATCCAATATGCCTGTGCTGCCTTTCTGCGCGCCAATCGTGATGCCGCCACCGGCAGTCATCAGCGCACCATCCGTTAATGTCACGGTACCAGAACCCTGAAGTCCAATGTTCGTCGTTGATGTTGTCGTCCAGGTGGAGCCATTACCCTCTACCGTAACGCTGGCAATATCCGTCGCAAGCCTGCCAATGTTAATGGTATAGGTACTCAATGCCCCGCCATTAGTGACCTGTATGGCGGTAGGGTCTGCCGGGTTTTTACCTTCCATGTAAAAGGTTCCGCCCGTGATGAGACGAGATCCTGTGCCATCAATCGTAATGAGAGTACGGGAGGTCGCGTCATTAGCCCGCATTTGACCGCCTGCCGTAAGATTGACGACACCTCCGTTTGTAATGGCTATGGTGGAAGTGGTACCTGTTACGTTCCCCATGAAAAAGTTGCCACTGTCCGTCCATACGGAACCAGCACCGTCCACCGTCACCGTACCATTGATCGTATCGCCGGAATTGCCGTGAGAAGCAACATTGCCTCCGTTAGTCACTGCCATTAAGCCGCCGGCAGCCACATTAAAATTTCCGGAGGTCAGTTTAGAATCTATGCCGTCGACCATGAGCGTGCCGCCGCTGCTAACATTGGTTGGGCTAAGATTATTTAAGCCAATGACTTGCCCGCCATCGGTGATAGCGAGGTCGCCATCAATCAGCAGGCCACCGTTTCCGTATGACAAACTGGAACCTGTACCCTCAATAGTGGCTTTACTGCCAGCACCTACTGACGTACCGCTATTACCGGTAATCACTGAACTCCCCCCGGAGATGTTCAGCGTGCCCGTGCCTGCGCTGCCCACAATCAGCTTTTGTCCCGATAAATTCCACTGGCTGCCGCCGCTGACATCAACCACACCTTTGCTGCCTGCCAGTAATCCAATCGTGCTGCCGGCAGTGCTGTTTACAACACCACCGTTCGTAATGGTTAACATCCCCTCACCGGCATGTCCCACTGTCATGGAAACCGTGTTCAGTACCGAGCCTATGCCGTCTACCGTGATGGTTCCTGAGCTTCCGGCTGACAATCCAGCCGTACTGGCACCACCCGTGACGGTGCCACCATTACTGATGGTGAGTTCTCCCGTCCCGCCACTGATACCGCCCACAATAATGTTTCCGCCATCTGCATAAGGATTATCCTGGGTGATGGTCAGATTAGGGGTGCCCAGACTGCTGTCCACGACCAGCTCAGCAAAAGAGGTACCGGGCAGGGCCATCAATACCAGTAGAGAAAGCACACGCAGTCGTGAAGGAAGAGGGTCCGCAAAGAGGGTATTCTTTAAGCAGGGAAGAGGGGAGACCGTCTGGCTGACGGATGAAACCTGATGTTTCCCGTTCACCAGTTCAGAGCAGACCTGGAAGACCCGTAGTGTGTGGTTCCAGATAACACGATAGATTTTGTTCATTGCAGCAACCTCTTACGCCGCATCAGTACGGGGTGTTGGAATTCCGCATTTACCCTAAATTCTTTTGTGGTCTTCACAACGTGATGACCGGGTATTCGTACTTACCGCGAGCAATTCATTAACTTTCCTGGTGAATTTGACCTGAGCAATTCTGTACTCCGGCAGATATGTATTAACCGGACTGGCCTGCATATCGATATATGTTTTATGCATGTTGCGCGCTCATTAATTGTTCAAATCTGTCTGGTGTCGTTGTTTGTTTTTTTTGTAAAAAAATAGGAATATTCGCGTCTCTTCGCTGAACGACAGGAAATACCAACCTTTTCAGTAATATTTTCTGAAAGGCATTTTAGAAAAATGGATAATGACAAAGAATGAGGTGGTTTATTTACTCTCCCCGTTAACAGCTGATACGGATAAATAAAGAACAGGCAGATTACGTGGTAATTTTCCGGTTCTTATTCTGTTGTCTAATCTCTTGATACTTAAACGCTATCACTGGCGAAGCCTTGACGCTACGCAGAAAAAATTAACATAATGGAGACATTGGTATTGTCTGATAGTCTCTGAAAGGTAAACAATTTCAGGGCAAACCCGGCAATATTTCTGAAGCTCTCCAGACTGGCTTCCAGCAGGTATCTTTAGATATAAAGTGGCTACTGGATAACCTTCTGTCATTTTTTAAGCTCAGTGTTGCATTGCGTAAAAAGCCAGTCAATATGCCGGGTTCTTGCCTCGGGAGCACTTACATTTGCGGCTGAATGAGGGATGAGCATAAAATCTTAGATTCGCTTATTCAAAGATCTTGTTTTATCCGGTATTAATTCTAAAGACTTCTCTGCATTCCAGGATATTTATATTTAACGATAAGAATTTTAGACGTTATATTAGCCCCGCTAATTATTTCCCGGATAGCACGTTTTGTTAATTGCAGGGGGCTGAAAAAAAAGATTTTCAATATCCCATTGAATTTAATGGTTATTTTTCCTAACTGCGGATTAGGGGAGCTCGCCATGCTACTGGTTCGGAGGACTCGGCTTTTCGGAAAGGATGTCGGGCAAGAGACAGTCTGGTGAGACGCTCATTCAACGCTTGCCTGTCTGTCAGTAATGAAGAGCGTAAACAACGAACAATGAAGAGGGCGCCAGTGAATCGACGACGCGATCCACTGGCGAGAGGGGAATTAAAGAACCATGCTGGCGAGCAGAATAAATATCAGTCCGCAGATGGATAACAGCGTGGACATCAGCGTCCAGGACAATAGCGTCTCTTTGGTGGTCAGGCCGAAGAAGTCTTTAATCATCCAGAAGCTGGCATCGTTGACGTGGGAACAGATACAGGAGCCTGCCCCGGTGGCCAGCGTAATCAACGCCAGGTTAGTACCGGGATGCACCGCCAGCAGCGGGATAACCAGTCCGGCGGTAGAGATTGCCGCAACGGTGGCAGAACCCAGACAAATGCGCAGGAACGCGGCAACGCCCCAGGCCATCAGAATCGGATTAATATCCATACCTGATACCAGCGTCGAAATGTACTGACCCACGCCAGAATCGATGAGCACCTGCTTGAATGCGCCGCCGCCACCGATAATCAGCAACAGCCCGGCGATACCCGCAATGGCTTTCCCACAGGAATCCATCAGTTCAGGAATTGTCTTTCCGCGCCCCAGACCCATGGTATAAATCGCGAACAGCAGCGAGATCAGCATCGCAATCGTCGAGTTGCCTAAGAACAGCAATACGTTATAGAACGTGCCGGATTCCGCGGCGTTTTTAGCATGAGTCATCTGGATAATGGTGACGACCGCCATCAGGATCACCGGTAGCATCGCCGTGAGAAAACTGATGCCAAAGCCGGGCATTTCGTTTTCGCTGAACCGGCGGGTTGAACCGAGGGAGGCAATATTTCCTTCTTTTTTAAACGCGTCAGGAATAACCCGCTGACAGAATTTATTCAATATCGGCCCGCAAAGAATAAAGGTCGGAATGCCGACAATAATGCCGTAGATCAATACCAGTCCTACATCTGCACCATATTCACGGGCGATGACGGTTGGGCCGGGGTGGGGGGGTAAAAATCCATGTGCGACCAGCAAACCGGAAAGCATGGGGACACACATATACATGGGC
Organism: Citrobacter sp. ANG330; assembly: GCF_047467925.1. Classification (NCBI taxonomy): domain Bacteria; kingdom Pseudomonadati; phylum Pseudomonadota; class Gammaproteobacteria; order Enterobacterales; family Enterobacteriaceae; genus Citrobacter; species Citrobacter sp. ANG330. The sequence continues at coordinate 452,309 of NZ_JASJUI010000002.1, read as the reverse complement.
GATATTTTTGCTTCGCGAGCAATGGCGAATAAAATAGGGACCAGAAGAATTAAGCCAACTTCGAAAAAAAGCGCAATACCGACGATAAAGGCTGAACAGACGACCGCCCAGTCAAGTCGCTTTTTACCGAAATAATTCAGCATGGTCAGAGCGATTCGCTGCGCGCCACCCGCGTCAGCGAGTAAGCGGCTGAGCATGACGCCAAAGCCAAATATCAGACCAATATGGCCCAGCGTACCGCCAAGACCGGATTCGACCGAGGTGACGACTTTATTCAGATCCATTCCACTGGCGATGGCGACAACAATCGAGACAATAATTAAAGAGACAAAGGTATTGAGTTTAATTTTTATAGTTAAAAGCAGGAGTAAAGCAATCCCTGCCACAACGATAATTAGCGGCATAACGTCCTCTCATTGTAGGGTTGCGACCTCTCATAGCCCGGCTACGCAAAATATAAATACTGCGTAGCGGAGTTATTCAGTGGTCTGGATATTATTATTTTTGCTTTAAGGTGTTATTTAGGTAATCGCTCAGGGCCGCGCCGATTTTATTTACATCGTAAATACAGCCCGTCCATGTTCCGCCGCTCACAGCCTGGAGCATCGCCCAAAGCCGGGTATCATCTGGCAGTTCAGGGTCAGGAAGTAAATCCTGATGGCTGGGTCTGGCGTTTAATATTGCGGTAGCGTCCTCCCGTGATGGTAATGTTTCATCGTTACGGGTTCCGAGGAAATTGACTTCGCCCTGTAGCTCGCGGCAATCAATTTTAATTTCAATAATATCCCCGGTGCGTAATTTACTGATTGGCCCTCCGGCCAGGGCTTCTGGTCCTACATGGCCAATACACGCGCCAGTCGAAACGCCTGAGAAACGTGCATCCGTAATCAGTGAAACATGCTTCCCGTATGACAGATGCTTCAGGGCGCTGGTGACCTGGTAGGTTTCTTCCATCCCGGTGCCGGAAGGGCCAACGCCGATAATGACCAGAATGTCGCCTGCTTTAATCTTGTCGTGCTTGATATCGTAAATTGCGGTTTTCTCGGACAGATAAACCTTCGCCACGCCTTTATGGTAATAGATACCCTGATCATCAATTACCGAGGGGTCAATGGCGGTAGACTTGATCACCGATCCTTGCGGGGCAATATTGCCCACCGGGAAGGTGATCGTTGAGGTGAGATCACGCTCTTTCGCCCGCTGTGGCGACATGATCACCTCGTCGGCGTCGATCTGTTCCTGGTCGCGCAGAAGCTGTTTGAATCGCTGCCGCCGTTCGGAGTGCTCCCACCAGTCGAGGTTCTCCTTCAGAGTGCTGCCGGTGACGGTCATCACGTCTTCATGCAGCAATCCGAGGTTGCGCAGATGCAACATCACTTCCGGCACACCGCCCGCCATGAAAGCATTCACCGTCGGGTGATAAACCGGACCATTAGGGAGTACGCTCACCAGTCGGGGCACACGCTTATTGATGCGGATCCAGTCGTCCACGGTCGGGATATGACAGCCGGCCTGATGGGCAATCGCCGGAATGTGCAGCAGCAGGTTTGTTGAACCGCCGAACGCCGCATGAACCGTCATCGCATTCTCAATCGCTTTATCCGTGAGGATTTCCCGGGTGGTGATACCTTGTTTGCACAAGTTCAATGCCGCCCTTGCGGAGGCTCTGGCGATCTCTTGCCACACTGGCTCACCGGAAGGGGCCAGCGCAGAGTGCGGGATGGCCAACCCCAGTCCTTCGGCCACCACTTGCGATGTCCCGGCGGTGCCCAGAAACTGACAGCCGCCGCCAGAGGAGGCACAGGCCTTACAGCCAGCGCGACGAGCGTCCTGTAGCGATAACTCGCCATTGGCGAAGCGTGCGCCGATGGTCTGCACTTTGCCGTTATCTTCTCCATCCTTCGCGGGCAGCGTCGCGCCACCGGGTACCAGCACTGTCGCTTTGTCATGCTGCGAGGCGAGGGCCATCATGGTGGCCGGGAGTCCCTTATCACAACTCGCCACGCCAATGACGGCTTTCGCATCGGGCAGGGAGCGAATAAGGCGGCGCATCACCATTGCGGCGTCATTGCGGTACGGCAGTGAGTCAAACATTCCCGTTGTACCCTGAGTGCGTCCGTCGCAGGGATCGGAAACATAGACGGCGTAGGGCAGGGCGCGGTTCGCTTTGATCACTTCCGCCGCCGCCTTCATCTGGATGTCCAGCTCGTAGTGGCCCTGATGCAGCGCCAGCGCGATGGGCTTACCGTCTTCTCCGCGTAGCCCTCCCAGCGTGCTGAGCAGCAAAATGCCGTCCCGATCCAGCTCATCCGGAGACCAGCCCATTCCGGCATTCATCGTCATCCCGAACAGGTCCCCGCTCGGGCGGTTGATGAGCATCTCCGCCGTGAGCGGCAGTTCTCCGTCAGGGCCATCAGCGTGCGTTCTGACGGTGTAGATATCGTGATTTTCGTCAGCAAAAATAGAGCGAACAGACATGATTTTCTCCTCAGTCCGATAAAATGCCCTGCGCAACCAGCAAAGCATGGACCTTTTCTTTGGCTTCGTCCGACACGTCAAGAATCGGCGGCAAGCAATACGTCTCCACCGGCAATCCCACGCACTGCATGCTGTATTTGATCAGTGAGACGAACGGCGTTTCCAGAGCATAAATCGCCGGCAGCTGCAGCAGCTTTTTATTCAGGGTGAAGGCGGTTGTCAGATCGCCCTCGCCCCAGGCGCGGTAGATACCCACAGAGAGCTCCGGAGCAAAGTTTGCACTGGCGGATATCGCGCCATCACCGCCCAGTTGCAGGGTGTTCAGTAAATGATCGTCGAAGCCGCAGAACACTGAAAATGAGGGGCGCACAGACTTAACGGTGTTGATCATCGTGCGCAGGTGGCCGACGCTGTCGATGGTATCTTTGATCCCGACGATGTTCTCATTTTGCAGCGCCAGACGCTTCACGGTCTCCGGGGTTAAGTCCTGACCGGTCAGGTCCGGAAAGTTATACAGGATCACCGGCAGCGTGACGCTACGGGCGATCTGCTGGTAATAGTCGTCAAGATTTCGCGGCGCAACCTTCCAGTAATAAGGATTAATGGCAACGACGCCGTCAGCGCCGCAGGCCTGCGCATGTTGCGCCAGTTTGACCGCTTCGTCAGTGGAAGGTGAACCGACGCCAATCAATACCGGAACCCGCCCGCCGACAACGGCAACGGCCTCTTCGGCGAGTGCCATTCGCTGGGCGGTATTCATCTGGCTAAATTCGCCCCCGGTGCCCAGATAAAACAGCCCGTCTACGCCTTTATTGATCAGGAAGTCGGCAACCTGACGCATTGCCGTTTTATCAAGGGTTCCGTCACGATGAAACGTGCTGGAGACCGGTGGAATTATGCCGCTGAATTTTCTCATTACCTCAGTTTCCTTTTCGTAAATACTCATTTTCGTTTCTGTAGCCCAGCCCATAGGATATTTGGCCGGCGCATTTGCGGAGCAATTCCAGATAGCCGTCGATCTTATTTCCTGAATAAACGACCGGATCGCCTGAAAGCGAAATTGCATAGTTAACGCGGTTATACATATTGAATACCGGCATACTTAAACAGACCGCGCCATAGGTTGATTCTTCGCTATCGATCGCCCATCCCCGAAGTCGCGTTTTTTGCAATTCTTCCAGAAATAACTTTTTATCGGTAAACGTATTGCGTGTGTGCGGCGTCAGTGTGATCGCGTCTAAAAAATAATCCAGCTCTTCCCGCGTTTTCCAGGCTAATAACGCCTTACCCAGCGCGGTGATATGTAATTCCAGTTTTTTACCAATCCAGCTCTTGCTTGTTGGCACTGAGTCCGGACTCTCAATTTTGTCGAGATAAATCGCAGAATAGCTCTCCATTGCTCCCAGATGGCAGACCAGACCGCTTTTCAGCGACAACTCCTGCATGGGCCGCTTCGTCACCTCAAAGATGTTTTGACGATGTAGCGCCTGACAACCCAGCTCATAGTTTTTTATTCCCAGCGAATAATGGCCGTTTTTATTTTTAATTAAAAAGCCACACTCCACCATGACATTCAATAAATTGAGCAGGCTGCTTTTGGGATACTGAAATTCTTTTAATAATTCCATATAACTCGCCACGCCGACCCACGCGATGTGGGTGAGTATTTTTTCGGCACGGACTAATGAATTACACCCTTTGCGAACCATCGTGAAACCCTCTTGCTGGTAGAATAAATATTATCGGCATTGCCAGGATCAAAATAGACCTTGTTCAACATGCTGAACCGTAATGCGGTAATTAAATGTGATCGCGTGCGCATTTTAAGGTGCAGTATTATCTCACGGACATTACGCTGAATCGGAATACCTGAAAATGAAAAGACGACAGGACGTCGTGGCATGATAGAGTGGAAGTGCACAAAAAATAATTCGAGGTTTGCACGATGCAACAAATTGATTTCTACATGATCGATGCCTTCAGTACCACGACCTTTGGCGGCAATGCCGCGGCAGTATGCCCGCTAACCGAATGGTTGCCCGATGAGACATTACTGAAGATGTCTAAACAGCATAACCAGTCAGAAACGGCTTTTTTTGTCCCAAATGAAAACGGCTTCGAGTTGCGCTGGTTTACCACGCAGGGCGAAATCAATCTGTGCGGGCATGCTACCCTCGCAGCCGCGCATGTCATCTTTGAGCATTTGAATTTTCCGGGCGACATTATCCATTTTACTACCCGGTTTGTTGGCCCACTGAAAGTCACCCGCAGCGGTGAATGGTTGACACTGGATTTTCCGGCCTGGGAAAGCGAGCCCGTCACGCCGCCGCCTTTACTTCTGAATGCGTTGGGTATCACAGAATATAAAGAAGTGCGCGTGGCACGTGATTACCTTGTGGTGCTGGATAATCAGCAGCAGGTTGACGCGCTGCGCCCGAATATCAACGCTATGCTCCCGCTGGGAAAAATGGTTTGTGTCACCGCGCCGGGCGAAGGGAAATACGATTTTGTCAGCCGTTTCTTCTGTCCTGGAGAAGCCGTCGCGGAGGACCCCGTCACCGGTTCAGCGCATAGTATGCTCATTCCTTACTGGGCGAAAAAACTGAACAAAACGGAGATGCTGGCGTATCAGGGAGCCGAACGCGGTGGGGAGTTACGCTGTCAGAATGTCGGGGAGCGTGTTCATATCGGTGGACAGGCAACCACGTATCTGCTGGGTAAGGTCTTGTTGCGCCAGAACTCGCGGTGATGACGATTTGATATTTATCCTTTCTGATGCGATTCGCGCTGATGCAATCAGACGTGAGCTGATGAGGAGAGGGTGAAATTAATTTCCTGGTGGGATATCGGGTCCCACTGAGATCTTGTTAATATATGTCGCTATCAGCGTCCTGAAATCGGTGTTATTTTTACAGTTTTATAACCGAAAATTCCGAAATATCAGTGCTTGCATGAAGTAAAAATTAGCAAGTCTACAATGCCATAAATGTTAATTAACCTGATGACAACAGCACGGTTCATTTCATCTTATTGAATTTATTTATTTATTCTCTTTATATGTATATTTTATGATATCGGAGAAAAGCGTTTTATATAAAATTCTGAGTATTTTGTTCATTGTGCAGGACGCTGCTTTTTCGTGCGCTGACGATAATATATGAGTTAAAATAATTATCAATTTATTGTTAGTCGCCCACAATAAATAGCTGGATGATCGCTGGCGTTTGACGTAACCCTTAAGGAAAAGGATATCAATGCTAATGGACTATACATCTATACTTCGTTGTTTTAGAAAAAGTTGCCATATTTCTGCTATTGCATTAGCCGTCAACGCTGCCCTGGCATCGTCTCAGGTTCATGCGGCGGTGACCACAACGGTCATCGCCGCGAGTGGGCAGGATATTACTTTAACCACCGGTGAGCAGCACACTACTGATGATCGGTTGGTTTTAAGCGCTTCAAATACGGGGACGATTAGGGGGGAAGATGTGCTTCTCTCTACCACTTACCGCAACAGTGGTCGGTCCGTTATTGCCGCTTATGCCGGGGGACAGGTTATTCTCAAAGGGGCAACGATAAATCATTTAAATGCTATGACGGGTTTTGACCCTGACCGTACGCAAGCTATTCAGGCATATGGCCTGGGTTCGCTTGTTGATATTTCTGACTCCAGAATAGAGAGCTTCAATTATATTGCGCAATTATCGGATGGTGCGACGGCCAGGTTCCATAATACGGAGATGATTGCGCATATGCATGGATTGACCGCTAAGGATATTGGCACAAGCATTCTTGTGACGGATTCTGATATCACGTTCCTTGGCCAGTCGACCGGTTTCAATGCCCGCAATGGTGCACAAATCACTGCCCGGAATACCTATATCCATGGTGATGTCAGTTATGGCTCGGCGGTATCCTGGGATTCAAATTATGCGGTACCCAACCAGACGCTGGCGTCAAAAGGCATTTATGATCATGTTACTATCGAAACGCAACGCAATAACAACGTGGGTTACGGTATCTGGCAAATTGGTCGTTCCCAGGTTTTGATGAACGATTCGCATATTATTACGCATGGTAGTAATACCAGTGGAATATTTGCGGATAAAAGTCAGGAAGTATCAGAAATTCGCAACACAAAAATTGAGACGCTTGGTAGTACAACTACTGCGGTTTCCATGAGAAATGGTAGCCAGATTCTGCTGGCAGATAACAGTGAAATTACCACCTCCGGCAATAACAGTTACGCATTGTATGCCCACCATAATAATAGCGATAACGTTGCGCCTACTACCATTACGGCATCTGATACCACTATTACGCTCAACGGTACAGACAGTTATGGTGCAAGCGTTGAATCTGCGGGGTCACAAATTTATCTCGATAATGTTTTGCTCACTACACAGGGTAATAAATCTACGGGATTGTTGGCGAAAACCGCAGGGAGCATTTTACATACGAACCGTCTTAACGCGAGAATTCAGGGTGATAATTCACTCGGTATGCGGGTACAGAATGGGGCTGATGCTCAACTGAATAACAGCGTATTGAATGTATCCGGGAACAACAGTCATGGCATTGTTTTTAATACCGCGAATACAAACGATAGCAACAGCATGCAAATAACGGGCAGCCATATCGAGACGAACGAGGGTTACGCTATCCTGAATGAAAGCGGGATACTGGATCTGAACCTTAATGGCTCCACGATCGTTGGCCGTTCGGGAGGCGAAAACGGTGTAGCCATCAACGTTAAGGATTTGAGTTCAACAGTTCGGTCAGGCGCGGTGGCTATTACAGCGGATGACTCACATATCGTTGGTGATATTATCTCGCAGTCAAATAATGCGGGTGCAGCATTCGATGTGACATTAAACAATGCCTCATCATTCACCGGCCGGACGCCCGATGTTGACAGTATGACCATCAATGATACCAGCCAGTGGAATATGACTGACAGTTCGACAGTCTCCATGCTGGCAAATAACGGTTCGGTCGTTTTTATGTCCCCAGGCAATAGTGGTGCATTTAAGACATTGACGGTAAACGGCGATTATCACGGTGGTGGTAATGTAGTCATTAACACCACCCTGGAGGATGACGCTTCTCAAACCGATAAACTGGTGATAGAGGGAAGTACCTCGGGTACAACGGGTCTTTTTGTCAATAACCATAATGGCAGTGGCGCACAAACAACAGAGGGCATTGAAGTCATTACTGTCGCGGGCGAATCCGATGGTATTTTCGCACTAAGAAATCGCGTCGTTGCCGGTGCTTATGAATATCACGTCGCGAAAACGGGTAAGAACTGGTACTTAACCAGTTCTGTCTATGAAGAACCGGCTGACCCGGTTACGCCCACAGAGCCGACACCGCCTCTTATTCCATCAGAACCGGCCGCGCCAGCAACACCTGGTACCCCCACTGAACCGGCAGCCCCTTACTATCCGGCTCAGCCCGTAGAGGATAATGGCGATAAGGAAGATGAGGGCGTCAGAGTAATACGTCCGGAAGCCGGGGCTTATGTTGCAAACCTTGCACAAGCGAATACCCTGTTCCTTACCCGTTTACACGATCGGCTCGGTGAAACACAGTACACCGACTTTTTAACCGGTGAGGAAAACGTGACCAGTCTGTGGTTGCGTCAGGATGGGGGGCACAATCGTAGTAACACTCGGTCGGGCCAGTTAAAAACACAGTCCAATCGCTACGTGGTGCAAATCGGTGGGGATATCGCGCAGTGGAGTCAGTCTGGCCTGGATCGTTTTCATTTAGGTGCGATGGCGGGGTATGGCTATGTTCAGGGTCATACCGATGCTAAATACAGTGCGTATCGCGCAAAAAACCGGGTCGATGGCTATTCTCTGGGATTATATGGGACATGGTATGCCAACCAGCAGGATAAGTCCGGATTATATGTCGATAGTTGGGTACAACATGCCTGGTTTAGTAACTCCGTTCAGGGTGAGGGATTATCGGCCGAGAAATATCCTTCACAAGGATGGTTAGCGTCAGTGGAAGCGGGCTACAGTTTTAATCTGAGCCAGAACGATCGCGTAAGTTACTGGCTTCAGCCTAAAGCTCAGGCAGTCTGGATGGGGATCCATGCCGATAAACATATTGAAACGAATGGTACAAGCGTCACGGGCAATGGCGATAATGTGTTGACGCGTTTAGGTCTGCGCGCTTATCGCCAGCAGACAGATGCTGGCTCCGGTCGCACACTGCAACCGTTTATTGAAGTTAACTGGCTACACAATACGAAACACTTCGGCGTCACAATGAATGATGTGTCTGATTATCAGGCCGGTGCACGTCATATCGGAGAGGCTAAAGTCGGTATTGAAGGCAACATCAGCCCAGGGTTGAGCGTTTGGGGAAGTGTCACTCAGCAAATCGGTGACAAAGGATATCGTGATTCTCAGGCATCGTTTGGTTTCAAATACAGTTTCTGATGTGTGGATAAACGTTCCATTGTGCCGCATCGCTGGATTGTCAGGGATATGAGTTCAATCAATCTTTATCGCAGTATTGACCTGATCCATTGATCTGACGCCTCTAACGCCTCGTCATCGTTCTGTATGTTAATTAGACATAGGTAACCTGATGGCAACGCCCGCGGGGAGTCAAAAAGCGGATAATCTCTGCGACAGCAAAAGGAGGAGGGGAATGTTTTCTTACGTCATGCTGGGTACAAACGATTTACCACGCGCGATCGATTTCTACGATCCGTTAATGGAACTGCTTGGGCACCCGAAGGCTGGCCGGGGCGAAGAAGGCGCATCGTGGGGGACGTTCAGTGAGAACCACACCACCGGGCTGTGCGTTGGCAAACCCTTTGATGGTCGAACTGCTGGCGTCGGGAATGGTACGATGGTGGCGCTGAATGCGCGATCCGTCGAACATATCCAGCAACTTCATGCGCTCGCGCTTCGCCTGGGCGGCGCGGATGAAGGCGCGCCGGGTCACAGACCGCAGTATGGACAAGGCTTTCATAGCGCCTATGTCAGAGATCCCGACGGCAATAAGCTGGCGTTTGTCTATTACGCAAACGCGGGCTGAACGAAGCAGGGGATATTCAACATACAGGTCTCCGGTAATGGCCTTTCAATGCTGACTTAGCACAACTGCTGGTGCTCTGCCCATTAACGGCTGTATCGCCACGTCTGCGCTTGTGCACCGGGAGCCAACCCGGCATGAGCGCGATTTCGATATCGATCACATTTTTCCGACCTGTAAATATCCCTGCTGACATTATGTGTTACCATTCACCGCGTAAATACCTTTCAACTCAACCCGAGGCTTTGATGCTGGAGAATGTAATCATCTGATAATCAGCTCCCCGACCTTACAGGCCGGACTGATTATCAATGCGCTGAAATCGAATGCGGACACCGCTGTGTGTTTGCACGTTTTGCACATGATGATTAAACAGGTTTTCCAGTATGAATTTATCCCGTCAGGAACAACGTACCTTACACGTTCTCGCTAAAGGTGGTCGCATTGCGCACGTCCGCGATGCGTCAGGCCGCGTCACCGCCGTTGAATGCTACAGCCGCGAAGGGCTGCTGCTCGCCGACTGTACACTCGCCGTCTTCAAAAAACTCAAAACCAAAAAGCTTATCAAATCCGTGAACGGTCAACCCTACCGCATTAATACCACCGGGTTGAACAATGTTCGTGCTCAACCCGATAACCGCTAAGGAGAGCGTTATGACAACACGCAACTTCACGTTACATATTACCGATGAACGCGATGCCAACGACATCCGGGAAGTCGAAACCCGTGCCTTTGGCTACAGTAAGGAGGCCTGTCTGGTGGCTTCTTTGCTCCAGGACGAAACTGCGCGTCCAACGTTATCGCTGCTGGCCAGAGAAGAGGGCAATGCCGTCGGGCATATTTTGTTTACCCGGGCGACATTCAAAGGAGAAAGAGATTCACCGCTGATGCATATCCTTGCGCCTCTGGCGGTCATCCCGGAATACCAGGGGAGAGGCGTAGGCGGATTATTGATTCGTACTGGCATAGAACATTTACGATCGATGGGGTGCCAGCGCGTCTTTGTTCTCGGTCATGCCACTTACTATCCGCGACATGGATTCGAACCCTGTGCCGGAGACAACGGCTATCCCGCGCCTTATCCCATTGCGGAAGAACACAAGGCCTGCTGGATGATGCAATCCCTCTCAGCACAGCCATTTTATCGTACCGGCCCTGTTCAGTGTGCGCAGGCCTTAATGAAACCGGAACACTGGCGTGAATAACTATCAAACTGAACGATCTCTTATTTACTTCGTGATGAAAGGAATTAACTAATGGATATCCCACGTATTTTCACAATTAGCGAAAGCGAACACCGCATTCATAATCCGTTTACGCCGGAAAAGTACGCCACGCTTGGCCGGGTGCTACGCATGAAACCGGCGACGCGCATTCTCGATCTCGGCAGTGGTTCAGGTGAGATGCTCTGCACCTGGGCGCGCGATCACGGCATTAACGGTACCGGTATTGACATGAGCCCGCTCTTCACCGCGCAGGCAAAACAGCGTGCTGAAGAGCTCGGCGTCAGCGAGCGTGTCCATTTTATTCATAACGACGCGACGGGTTACGTCACGGATGAAAAATGCGACGTGGCAGCCTGTGTTGGCGCAACATGGATTGCTGGCGGCGTTGCCGGAAGTGTCGAATTGCTGGCAAAAAGTCTCAAACCTGGCGGAATGATCCTGATCGGGGAACCTTACTGGCGTCAGGTTCCTGCGACACAAGAGATAGCCCAGGCCTGCGGCGTCTCGTCTATGGCCGATTTTCTCACTCTTCCCGGGCTCGTCGCTTCTTTCGACGAACTCGGTTATGACGTGGTGGAAATGGTACTGGCAGATCAGGAAGGTTGGGACCGCTATGAAGCGGCGAAATGGCTGACGATGCGTCGTTGGCTGGAGGCTAACGCAGAGGATGATTTTGCCGATGAGGTCCGCGCGGAGTTGACGATAGCGCCCAAACGCCACGTCACCTACGCCCGGGAATATTTTGGTTGGGGCGTATTTGCGTTAATCGCACGATGAAGTGAGGACTACGGTATAGCTGCAGGGCTATACCGTTTTTCTCCCTACTTTCCACCTTGAGTTTTCTTCGCTGTTGTTCGCAAGCCTGTTCCGATGGTTCAGTAGCCATTAATTATCAAAGTGCTTTACATCTATCGTTCTTTTGTGTCGAGGCTATACTCTTTTTAATAGTGAGGAAGAGGTGTTTTTAGGATTTTAAATAATGATGGTGTTTTTCATTTAATGCGTTTCATTCTCTTTCTTACTTTTTCAGGATTATTCCTTCATTATAGAAAAATCTTAAAATATATTTTAAGTGATGACTTGAATGAGTGGGAGTGATTTATTTTTTTCGCTAAGAAAGATTAAATAATCCTGATTTTTTAATGAAATAACTGTTCTAAAAGTAAACGCGTCGTTATATGGTTTTTAAATTTATGTTGACGATGTATAAATTTTTCGTCTGGTAACTCATTGATGTTTATAAGTGATATTTCATTTCTGTTAATAATCTGATCTAATGTGACGATGAAAATAAGAATAGTGATAGTTTTTTCCTATCATGAAGTGTTGAATTGAACAGTTATATCATTTGGCAGTTTTTTTTAAGATAAGTGTATATTTGCGAATAGCGATACAAGGAGGGATAACGTGGTTGTCGAAGATAAAGTTTCTCCACTGATCGCTCTTGCGCTAAGTGAAATAATAAAGATGGCAGCGAGGCCGTCAGATCGGAAACCATTCTGTTTTTTTCCTGCTATGTGGGTACAAACACGATGTTGTTGTGACATGCTTTCTGAATATACAGTAGTAAGTATTTCCGAAAAGAAAGATAATTTGTTCCTGAAACAACATATCAATTATTGTGATTCCATCCAGAGGATTATTGAAAAACTTCAGGATGCGCAGGATAACAGTGATGTTCAGACGTGTGAGTTTTGCCAGTTTATGGCAAAGATGAACCGGGCTGACAAGCACACGCTCAATGCGATTGTTTGTCTGGAAACCTATGCTGACGCTTCGCAATATCTGGGGTTGAGTCAGAAGTCGATATATTCAAGATTGTACAGCATCCTTGAACGTATCAATGTCAACGATCGGCGGTTATTTTTTCGCTGGTATAAACATATGTTGATCCATTCAACAACATTCCGCCCTCAAGGCCTGAATATTGTCCTTTCCGTGGCGGATTTACCACCAGGCGAAGAGATGAATGGGATGATCCACGGTTGCTGAAACGTAACAGGAAAGGGAATCTTTACGGATTCCCTTTTCGCGAATAACGCTCCGCTTTTTACAGGGGGCGATCAAAGTTGTTTTTCGTACAGGCGATAACGCTTATAGGCAACCCCGCCGATGCGTTCCAGTATCGTGCGCATTCCGCTGTTGGATTCCAGAATCCAGGACATCTCCAGCGCGTCAATATGGTGTCTGGCAAATGGCTCGCGTAATGCCTCTATTAACAGCAAAGCCATAACTGGGCCAATGCGGCTGAACTGATATTCCTGACGAACGCCCATCAAAGGCACCCGCGCGGTTCGCACGCCGCTCACTTTCAGTCGCCAGAGCAGCCGGGCCCAGCCAAACGGCAACAGCCGACCATTGAGATCGGCGATAGCCTCATTAATATTGGGCAGCCCAACGATAAATGCACAGGGGACGGAATCAATTTCAGCGATGTAAATCATATCGTTCGGGACCAGGAACCTGAGCTGATCACCCATGGTGGCGAATTCGTGTTCCGTGAAGGGGACAAATCCCCAGTTGTGCTGCCATCCGGAGTTGAAAATTTCACGCAGAATCTGTATTTCTTCACTAAACCGCTTACGGTTGATGCTGCGGATGGTCACCTTTTGACGTACCTGATCCATTAGCCGACTCAGCGACGGCGAGAAGAATAAATCCGTCCTCTGCATCCAGTAGGCCAACAGATCGATTCCTTTGGTGTATCCCTGCAGCTTGACGTGGCTTCCATACCAGGGTTTACCGTGCGGCATCAGCGCGCAGGGTGGTGTCCCGAAACCTTCAACCAGCAGACCGCTTTCCTGGTTAATGTTCAGGTTAAAAGGGCCGGTAATTTTTCGTGCACCGTGGGCTTTCAGCCATGTTTCAGCGGTCGCAAACAGCGCGCTAAAGACCTCGGGGTCGTCGATGGCATCGAGCATACCAAAGTGCCCGGTATCGTTGCCGTACAGCTGGCGGTGAAGGGTATCAATCTGTGCCGTGATTCGCCCGACGACCCGTCCTGCTTTTTTAGCGACCCATGCCTGCCATTTAATATGCCCGGAACCCGGATTTTTCGCTGACAGATGCTCTGCGCGTTCAAGGTGCAAGGGTTCGATCCAACTGTCGTCGGCGCAATAAAGTGAAGAAGGGAAAGAGATAAACGCGTTGAGGTCATGTTTATTCATGACTTTTTGTATCTGAATCATAGCTGGCCTTAAATAAAAAGTGCAGAAATAAACTTAATGACATTTATTTGCTTACGGTAACGTCGATACCCCAAAATGGAATAAATTACTGAAGGATTATTTCTTTCTTTTACCACTCTATGCGGTTGATGATAAAACAGGAAGAGAAAAGGTAAAATAATGATCTCCAGAGCGTGGAATGATAAATTTTAATGTTGAAAAAGAAATGAGGTATTATTGTTGAAAATATCATCATTATAAATGTTGGAATGCTTTAATTTATTTGTGTTAATTATGATTCTTTTCAAAAAAAGAAGTATTGTTTAATGGCTATTTAATTTATATTACCTGCTTCTGTTTATTTGTTTCGTATAACCCGCGATTTTAAATTCAAACATTTTCATGGTGTATATGTCCAATAGAATCTCAACTCATTCTCTTCCTATGCGTTATGCTGACTTTTCAACCCTGGTGGAAGCTCTGGACTATGCCGCTTTGGGAAGTGCGGGAATGAATTTTTATGATCGACGCAATCAGCCTGAAGCAGCACTGGAATATCGCCAGCTAAAATGTCGAGCAATGGCGGGAGCGCGGCGCTTACTTTCACTGAATCTGAACAAGGGCGATCGCATCGCGCTGATTGCTGAAACCAGCGTCGGTTTTGTCGAAGCTTTTTTTGCCTGCCAGTATGCAGGCCTGGTGGCGGTACCATTAGCCATTCCGATGGGCGTCGGGCAACGCGATTCCTATTCCGCGAAATTGCAGGGCTTGCTCGCCAGTTGTCAGCCTGCGGCTATTATCAGCAGCGATCAATGGTTGTCGCTGATTAATGTTGTCAACGAACATCAGGCGGGTATCCATATTCTCAGTAATGCGCACTTTAATGCATTACCGGAAAAGGATATCGAGCTGCCATTACCGTCGCCTGACGATATTGCCTATCTTCAGTACACCTCCGGCAGCACGCGCTTTCCTCGCGGCGTCATTATTACCCATCGTGAAGTCATGTCGAATCTGCATGTGATTAGCCATGATGGGATCAAATTACGTGACGGCGACCGCTGTGTTTCGTGGCTGCCCTTTTATCACGACATGGGGCTGGTGGGTTTTCTGCTTACACCTGTGGCGACTCAGCTATCCGTGGATTATCTGCGCACGCAGGATTTTGCCATGCGACCGCTACAGTGGCTGAAATTAATCAGTCAGAACCGCTGCACAGTCTCCGTCGCGCCGCCTTTTGGCTACGATTTGTGCTTGCGTCGTATCAATGACCACGAGCTTGCCGGGCTGGATCTCTCCTGCTGGCGCGTCGCCGGCGTGGGGGCAGAACCCATTTCTGCCGGGCAACTTAATCAGTTTGGCGAATGTTTTGAGCGCGCGGGATTTGACAGCAAGGCCTTCATGCCCTGTTACGGTCTGGCTGAAAATGCGCTGGCGGTCAGTTTTTCTGACGAAGCGTCAGGTGTCCTGGTGAACGATGTCGATCGCGACATACTCGAGTACCAGGGAAAGGCGGTTCCTCCAACGAGCAGTAGCCGGGCAATTTCCACTTTTGTGAATTGTGGCAAGGCGCTTCCCGGCCATCGCATTGAAATTCGTAATGAGATCGGGAACCCTCTGCCTGAGAGGGAAGTCGGCCATATCTGTATCTCCGGTCCGAGTCTGATGAGCGGTTATTTTCAGGATCCGATTTCGCAAAAGGAAATTCAGTCAACGGGATGGATGGATACCGGGGATCTTGGCTATTTGCTTGATGGTCACTTGTATGTGACGGGGCGTATAAAAGATCTGATCATCATTCGTGGTCGGAATATCTGGCCTCAGGATATTGAGTACATTGCGGAGCAGGAACCGGAAATTCATTCCGGCGATGCGATAGCGTTTGTGACGTCTCAGGAACGCATTATTTTACAGATTCAGTGCCGGGTCAGTTGTGAAGAGCGCCGGGCACAGATCGTCCATAGCCTGACCGCCCGGGTACAGAGCGAGTTTGGCGTTTCTGTCAGCATTGAGCTACTGCCACCGCACAGCATCCCGCGGACATCATCCGGTAAACCGGCGCGTGCGGAAGCGAAAAAACGCTATCTGAACCTGTTTGCTGAAACGCTAAATTCACCGATTCCTGTGACGAGTTATTCGCAATGAGTACCACGGTTGCGGTAACCGGCGGAACGGGCTTTATCGGAAGGCATATCATTGATGACCTGCTGTCCCGTGGTTTTACCGTTCGGGCATTAACCCGAACCCCTCACCACGACGAGCGGGATAATCTTGTGTGGAGCTTGGGTTCGCTGGAAGAAAGCGAATCGCTGGCGCAGCTGGTCGCCGGGGTGGATCATGTAGTCCATTGCGCGGGGCAGGTTCGCGGACATAAAGAAGAGGTCTTTACCCGCTGCAATGTCGAAGGCAGCCAACGACTGATGCAGGCTGCGAAAGAGAGCGGCAGTTGTCAGCGTTTTCTGTTTATCTCGTCGCTTGCCGCACGTCACCCGGAACTCTCGTGGTATGCAAATTCCAAATATGTCGCCGAACAGCGGCTAACGGAGATAGCAGGCGGGATTACGCTGGGGATTTTTCGTCCCACGGCAGTGTACGGACCTGGTGATAAAGAGTTAAGCCCATTGTTTCGTGCGATGCTACACGGTTATCTCCCGCGATTTGGGGCTGCGGATGCCCGACTGTCATTTTTGCACGTGAGCGATTTAGCACAAGCGGTCAGTCAATGGCTCCTGGCCGACCAGACGCCGGTTTCTCCTTATGAGTTATGCGACGGTGTTGCTGATGGCTATAACTGGCAGCGTCTTCAGGACATTGCGGTCGCGATACGTAACAGGCCGGTTCGGGTCGTGAGCATTCCGCGGCCGTTACTAAACCTGATGGCGGACACGAGTTCCTTAATCAGTCGACTCGCCGGAAAAGAACCTATGTTAACCCGCAGTAAAGTTTGTGAATTAACCCACGCTGACTGGTCGGCAAATAACAAAGATCTTTACGAGATAATAAATTGGTCTCCCCGAATTAGCCTGGAATATGCATTGCGGCAGGGGTTATTTTAAATATTAATATTACAGGTGTGTTATTTTCTATGTTAAATCATGAAGAAGTAATGGATTACACCCTTCATTGTCTGCAGGGTATGGTTGAAAGCGGCGTAGATATCCATCCGGACAGCGACCTGGTTAATGACCTTGGGCTGGAATCAATTAAAGTCATGGATTTATTAATGTTACTGGAAGATAAATTCGATATTTCTATTCCAATTAACATTTTGCTGGATGTCAGAACACCTGCGCAATTAATGGAAGCATTAATTCCTTATCTGGAGAGCATCAATGAGTCTTTATGATAAATTCTCGCGCCTGGCCAGTGAGCGGGAACAATTTAGCATGACCGGGATTAATCCCTTTGGCACCTGTATAGATGAGGTGTTTTCCGCAACGGAAGGGCGGATAGGCAATCAAAAAATCATTCTGGCGGGAACCAATAATTACCTGGGGCTCACTTTTAACGCGCAGGCGATAGCCGAGGGGCAGGCGGCTTTAGCCCATCAGGGGACAGGCACGACCGGTTCGCGAATGGCGAACGGCAGTTATGGACCGCATTTAGCCCTGGAGCAAGAAATTGCCGAGTTTTTTGACCGACCATCGGCCATTGTCTTCTCCACGGGTTATACCGCCAATTTAGGGATAATCAGCACGCTTGCCAGTCACAATGCTGTGGTATTACTGGATGCTGACTGCCACGCCAGTATTTATGATGCCTGCGCGTTAGGCGGAGCTGAAATTATCCGCTTTCGCCATAATGACGCAAAAGATCTGGAGCGCCGAATGGTGCGTCTCGGCGAGCGCGCCAAAGACGCCATCATTATTGTCGAGGGCATTTACAGCATGCTGGGCGACATTGCGCCACTGGTCGAGATTGTCGATATCAAAAAACGACTGGGGGGGTTTTTGATTGTCGATGAAGCGCACTCCTTTGGCGTGATGGGCGCGAAGGGACGGGGACTGGCGGAAGCCGCCGGTGTGGAGCAGGATGTCGATATTATTGTGGGAACCTTCAGTAAGAGTCTGGCTTCCATTGGGGGTTTTGCCGTGGGCGGCCAGGGAATGGATGTCCTGCGTTACGCCAGTCGTCCTTATATTTTCACCGCTTCCCCATCGCCGTCGAGTATTGCAACCGTCCGCTCTGCGTTGAAAACGATCGCAACACAACCGGAGTTGCGCCAAAAGCTGTGGGATAACGCAGCGCGACTGTATGAAGGGCTTGAGAAACTGGGCTTTGAGCTGAGTTCGCACATCAGCCCTGTGGTGCCGGTGATTATTGGCGCAAAAGAAGAGGGACTGCGTGCCTGGCGCAAATTGATTGACGCAGGCGTTTACGTAAATCTCATTTTGCCACCGGCCGCACCCGCCGGGATCACGCTGTTGCGCTGCAGTGTTAACGCCGCGCATACCTACGAGCAGATTGATGAGATTATTCAGGCCTTTGCACAGCTGAAAAAATAAGGCGCTCTACGCAGCAGATATTCTCAGTAAGTTTATCTGCTGCGACTTTTTACCCCTGCCCATCACGCCGTCTGATAAATGTTGCGATATCAGGGTTGGCGATCGAATCGATAAACCAGTATTAATGCCACCGCCAGGAGCAATATCGGCGGGCCCAGCGCTATCAGTTGTGCATTCAGGGAATAGAGCAGTCCCAGGTTGACGATGATCTGATCGCAGACGTAGGTCAACAGACCCACGATCACGCCGACGGCCAAGCGACTTCCCACTCCGGGAGCGCGGGGGGCGCTAAAGGTGAACGGGATTGCCAGTAAAATCATCGCCAGGATCAAAAGCGGATGACCCAGCTTTAGCCATAACGCCAGCGTAAATTCGAGACTGGGTTGACCTGTGCGCTTCAGATAAGAAATATAATGACCGAGCTGCGTAACCGAAAAACTACTGCCAGGCAGGGTAAGTTCCTCAAGACTCATGCCCGCGAACAGGGGTGACCACATGACGCTCTCTTTCGTCTCTGTTGTCTCCTTGCCGTTGGTCCACTCTTTTTGATTGACGCCCTCAAGCCGCCAGGCACCGTTATCTGAAATGGTGGCGGTTCGCGCATAAATATACCGTTGCAGAGAGTGGTCCGCCCGGTAGTAGAACAGCTCAATGCCCTCAGGCTGATGATGCGCATCCAGCGATTTTACCGTCACAAACTCATTGCCGCGCCGGGCCCACAGAATGTTTCCTGCCATATCGTAATTGTTATAGCGCGTTTTAATCTGCAACGCCTGCTGCTGCATCGGCGAGGCAATCCATTCATCAATGACGCCGAGGGCAACGATTAGCATCACTCCCGCGCTTAGCGTCACCATGGCGATTTTGAAAATTGAACATCCCGTACTGCGTATTGCGGTTAATTCCCCGCTTTTCGACAGCTGTCCCAGCCCAACGATGCCACCGAGCAGGGCAATAAAGGGACCAAGATCGATAAGGGTTCTTGGCAGTGTCATCAACATGACTGTCACCGCCTGCGTCCAGCGATACCCATCAGGATTCACATCATCGAGTTCGCCGATCAGATTAAAGGTGGTAAACAAAGGAAGCAGTAACCCCGCTGCCGCTGAAAATCCCAAAAAGAGATGGCGTATCAAATAGCGGCTGAAGAGGCTCATCGATGTATCTTCCGCAGCAGAGTGCCATCATGGATCAGCAGAAAAAACAGGCCAGTCAGCATAAAGAGGGGAATCAGCCACAGACCTGGCGTCACAGGCAATGCGCCGTTGGCAACCAGCGTGCGGCATATATTGCCACCATAAAAAATGATGACAAATAACAGCGTGAGGGGGAGGAGCGTGGTAAATCGTCCCTGGCGTGGCCTGACGCGGCTAAGTGGGATCGCCAGTAGCGCCATTAGCAATGCGCAGACTCCGCGACTTTCCCGCCATTGCAGTTCAGCGGCATCAGCCGACTCAGAGGAGCGCGAGAGCAATTCCAGAGATTTCGCTTTGCGTTTGACGTCATCATTCCGGGCGAACGGCTTCAGATTCAGTTTGAGATGGCGGAAAACTTGCTCATTATCATCACTGCCCTGATGATCCAGGATATAGGCGGTACCGGAGTGCAACATTACTGAGGGCGTCGTGGGGGAGGGATCAACAACGTCCACGCTGTTGGCCCTGAAGATACTGGTTTTGTTGCCAGAGGCGGTGTAGATCAGCGCATTATTCAAATGAGCCGCGTCGGGGTCAATCTGCCAGGCGAGGATCATCCGTCCATTGTTGTTGACGTTAAACTTTCTTGCCTGCAGGTGACGGACATCCAGCTCTGACTGCGATTGTTGTTCTAACTGATAAATTTGCGCGTAAGCCCAGGGTCTGCCGTAAAGGGACAGCAGCGTCACCAGAATACTCAATGGAATGGCGAGGAACATGACGGCGCGATAAAGGCGTGAAGGTGCGGCGCCAGCGGCGGATATCGCCGTGATTTCCGAATCGGTGTACATTTGTCCGAGGGTGACGCCGACGGCGACATACAGGCCGACAGGGAGCAACATCTCCAGCGCAATCAGCACCTTGTAGAAGACAACATCCAGCACGACGCTCAGGGCTAAAGTACCATTGGCTGCTTCGGTCAGGTAGCGCTGCGCGCAATAGCTGGCGAAAATAACGATCAGAAAACCCACGAGGGTGACGACCAGTCGTTGAATGCCGGCCATGATGTAGTGTTCAATGATTGTCATCACAGGCCTGTGATTCGTTAACCATTTTTTGCACCATCGCGATGACCTGGTGCACCTCTTTCGGCGTCAGATCGCCATCCTTTGCCCACAGAACGCGTCCTTCTTTATCGAGCACCAGAATGGTCGAACTCATTTCATTGAGTTGCCAGGTTTTGCGCCCCAGGCCGCTGCTGTCGATGATAAATTGCGCCCACGGGTAGCGGCGTTTGTTTTTTTCTATCTTGCTGAGGACGAATAAACCGGTGCCAAAAATCACATCATCGGTATTCACGATGGTGGTCGGTTGAAAGCGGTCCTGGGGAAAATTGGCGGCTTTAACCGCTTTAATCAGCATTGCGTTTTTCTTTTTCGCCGATTTCCGCCCGGCGATATACTGAACAATGCGCACCTTTCCCGCCAGTTCGCCGCTACTCCAGTTGCGGTAACTAAACGCATCGTGAGTATCCAGTAGCAATTCGCCGCGATCCGTAATGACAATTGGCTTAACCGGCTGACCGTCGACAAAGTTATGCGCTGACGCCAGCCATGGTGAAAGCAGAAGTGAAATCAACAATAATTGACGTAGCAGCATCGCCGATCCTTTATTTCGCTGGGCCGCAATGGGGAGCCCTGTGCTGTTCCATCTGGAGAGGATAATGGTCGAGCCATTGCTCTATACGTCCGCGGATTTCGCTATCCAACGTGCAGGGCTCGTCGTACGGTGTTCTCATTTCCATTGCAGCGGTCACCATTTCGTCATGTCGGTCCCCCATCAGACCATTAATGGTCGCCAGAAAGCGGGAGATGGCGCGAGCGTTGTGATTGTCCGGATCGAGAGCGCGCAGCGTGTCGAAATAGGAAACCTGTTGGCTGATGATTTTTCGCATGGTGTGGAATTCACTACCGGTCAGTTGTGGTTGGGCAATGAGGTCCCGCAGCGTACGCATTTGCGTCTGGCAATAGAACGCAAATCCGTTTGCCGACTCTGGCTGGCTGTGGCGAAGGGAATACTGGACCACCCACCAGACGGGGCGGCTCAGACACACACGCAGCCGCCTTCCATAAGTGGCAATAATCGTTCTATTCCCGTTACGAAACCCGTCCTGAAAGTGGCCGAGAAAAACAGTGGTTTTGCCAAAAATGAGGCCTGACTGGTGGGTCTTGCGGTAGAGACGCAGCGCAAAACGTAAATGCTTATAACGTGCGCGAATGTATTTGTACTGCATCCGTTCGTTTTCTGACAGCTCGCCGCCTTGTAATTGCTTAAGCACCAGCCGCAGTAACTCGCTGCGGGTAAAACCCTCCTGCCAAAACTGCAGGCAGAGATCATAACAGCGACGCAGAGTGTCCTCCGTGGAGTAAGGGGGAATATGCTCCGGTAGCGCGGCATGGCGATCAATAATGTCATCTTCTTCCACCGCCACGAACAGGCGCTGGAGAACGTCTGGCGAGAATTTTTCGTGCTTCATGAGTGAGTCTCTTTACCCGTGGTAAATGGCAAGCGCTGCCGATGGCGATAGGCGTGTAGCGTCGGGATCAACGAGAGCAGCACATCCAGGCTTTGTCCGGCGAAATAGGCAAATGCCGCGCCGATCACACCGAAGAGATGCGACAGTCCCGGCAACAGGATCATGTAGCCGAGGGAAGCAAGGGTCTGCGCGGTGAGAAAAGCCCGCTGTTTACCGGACATAAGCAGCAGCGATTCCTGAGGAAAACCCAGCATCGACACGATAATCGCGCCGAGCATAATCTGGATGAGGTCATACGCCTGGAGATATTTAACGCCAAAAACCAGCGAAATGAGCGGCTTACCGACAATCACCACCGCAAGCGCCACGATGATGCCAATGCCGCCAGCCAACAGCGCTGATTTAACGCCCAACTGCCACGGCTTTTTGCTGCGCGGATCCAGGCGCATGACTTCGGGATAAAAGCTTTTGGCAAGCAGTTGCGCCGGCGTTCCTGCCGCATCGAAAAAAGTCATCGCAATTTTGAACAGCCCGGCGGCGGCGGGGCCAAGAACAACTCCAACCAACACCGTGCTGCAGGAGTTTCTCGCAGACCAGATCGTGTGAGCAAAATTGGTTGCCCAGACAAAATTCCATGCGCCCGGGAGGCGACGCGCTGATTCAAACAGACGCGGGCGGAGCGCACCGTGAATGTTCCGGCTACGCAGTTCGCGGGCGGCAAACCACCAGTACATTGTGCCGCCGACCAGGCTGGAGGCGTACCAGGCGAACACAAAACCGGCAAACCCAAAGTCGCCGAAATAGGCGACAACGCTGCCAAGTGCGCGCAGGAAAGGTTTGGTCGCCTGCTGGACGGCGATTAAATCAAAGCGGTTCACCGCCCGCAAAATCCCCGTTGGGGTTGATGAGGCCATTGACGGGATCAGCGTACAGTACAACATTGCCAGCCAGAAGCTGTCGGCATCGAGACCTAATGAATGCGAGAGAAACGGCAGTAACCCCATCCCGCAGAGGATCGCTGCCGCGCCGCTGGCAATATCAAGACCGAAGGAAAAAGAGATCACATCGCGAAACTGCTGCAGATTATTGCTTTCCAGCGCGGGTGTCCCGTACTGAACAACCAGTTGCCATGTCTGGAATTTGGCAAAATCGCTGATAGCTTTGGTATACGACTGAATAATGACTAACACGCCAAACATCGCCGGCGTCACCCCTTTACCGGCGCAGGAGAGCGCCAGTAAACCCAGCAGGGCGCTCACTACATTGCTGGAGCCTAAATAGGCACTGTTACGAATGATGGTGCGAAACGCGCCATCGGCAAACCACTTTTTCATGTGTAAAAACCAGCCAGACCAGGTTAATCATCACTCAGCAGGAGCAAACCCGCCCAGCACTAATCTCAGGCTGGCGAATAGCGCAGCGCCTGAGTTCACCGTTTCTTTCGTTATGGGTGCTGCTCCCTGATGTCGGGTGGAGCGCAGGTGTGTGGTGATAAAACGCCTTTGCGCTGAGAATCCCGGGCGACAACGTATGTGGCTGCCAGCGCCTGTTCCAGTACCTCGCGGTAGGGTGCTCTGGAATCCAGTTCAAGAATTCTTGAGCCGTTGTACGTGAGCTTCACCATGACGTCGATTTTGTCGCGCAGCTCGTTGTAGTCGTGGTCGGGTTTACGGGCAAATGCGGTATCAATATCGATGTCAAGACGAATAATGAGTTCAGGCCGATATCGTGCCATCTCCTGATACAGGCGGATTTCGCGTTTCGCCATGCGTGTTTTCACCCAGCCTGCTACGCGCTCAACGCCAATACCGGGTCCGTCATAATGAAAGCCGGAAATTTCAGCCTGAGGGTAACGATCGCTGATCACCAGCACGCCGCTTTGCGCCAGTCTCCGGACCTTACGTAAGTTAGCCATCCGGCGTAGCGAGAACCCGTACATAATTAACGCCGCCCAGAGCGCGGGCGCCCGGGTGCTCATGCTCTGGGTTTTTGATGATTTCTCCGCCAGCCGCCGTTCAAGCCATGATCCGATAAGCGGCAAACGCTTGACTTTGTTGCCATCCTCTCCAGAGACAAGCCCTAAATAGCGACGTTCGGTCACCCATCTCTTTTGCAGGTGTCTGACCAGATCCGCCGTCAGCGTGGATTTACCGGTGCCATCGCAGCCAACCACGGCAATCAGTCCAGGAATGTATTCTGGTAACGACGCATTCAGGGGGGGGAAGTTCTCTGTGTCCATGTCGTTCCGTCTTAAAAAGGACTCGCAAATCCGATCTGGTGCTCGCGAAGTGAGGTTTGAATTGAGTGTAATGACTCAATAAGGATTTTATCCGCAGGTTCCCGACCATTCAGTTCGAGGATCGTCGCCCCGTTGAATGTCAGATGCGGCGTGACCGCGATCTTCTCGTGGAGAACGGACAATGGATGGTCAGGCTTACGTGAGAATGCCGTTTCTTCATCGATATCCAGCCTGATCATCAGCAAAGGACGCCAGGAGGCCATCCACCGGTACAACTGGAGCTCGCGCGCTTTCAGGATGCGCACCCACCAGTTACCGTCAGTGGCTTTGGCCAGTTGCGGCCCGTCAAAGCGAAATCCGGGAACTTCCATCTGAGGGTAACGATCGACGATGAATAACGTACCTTGCCGACTTTGGATCAGCATGTTGCGGAATTTGTACGCTCTCCAGCAGGAGAGGAGGAAGATCACCAGCGCGGCTACGTTTCCTGGCGGTGACGAGGGGCGTTGGTGCACACGTGCCGCTTTACTCCGCAGGTAACGACCCACTGAAGCCCCAATGACCGGCAAATGTTCGATCCATTCGCCAATCCGACCTGAAGACTGCCCGAGATAAAGTTGCTTTGTTGGCAATTGTGATGCCAGAAGAGTGGTCAGGCTGGCAGCCAGGGTTGATTTACCTGAACCATCGCAGCCGACTATGGCAATCACCCGCACGAAAGGGGGATTAATAGTGGAAATAGTAAATTGACTCACGAAAGATCCAGTTTAAATAATTGATTGTATATTGACTGTTGTGTGCTCAGAATATCTGTTCAATAAAGTTGTGACAATATCTAATTAGCGTTTTAGTATTAATAATTATATCTGAAGAGATATCACTTTCATTAAATATTCATGATAAGGATTTTAAGTTGAGGGTATATTTATGGTGTCAATAAAACCTCCGCTAATAGCCGTCATTGGCAGCGATGGTTCGGGGAAAACAACAGTCTGCGAACACCTTGTTCTCTGTTTACAGAAATATGGGCCGACAGAAAAAGTTCATTTAGGTAAACAAGCCGGAAATGTTGGGCGCGCCGTGGTTAAATTACCGTTAATGGGTAATTCATTAGGTAAAGCCATTGAGCGTAATAAAGTTAAAACCGCCAGTAAATTACCAGGGCCTGTACCCGCATTAGTGATTATGTCTTTCGTGCTACGCCGACTATTGCGGTTCCGTCATATGCTGGCGTGCCGACGCCGTGGGTTAATAGTGTTAGCCGATCGATATCCTCAGACGCAAATTCCCGGTGCGTATGATGGTACGGTATTTCCAGCCGATGCTGATGGGAGTCGCTTCGTTTCCTGGCTGGCCGAATTAGAACGTTCGGCGTTTCGCTGGATGGCCAGCCATAAGCCGGATTTAGTGATAAAACTTAACGTTGATCTTGATGTGGCCTGCGCACGTAAACCCGATCACCGAAGAGAAGCGCTGGCAAAAAAAATAGAGATAACGCCGCAACTGACTTTTGGTGGCGCACCGCTGGTGGATATTGATGCTAATCAGCCATTGGGTGATGTGCTGGCAGATGCACAAAAAGCGATAACGGAGTTTATGGTGGCCCGGGGCTATCATTACGCTGGCGGTGATGCTGCCATCGTTGACCTTAACCCTCAGTAAGCATTGATGCCCAGTCTGACTGGGCATTTTCATGCGGGATTTTGCTTATCCGCAACCGCCAATCGGTTCAGAGAAGTTGCAGAGACGTCCAATACAGACACCCGGACAGCAGAATTGCCGCAGGCAACGTGAATATCCAGGCCATCGCGATGCTGGTGACGGTTTTCCGCTGTAATCCCCCGCCATCGACAATCATCGTTCCCGCGACGGCGGAAGAGAGCACATGCGTAGTAGAAACCGGCATCCCGATATAGCTGGCAAGACCGATTGAGATGGCTGCGGTGATCTGCGCGGACATTCCCTGAGCATAGGTCATCCCTTTCTTACCAATCTTCTCGCCAATAGTCGTTGCCACGCGACGCCAGCCGGTCATCGTCCCCATACCCAGCGCCAGCGCGACCGCCATAATTATCCAGATCGGCGCATACTCGATGGTGCTCAGTAAATCAGTCTTCAGTTTCTTCAGCAGATGCACATCGCTACGGCTGATTTCCGGCAGTTTCGCCACTTTATCCGCCGTATCGGAGATACACAGCATGATGCGTCGTAACTGGCTGCGTTGCGCCACGCTTAATGCGTCGTAACGCTCAAGATTGGCGGGCAGCAGCGTTTTGACGCGGCCAATAGCCTCCATCGTGTTCGACGGGTGGCAATGAAACTCCGTCGAGAGCCTGCTCTCTGCGGCAAGCGGCTGAGCCTCGTCAGCGACCTGTTTTAACGAGGCGGAGTGTTGTTGAAAGTACATTTCAAGATTGCTGACAGCATCGCGCGTACGGGTGATTTCGTAACCTGAAGCGTTCATGTTCACCACGAAACCGGCAGGCGCAATCCCCACCAGTACCAGCATCACCAGGCCGATCCCTTTCTGGCCATCGTTCGCGCCGTGAGAGAAGGCCACGCCAGCCGCTGAGGTGATGAGAGAAATGCGTGTCCAGAATGGCGGTTTCTTTTTACCGCCTTTCTTTTTCCGCTCTTCAGGAAGGCGATGGATGCGATCGCGTTTTTTGGTGCCGCTCCAGTAGCGGCGTAGCAGGAAGATCAGGCCGCCTGCGATCACCATTCCGACGACGGGAGACGCGATCAATGATGCAAAAATATTGACCACCGCCGGGATGTTTAATGCATCGACCACCGAGTCTCCAGTCATCAGCGCGTTGGTTAACCCGATGCCAATAATTGCGCCGATCAGGGTATGGGAACTGGAGGCGGGTAAACCAAAATACCAGGTTCCCATGTTCCAGATAATCGCTGCCAGTAACATAGAAAAAATCATCGCGAGGCCATGAGACGACCCCATATTGAGTAGCAAGTCGGTTGGAAGCATATGCACGATGGCATAGGCAACGCTGAGACCGCCCAGCAAAACGCCAAAGAAATTAAAAACCGCCGCCATCATCACCGCCAGTTGGGGTTGCATGGCACGGGTATATATGACGGTCGCGACCGCATTCGCGGTGTCGTGAAATCCGTT
Source organism: Citrobacter sp. ANG330 (assembly GCF_047467925.1). Taxonomy (NCBI): domain Bacteria; kingdom Pseudomonadati; phylum Pseudomonadota; class Gammaproteobacteria; order Enterobacterales; family Enterobacteriaceae; genus Citrobacter; species Citrobacter sp. ANG330. Next base: position 424,829 of record NZ_JASJUI010000002.1, on the reverse strand, counting down.
AATCGCTTCGTAAAAAAGGACAAAAACCAGCGCAAGTAAAAGCATCAAGCCGGTATATAAATCCAGACCAGCAAATAAATGTAGCATACGGAATATACCGCCATTTTGAGGAGACGAACGGGCGCATTATCAGTGACTTTAACTATTCGGGCAAAGTGAAAAATCACCTTTTTTTGATATGACATCCGGGTTGCGTTATGTTGGAAATGATTATTATATTAAATTCAATCGGATAGGTGATGATTAATCAATGATGCCTGTGTTTATTGAATTGAAATAACGCGGAGAATGCAATAAGCATCTTGATGTGAATCTGCATAAATTCTCAACAATATAAAGACGGGGTCTATAAAAAAATTATAAATATTTATTATATGAATAATTGAGGAGGGTAATTCCTGTTTCGTGGTGATGCTTTTTCGGTATATAATTAATTATTCCATTCAGAATCATGCTGCTTAGAAAAAGGACCGAATAAAATGGATTTCAGGTCAGTAATAATATCATGTGTCACGCTCTCTGTTTTGACGGGGTGCGCATCTCACTCCTCTATTGATGCGAAGAAAACGACATCGCAGGCGGAGAGTCGTACTCTAAATTCGACGTCAACCCCCTTGCTGGAGGATAAGGATATTTTTGGCAATGAAACCACGCTGGTGGTTTCTGAAGATGATATTCAGGCGGCACTGGCAGAGGATAATTTTCGTGTACCGTTGAATTCGGCAGTCATACTGGTTCAGTCTGGCAGTCGGGCACCAGAGACTGTCATGCAGCAGGAAATGAGCCGCTATTACACGATTGCGACGTTCTCAGGCATCCCGGACAGACAAAGAAAAGCGCTTTGCAATAAAGATAAAAGCAAAGACGAAAATCAGGACGCCGCGGTTGCTGAGAATACCAACTGGATGCAGGCGCTACGCTATGTTGCGGCGAAAGGGCATCAGAAAGCGATTATCGTTTATCAGGAGACGTTGCAGTCCGGCAAATTTGACGCCGCGACAAAAAGCATGGTCTGGGCGGATTTCAAAGCAGGGAAACAGCCTGACAGCACCTCGCTACGTTATCTGGTGCGTTTCACGCTGGTGGACGTGGCGAGCGGCGATTGGGCCACCTGGTCACCCTCTAATTATGAGACAAAACTGCTAACCCCGAAGCCTGGTCAAAAGGATACCGCAGACGCGATGACGGAACAGCAGATCACTCAACTTAAGCAACAAACGTATACCGCAATGGTCAAGGACCTTGTGACGCGTTATCAGTAATACACGCCGTCTGCCGCTGGTCATCCCGATGGCAGACGGTTGCTGCCCTGTTCTCGCCACTGTCTATGCTGCGGTCCAGAGAGGCAAACGCAATCTCTTTTGGTCAAACATTGAACACCATCATATTTTGAAAGTGAAGCGCTGGCGGGCGCTTTTCTTCCTGCGGGCTTTGTAAAATCCGCAATCAGTCCTATAGTCCACAGAGTTTCTTTGTTTACAGGATCCTCTGATGCGTTTTAACGGACTGAATAAAGGCTTTTTCCTTTTTCTTCTCGCCATGGTGACATGGGCTTTCTTCGACGTGCTGTCACCGTACTTTTCCGCCATCTTATGGGCCGCGATTCTGACGGTCATCTTCTATCCGGTTAAAAATAAGCTGCGTTCGGCATTGGGAGAGCGCAACGGTGTGGCGTCTCTGCTGACGCTGGGTATTATCTGCCTGATTGTGTTCATCCCGTTAATGCTGATCCTCTCCTCGCTCGCCGTTGAACTGAACGTGGTTTACAACAAATTGCAGCATAACGACGCCCAGTTCCCGGAAGTGGTGGCGAGTTTGTTTGCTCATTTGCCGGAGTGGGCGCGAGCGTTTCTTGCCGATCACTCCCTCGATAACGCCGCTAAAATTCAACAGAAACTGTCTGATGTGGCGCTCAAAGGTGGGCAATATCTGGCGGGCAGCGCCTTCCTGATTGGCAAAGGGACCTTCGGTTTTGCGATCAGTTTCGGCATCATGCTCTATCTGCTCTTTTTCCTGCTCAAGGATGGCCCGTTTCTGGTTCGGCAAATCCTCGACTCGCTGCCGCTGTCAAATTTTGTTAAGCAACATCTGTTCGCCAAGTTTGCGGCGGTCTCCCGGGCGACGGTAAAAGGCACCGTGGTAGTGGCGATCGTTCAGGGGACGCTCGGCGGGATAGCATTTTACATTGTCGGTATTGAGGGCAGCATATTGTGGGGAGCATTGATGGCGTTTCTGTCACTGATCCCAGCCGTAGGTTCTGCAATTATCTGGGTACCTGCGGCTATCTATCTTTTTTCGACGCAGCAACTGTGGCAGGGCTTTTTCATTGTCGGTTTCTTCGTGGTGGTTGTCGGACTGGTGGATAATATTTTGCGCCCCATTCTGGTCGGCAAAGATACCAAAATGCCGGATTACCTGATTCTTATCACCACGGTGGGGGGCATGGAGATTTATGGCATCAATGGTTTTGTCATTGGTCCACTCGTTGCCGCGCTGTTTATCGCCTGCTGGAACATTCTTTCCGGGCGCGATCACGCGGGGAATGCTGAAGAGCTTGATAAAGATTTTATTGAGGATGGCATCGCGGAGGATAATAAATCCAAGTGATGCAAATCCGGATGGCGGCAGATGCCCCATCCGGTCTCCATTAATGACCAATCATTCTTGCTTGCGGAATCAAGCGGAAGTAGAGGTTTTCCGGCACCGGGCTGTCCCAGACGCCCATCAGCATCGCGAATGCGATAATGGCAAACATTATGCCGAGTACCAGCAGCGTCATCGCCATGCCCGATAACGTTCCTCGACGTGTTTCAGCCTTTCCCGTTGGTGTCCGCAGGGAAAATGTCAGCGTAGAGGCCACCGGGCAGGATTCCACGCAGGTCATACAGCCTGTGCATTCAACCGTTCGCACCTGAATCAGCTTATCCACCGGGATCTGCGACGGGCAATTTTTGGCACATTTTCCGCAATCAATACAGCTTTGCGCATTGCGGCGGATTTTGAACGGTGAGAGCAGGGAAAGCAGCCCGAGCAAGGCGCCATAGGGACACAAATAACGGCACCATGCGTTGCGAATGAACAGGCTTATGACCATCAGAAGGGCGACGCTCAGCAGGGTGGTCGTGCCGATATTGCGAAAGAAATCGAGCATCTTCACATCGATGATAATCCCGTAGGCCGACATTAAAAAATACTGAATACCCTGGGCCGGCATCGACAGTGAAATGTAGAGAAAAAAGGCCAGCAGCAGATATTTCAGGCCGCGCAGAGGGATATCCAGCCAACGGGGCAACGTAAAATTACGACCAAACAATTTCTTACCCACATCGGCAATGAGCTCAGACAGCGTACCTACCGGGCACAGCCACGAGCAGAACGATTTTTTGAGTAGCAGACTTACCAGCATAAACGCGACCAGCAACAACATGGCGGCGGCGTGGATCGGAGGAAGCACACCGGTTTCCAGGGTATAGCGAAGGTTCATCAGCCCCGCAATAGGTAGCCAGCCTTCGATACCGCCGGGGCGGGGAAGAGGCAGACTCGATCCGCCGGTTTCGTAGTAACGGACCCAGTAATAAAACGTCACGCCAATATAAATATTGATCGCCAACAGCAGCCACTGCGTGGCTTTACGCCAGGTGGAGGCATTACGCCAGTCGTTCCAGGGCAATTTACCGCCCGTTGTTCCAGGGCGGCCTTGCCAGCGCGTTCGGCTTTTCATACTCATTGCCTGTGGATTTCCATAAAGTGGCATTTTATATGCCACTATCGTACGGCTATCCCTTCAGGCCAGCGTTGATTTATATCATTGCCTGATGAATGGGCGGCGTATGCTGCCCTGAACTTATAGATGATTAATAAAGCGAGCAAGTCGCTGTTGCAACAGGCGGTTTTCCTGGCGTAAACGGGTATTCTCTTCCAGCAGCGTCAGCGCCACGGCGATGCCCGGCCAGTCGAGCGCCAGCTCTTCCCGCAATCGCAAGGCGCGCTGGACCACGGTGGCCGCATGATCGTCAAACTGCCAGCTGTCCGCGGTTTCGGCGTAAGGTTCGATGACGCCCAGACCCACGATCTCGTTCAGGTCTTCCTCCGTCACGCCGGTATGCAGGCAAAACTCGGTAACCGTAAAGGTGATGGTGACGTTAGCCATTATGCTTTCCCCCAATCTTTGCGCGGATCAAAACCTGACTGTGCTTCTGCCAGTTGCTGCCACAGCGTCGTTGCGCGTTCGTCCGGTTTCGGCGGCATCACTATCTTCAGCACGACATACAAATCACCGGTCTGTTTTTTACTGACCAGACCTTTCCCTTTAATGCGCAGACGTTGTCCGGCCTGGCTGCCGGGGGGGATGGTGACCAGAATGCTCTCTTTCAGCGTGGGGACGGCAATCTTCGCGCCCAGCGCCGCTTCCCACGGGGCGAGCGGTACCACAATTTCCAGATCCTGATTTACGATATCGAACAACGGATGCGGCGCGATGTGAATGACCAGCCATAAATCGCCGTTCGGTCCGCCGTTTTCACCCGGCGTCCCCTGGCCTTTCAGGCGAATGCGCTGACCATTGCCGACGCCTGCCGGAATTTTCACGTTCAGGGTTTTTGGAATTTCACGTTCAATCATGCCGAACGCATTATAGACCGGCAGGTTATAGCTAATGGTTCGGCTGTGTTCAGCGAGCGTTTCTTCAAGAAAAACCGCGACTTCAATTTCAATATCATGTCCACGGCTGGCATGGCGCTGGCGCGACTGACGCGCGTGCTGCCCAAAAATGGAGGAGAAGATATCGTCGAAGTCTTCGGCGTTGTAACTCTGGTTCTCGCCCTGCTGGAACTGACGGTTGAATTGCGGGTCATTGCGGTGTTGCCAGAGCTGATCGTATTCGGCGCGTCGTTGTTCATCGCTCAGCACTTCCCAGGCTTCGGCAACCTCTTTAAAGCGGGCTTCCGCATCGGATTCTTTGCTGACATCGGGATGGTATTTACGGGCCAGTCGGCGGTAAGCGGTCTTGATAGTCTTGAGATCGTCCGTCGGTTTCACGCCCATGATGGCGTAATAATCCTTTAATTCCATAGCGTTCTCTCGGGTTAATCAATACAGGCTGAAGGGATCCCTTAAAAGGTGTCACCAGTAAGTGTAGGGTAATCCCGTCGCGAGCGAATGCCAACCAGCGAAACAACATATCTTTACAGCCCAGAGGTTGCGTAAAACACGCCAGCCGCTAAGATAACTCGCGTCAATGAGTGAGGGTGCGATGGCGAAACGTCAACGGATGGGATGGTGGTTTCTCTGCCTGGCATGTGTCGTGGTGATGGTCTGTACCGCGCAGCGCATGGCGGGCCTGCATGCGTTGCAGATGGAGACAACCGCGATCGCGGCGACGGCATCGTCGACATCTGTGACAGAGGAAGCGTCCCCCGTGACCCCGTGCGAGCTTAGCGCAAAGTCGCTGCTGGCCGCGCCGCCGGTGATGTTCGAGGGCGCCATTCTTGCACTCTGTATACTCCTCGCGTTGTTAACGCCGTTCAGATCGGTACGTTTACCGTTCTTTCCGCAACGGGTTATTTCTCCTCCCCGGCTTCGGGTCCATCTCAGATTCTGTGTTTTCCGTGAATGACAGACCGGCTGTTGCAGTCAGTTAATTAATCATTTATGGAGAAAAATCATGATATTTGCCATCAGGCAGGGACTGCTCTGCCTGTTATTCCTCTGGCTGCCTTTGTCATGGGCGGCTGAGAGCGGCTGGCTTCGTTCTGAACAGAACGATCATGCCAGCGTACGACTGCGTGCTGATACGTCCGCACAGGGGGAAACCCGTCTACTCATCGACGTTAAACTGGAAGACGGCTGGAAAACCTACTGGCGTTCGCCGGGGGAAGGTGGCGTTGCGCCATCGGTGAGCTGGAAAGGCGATGTGCCTGCGGTGGACTGGTTCTGGCCGACGCCCGCCCGTTTTGACGTCGCTGGGATCACCACGCAGGGCTATCACCAGCAGGTTACCTTTCCGCTGGTGGTACGTGGACGAGCCCCCGCCAGCCTTTCCGGCGTGCTGACGCTCTCCACCTGTAGCAACGTCTGTTTGCTGACCGACTACCCGTTCTCGCTCACGCCTTCGCAGGAGGATGCCGGGTTTGCGCATGACTATGCACAGGCGATGGGGCGCGTGCCTCTGGCGCATGGTCTGACGCAAACGCTGAGCGCCGGTGCGCGCGATGGTGAGTTGATCATCGAGGCACAGCGCAGCGGTGGCTGGAGTGCGCCGGCACTCTTTCTTGATAGCGCTGAGGATGCGGATTTCGCCAAACCGCTTATCCGGGTCGATGGCGACAAACTCCGTGCGACGGTCCCGGTTCACGATAGCTGGGGGGAAGGGGCGCCGAATCTGCGCGGCAGGACACTCTCACTGGTGCTGGCGGATAACGGCGTGGCGCAGGAAAGCCAACTTATCGTTGGCGACGCGTCGGGGGCGGATCCCGCCGGACAGCCGTTCTGGCAGGTGATTCTGATGGCGTTGGCGGGCGGTCTGATCCTCAATCTGATGCCCTGTGTGCTGCCGGTGCTGGGGATGAAACTGGGATCGATTTTGCTCGTCGAAGAGAAAAACCGTCAACAGGTCCGCCGCCAGTTCCTCGCCTCGGTAGGCGGTATTTTGTTCTCCTTTATGGCTCTGGCGCTGCTGATGACCGTGCTTCGCCTGAGTAATCAGGCGTTGGGCTGGGGGATCCAGTTCCAGAATCCGTGGTTTATTGGCGCGATGGTCCTGGTGATGCTTGCCTTCAGCGCCAGTTTGTTCGGCCTGTTTGAATTTCGCCTGCCGTCATCCATGTCCACCCGACTGGCGACTTACGGCGGCGAAGGCCTGGCGGGGCATTTCTGGCAGGGCGCGTTCGCCACGCTGCTGGCGACACCGTGCAGCGCGCCGTTTCTCGGTACGGCGGTGGCGGTAGCGCTGGCGGCGTCGCTGCCCGTGTTGTGGGGGCTTTTCTTCGCCCTCGGCGTTGGGATGAGCCTGCCGTGGTTGCTGGTCGCCCTGCGTCCGGGTCTGGCGCTTCGTCTGCCGAAGCCGGGACGCTGGATGAACGGACTACGACGCCTGCTCGGCTTAATGATGCTCGGTTCGGCCCTCTGGCTGGCAACGCTGCTTCTGCCGCATCTGGGCTTTACTTCTCAGAGTGCGGCGAAAGAAAGTGTCCGCTGGCAGCCGCTGAGCGAGCAGGCGATCACTGACGCGCTTACGCAGCATCAGCGCGTGTTTATCGACGTGACCGCTGAATGGTGCATTACCTGCAAGGTCAATAAATACAACGTATTGAATACACCTGAGGTGCAAAAAGCGCTACAGCAGTCGGACGTGGTGGCCCTGCGCGGCGACTGGACGCTGCCATCTGATGACATCACCGCGTTTCTGAAATCCCGCGGCCAGGTCGCCGTACCGTATAACCAAATTTATGGCCCCGGCTTACAGCAAGGTCAGGCGCTGCCAACGTTATTATCGCGCGACGGTCTGTTAAAAACGCTGTCCGACGCGAAAGGAGAAACGCCATGAAATTCCTGATAATCCTCCTGTTTTCTCTGTTCAGTCTGTCCAGCGCCGCCAAAGAAGCCGCGCCGTTTACCCCGGAACAGGAAAAACAGATAGAAGCCCTTATTCATGAAGCGTTGTTTAACGATCCGGCCAGCCCGCGCATAGGTGCAAAACAGGCAAAACTGACGCTGGTGAATTTCACGGATTACAACTGTCCGTACTGCAAACAGCTTGATCCGCTGCTGGAGAAAATCGTGATGAAATACCCTGATGTGGTGGTGATCGTCAAACCGCTGCCTTTCAAAGGCGAAAGTTCAGTACTGTCTGCCCGAACGGCGCTTACCACCTGGCGTGAACATCCGCAGCAGTTCCTCGCGCTGCATGAAAAGCTGATGCAAAAGAAGGGATATCACACTGACGTCAGCATTAAGCAAGCGCAGGAGAAAGCGGGAGCCAGCCCGGTCACGCTGGATGAAAAAAGCAATGAAACGCTGAGTACCAATCTGCAACTGGCACGTCTGGTTGGCGTCCAGGGCACACCGGCGACAATCGTTGGCGATGAATTGCTCCCCGGAGCGGTCTCCTGGGAGGTGCTTGAAGAGGTCGTCAAGGAAAAGCTGGCGGTGGCAAATGATCAGTAAGTTACGGCGCTGGCTGCGTGAAGGGCTGATTTTTCTGGCCCTGTTAGCGGGCGGGATGCTGCTGATGGATGCCTGGCGCGCGCCGCAGGCACCGGCTTCTTTCGACAGTACGCCGCTCACCACGCTGGATGGCGAACAGGTGACGCTGGCGGCATTAAGCGAGGAAGAGCCGCTACTCATCTATTTCTGGGCGACCTGGTGCGGCGTCTGCCGTTATACCACGCCGGACGTGGCACGCTTGCAGGCGCAAGGGGAAAACGTGCTGACCCTCGCGCTGCGTTCGGGAGATGACCGGATGCTCGCGGACTGGATGGCGCGTAAAGGGCTCTCTTTCCCGGTGGTCAATGACGTCAGCGGCACGTTCGCCCGCAACTGGGATATCAGCGTGACCCCCACGCTGGTCGTGGTGTCCAAAGGGCAGGTCGTATCAACGACCAGCGGCTGGACCAGCTACTGGGGCATGGTCTTGCGCCTGTGGTGGGCGAAAATGCGTTGAGTGAAGGCCGGGGAAACCCGGCTTTTTTTACACCATAAATAGTCGTAACAACATGCGATTAAAATATTTAAGGCAGAAAGTAAACGGGCTTAATCAATATTTTCTCGGCTTTTGTCATTGCAAATGACGATGAGTGATGGCATATCATGTGGCGATATAACGATGTTAATGCTTACAGGGATTATAAAGAAATGCGCAAAACTAAAATTATTATTGCATCAATGATGGTGCTTTGTGTCCTTATTTTTTTGACCGCGATCGCCTGGTTTATGTTGTTCCAGGGGGAAGTGACTGCGCCGACGGAAGAGGAAAAAAAAGTCGCTGTTTTACAGGCTGCGGGCTTATTTAAGACGGATTCTCAGGGTAAAAAATCGATCGAGAGTTTATATCAGCGCGCGATTGTCATGCGAACGCTGAATCTGGATTCTGGCGAGTGGGTGACGGATAAAACAGCTGCACAGAGTTGTAAAAAACTTATACCGGAGCAGGACCCTGCACAGATTCGTCAGCGCTGTACGCTGGCGGAAGTTTATCTGGTAAAAGATAAGTATAATAAGATTCAGCAGGTTATCATTCCTGTTTCGGGCAAAGGGGCGAAATCGATGATGCACGCATTTCTCTCTTTGGGACTGGACGGCCGTACGGTGAACAATCTGTATTATTATCAGCAGAGGGAGACGCCATTTCTGGGGGCCAGAGTGAAAGATGAAAGCTGGCGTCAACAATGGCCGGGTAAAAAAGTGGCTGATGATAATGGAAGTCCGGCGTTGAAAATAGTTCAAAAAAAATCAGTGAAGCATAACGAATATACCGTTGATGGTATTTCTGGGGCGACGCTGACGTCAACGGGCGTTGAGAGAAGTATTAACTACTGGATCAGTGAACAGGGCTATGGCCCATTTTTGCAGCGACTGAAACAAGACCCGGAGATGTTGTATCGCTGAATAATGTGCGCTTTTGATTAATTTACTTTAAGCCACCAGGCGCAGTATGATTATTTTTTCGGATTCACGCAACGTAATCATTCAATTCCTGACGGTAGGGTGGCGTATATTATCCGCCGTCAGATTTCGCCCTCCATCACATATCGATGAAATAAATTTACATAACTTGTCACCCGTTGACATTTTTATGATCCAGGTCATGTACAACGCCAATAAAAACCGATAATGATAATAATTATCATTTGTGTTATTTGGTGCGTATCGTGCGTAAGTTTTGCCTCTCACTGCTGGTGACTCTCTTCAGTCTGCTCATATGCTTTAGCGTATGGGCTGCGACAAACTATGCTCCGTTTATTGAGGATATTGAGCAACGTCTTGATAAAACAGCAGAACTTTATTCTCAACAGCACACCGATGAGGCGCGACGAACGGTGCAAATGGCCTACTTTGAGGTGTTTGAAAATCTTGAAGGTCCCATCCGTATTAATATTTCCGCCAGTAAAAGTTACGAAATGGAGAGCGCTTTCGGTGAAATCCGGCGGATGATTGGCGAGAAAAAACCGCTCGCTGATGTGCAGTCGCGAATCGACTGGCTGAAGGCATCGTTACGTGAAGTCGAACCGGTGCTGGACGGCGGACACCGACTGGTGGCGGAAGAGCAGCACACCGCGCTGACCCGAATGGATATCGCGGTCCACTGGCAAGAGAGCTTCCGTATTATCGACGATCTGCTGGCCCAGGCGGTGAATGACTATCAGGCCGGGAACTACGCTACGGCCAGTCAGCACGTTCAGCAGGCGCACTATCAGGGATTCAAAAACTCTGAGATGGAAATGTCGGTCAGGCAGAATCGCTCGGCCAAAGATGCCTCCGCCATCAACCAACAGTTTTCCGCACTGATTGCCCTTGCCGCCCAACCGGATCGCCTCAACGACGTCTCTTATCAGGTCACTACGCTGTTACAGGACATTGAGGATATTCTGCCTGGCTTACCGACGACCCGCGACGATCAGCAGATTGCGGCTCCACAAACTGCGGACAACGGTCCGGCGGTGGAGGAGGAGAGCTCGCGCGCAAACTGGGGTGAGGTGGCGGGTGGAATCAATCAGAGCATTCAGGACGCCATTGCTCGGTATCAACGCGGCGAGACACAGAATGCCATTCTGGATGTTCAGGATAGTTATTTCGATCGCTTCGAAGCCAGCGGCATGGAAAACAAAATCGGCTCCCGTGATTCGGCGTTCAAAACCACGCTGGAAGCCTACTTCACCCGTCTGGTCAGCTTAATGAAAGTCGGTCAGCCGGCAGAAAGACTCCAGTCCGAAGCGAGTGCGCTCGAGCTGGATCTGCAAAAAGCGGTGACGATGCTTGGTGAAGGTGAAGAGACGCAATGGAGCCTACTGCTTTACAGCCTGATGATCATCGTCCGTGAAGGGCTGGAAGCCCTGCTGATCGTGGCGGCGATTGTCGCCTACATGGTGAAAAACAATCATCAGGATAAGCTGCCGCTGATTCGCCAGTCGGTGATCGTAGCTCTGGTCGCCAGCGTGATCACCGCAGTGATTTTCCAGTTGCTGTTCACCAACTCGGGCGCCAGTCGGGAACTGCTGGAAGGTATTACGATGTTGATTGCGGTCGTGATGCTGTTCTTCATGAGCTACTGGCTGCTGTCCAAAGTGGAAGCCCGACACTGGAAGGCCTGGCTGGAAGGCAAGCTGTCTCACTCGCTGACGAAAGGGTCGCTGGTGGGGTTGTGGCTGACCAGTTTCCTCGCTGTCTATCGCGAAGGCGCCGAAACGGTTCTGTTCTACTACGCCCTGATCGGCGATGCCAAAGATGTCGCCGGACACATGGCGATTGGCGCGGGCTTTGTCATTGGCTGTGTCGTATTACTGGCAGCGTGGCTGGTCATGCGTTATTCGGTGGTGCGTTTGCCGCTGAAACCCTTCTTTATGTTTACCGGCAGTTTCATGTACCTGATGGCCTTCGTGTTTGCGGGCAAAGGCGTACTGGAGCTGGTGGAAGGCAAACTTTTCCAGCCAACGTTGATTAACGGTTTCCCGGAAATCAGCTGGCTGGGGATTTATCCCTATGTGGAAACGCTGTTACCGCAGGCAGTATTGCTGCTCGCTGCGCTGGTTGCGCTGTGGGTCATGCGGCGAAAAAGCGCCGTTCCAGGGGAAACAATAAAAAACACTCTGTAGTTGTGATTTTAGACGAGAGGATATGTCTGATGACCATGAAGAAAACCCTGATTGCCAGTGCAGTAATGGCCGGAATTTTTACCGCACCAGCAGCGTTCGCCTTTAAAGAGTATCCGGCGGGCGAGCCTGTTGTGATGAATGAAATGGAGCTGGCTGCCGTTTATCTGCAGCCAATTGATATGGAACCGCGCGGCATGGGTTTACCGGCAGCCAAAGCCGATATTCACCTTGAGGCGGATATTCACGCGGTCGAAGGCAGTAAAAACGGCTTTGGCGCAGGTGAGTGGATCCCGTATCTGACCATCAGCTACACCCTGGTCAACAGCGATACCGGTGAAAAACAGGAAGGAACGTTTATGCCGATGGTCGCCAGCGATGGCCCTCACTATGGCGCGAACGTCAAGATGATGGGCGTGGGCAACTATAAAGTGACTTACCACATTGAACCACCGTCAAAAGCGGGGATGCACCGTCACACCGACAGTGACACCGGCGTCGGTCGCTGGTGGAAACCGTTTGATGTGAGCTACGAATTTAAATACGTCGGTCTGAACTAAGAAAACCGATGCGCCGGGATGCTAACTCATCCCGGCCGAGTCAATCCGCTGTTCAGAGTCGATGTCATGAGTTACTTTTTCGTCACCACGTTACAGGTCTTTTTCTGCATCGCGTTACTTTCCGGTGTTCTCTGGAGTCGAAACGCTCCCCCTTCCTTACGCCCTCTGGGCTGGACGCTGCTTATTAGCCTGGTGGCCGGCGTGCTGGCAGGACTGACGCTGCGCGGTTCACAGCCGGTACAGCTATTACTGGTCGGAACGGAAGTGATGGTCACGTTGCTGTTTGTGCTCAGCTTCTGGTGGGCGGGAAACCGTGTGCGCTATCTGTGGCAGGGGATTATGGTCTTTGGCGCAGCGCGTCACTGGGCGCTCGATCCGAATCTCGGTGGCTTAACCAGCACGCATGTCCTGAATACTGAACTGCTGCTGAATTTGACGGCAGTGGTCCTTGCCTTTGCGATCCTCTGTCTGGCGGGTGCGCTTTGCGCCATGCTGCTGCGCCGAATCCGCGTGCTGTACTGGCCGTTCACTCTCATTCTGCTGGTCATGCTATGGCTGCCGTTAAGCGGTAATTTGCTGTTGCTGTTGATGAAGCTACAGGTACTGCCGCTGGCGAAATCGCTGCTGAGCTTTGTGGCGAAAGTGACCAATAATGCGCCAGCCTATAACTGGATGGCGGTGGGATTACTGCTGATTCTGGCGCTGTGCTGGCTGCCGTCGTTGCTAAGCGCCCATCGTCAGACGCGGGCAACAGAAGAACCGATTGCTCATCGCCTGGCGCTGGCGCAGCGGCGTAATGCGCTGCGACTTTGGCTCGTCACCTTCGGCTGTGCCGTGGTGGTGATTGCCGGGCAACTGTGGTGGGACAACGTTGCGTCACAACCGCCGCAGCTTTCGCAAGCCATCCCGGTAACGCTCGCCAGCGATGGCAGTGTCCACCTGCCTGTTGAACAACTGCGGGATGGTAAACTGCATCGCTTTGTCTGGGTGGCTGACGATGGCAAAGCCGTACGCTTTTTCATCATCAACCGTTATCCCGATAAACTGCGCTTTGGCGTGGTGTTTGATGCCTGTCTGCTGTGCGGCGATCAGGGCTATGTGATGGAAGGAAATCAGGTCATTTGCGTCGCCTGCGGGGTACACATTTTTATCCCTTCCATTGGCAAACCCGGCGGTTGCAATCCGGTACCGATTGAAAACTGGCACAACGATGAAAAAGAGTTAGTGATCCCCGGTAAAGAACTGGCCGCTGGCGTGAACTACTTCTCGACGGTGATGACCATTCAGGTCACCGATCCGGTTGACGGTTCAACTCTGACCAATACCTCTGCGGACTTCAAATACAGCTACGGCGGTAAGACCTGGTTCTTCTCCTCCGAAGCAAACTATGACCGTTTCCGTAAAACGCCGGAACAGTTTGTTCCTGCTGAACTGAGGGAGGAGTAACGATGCTGTGGCGAATGTTACGACAATCCTGGGGACGCAACCTGCGGCGTAAAGGACTGGCGATTATCACGGTCTTTCTTGCAGCCAGCTTGATCTCGGCGCTGCTGGCGGTATCGATCGACATCGGTGACAAAATGTCGAGGGAGCTCAAATCCTACGGCGCGAACATCCTGATTGAGCCTGCCGGACAAGCGGCATTGCCTGCGCTGTTTAGTGAAAGCAGTAATCCGCTCTCGGGGCAAGATTTCCTTGATGAAGCTGAATTGCCAAATATCAAAGATATTTTCTGGCGCAATAACATTGTCGGTTTTGCGCCGATGCTGGGCGGTGAAGTCACGATGAACGATAACGTGGTGCGCATTCTGGGGTCGTTCTTCAGTCAGCCGGTCGATATTCCGGATGAAGAGGGATATGAAACCGGACAGAAAACGGTCAGCCCGTTCTGGCAGGTGACCGGCGACTGGCCGCAGGAAGGCGAGAACAGCCCACCGCAAACGCTGGTGGGGCACGCGCTGGCGCGACAAACAGGATGGAAAGCGGGTGATACGCTGGCGCTAAACAACGCGGGTACAACAGTTCATGTCACCGTCAGCGGGATCCTCTCCAGCGGCGGCGAGGAAGATAACCAACTGGTGATGCCGCTCGCGACGGCGCAGACGTTGCTGGGGTTGCCCGGCAAGGTGCAGGCCATTCGTGTTTCGGCGCTCACGGTACCGGAAAATGAGCTTTCACGTCGCGCACGGGAAAATCTGGATGCACTCAATGCGGAAGAGTACGACCTCTGGTACTGCACTGCTTATGTTTCTTCCATCGCCCACCAACTGGAGGAGGCGATCTCCGGGGCGGAGGTACGCCCGGTCTGGCAGGTCGCCGCATCTGAAGGGGTGGTGATTGATAAAATTCAGCTGCTGATGGCGGTGGTGACGATTGCTGCGCTGGCGGCATCGGCAATGGGGATTGCCTCGCTAATGACCAGCACCATTATGGAGCGCGCCAAAGAGATCGGTCTGATGAAGGCGCTTGGCGCGCGCCAGTGGCAGATCATGTTGCTTTTTTACCTCGAAGCCGCCTCCAGTGGGCTGGCAGGCGGAGCGCTGGGCTGCGTTGCCGGATGGGGGCTGGCGAAAGCGATTGGCGTTATGTTGTTCGACGCGCCGCTCGATTTCGCCTGGATTGTGGTGCCGTGTGTACTGGTGGTTGCGGTGTTGATTGCCCTGATCGGAACCTGGTTCCCGGCACGACGTATTGCGCGACTCTATCCCGTGGAGGTGCTCTATGGCCGCTAAACAGACAATGCTCTGGCTGCTGGTGTGGCGGGCGCTGCGCCTGCGCTTTCAGCGGGTCAGCGTGGTTTTTGCCGCGCTGATGGTGGGGGCAACCATCGTGACGGCGCTGAGCGCGGTATGGTTCGACATCAATACTAAAATGAGTGAAGAGTTGCGCACCTTCGGTGCCAACTTCTACATCGGGCCGGGGCACGGCGCGAGTATGCCGCAGCAGGAGCTACAGACCCTTCTGGATGATGCGCCACCAGGGCTGGTTCACGGTGCCAGTCCGTGGTTATACGGCATGGCGCGTACCGAACTGGAAAAAGTGGTGATCGTCGGTGTCTGGTTTGAATCGTTACAAAAACTGGTGCCTTACTGGCAGGTTCAGGGCAGCTGGATTGGTGTCAGCTTCGACGATCGCAACGCGATGATTGGCGTCAAGCTGGCGGAGCGCCTCAACGTTCAGCCCGGCGAGAACGTTACGCTGGTCGATCATAACCAGCGGAAAAATTTGCAGATTAAAGGCATTGTTGAAGCCGGTGACGCCACGGACAACATGCTGATCGTCAGCCTTGACGTGGCGCAAGCCTGGCTGCATCAGCCGGGGAAAATCAGCCACGGCCTGTTGAGCGTAAGTAATGATGTCGGCCAGGTTGATCGCTATGCCAGCCGGCTGCAAAGCCAGTACCCGGATCTGGAGATTCGCCCGGTGCGTAAAGTCTCCGCCTCAGAAGGGCAGGTGCTGGATAAGATCAAAGGGTTGATGGGGCTGGTATCGCTGGTGATTCTGGCGCTCTCTTCCCTGTGCGTGAATACCACCCTGATGGCGATAGTCGGCGAGCGTGCCCGCGAGTTCGCTCTGCAAAAAGCGCTGGGTGCGAGCAATGGCGACATCGTACGGCAAATCTTGCTGGAAACCTGCATTATCGCCCTTGCGGCCGTCGTGTGCGGCTGGTTGTTGGGTTATTTGCTGGCGCAACTGTTGGGACTGACGGTATTCAATGCGGCAATCTCGTTGCGTCTGCCGGTGCTACCCATCACCCTTGTATTGTCTTTACTGGTCGCCATTCTGGCGGCGATTGTTCCGGTACGGCGTGCGGTCAGCGTCGAACCCGCTAACGTGCTGAAAGGAGAGTAGCGCCATGTCCGTGACGCAAATTCCACAGGTAGCGATCGAAACTCGTCATCTTTATAAACGGTTTGGCGATGTTACCGCCCTGGATGATATTAACCTGCGAATTACACAAGGGGAGTTTGTCGCCATTATGGGAGCCTCCGGTTCCGGGAAAACGACGCTGATGAACATTCTCACCTGTCTGGATACCGCAACGGAAGGTCAGGTGTTCCTTGATGGAACGGACGCCGCCGCACTGGACGAAGAAGGAAGGCGTCGTTTTCGCGCCGAGAAGATTGGTCTGGTGTTCCAGCAATTCCATCTCATTCCTTTTTTAACCGCGCTGGAAAATATCATGCTGGCGCAGCACTATCACAGTGTGGTGGATGAAGCTGCGGCCAGAAAAGTACTGGAACAGGTCGGTCTTGGGCACCGCGTCACCCATTTACCCAGCCAGCTTTCCGGTGGGGAGCAGCAGCGTGTCTGTATTGCGAGAGCGCTGGTGAATGAGCCGCCGGTCATTTTTGCGGATGAACCGACGGGCAACCTTGATGAAGAGAATGAACAGCGGGTGTTGGATTTGCTTACCGATTTGCACCGCCAGGGGCGCACGATAGTCATGGTGACGCATAACCCGGCGCTTGGACAGTTTGCCGATCGCATTTTGCGTCTGCAACACGGAAAGTATCAGGGAGAGGAGGCGATGCAACATGCGCTGGCTTAACGTTTTCATTCTCTCACTGGCGGTATTGCTCAGTGGCTGTAAAGAGGAAAAACTGGCCGTTGGCGAGACGGCTCCGGCGCTGGCGGCCTTTGATTTGCAAGGCCAGGAGTCCGGACTGGACCGCTGGCAGGGAAAATCCATCTACCTGAACTTCTGGTCGGCAGGCTGCGGTGGCTGTCTGGCGGAGATGGATTCGCTGGAAACGCTCAGCCAGAAATGGGGCGATAGCGTGGTAGTGGTGGCGGTGAATACCGATCCGGGTACGGTCAGCCTGGATGCGCTGCTGGCGAAGCATCAGGTGTCGTATCCGGTCCTTCGCGATCAGATGAAGATCACTCAGGAACGATATCAGGTCATCGGCACACCGACCTCGGTCCTGATTGACCCCCAGGGCCGGGTGCTGGAGTGGCATCAGGGAATGCGTAAACCGGCGGAATTAGCCGCCACGTTCGCTCGTCTCGCGGGGCGATAAGTTTTCGCTGGAGGGATACCGCTGATGGCATTTATCTGGAACGACGAGAGCCTGGCTCTCCTGTGTGAAAACGCGGGCGTCCTCTCGACGCAACACATTGCGCAGATGCTGTGCACCAATGTGACAGTGGTGCGCAATATGGCTTACCGGCTGAAACTCAGTTTGCGTGTGTCGGCGTATAACCAGAAGAGAATTCAACAGGTTCAGGCATTGTATGAATCCGATGAACCGTTGACCCTGAAGGAGATTGCCGTGCGAACCGGGCTCACGTTCAGCACGGTGCAGTACATCGTCTATGTCAAACTGAAACATAAACCCTATGCCACCCGCGAGTTTATCGCATTCGAAACACAGGATGCGGTGCATTACCGCGTGCAAAAAGAGTTTGTCGATACCGAGCGTTCGCAACTGCAGCAACCGATGGACAACAGCCGTTTTCAGGAATTATATCTCAAAGACGGGACCGCCTACTGCGCGCGTAACATCCGCCATGAAGTCATTATCTCTGAATAGCTGAAACCACATTTCGTTCGCTGGCGAAGCAAGTATCTTCGTGAGCATTCAGGATGGGTCATCTTCTCCTTACAGGACGCTGAAGCATGACCCTTCTTTTTGCATTCGACCCCGACCAGGTTTTGATGATTGCCTTGACCTTTGTTCTTGCGGGGATAGTGAAAGGCGTTACCGGCATGGGTCTGCCCACCGTGGCGATGGGGATCCTCGGTTCATTGATCTCGCCGGTCGCGGCGGCGGCTATGCTGTTACTGCCTTCGCTGGTCAGTAATCTTTTTCAGTTTGGCGGCGGCGGAAACACCCGAACGTTACTGAAGCGGTTATGGCCGATGCTGCTTACCGTAGTGATTGCCACATTGTTAGCCAGCGCCTGGCTAACCGGTGGCGATACCTCCCGTACCCAGTTCGCACTTGGGCTTGCGCTGATAGTCTATGCGCTCTGGACGCTGGCAGGGAAACGGATCGCGGTCAGCCCAAAGCGTGAAAAACCGCTTTCGCTGATTGTCGGATTCACCACGGGGTTGTTGACCGGAGGGACCGGCGTCTTTGTGATGCCGGCGGTGCCGTGGATCCAGTCACTGGGCTTTGAGAAAGATGAACTGGTGCAGGCGCTTGGGATCTCATTTACTTTTTCCACGCTGGCGTTAGCGTTTGGACTATGGTGGCATGGCGCGCTCCCCGTACAGTCGCTAAGCGTGTCGGCCTTCGCCATTATTCCGGCGCTGATCGGTCAGTGGGCTGGCACGCGTATCCGGCGGGTCATCTCCCCCGTGGTCTTTAAGCGCTGTTTCCTGTTTTGTCTGATGGGGCTCGGTGCGGAAATGATACTCCGTGCGGTGACTTAATCAGCCATTCATGCCATCGTTACTTTTTCCCACAGGCACCGAGGCCACCATGACATTATCAGGAATGAATGAAGAAGAGGGCGAACTCGAATCACGAATGGCGCTGACAGCGGCGGTGATGGCGGACAAGTCACGCTCCCGGATGCTGTGCGCGTTAATGGATGGTCGGGCATGGACGGCGACAGAACTGAGTGCGGTGGCGGATATCTCAGCTTCAACCGCCAGTGCGCACCTGGCCCGTCTGTGCGAGCAGCGGTTTGTTGTTTCTCTCGCCCAGGGGCGACACCGCTATTTTCGCCTCGCAAGCGCAGACATAGCGGAACTGCTGGAGCGTCTGATGGGCGTTGCCTGGGCATCAACGGCCTCGCGAAAAATCACCACGCCGCTGAGTTTACGTCAGGCCAGAACCTGTTATGACCATCTGGCCGGAGAAGTGGCGGTGAGACTGTTTGATACGCTGGTCTCCCGACAGTGGCTGACGGCGGATGGCGAAACCCTGACGCCTCTGGGTGAGGAAAAACTGGCGGCGCTGGGGGTCGTGGTTCAGACCGGCTCGTCACGACGCAAATTCAGTTGCGGGTGTCTGGACTGGAGCGAGCGACGTTATCATCTGGGCGGGGTTCTGGGCGCTGCGTTGCTGGACTGGTTTATTGCGCTGCGCGGGATCAAAACGACGCCGGGAAGCCGCCATGTCACCTTTACACCTTCCGGGATCCGCAGGCTGGAGTCGGCATTTGGCATTAAAACGACAGGCTAATCCCTCATTTTGCGGTCTCGTTCCCAAAAAAGTGTCATATATCTGTCACACTTATGAATGACGAATAACAACACGAGGTCGTAGGGATGAACAAATCGTTAATTGCCGCCGCTGTGGCAGGGGTTGTGATGATGTCTTCTGCCGCGCAGGCGCAGACAGCGCCGGAAGGCTATCAGCTACAGCAAGTATTGATGATGAGTCGACATAACTTACGTGCGCCGCTGGCGAATAACGGTAGCGTGCTCGAGCAGTCCACTCCGAATAAGTGGCCTGAATGGGAGGTGCCGGGCGGGCAACTCACCACCAAAGGTGGCGTACTGGAAGTGTACATGGGTCATTACATGCGGGAATGGCTGGCTGAGCAGGGGATGGTGAAGACCGGCGAATGCCCGGCACCGGATACGGTCTATACCTACGCCAATAGCCTGCAGCGTACGGTGGCGACCGCCCAGTTCTTTATCACCGGCGCGTTCCCAGGTTGTGATGTTCCGGTACATCATCAGGAAAAAATGGGCACGATGGACCCAACCTTTAATCCGGTGATCACCGATGACTCGGCGGCTTTCCGCGAGAAAGCCGTGCAGGCGATGGAAAAAGAGCGTAGCCAGATGCAACTTGATGACAGCTACAAGTTGCTGGAACAGATGATCAACTACAAAGACTCGCCATCGTGCAAAGAAAAGCAGCAGTGTTCACTGACCGAGGCCAAAGACACCTTTAGTGCGAACTATGAGCAGGAACCCGGTGTTTCCGGGCCGCTGAAAGTGGGTAACTCGCTGGTGGACGCCTTCACGCTGCAATACTACGAAGGTTTCCCGATGGATCAGGTGGCCTGGGGTGAAATTAAGTCCGATCAGCAGTGGAAGGTGTTGTCGAAACTGAAGAACGGCTACCAGGATAGCCTGTTTACCTCTCCGGAAGTCGCGCGTAATGTGGCGAAACCGCTGGTGAAATACATCGACAAAGCGCTGGTGACCGAACAGGCGAAAGCGCCGAAAATCACTGTGCTGGTAGGCCATGACTCCAACATCGCCTCACTGCTTACCGCACTGGAATTCAAACCCTATCAGCTACATGATCAGAACGAACGCACGCCGATCGGCGGGAAAATTGTCTTCCAGCGCTGGCATGACAGCAAAGCCAACCGCGATCTGATGAAAATTGAGTATGTCTATCAGAGTTCAGATCAACTGCGTAATGCGGATGTGCTGACGCTGAAAGCGCCGGCGCAGCGAGTGACCCTTGAGCTGAAAGGGTGCCCGATTGATGCCAACGGTTTTTGTTCGATCGACAAGTTCGACACGCTGTTGAATGAGGCCGCGAAATAAGGAGTTTCCCCCGCGAAAGCGGGGGAAGTGACGGACTAAACGTTTTTGCGCTCGATGGTTTGTTCGCCCCAGAAGAGCGAATCTTTATCTGTTTTATCAAAGGCTTTGATCAGCACTTCATCACTGCCTTCTTCCCAAATCTTTTCTGCCAGTTTCTCGTCATATCCGGCAACTTCAAATATGGCTTCGGCTATTTCTGGCGACGTATTGCGCAGACTTGCCCACTCACCGACATGATGAGCCTTCGCTTCTTGAGTTGGCATGCTTGTCCTCCTGTTGAAGATTAGCCGTTGAGCTTCACTGCCAGACCGGCAACGTATTCGCCCTGATAACGTGCAATTGAAAGTTCTTCCTGGCTCGGCTGGCGTGAACCGTCGCCGCCAGCAATGGTGGTTGCGCCATAAGGCGTGCCGCCGCGAACCTGTGAAACATCAAAAAGTTCCTGCGCGGCGTAGCCGATGGGCACAATCACCATCCCATGATGGGCAAGTGTAGTCCATGTGGAGGTAATCGTTTGTTCCTGACCGCCGCCGGTGCCAGTGGAACTGAAAACGCTGGCGAGTTTGCCATACAGCGCACCTGACGCCCATAAGCCGCCCGTCTGATCCAGGAAGGTACGCATCTGTCCTGACATATTGCCAAAGCGCGTTGGCGTACCAAAAATAATGGCGTCGTAATCCGCCAGTTCCTGCGGGGTGGCGACGGGGGCGTTTTGCGTTTTGCCGCCGGCTTTGGCAAAAACTTCAGCTGGCATGGTTTCCGGTACACGCTTAATTACGACCTCTGCGCCGTCCACTTTGTTTGCCCCTTCCGCTACCGCGTGCGCCATCGTTTCGATGTGTCCGTACATGGAATAATAAAGCACCAGAACTTTAGCCATTTGTACTACTCCTCGTATTAACCGTGTCTGTAGCGATTCGCTACCCTCTTTAAAGATATGACGTGGCGCTCAGAGTGCAAATATCACTACCATTTCTTTGATTTATAACAAATTTTACGACTACTTGTTTTGTAGCAAAATGATACATTTTTCGTCGCTCAATTTTGTTAATCATAAGAAAGGCTTATTGATTAAGTGTGGCGATTATTCCTTAACGCGGACTTAAGCTGTTGCAGGATATTACCAGCAGCGGGTCAAACGCTCTGTATTGCCTAAGCTTAGGTTCACGCAGCGAGGTGAATGGCATCCGCCATCCGCGGCGTGAGGAGTCACTCCTCAGTACCTATGCAATATGATGTCTAATCAATGACGGAGGTCAGTAATGGCAAACCATCGAGGCGGTTCCGGTAATTTTGCCGAAGACCGTGAAAGAGCATCAGAAGCAGGTAAGAAAGGTGGTCAGCACAGCGGGGGGAATTTTAAAAACGACCCGCAGCGTGCCTCTGAAGCAGGTAAGAAAGGGGGCAAGAGCAGTGGTGGCAGCCGTAATAGCTAGCATTGCCGCACTTGCCGATCATCACGTTCAGCCTCCCCTTACTGCGTGATGACGCCACCGCCGCCGGAAAATCCGGCGGTTTTTTTTGCCCGTCAGGTTGAACTGGAAGGAAACGCCACGCAGACTATGCGCCACTGACAGATTCACCGAACAAGGAAAGGGCATGGCCGAACGTGCTGAGAAAAAAACAGGTAAGCGCTCGCAGGCGGTCAGCGCGAAACGCGAAGCGATTCTGACAGCGGCATTAAATACGTTTTCACAATATGGCTTTCACGGCACCCGCATTGAACACATTGCCGAACAGGCCGGGGTGTCCAAAACCAATCTCCTGTATTACTACCCGTCAAAAGAGGCGCTCTATGTGGCCGTCCTGCGCCAGATTCTGGATATCTGGCTTGCACCTCTGAAAGCGTTTCGGGAAGATTTTGCGCCACTGGCCGCCATCAAAGAATACATCCGGCTGAAGCTGGAGGTGTCCCGTGACTACCCGCAGGCCTCGCGCCTTTTTTGCATGGAGATGCTGGCCGGTGCGCCGTTGTTAATGGATGAATTGACGGGCGATCTGAAAATGCTGATTGATGAAAAGTCTGCACTGATTGCCGGGTGGGTGAAGAGTGGCAAACTGGCGCCGATCGACCCGCACCATTTGATCTTCATGATTTGGGCTTCAACACAGCATTACGCCGACTTTGCGCCTCAGGTTGAGGCGGTGACGGGCGCAACGCTGCGTGATGAAGCCTTTTTTAATCAGACGGTTGAAAACGTTCAGCGCATGATTATCGAGGGGATCCGCGTCCGTTAATTGGCTGGTGGCAGCGGGCAGCTCATATCGCCTTCTTCACACTGTAGCAAAGAGGCAAGAAACGCTTCACGTTCGGCGGTTTTATCCGCCAGGCACTGACTGGCGATCATCGCCTGGGCGCTTCCACCTTCGGTGCCGGAACTGATGAGCGCACAGTCGGCATCACGCACGGCGATCCACGCCGTTTGCGCCTTTTTCAGCAGTTCACGCTGCGGCGGGGCCGCGCGTTTCAGCGCATTCTGGTATGTCTCATTCAGTTCTTTGTCTGCCGTCTTGTATTGCGCGGCGGCACAGGTGTTCATCTCGGTTTGTGTGTTGGCATTCGCGCAATCATCGGCCAGCGCCTGAGCGCTAAGCAGGAGTGCTGCGCAGGTGAGTAGTATTCGTTTCATCATTCCCTCTGGATGTAAAAAGGCCCCGTTTCCGGAGCCTTAATTAACCACAGCCTTAGCCAATTGTCATCAGGCTTGCGTTACCTCCTGCGGCGGCCGTGTTCACGCTTAACGAACGTTCGACGTACAGCCTTTCCAGCAGAATATTGCTTTCCCCGCGGGCAAAACCTTGCACCGAAACAATCGCGCCGTCGCGGGCAGCAACCGCTTCACACAAGGCGCGAAGCTGATCGGAATCACCGTGGAAGATCACCGCATCAAACGCCTGCGTCGTCAGACCGTCGGTTTTCGCAAACGTAATGCGGGCGGAAACCGCTGCCGGCAAACGTTTTGCCAGCTCACGGTGGAAGGCATCGTCCGGCCACAAAATCAGACTACCGACCGAGGTGACGGCGGCAAGTTGCACCAGCGCGTCCTGCTCATCATCGGCAATACAGAGCACGCGCTCACGTGGTAACAGCGTCCAGGTGTTACGTTCTCCGGTAGGGCCTGGCAACAGACGCTGGGTACCGGCCTGCGCCAGTTCGCCAAACTGCTGGCAGAGATGGCGCAACGCAGGACGATCGGCGGCCCACTCACTCAGTGCTTCCAGCGGCTGGATAAGTGCGGCTTTGAGCTGGGCATCCACCGGGTAATCCGCATCCTGACGCGCCAGGGTAATGGACAGCGCATTTTCCGGACGGTTGGCGAGCAGACGGTAGAGATAGAGCGGACCACCGGCTTTCGGCCCGGTCCCCGACAGCCCCTCACCGCCGAACGGCTGAACGCCGACGACCGCCCCCACCATATTACGGTTAACGTACAGGTTGCCTACGTGCGCCGAACCGGTAACCTGGGCGATAGTCTCATCAATGCGGGTGTGAACGCCCAGCGTCAGACCGTAGCCGGAGGCGTTAATCTGCGCAATCAGCGCGTCCAGATTATTGCGGTTGTAACGTACAACGTGCAGAACCGGACCGAAGACCTCTTTTTGCAACTCGTCAATGCTTTCCAGCTCGATAAGCGTTGGCGCCACGAAGGTACCGCTCTGCCATTCACGGACATCTTCACTGTTTTCACGCGCCGCCTGGAACACAGGGCGACCTTTCGCACGCATGGACTGGATATGTTGCTCAATATTGGCTTTGGCTTCACTGTCGATAACCGGACCGATGTCGGTGGTCAGTCGCCCTGGATTGCCCATCCGACATTCAGCCATCGCGCCACGCAGCATTTTCAGCGTGTGGTCAGCGATATCATCCTGCAGACAGAGTATACGCAGTGCGGAGCAGCGCTGCCCGGCGCTGTCAAACGCCGAGGACAGCACATCGACCACCACCTGTTCGGTGAGGGCAGACGAGTCAACGATCATCGCGTTCATGCCGCCCGTTTCGGCGATCAGCGGAATCGGACGCCCCTGTGCATCCAGTCGCGTGGCAATATTGCGTTGCAGCAGCGTCGCCACTTCGGTCGAACCGGTAAACATCACACCACGTACGCGGCTGTCGGAGGTCAGTTGCGCACCCACCGTTTCGCCGCGTCCCGGCAGCAGTTGCACCACGCCCGGCGGTATACCCGCTTCCAGCAAGATTGCAATGCCCTGGGCTGCGATAAGGGGAGTCTGTTCCGCCGGTTTTGCCAGCACGCTGTTGCCTGCCGCCAGCGCGGCGGCAATTTGTCCGCTGAAGATTGCCAGCGGGAAGTTCCACGGGCTGATGCAGACCACCGGGCCGAGCGGACGGTGAGTCTCATTATCAAAATCGTCACGTACCTGACCGGCGTAATAGTGCAGGAAGTCCACCGCTTCACGCACTTCGGCAATGGCGTTAGCGAAGCTCTTACCGGCCTCGCGTACCAGAATGCCGATCAGTTGTTGCATCTGGCCTTCCATCAACACGGCTGCGCGATGGAGGATGGCGGCACGCTCTTGCGGCGGCGTCGCAAACCAGATTGGAGCGTTGTTCACCGCATTTTGTAGTGCCTGTTCCACTTCGGCTTCACTGGCTTCGCGGACAAAGCCAACGATGTCTTTCGGCTCTGCCGGGTTGATGACCGGGCTCATTTCACCCTCGGCTACCGGTGTTTCGAGCATCGGCAACGCCCGCCATTTTTGCAGCGCGCTGTTGAGCAGGGCAGAGGAGAGTGAGGCCAGACGATGTTCGTTGGAAAGATCCAGCCCCGCAGAGTTTTCGCGCCCTTTGCCGTACAGATCGCGCGGCAGCGGAATTTTCGGATGCGGCAGACCGGTCTGACCTTCCTGTTGTGCCAGCTTTTCGACGGCTTCGACCGGATCGGCCACCAGTTCGTCCAGCGGCAGCGTGGTATCCGCAATCCGGTTAACAAAGGAGGTGTTGGCGCCGTTTTCCAGCAGACGACGCACCAGATACGCCAGCAGCGTTTCATGGGTGCCAACCGGCGCATAAATGCGGCACGGACGATTCAGTTTGCCATCCGCCACTTTCCCCGTCACCTGCTCATACAGCGGTTCGCCCATCCCGTGCAGACACTGGAACTCATATTGTCCCGGATAGTAATTCTGCCCGGCCAGTTGATAAATAGCCGCCAGCGTATGGGCGTTGTGAGTTGCAAATTGCGGGTAGATCAGATTCGGCACGGCGAGCAGTTTTTTCGCACAGGCGAGATAAGAGACATCGGTGTAGACCTTGCGCGTGTAAACCGGATAGCCTTCCAGACCGTCCATCTGGGCGCGTTTGATCTCGCTATCCCAGTAGGCGCCTTTGACCAGACGGATCATCAGACGACGACGGCTACGGGTGGCAAGATCAATCAGATAATCAATGACGAACGGGCAGCGTTTCTGGTATGCCTGAATGACGAAACCAATCCCGTTCCAGCCGGCCAGTTCCGGCTCGAAACACAGTTTTTCCAGCAGATCGAGGGAGATCTCCAGACGGTCGGCCTCTTCGGCATCGATATTGATGCCGATATCATACTGGCGCGCCAGCAGCGTCAGCGATTTCAGACGTGGGTAAAGTTCTTCCATCACCCGATCGTACTGGGCGCGGCTGTAGCGAGGGTGCAAAGCGGAGAGCTTGATTGAAATCCCCGGCCCTTCATAGATCCCGCGTCCGTTCGACGCTTTGCCAATCGCGTGAATCGCCTGCTGATAGGAGACCATATAGGCCTGCGCATCGGCTGCGGTCAGCGCCGCTTCACCCAGCATATCGTAGGAGTAGCGGAAGCCTTTTTCTTCCAGCTTACGGGCATTCGCCAGCGCTTCGGCAATGGTTTCTCCGGTGACGAACTGTTCGCCCATCAGGCGCATTGCCATATCGACGCCTTTACGGATCAGCGGTTCGCCGCTCTTGCCGATAATGCGGTTCAGCGAACGCGAAAGACTGGCTTCGTTATGGGTCGAGACCAGACGACCGGTAAACAGCAGGCCCCAGGTTGCCGCGTTGACGAACAGCGACGGACTGCGACCGATGTGCGATTGCCAGTTGCCGTTGCTGATTTTGTCGCGGATTAAGGCATCGCGGGTCGCTTTATCCGGAATACGCAGCAGCGCTTCCGCCAGACACATCAGCGCCACGCCTTCCTGTGAGGAGAGAGAGAACTCCTGCAACAGCCCCTGCACCATACCGGCGCGGCCGCTGGCTGATTTCTGATTACGCAGTTTATCCGCTAACTGGTATGCCAGTTTATGAGCCTGTTCAGCCACCGGTTGTGGCAGACGTGCCTGCTCCATCAGCATCGAAACCGCGTCCGTTTCAGAGCGGCGGTATGCGGCAGTGATGGCAGAACGCGAGACGGACTGAGGGAGGATCTGCTCGGCAAATTCCAGGAAAGGCTGATGGATCTCTTCCTGCGGCGCCGTGGACTCATCGCCTTCGTTGGCGGCGCCAGCTAATAGCGCAGGAAGTTCAGGCAATGCGTCATCGTTTTCCAGCTTTTCCAGGTAATTAAAGATTGCCTGCTTTATCAACCAGTGCGGAGTGCGATCAATACGTGTTGCCGCTGACTTAATCCGCTCGCGCGTGGCGTCGTCCAGTTTAACCCCCATCGTGGTGGTTCCCATGCCTTCTGCTCCTGTTGTTCAGTGAGGTACTGCTTATCGTTATCGAGAAATATCCACTATGTTGCAACTTTGTGCAACCACGTTAAATGTGACCTGTATAACAAGCTTAAAAATGAATGAAATGTTAATAAAAGAAAGATGTATGACGTTGGGAAAAATAATAACGCTATCTTTTTCTCTGCGGCAGTTAACACTTTTAAAAGGTGCAACCGCGAAAAATGTGAGAGAGTGCAACCTGCCAGAAAATAGTGTTCATCTGCATTTAAATTTGATGTAAATGATGTGTTAAATCGATTGTGAATAAACCGCGCTTCCGGCAGGATACGGTCGCCCGGGAAATACAACATGCTTTGCCACGTTCCGGCAGAGCAATAAAACAGAAGAGTCTGGAGATTTTATGGCAATTAGCACACCGATGCTGGTGACGTTTTGTGTCTATATTTTTGGCATGATACTGATTGGTTTTATCGCCTGGCGTTCAACCAAGAACTTTGATGATTATATTTTGGGGGGCCGCAGTCTCGGGCCATTTGTCACCGCATTATCTGCGGGTGCGTCGGATATGAGCGGCTGGCTGCTGATGGGCTTACCGGGCGCGATTTTCATTTCCGGGATTTCAGAAAGCTGGATTGCCATCGGCCTGACGTTAGGGGCGTGGATCAACTGGAAGCTGGTGGCCGGGCGTCTTCGTGTGCACACCGAGCATAATAATAATGCCCTGACGCTGCCGGACTACTTCACCGGCCGCTTTGAAGACAAGAGCCGGGTTCTGCGCATTATCTCCGCGCTGGTGATTCTGCTTTTCTTCACCATTTACTGTGCATCCGGCATTGTGGCCGGGGCGCGTCTGTTTGAAAGCACCTTTGGCATGAGCTACGAAACCGCACTATGGGCAGGCGCGGCAGCGACCATCCTTTATACCTTTATTGGCGGGTTCCTGGCGGTGAGCTGGACGGATACTGTGCAGGCCAGCCTGATGATTTTTGCGCTGATCCTCACGCCGGTAATCGTCATCATCAGCGTCGGGGGCTTTGGCGACTCGCTGGAAGTTATCAAGCAGAAGAGCATTGAGAACGTCGACATGCTTAAGGGGCTGAACTTCGTCGCCATCATTTCCCTGATGGGCTGGGGGCTGGGCTACTTTGGTCAGCCGCATATTCTGGCGCGCTTTATGGCGGCGGATTCCCACCACAGTATCGTTCATGCTCGTCGTATCAGCATGACCTGGATGATCCTCTGTCTGGCAGGCGCGGTGGCGGTTGGTTTCTTCGGCATCGCTTACTTTAACAACAATCCGGCGCTGGCGGGTTCAGTGAATCAAAACGCGGAGCGCGTGTTTATCGAACTGGCGCAAATCCTGTTTAACCCGTGGATTGCCGGTATCCTGCTGTCTGCGATTCTCGCGGCGGTCATGTCGACGCTGAGCTGTCAGTTGCTGGTGTGCTCAAGCGCGATTACCGAGGATCTGTACAAAGCGTTCCTGCGTAAAGGTGCCAGCCAGCAGGAGCTGGTCTGGGTAGGGCGCATTATGGTGCTGGTGGTCGCGCTGGTGGCGATTGCTCTGGCGGCGAACCCGGATAACCGGGTACTGGGTCTGGTGAGCTACGCCTGGGCTGGATTTGGCGCCGCGTTTGGCCCGGTGGTACTGTTTTCTGTGATGTGGTCGCGCATGACCCGCAACGGCGCACTGGCCGGGATGATTATCGGTGCCGTGACGGTAATCGTCTGGAAACATTTCGGTTGGCTGGATCTGTACGAAATCATTCCGGGCTTTATCTTCGGCAGCGTCGGAATCGTCGTCTTCAGTCTGTTGGGTAAAGCGCCATCATCGGCGATGCTCAAACGCTTTGCTGAGGCGGACGCGCACTATCATTCCGCACCACCGTCACGTTTGCAGGAAGGCTAACGCCTCAATTCACTGACGAATCAGGCCCGCTTCGTGCGGGCCTTTTTGTTTTTTTCAGCCATCGCTTCGTGCAATAACCATTAACCCGCTAAGTGTTTACATTCTGACATCATTATCATTACATTCTGCTTGAGTTTTCTTTTGCCGTAATGATAATCACTATCACTGTAATTTACCTTTCTTTGCATCAGTTGACTAAGAATAACGTTTAAGGGTGTCTGGCATGTTTGTTCCGTTTCTAATTATGTTGCGTGAAGGGCTGGAAGCCGCGCTGATAGTCAGCCTGATTGCCAGCTATCTGAAGCGTACCCAACGAGGCCGTTGGATTGGCGTTATGTGGATTGGTGTCTTTCTGGCGGCGGCGCTGTGCCTGGCATTAGGCGTTTTCATTAATGAAACCACCGGCGAGTTTCCGCAGAAGGAGCAAGAGCTGTTCGAAGGTATCGTCGCGGTCATTGCCGTGGTGATCCTCACCTGGATGGTGTTCTGGATGCGTAAAGTGTCACGTAACGTCAAAGTACAACTGGAGCAGGCCGTCGACAGCGCGTTACAGCGCGGCAATCATCACGGCTGGGCGCTGATCATGATGGTTTTTTTCGCCGTAGCACGTGAAGGGCTGGAATCGGTCTTTTTCCTGCTGGCGGCCTTTCAACAGGACGTCGGGATCTGGCCGCCGGTTGGGGCCATGCTGGGACTGGCGACGGCGGTGGTTCTCGGTTTCTTACTCTACTGGGGCGGTATTCGCCTCAATCTGGGCGCGTTCTTTAAGTGGACCAGCCTGTTTATTTTGCTGGTGGCGGCAGGCCTTGCCGCGGGGGCAATTCGCGCCTTCCATGAGGCGGGACTGTGGAACCACTTTCAGGATGTGGCGTTAGATATGAGCGCCACTCTTTCGACGCACTCGCTGTTTGGTACTCTGATGGAAGGCATTTTTGGTTACCAGGAAGCTCCAAGCGTCAGTGAGGTTGCGGTCTGGTTTATCTACTTAATACCCGCGCTGGTGGTATTTGCATTGCCACCGCGTACAAGCACAACCGCGTCACGCACCGCACCTTAACGCTTTGCGACGCAGACGTTTACTTATAGTTACAACATACTTATTTAAAGGGATGGTCATGACGAATCACTTTCGCCGTAGTGCGCTGCTGCCTGGCATGGCTGCGCTGTTTGCTTCTGCTTTTACTGCCCATGCTGCGGATATCCCGCAGGTTAATGTCACAGTAACCGATAAACAATGCGAGCCGATGAGCATTACGGTTAATGCCGGCAAAACGCAGTTCATCATTCAAAACCACAGTCAGAAAGCGCTGGAATGGGAGATCCTGAAAGGCGTGATGGTGGTTGAAGAGCGCGAAAACATCGCGCCGGGATTCAGCCAGAAGATGACCGCCAATCTGCAACCGGGTGAATATGACATGACCTGCGGCCTGCTGACTAACCCGAAAGGGAAGTTGATTGTTAAGGGCAACGCAACGGCCGATGCCGCGCAGAGTGACGCCTTATTGAGCCTGGGCAGTGCCATTACCGACTATAAAGCCTATGTGACCGAAGAGACCGCGCAACTGGTGGCGGGAACCAAAGCCTTCACCGCTGCCATTAAAGCGGGCGATCTGGAGAAAGCGAAGTCACTGTATGCGCCAACCCGTCAGCATTACGAGCGTATTGAGCCAATTGCCGAATTGTTCTCCGATCTCGACGGCAGCATCGATGCCCGTGAGGACGACTACGAACAAAAAGCCGCCGACCCGAAATTTACCGGCTTCCACCGTCTGGAAAAAGCGCTGTTCGGTGATAACTCCACCAAAGGGATGGAGAAGTATGCCGATCAACTTAACAGCGACGTGCTGGATCTGCAAAAACGCATCAGTGAACTGGCATTCCCGCCGTCCAAAGTAGTGGGCGGAGCGGCTGGACTGATCGAAGAGGTCGCAGCCAGCAAAATCAGCGGTGAAGAAGACCGCTACAGCCATACCGATCTGTGGGATTTCCAGGCGAACGTTGACGGCGCGCAAAAGATAGTAGACCTGCTGCGTCCGCAACTGCAAAAAGAGAACAGCGAGCTCTTAGCGAAAGTGGATGCGAACTTCAAAAAAGTGGACGCTATCCTCGCCAAATATCGCACCAAAGACGGTTTTGAGACTTACGATAAACTGACCGATGCGGACCGCAATGCGCTGAAAGGGCCGATTACAACGCTGGCGGAAGATCTGGCGCAATTACGCGGTGTACTGGGTCTGGATTAAGCACTATGCAGCATGATGATAAAAACGGCGTGAGCGAACCGTCACGCCGACGTTTGTTGAAAGGAATGGGCGCGCTCGGTGGCGCGCTGGCACTGTCCGGCGGTTGCCCTGTCGCCCACGCGCAAAAGCCACAAAGCGCGCCGGGAACGCTGTCGCCGGATGCCCGCAGCGAAACGCAGCCTTTTTATGGCCCTCATCAGGCGGGGATTTTGACACCGCAACAGGCCGCAATGATGCTGGTGGCGTTTGACGTACTGGCGTCCGATAAAAGTGAGCTCGAACGCTTATTCCGTCTGCTTACGGCACGTATCGCCTTCCTGACTACCGGCGGACCAGCGCCGGAAACGCCAAATCCGCGCTTACCGCCGATGGATTCCGGGATCCTCGGCGCCTTCATCGCGCCGGATAACCTGACCATGACGTTGTCGGTGGGGCATTCGCTGTTTGATGAGCGCTTTGGATTACAGGCGCAGAAGCCAAAGGCGTTGCAAAAAATGACCCGTTTTCCTAACGATTCACTGGATGCGGCGTTATGTCACGGTGACGTGTTATTGCAGATTTGCGCTAACACCCAGGACACGGTGATCCACGCTCTGCGCGATATCATCAAACATACACCGGATTTGCTGAGCGTACGCTGGAAGCGAGAAGGGTTTATCTCCGACCATGCGGCGCGCAGTAAAGGCAAAGAGACCCCGGTCAATTTACTGGGTTTCAAAGACGGGACGGCGAACCCCGACAGCAGCGATGAAAAGTTGATGCAGGATGTGGTGTGGGTGACGGCAGAGCAGGGGGAACCGGCGTGGGCCATTGGCGGATCTTATCAGGCCGTACGTCTGATTCAGTTTCGCGTCGAATTCTGGGACCGCACGCCGCTCAAAGAGCAGCAAACCATTTTCGGCCGCGATAAGCACACCGGCGCCCCGTTGGGGATGCAGCACGAGCATGATGTGCCAGATTACGCCAGCGACCCGGACGGCAACGTCATTGCGCTGGATAGCCACATCCGTCTGGCCAATCCTCGCACCGAACAGACGCAGTCGAGCCTGATGATGCGCCGTGGCTACAGCTATTCGCTTGGCGTAACCAATTCCGGACAACTCGATATGGGATTACTGTTTGTCTGCTATCAACATGACCTGGAAAAAGGGTTTCTGACGGTGCAGAAGCGATTGAATGGTGAAGCGCTGGAAGAATACGTTAAGCCGATCGGCGGTGGCTATTTCTTCGCACTCCCGGGTGTTAAGCAGGCCGATCGTTATCTGGGGCAGTCTCTGCTTGAAGCCTGACAGCATTACCCCGTCTGCGGGCGGGGGCGTGTTGTGTCTCACGCTGATGAAAATATTCTTTTTTTATATGATCCGTTTTTTGAAATAATTTTGTAGTATTTCCGTAAGAGACTGTTGCCAGCAGGAAATGAGAATTTAGTTAACGCCAGGTGAAAATATTGTTGCGTTATTGCTAAGTTCTGATGTAATTATACGTAATAGCGGTAGTTCCCGGCTGTGATGTTCATTCACTATGGAGATCGCGAATGGTAAAGTCCTCTTGTGGACTCGTTTCTGATAGACGTTGCAGTTCCAGGCGCGGAAGTCTCTCCTCCGGTTGTACCCGTGTCACCGCAAAATTCCTCACCCTTTCCCGACCTATTCCAGATACTGATGCCCTGTTCGGTGCGCGTAGCCGCGTATGGCGTCTTTTCAACCGGCAAGATATGGCTTACAAGGGAGCCACTCCTCGGATGTTTGTGCGCATAATCGCGCTGTCAGCAGCGCGTGTAATGAATACCAACAACTCAAGGTGCTATCCATGGGAAGACAAAAAGCAGTGATCAAAGCTCGTCGTGAAGCAAAACGTGTGCTGAGACGGGACTCGCGCAGTCATAAACAGCGTGAAGAAGAATCGGTCACCTCGCTTGTGCAGATGAGTGGCGTAGAAGCGATTGGCATGGCGCGCGACAGTCGCGACACCACCCCAATCATGGCGCGTAATGAAGCTCAATCGCACTACCTGAATGCTATCGAGAGTAAACAACTGATTTTCGCTACGGGCGAAGCCGGGTGCGGCAAAACCTGGATCAGTGCGGCAAAAGCAGCAGAGGCCCTGATACATAAAGATGTCGACCGGATCATTGTCACCCGTCCTGTTCTGCAGGCCGATGAAGATCTGGGATTCTTACCTGGGGATGTCTCGGAGAAGTTTGCCCCGTATTTCCGGCCGGTTTATGACGTGCTGGTAAAACGACTCGGTGCATCTTTTATGCAATATTGCCTGCGACCTGAAATCGGTAAGGTGGAAATCGCGCCGTTCGCCTATATGCGCGGACGTACATTTGAAAATGCAGTGGTCATTCTTGACGAGGCTCAGAACGTCACTGCTGCGCAAATGAAGATGTTTTTGACGCGCCTCGGGGAGAATGTGACGGTTATCGTGAATGGGGACATCACCCAGTGCGATTTACCCTCTCATGTTCAGTCAGGGCTCAGTGACGCGCTGGCCCGCTTTAAAGAAGACGAGATGATAGGCATTGTCCGCTTCAGTAAAGATGATTGTGTTCGCTCGGCGCTCTGCCAGCGGACGCTGAATGCGTATAGCTAAGTTAGCCACATTTTCGCTCAGAGCCCGGGACGACCGGGCTTTGTTTTTTTAGACGAATGTTGCCGGATGGCGGTGGGGGCGTTAACTCGCTGCGCTCGCCCTGCGGGCAGCCCGTTCACTGCGTTCGCGGTCCGTCCAACGGGCTGCGCCCGTTGTCGAACCCCGGTCGGGGATTCTCATCCCCCCATTGGGGAATATAAAAGAAAAGAGCCGATACATAAGTACCGGCTCTCATCTGAAATATGGCGGTGAGGGGGGGATTCGAACCCCCGATACGTTGCCGTATACACACTTTCCAGGCGTGCTCCTTCAGCCACTCGGACACCTCACCATATTGTTGTTCCGCAATAACTGGAACGGGCGCTAATTTAGGGAAATACACCGCCTGCGTCAATTAACTTTTCTAAAAAATCGTGCATTTACACAAACTTCAAACAACCTGTCGCTTAATTAAGCGGAAAACGCTTTTTTTGCCAGCGCCCGTGAATTTGCTATGCTGATGATCCCTTTGAAAACGATGATAATAAGTGCGCAAAATTCCGCACAACAACCCGCAGGAGTCAATATGGATATCATTTTCTATCACCCTACGTTTGATACCCCCTGGTGGATTAACGCTCTGGAAAAAGCCCTTCCCGGTGCGAAAGTTCGCGAGTGGAAAGAGGGCGATAACGATCCGGCAGATTATGCGCTGGTCTGGCATCCGCCGGTAGAGATGCTGGAAGGCCGCAAACTGAAGGCGGTGTTTGCGCTAGGCGCGGGTGTGGATTCGATCCTGAGTAAACTGAAAGCCCATCCCTCTATGCTTGATATTTCCGTGCCGCTCTTTCGGCTGGAAGATACCGGCATGGGCCTGCAAATGCAGGAGTACGCGGTCAGCCAGGTGTTGCACTGGTTCCGTCGTTTTGATGATTACCAGGCGCAAAAAAATGAAAGCCAGTGGCAGTCGCTACCGGAATATACGCGCGAGGAATTTACCGTGGGGATTATGGGTGCGGGCGTGTTGGGGGCAAAAGTGGCTGAAAGCCTGCAGCCCTGGGGCTTTCCGTTACGCTGCTGGAGTCGCAGCCGCAAGTCCTGGCCGGGCGTTGAGAGTTTTGCCGGTACGCAAGAGTTGGACGCATTTCTGAGTCAGACTCGCGTGCTCATAAACCTGCTGCCCAATACGGCGGAGACGGTCGGCATTATCAATGGCGAACGGCTTGAGCAACTGCAGGACGGCGCGTATCTGCTCAATCTTGCACGGGGTGTTCACGTCAATGAAGATGATTTGCTGGCTGCGTTGAACAGCGGAAAACTAAAAGGCGCGATGCTGGATGTCTTCAGCCGCGAACCGCTGCCAGCGGATAGCCCACTGTGGAAACATCCTCGCGTGGCAATGACGCCGCACATTGCGGCAGTCACACGTCCTGCAGAAGCTGTTGCCTATATATCCCGCACCATTTCACATCTTGAAAACGGTGAAGCGGTGACAGGGCAGGTTGATCGTCAACGCGGTTACTGATCCCCACCCGGCCTCTGCCGGGTTTCGACTAATAAACGCTGGCGATTCCTGCTATCCTTGTCGAAAAATGACTACAGGAGAGAAACATGTATCCCGTTGACCTGCACATGCATACCGTCGCCAGTACCCACGCCTATAGCACCCTGAGCGATTACATCGCGCAAGCGAAACGCCAGGGGCTAAAACTGTTTGCGATTACCGATCATGGCCCGGACATGGCGGATGCGCCTCACCACTGGCATTTCATTAATATGCGGATCTGGCCGCGCGTGGTGGATGGCGTCGGGATCCTGCGAGGCATTGAAGCCAACATCAAAAATATCGAAGGTGAAATTGACTGTACCGGTCCGATGCTCACTTCACTGGATCTGATTATCGCGGGCTTCCATGAACCGGTTTTTGCCCCTCACGATGAAGCCACCAACACGCAGGCGATGATTGCCACCATGGCGAGCGGCGTTGTGCATATCATTAGCCACCCCGGCAACCCGAAATATCCTGTTGATATCACCGCGATTGCCCAGGCCGCGGCGAAATACAATGTTGCGCTGGAGATTAATAACTCTTCCTTCCTTCATTCACGCAAAGGCAGTGAAGCAAACTGTCGCGCGGTGGCGGCAGCGGTGCGCGATGCGGGCGGCTGGGTGGCGCTGGGTTCAGATTCCCATACCGCCTTTACGATGGGGGATTTTAGCGAGTGCCTGAAAATCCTCGAGGCGGTGAACTTCCCGGAAGATCGAATTTTAAACGTGACGCCGAAACGACTACTCAATTTTCTCGAATCGCGCGGCATGCCGACGATCCCTGAATTTGCTGAACTTTAATCACTACGAGCTGGAATATTTGATGAACGAGTTTTCTATCCTGTGCCGCGTCCTGGGATCGCTATATTACCGCCAACCGCAGGATCCTTTATTGGTTCCGCTCTTTACCCTGATTCGCGAAGGTAAACTCCCGGCAAGCTGGCCGCTCGAGCAGGATGAACTGTTGGGGCGTCTACAGAAAAGCTGCGATATGGCTCAACTGGCGGCAGATTACAATGCGTTGTTCGTCGGCGCGGAGTGCGCGGTGCCACCGTATCGCAGCGCGTGGGTAGAAGGGGCGACAGAATCAGAGGTGCGGACGTTCCTCTCCGCACGCGGAATGCCGCTTGCCGACACACCTGCCGATCATATTGGTACGTTGTTGCTGGCAGCATCCTGGCTGGAAGATCAGTCGACAGAAGATGAAAGCGAGGCGCTGGAAACCCTGTTCGCGGATTACATCCTTCCCTGGTGTGACACCTTTCTCGGCAAAGTTGAAGCGCATGCCACGACGCCTTTCTGGCGGACAATGGCACCGCTAACACGCGATTCTATTGGCGCGATGTGGGACGAACTGGAAGAAGAGACAGATGCCTGAATGTGATTCAAATCACATTGCAATGCAACGTGAGTGATTCATTGCATAAATTGTGTGCGTGATCTCATTCACATTGCGCTTTTCTGCTATCATTCGCAGCATGAACATACTTCTTTCCATAGCAATCACAACGGGCATTCTCTCCGGTCTCTGGGGATGGGTGGCCGTCTCTCTTGGCTTACTGAGTTGGGCTGGGTTTTTAGGCTGTACTGCCTATTTCGCCTGTCCGCAGGGTGGGTTAAAGGGGTTGGCCATTTCGGCCTCCACGCTGTTGAGCGGCGTGGTGTGGGCGTTGGTCATTATTTACGGAAGTGCGCTGACGCCACATCTGGAACTGGTGGGGTATGTGATCACCGGCATTGTGGCCTTTCTGATGTGTATTCAGGCAAAGCAAGTTTTATTGTCATTTGTGCCTGGCACCTTTATTGGTGCATGTGCGACGTTTGCCGGACAAGGGGACTGGAAACTGGTTCTGCCTTCTCTGGCGGTCGGTTTGCTCTTTGGCTATGCCATGAAAAACAGCGGCCTGTGGCTGGCGGCACGACGAGAAAGACAAAGCACGCGAACGGTCGCGGAAAACAAAAAAGCGTGAGGTAATCCTCACGCTTTTTTTTATCCTGATGATCAGGATTCCGGTGGTACCGACATATGGCGGTATTTCACCAGGATGTCGTTCTGGCGATCGGTGGTATTCTGCAAATCCCACAGCCCTCTGTCGATACCATCATTGATGAGGAAGATGACGCCCGTTTCAATAGCGGACATCAGGCACAACATCACCGGTTCGTTGGAGGTGTAGCCAATTTCACCTTCCAGCAGTCTCTGGTAATCAATAAAGCGGAACACGCCTGCCTGCACTTCATAAGACAGAATGGTTTTACTGGTGTTGACCGAGGAGAGGATCTCACCGGTGCTGACGTTGACTACGCGCAGGTTCACCGCAATCTGGTCAAGCTGGTACTGCGTGTCGGCGCCAATACCGAAGTAACGGGCACCGACCCCGCCGGATTTCACGTTACTTTCATAACCAATAATCGACCCTTCAACCATGATGTTCGCCGCCGTCAGCGACTGCAACGGAATACGGTTGTTGATGGCGACGGTCCCGTTTTCCTGGGCGGCACGAATGATTTTTCGCTCGTTAAGCAGGTTCTGCAGTCCCTGACGCTCCAGTGGGATAAACCAGCGGGAATCTTTCAGGGCCGTGACCAGCATCGCGGTAGCGCTTTGTGGGACAGCTGTCGAGAAGTTACTGGCCGGATAAGGTTTAAACTGTCCGGTTTCATCCTGAATGTTATACACCGAGACAAAAATTTTGCCCGTTGGCATCGGTAAATGCGTTAAGTCCTTATAACTTTGCGCACGGGGCATTAATGTCGGTTTCGCGGCTTGTTTTGGCGGTGCGGTTAAGCATCCGCTCAGTAAAATAACGGCGACGAATATAAGTAAGCGCTGCATGATGATTGTCCTTACGTTGCGGTGCTTAAAAATCGGTGGATTGCGACTGTAAACCCGACACTTCTATCGTCGATGTTTTCCCCGTTTTCCTGTCCGTCACATTGAGCTGTAACTGACCATCCCGGTTAGCAATATCAACAATGAAATCATTGGTCACCATCCTGCCAGGTTTCCCCGTGTTAATATTGGTCAACAGCCCACCTAATATTTGCGATTGAATAGCCTGAGTGAAGTTATCCAACGCGGAGGGAGTTTCAATTCCGAAATCGTCGTCATAACTGGGATCTTTATACGAGTTTTGCGCCTGGGCGCTATTCAGTAAAAAAGAACCGTTATTGGGGTTTCCACCAAAGTTGGGATTACGGAACTGGAAAGTCATATTTCCGGCCCAACTTAATGGCGAAATAAGCATGAGTACTACTACTGCATGTTTGACACGCATTACAGCCTCCGGACAAAAATCACTCTTTAGAATTCGTCATGCGTTAAATCGCCGGTGCTCAATAGTGTTTGATCTATTTGTCGACGGTTTAAAGCGTCCTCGGTTTGTGCCAGCGCAAAGCCAACAGTTTTCTCGAAGTCTCTTTTCGTTGGAAATAAAAAAGTCTGGAATATAACGTCCTGATTAACCGTTATGGTGATCCAACTTCCCCAACGTGCACTGGGCCGCTCATTGATAGTCAGATTGCCTGGATATTCACTTTCCCATTTGTCGCTAAATGCACGATAAAAATCATGCCCGATAGACGAAACCGTGTGGTCAGTTAAGAGTCCAGGAACTTCAACTTCTACTGCCTGCGTCGTGCCGGCAGCCAGCAGAAACTGTGCTGCTACAAGCCAGGTTAAATAGCATTTCATGGCGTTATCGCCTGAGGTTGTCATTGGCCCACGAAACCGCCTGGGTACGGTTTTTAACGGCTATCTTTTTGAAAAGATTATAAAGATGCGTCTTAACCGTATTTTCACTGATAAACAGTGAGCGCGCGATTTCGATATTAGAGGCGCCGATACGCAGTTTATTCAGAATCTCTTTTTCACGATGAGTCAGGAGGGCAGACTCCGTGCTGTTATAGCGGTAATTGCCTGAGTGTGTGATCAGATAACTGGCCAGTTTCTGTGAGAAGTAACATTCTCCCCGCAGGATCCCCTGTAAACCGTTTACGACACGTTCTTCGTCATCCGCTACGTAAAAAACGCCATTGATATGCGGCCAGTTTTCAATATCCCGATAGGGATAATCATCGGGAGTATTCAACAATAACGTCTTTAAATTGTTGTTTTTCCGACTCAAGTTATCCTGCCAGTAATGGATGAGCTTTTTATCCGCTTCCATCATATCGACTAAAACAATGCAGCTGGAGGATATATCATCCAGAGAACGTTGAATATTATGCAGTTTTCCGGTGAGAGCCAGTGATTGTTTTAAATGCTGCAATAATGCTGTGGCTTGCAGGGATGGTTTAGTGATCAACAATAAAGTATGACCATGAATACTATGGACTTCATTAAACATGATGAAACCCCACTTTTTTAGTCGCACATCTGACAGTTGCCTGCAGAAATGAGGCACCAGAAGTACTGACAGATGTTGCACTGCTGTGTGTAGATAATAAGAATCAGCCCGAACGGGTCAAAATATTAATACAAATGAACTACAACTGATTTCAATCTAGCCATTACAAATCTTAAAGCAAGTGTTAAACATGTAACAAGATGTAAAAATATATATTAATTTGTTATTCTCAGGCTTTTTTTTAGTTTTTATTTGATAGGAAAGTTGTACATCTATCCGTTATTGCACAGATTTAAAAAATCATACAAATTATATTAACTATTTGAATAAAAATAGCTAAATGAAAATTCCGCTAACGATTGCGTTGCTTAAAAATTGCTGCATGATGACTTCCATCGGCGTTGTGCATTTTGGTGACGAAAAAAGTGGTGCTTGTCACGACTTGGTCCATTTCCTCTTCTCAGGCTGCGCAACTGAGCCTGGAAAGCCCACTGTACAGTGGCTGACTGACGGCGCACATATGTATCAACCCTTGACATGAAGAAAATAAAATAAGCGTAAATAACAGCATATTCCCGCCCTGTTTAGTACTTTGGTGTGAGCAAAAATATAAAAATACCACTGGCGGGTGAGTTATTTAAAATGTTTCCGCAGACATACTCTTCATCGTAACGCGGCGTTAACAAATTACGTTCTGCGTTAACAACGAAATTGATGAAAAAGTTATTTTCTCAATGTACATCCAGGTCCAGGGTGACAACATGAAAAACAAATTGTTATTTATGATGTTAACAGTACTGGGTGCGCCTGGGATTGTTTCCGCAACAAGTTATGATCTGGCGAATTCAGAATATAACTTCGCGGTAAATGAATTAAGCAAGTCTTCATTTAATCAGGCAGCCATTATTGGTCAAGTTGGTACTAATAATAGTGCAAAAATACGCCAGGACGGCTCAAAACTTTTGTCGGTTGTTTCTCAAGAAGGTGGAAGCAACCGGGCCAAAGTTGACCAATCAGGAGTTTATAACTTTGCGTATATTGCTCAGTCGGGTAATTCCAATGATGCCAGTATATCGCAAAGTAATTATGGTAATACTGCGATGATTATCCAGAAAGGCTCTGGAAATAAAGCAAATATTACTCAGTATGGTACGCAGAAAACAGCAGTTGTAGTGCAGAGACAGTCGCAAATGGCAATTCGCGTAACTCAACGCTAATACATTGACGACGCTTAAATCAATCCGATGGGGGTTTACCATGAAACTTTTACAAGTGGCAGCATTTGCAGCAATCGTGGTTTCTGGCAGTGCTCTGGCTGGTGCAGTTCCACAATGGGGCGGCGGTGGTGGCGGTGGCGGCGGAAGCAGCTCCGGCCCGGAATCGACCCTGAGTATTTATCAGTCAGGGGTCAACAACGCCGCGCTTGCGCTGCAAAGCGACGCTCGTAAATCCGATACGACCATTCATCAGAATGGCTTTGGTAACGGCGCTGACGTGGGCCAGGGCGCAGATAATAGCACCATCGATCTGACTCAAAGCGGCTTCCAGAACAATGCCACCATCGATCAGTGGAACGGCAAAAACTCGGACATTACTGTGAGCCAGTATGGTGGACATAACGGCGCGTTGGTAAACCAGACTGCGTCTGATTCCAGCGTTCTGGTGCATCAGGTTGGTTTTGGCAACAACGCCACGGCTAACCAGTACTGATTCAGTTAATGTGCTGAATATAAACAGGGCGAAAGCCCTGTTTTTTTTCGGGGGGCATCATGAATACTTTTTTACTCCTTGTGGCGCTTTCTAATCAGATAACCTTCGCGACAACCCAGCAAGGTGACATTTATACCATTACCCCGCAGGTCACTCTGACGCAACCCTGTGTGTGCCAGATTCAGATTTTAGCCCTTCGCGAAGGCGTCGCGGGGCAAAGTCAGTCACGACAGAAAAAGACCCTATCCCTGCCTGCTAATCAGGCCATTGATTTGACCAGACTCAGTTTAAATATCTCAGCACAAGACACCGTCAAAATCGTGGTGACGGTTTCTGACGGTGAGTCGCTGCATTTATCACAACAATGGCCGCCCTCTGCGAAATCGTCATAACGGACTGATAATTTGTGCGTTGATGCTGGCAGAAGCGAGGCAGCTGAACTATGAATAGAGTGACGCAGAATGCGTGACTCCCGGGCTCAGTCGCCGTCAGGGAAAACACTGTCCCTCAAGGATGAATGTTCATTGAGGAAACCTTATGTCGTTATCTGTCGCGCGTAAAACAAGCGTTCCGCTTCTTCGTCTTCTTCTCCTCATTTCATTCACCCCGATGGCGCAAGCGAGCGGGCAGGGTGGGGTCATTCATTTCTCAGGGCAAATTGTTGAGCCTCCCTGTGAGATCAATCACGTTCAACAGCATATAGCGATGTCGTGTGATAATGAGGGGCACACGCAGACCCGCAATTATTCAACGCAGGAGTTGCAAAAGGCGCCAGAGCACTTTAAACAAATCGCTGCAGTCAACCTGCGTTATCTCGACGAAAAGAAAAAACTGGCGGTGATAAACATCGATTACCGCTAAAACGGCAGGTCAGACAAATAGATGAAAAAAGCGATTTCAGGATATCCCCTGCTGTACACTTACAGAATAGAGTGACGTAAGGAGGTACTATGGAATCGCGTATTCATGTTATCCAGGGGGATATCACCACCGTTCCGGTCGATGTGATCGTCAATGCCGCAAACTCGTCATTGATGGGCGGCGGCGGGGTTGACGGCGCTATCCACCGCGCAGCGGGTCCTGCCTTACTGGAAGCCTGCATGAAGGTCAGACAGCAGCAGGGCGAGTGTCCGACGGGTCATGCGGTGGTAACGCTTGCCGGTAACCTTCCCGCCAAAGCGGTCATCCATACTGTCGGCCCTGTCTGGCGTGGCGGCGAGCATAACGAAGCGCAACTGCTACAGGATGCGTATTTCAATAGCCTGAATCTGGCGCTGGCCAATGGCTACAGGTCTATTGCCTTTCCGGCAATCAGTACTGGGGTTTATGGCTATCCGCGAGCGGCAGCCGCTGAAATTGCGCTAAAGACCGTTTCGGAATTTATTACCCGCCGCGCTTTGCCTGAACAGATATACTTTGTCTGTTATGACGATGAAACAGCCCGACTTTACCAGCGTTTACTTACCCAGCAAGGCGATGAATGAGCTGACCCGGCTCGCTCGCGCCACCCGTCCGCTGTGCGAAAATCATCCCGGAGAATGCGGGATCCTTGCACTGGATGACAGTCTTGACGCCTTTGCCGCCCGCTACCGTCTGGCGGAAATGGCGGAGCACTCGCTGGATATTCAGTACTATATCTGGGAAGACGACATGTCCGGCCGTCTGTTGTTCTCCGCTCTGCTGGCGGCGGCAAAGCGGGGCGTCCATGTGCGCCTGCTGCTTGATGACAACAATACGCCGGGGCTCGATGACATTCTGCAACTGCTCGACGCCCATCCCAACATTGAAGTTCGCCTGTTTAATCCCTTCTCTTTTCGCATGCTACGGATGCTCGGTTATCTGACTGATTTCGCCAGGCTCAATCGGCGCATGCATAACAAAAGCTATACCGTAGACGGTGTCATCACGCTGGTGGGCGGGCGAAACATTGGTGATGCCTATTTCGGTGCCGGTGAGGAGCCGCTGTTCTCTGATCTGGACGTCATGGCGATAGGACCCGTGGTCAGGGAGGTGGCGGAGGATTTTGAACGCTACTGGCATTGTGCCTCGGTCTCGACGTTGAAGTCGGTACTGGCGTTGTCGGAACAAGAGATCAGCGAGCGCATCGAGTTACCCGACGCGTGGTACAACGACCCCATCACCCGGCGATACCAGCATAAACTGCAAACCAGCCCGTTTATGACTCATCTCGAACGCGGTGCGCTGCCGCTTATCTGGGCGAAGACCCGGCTGTTGAGTGACGATCCTTCCAAAGGCGAAGGGAAAGCGCAGCGCCACTCTTTACTGCCACAACGACTGTTTGACGTAATGGGATCGCCGACGGAGCGGATTGA
Organism: Citrobacter sp. ANG330; assembly: GCF_047467925.1. Classification (NCBI taxonomy): domain Bacteria; kingdom Pseudomonadati; phylum Pseudomonadota; class Gammaproteobacteria; order Enterobacterales; family Enterobacteriaceae; genus Citrobacter; species Citrobacter sp. ANG330. The sequence continues at coordinate 380,684 of NZ_JASJUI010000002.1, read as the reverse complement.
CATTATCTCTGCCTATTTTGTCCCGACCCGGGCAGGTGTCGCGCAGTTGCTGAAACTGGTGCGTAAAGGTGTCAAAATTGCGATCCTCACTAACTCATTAGCGGCCAATGATGTCGCGGTGGTGCATGCCGGCTACGCGCGCTGGCGCAAAAAATTACTCCGTTATGGTGTCGAACTCTATGAACTGAAGCCCACGCGTGAACGCCAGGTGGTACTGCATGACAGGGGGATTACAGGGAATTCTGGCTCCAGTTTGCATGCCAAAACGTTCAGTATTGACGGGCGGAAGGTGTTTATTGGTTCACTTAATTTTGATCCTCGCTCTACGTTGCTGAACACAGAAATGGGCTTTGTGATCGAAAGCGAGACGCTGGCGACGCTTATCCACCGACGCTTCACCGAGAGTCAGCGCGATGCGGCCTGGCAACTGCAACTCGATCGCTGGGGGCGAATTAACTGGGTGGATCGCCAACAGGACGACGTGCAGGTGCTAAAAAAAGAACCCGCCACAGGATTCTGGAAGCGGGTTCTGGTGCGACTGGCAACATTACTGCCGGTTGAATGGCTGCTTTAGTGTTAACCAGCCACCTTTGTACTTTGTTATTGTCTGACTGGCTTACCGGAGAACAAGAACTTGAGCAGCGGAATGCGCAGATGAATTTCGTATAATACCAGCGCGATGCCAACGACAAAAATCAGTCCGCAGAGAAAGCCCAACAGATTCGACGTAATATGCGGCGTGATCCACGCACCGTAAAACAACGTTAACGGATGATGCACCAGATAAATAAACAGCGACGCATTGACAAAATAGGTCACGCGGGCTGACTGGAAATTAAGCAAGCGGTGGCCAAGGGAAAACACCACATTGACCATCCATAATCCAAGCACCATGGTGATGACATATTCCGTTTCGTACATCCAGGCGTCGCCGCTGCCGTAGCGCTGATTCAGCAAATAAGCGATGAAGGCGAAGGCGGCTGCCAGCGTACATCCCCGGGAAGGCGTGGTAAACAGCGCCTTCAGTTCGGGTGAGATAAAGGCCAGCGCGCCCAGCATAAAGAAAGGCACATAAAACAGCGTTTGCATCACGACGAAATTAAATAAGCCGTCGCTGAGAATCGGCGGGAAAAAAATGAACAACGTCCGGCGTATTACCGCGTAGCCAATACCCAGAAAGAAAAAGATCAGCGTCAGTTTACCCATTGACACGGCGGCAAGGCATTTTTTATCCGCTTTTTCCAGGTTTTTCCTCATCTGGCTAAATACCCACAGACTGACCGTTGTTAATACCACCAGTACCAGTAAAAACCAGAGGTGAGAAATTAACTCCCAGACCAGCGTGTTGTATTTTTCATACAGTGTGAGCGTATGCCAGCTGTCGACCTTTCCCTTAACATATTGCAGCATTATAAATTGCGGCAACGTTAACAGAGGAATAGCGGTGAGCATCGGAATGCCCACGCGTTCAACGCGTACTTTCCACCAGCGTTTCAACGGGTAACGCAGGAATAACATGTACGAAAAATAACCGGAAATAACGAAGAAGACCTGCATTCGAAAGGAATGGATAAAATCGTTAAACAGGGTCAGCCACCATGAAGGTTCGGCGCTGTTGACATGCCAGGTGTGACCGGAATAGATCAATGAGATATGGAAGGGAATACCCAACAACATCAGCCAGGCGCGGATGGAGTCAAGAAAATATTCACGCTGTGCGGGTACGGGATTCATAGAGGTTTCGTATTCTCAGATTCTCAGACTAATCGTCTTATCCTTAAGGCGATGAGTAGTTACAGTCGGGAGCAACCCTACACGAAGTACAACAACCTGTCTCCAGGATAAGCACGCAAAGTGAAAAAGGGCCCGTCGGGGTGCTTAAACCATAAGCCAGCGTGCCGAACAATGGAGGGATTCAGTTGTCCTAATGCCTGATTATCCATTAAAATAGATCGGATCGATATAAGCACACAAAGGGGGAAGTGCTTACTAATTATGAAACATAAATCACAAATGATGAAAATGCGTTGGTTGGGTGCGGCAGTCATGTTAACGCTGTACACGTCGTCGGCCTGGGCCTTCTCCATCGATGACGTTGCAAAGCAAGCTCAATCCTTAGCCGGTAAAGGCTATGAGGCGCCAAAAAGCAACTTGCCCTCCGTTTTCCGCGACATGAAATATGCGGACTATCAGCAGATCCAGTTTAATCGCGATAAAGCTTACTGGAGCAATCTCAAAACCCCATTCAAGCTCGAGTTCTACCACCAGGGTATGTACTTCGACACGCCGGTCAAAATCAATGAAGTCACGGCAACCACGGTTAAAAGAATCAAATACAGCCCGGACTACTTCAATTTCGGCGACGTTCAGCATGATAAAGACACGGTAAAAGATCTTGGCTTCGCGGGTTTCAAAGTGTTGTACCCGATCAACAGCAAAGACAAAAACGATGAAATCGTCAGCATGCTTGGCGCAAGCTACTTCCGCGTTCTGGGCGCAGGGCAGGTGTATGGCCTCTCTGCACGCGGACTGGCCATTGATACCGCGCTGCCTTCAGGTGAAGAGTTTCCCCGCTTCCGTGAGTTCTGGATCGAACGTCCAAAACCGACTGACAAACGCCTGACGATTTATGCCTTACTGGACTCTCCGCGCGCGACCGGTGCCTATCGTTTTGTGATAATTCCTGGGCGTGACACTGTCGTTGACGTACAGTCGAAAGTCTATCTGCGCGACAAAGTCGGCAAACTGGGCGTGGCGCCGTTAACCAGTATGTTCCTGTATGGGCCAAACCAGCCTTCTCCGGCGACAAACTACCGTCCGGAACTGCATGACTCCAACGGCTTGTCGATTCATGCCGGTAACGGCGAATGGATCTGGCGTCCGCTGAATAACCCGAAACATCTCGCGGTGAGCAGTTTTGCGATGGAAAACCCACAAGGGTTTGGTCTGTTGCAGCGCGGCCGTCAGTTCTCTCGTTTTGAAGATCTTGACGACCGTTACGACCTGCGCCCAAGCGCCTGGATCACGCCGAAAGGCGAGTGGGGTAAGGGTAAGATTGAACTGGTTGAAATCCCGACCAATGACGAAACCAACGATAACATCGTGGCTTACTGGACGCCGGATCAACTGCCTGAACCGGGCAAAGAGATGAACTTCAAATATACCCTGACGTTCAGTCGCGATGAGGACAAACTTCATGCGCCGGATAATGCCTGGGTGCAGCAGACGCGTCGTTCAACCGGCGATGTCAAACAGTCTAATCTCATTCGCCAGCCTGACGGCACGATCGCCTTCGTGGTGGACTTTACCGGCACAGATATGAAAAAACTGCCGTCGGATACCCCGGTCACCGCGCAAACCAGCATTGGCGATAACGGCGAGATTGTGGAAACAACGGTGCGTTACAACCCGGTCACTAAAGGCTGGCGTATGACGATGCGGGTGAAAGTGAAAGATGCGAAGAAAACCACTGAAATGCGTGCTGCATTGGTCAATGCCGATCAGCCGTTGAGTGAAACCTGGAGCTACCAGTTACCTGCCAATGAATAAGACAACTGAGTACATTGACGCTCTGCCGCTCTCGGATATCGAGAAAGCGGCTTTGCCGACTACTGACATCCGCGCGGTGCATGAAGCGCTGGATGCCGAGCATCGCCGTTACTCGCGAGAAGACGACTCACCGCAGGGTTCTGTTAAAGCACGTCTGCAACAAGCCTGGCCAGACTCGCTGGGCGAAGGGCAGTTGATCAAAGATGACGAAGGACGCGACCAGCTTCAGGCAATGCCGAAAGCCAAACGATCTTCGATGTTTCCCGATCCCTGGCGTACTAACCCGGTGGGGCGTTTCTGGGATCGTCTGCGTGGACGTGATGTCACGCCGCGCTATCTGGCGCGACTGACCAAAGAAGAACAGGAAAGCGAGCAGAAGTGGCGTACCGTCGGCACTGTTCGTCGCTATACGCTGCTGCTGCTGACGCTGGCGCAGACGGTTGTCGCGACCTGGTATATGAAGACGATTCTGCCGTATCAGGGCTGGGCGCTGATTAATCCGGCGGATATGGTCGGGCAGGATCTGTGGGTTTCGTTCATGCAGTTGCTGCCGTACATGCTGCAAACCGGCATTTTGATCCTCTTTGCGGTGCTGTTCTGCTGGGTTTCCGCCGGGTTCTGGACCGCGCTGATGGGCTTCCTGCAATTGTTGATTGGGCGCGATAAGTACAGCATTTCGGCGTCAACGGTCGGTAACGAACCGCTGAATCCGCATCACCGCACCGCGCTGATTATGCCTATTTGCAATGAAGACGTTGATCGCGTTTTTGCTGGCCTGCGTGCCACATGGGAATCGGTAAAAGCGACCGGTAACGGCGAGCATTTCGATGTCTATATTCTCAGCGACAGTTACAACCCCGATATCTGTGTTGCAGAACAAAAGGCGTGGATGGAGCTGATTGCTGAAGTGCAGGGCGAAGGGCAGATTTTCTATCGCCGTCGTCGTCGCCGTGTGAAGCGTAAAAGCGGTAACATTGATGACTTCTGCCGTCGTTGGGGCAGCCAGTACAGCTACATGGTGGTACTGGACGCTGACTCCGTAATGACCGGTGAATGCCTGAGCGGTCTGGTGCGTTTGATGGAAGCGAACCCGAATGCCGGGATCATCCAGTCATCGCCGAAGGCGTCCGGCATGGACACCCTGTATGCGCGTTGTCAGCAGTTTGCGACGCGTGTATACGGGCCGTTATTTACCGCCGGTTTGCACTTCTGGCAGTTGGGTGAGTCTCACTACTGGGGTCACAACGCCATAATCCGCGTTAAGCCGTTCATCGAGCACTGTGCGCTGGCGCCACTGCCGGGTGAAGGCTCTTTCGCCGGTTCTATCCTGTCGCATGACTTCGTGGAAGCGGCGTTGATGCGTCGGGCCGGGTGGGGCGTGTGGATTGCTTACGATCTGCCGGGTTCCTATGAAGAGCTGCCGCCGAACCTGCTGGACGAACTGAAGCGAGATCGCCGCTGGTGTCATGGCAACCTGATGAACTTCCGGTTGTTCCTTGTGAAAGGGATGCACCCGGTTCACCGCGCCGTCTTCCTGACCGGGGTGATGTCTTATCTTTCCGCGCCGCTGTGGTTTATGTTCCTTGCGCTGTCAACCGCGTTGCAGGTCGTCCACGCGCTCACCGAGCCGCAATACTTCCTGCAACCGCGCCAGCTGTTCCCGGTCTGGCCGCAGTGGCGTCCTGAACTGGCGATTGCGCTGTTTGCCTCGACGATGGTGCTGCTGTTCCTGCCGAAGTTGCTGAGTATTCTGCTCATCTGGTGTAAAGGTACCAAAGAATACGGTGGATTTATTCGCGTAACGCTGTCGCTGCTGCTGGAGGTGTTGTTCTCCGTATTGCTGGCGCCGGTGCGCATGTTGTTCCACACCGTCTTCGTGGTGAGCGCCTTCCTTGGCTGGGAAGTGGTCTGGAATTCGCCGCAGCGTGACGATGACTCTACGCCGTGGGGTGAAGCGTTTATGCGTCACGGTTCGCAACTGCTGCTGGGTCTGGTATGGGCGGTCGGTATGGCGTGGCTGGATCTGCGTTTCCTGTTCTGGCTGGCGCCGATTGTCTTCTCGCTGATCCTGTCACCGTTTGTCTCGGTGATCTCCAGTCGTTCAACGGTCGGTTTGCGTACTAAACGCTGGAAATTGTTCCTGATCCCGGAAGAATATTCGCCGCCGCAGGTGCTGGTGGATACCGACAAGTATCTGGTGATGAACCGCAACCGTTCGCTTGACGATGGCTTTATGCACGCGGTGTTTAACCCATCGCTTAACGCGTTGGCCACTGCGATGGCGACGGCTCGTCACCGTGCAAGCCAGGTGCTGGAGATTGCCCGCGATCGTCACGTTGAGCAGGCGCTGAACGAGACCCCAGAAAAACTGAATCGCGACCGTCGTCTGGTCCTGTTGAGCGATCCGGTGACGATGGCGCGTTTGCACTATCGTGTCTGGAACTCGCCAGAGAAGTACTCGTCGTGGGTGAGTTACTATCAGGGGATCGCCCTGAACCCGCAGACATTGAAAACGCCTTAAGCGCCATCCGGCGAAATCGTCTGAAAAATACCGGCTTGCGCCGGTATTTTTTTATACTGAAGAAAACGAATGAAAGGGCATTACATGCGACTGATTGCGGTGGGCATCATGGTCATGCTGTTAAGCGGATGCGGCAGCATTATTAGCCGGACAATCCCCGGACAGGGGCATGGCAACCAGTATTATCCGGGCGTGCAGTGGGACGTCCGGGATTCAGCATGGCGCTATATTACAGTCCTCGACCTGCCGTTTTCACTGGTGTTTGACACGCTGCTATTGCCGCTTGACATACACCACGGTCCTTATGAGTAATCAGCGCTCATCCCACTCATCGGCTGCGGTTTGTCCTTCTTCCGTATCCAGCGGGGGGTCAAGCTGAAATTCGCCTTCATCCCATTCATGTAGCGTATTCTCTTCCAGCCACTCCTGGCGGATTTCTATCTCATCATAATCGCCGTCAAAGACGCTTTGCGCGGCCTCGCCACTAAGCATCGGCAGGCATTCGCCTTCTTCGCCTTCGTCGGCAAAAAACTCGACCTGCCACATGATGTCGCCATCCTGTAGCACGTACTTCTGCACGTTGAACTGCTGTACATTGGCTTCGTCCTGTTCAAGCTCAGGATGGTCCGCCATAAATTCTTCACGGGCTGAGTCAATGGCTTCTTCCAGCGTTGCATACATGGTCATCTGAGTCTCCCTTTGATTTGATGAGGTATTCAGGGAAAGAATAGCTGATTCTCCGGTTATGCAAGTATGAATGGTGAAAAATCATCCCGCTGTTCGTGAGAGAGCACGGCGACGCAGGCTGTTCCAGGAATAAATGGCGTTAAACAATACCACCCCGGCAGTGACCAGAAAAACGGCGCGAAAACCATAGTTAGCAGAAATTGCTGCACCCATGAGCGGGCCGGTGACGTTGCCAATATCGCGGAACGACTGGTTATAACTGAAGATGCGCCCGGCGATTTGGTTTGTGGAGTTATAGACCAGCAGCGTCTGGACCGCCGGCAGTAACGCGCCGTCGGCAGCGCCCAGTAAAAAGCGTAATACCGCCAGTTGCCACGGGGTCTGAACAAAAGACATCGGGATCAGCAGCAGAACGGAGAAGATTAGCGCCACAATGAGGATTTTCTCCGGCCCGATACGGTCCCCCAGCTTGCCTAATCTCGGCGCGCTGAGCAATGCGGCGACGCCAGGTACGGAGGCAATCATCCCGCTGATAAACGCAATATTGCTGACATTGCCTGCCAGTTCCCGCACATAGAGCGTCAGAATCGGTGCAATGGAACCGGTCGCCACCTGAATAATCAGCGTGGTGACGAACAAGCTCAGGACCAGTTTCGGATTTTTAAGCGTGGCGACGACTTCGCGCACGCGCAGCATCTCTTTTTTGCTGATCGGTTTGAAGTTCTCGCGAATAAAAAACAGCGTCAGTAAAAAACAGATAACCAATACTGTGGCGGTAATGAAGAACACCGGACGCAGGCCATACTGGTCGGCGAGCAGGCCACCTGCCAGCGGGCCAAGTAACGCACCGCTCACGCCGCCGGTAGAAAGCGTCCCCAGCGCCCAGCCGCTTTTATTGCGCGGTACCTGGGTGGCGATCAACGCGTTCGCATTGGGAATGAATCCCCCCAGCAACCCGAGCAGCGCACGTAGCACCAGAAACTGCCAGATGTTCTGGGCAAGGCCCATCAACAACATCACGACTGCCATCCCCAGCGCGGAGCGCAGCAGCATAATCTTTCTGCCTTTGCGGTCGGCGAGGCCCCCCCAGAAGGGGGAGGCGATAGCGGAGAAAAGAAACGTAATACTGAAAACCAGCCCGGACCACATATTGAGCGCACTGTGGCCCGTTACGCCGAGTTGCTCGACGTAGAGCGGTAAGAATGGCATCACCAGGCTGAATGCGGCACCCGTTAAGAAACAGCCGAGCCAGGCGACGGTGAGATTACGTTTCCAGTTTATGGGTATCTCTGAGGGTGACATAGCGATCCGCGTGTGACGCGCTGTTGGCGCGATCGGGCAAAAAACGAATATAAATTAAGCATATTCATTATGCGCCTGTATGCTGATGGTCGCAATGTGGGCAGCTTTAATCGCTAAAAGCGGTGAAAAAGCAGTCCGGAAGGACTGCTTTGCAGGATTTAATAGCGGGAAGGCACTCCGGCAGGACGTGTTTTGAAGCGACGGTGCAGCCACATGTACTGTTCCGGTGCCATCATGATGCACTTCTCAATAACCTGGTTCATCCAGGCAGCTGTGGTCTCAGCGTCATCCAGGGGCGGTGAGCACTCTGGCGGTAACATAATCAACTGGTAGCCTTTACCGTCGGGTTTGCGACGCGGTACAAAGGGTACCAGGCAGGCATTAGACATCCGGGCGAGCATCCAGGTACCGGAGGTGGTGGCGGCCTGCTCTACGGCAAAAAAGGGGACAAAGACGCTGGCGCGTGGGCCATAGTCGTGATCCGGTGCATACCAGACCACTTCACCTTTCTTCAGCGCTTTAATCATCCCTTTGAGGTCTTTACGATCGAGCATCGATTTATTCGAGCGCATACGTCCCCAGGTCTGAAGCCAGTCGATCAACGGATTATCATTCGGACGATAAACGCCGATGCCGGGTTCCTGCAGACCAAACTGACGCGCTCCCAGTTCCAGGGTCAAAAAGTGCAGACCGACCAGCAATATACCGCGCTTTTGCTGCTGAACATCGCGGATATGCTCCATGCCGATCACTTCCGTCCAGCGGGAAACACGACGATCGGACCAGAACCAGGCCATCCCGGTTTCTATCAACCCCATACCGACGGATTCGAAGTTTTTGACTACCATCGCCTGACGCTCTGCTTTGCTCATCTCGGGAAAACAGAGTTCAAGATTTCGCTCCACAATGACGGCGCGACGCTTCATCAGATGACGCGCCAGATGACCCAACATATGGCCTGTGCGGTAGAGTATGGGATAGGGCAATTGCACGATTAACCAAAGAGCGCCAATACCGAGCCAGGTTAACCAATACCGTGGATGCAGTAATGCTGTGGAGAACTTAGGTAAATTCGTCATGTCTTTCCTGTTAAAAATCTTAAAACGGACAATTCTGACCATTGTTGCATTTTTTCGCGCGCAGAAAAAATTTACGGCTCAGAGATGGCGATAAAAGCAACGAATGTTGTTAAATTTTTAGTTAGAAGAAAGAAATGTAGCGCAAAATGTGTGGATGTAAATTGGCAACATTTGCTATATGATGCCGCCCGATTTGATTTTCACTCATTGCAGGACTCGTACACCATGCCAGTGTTACATAACCGCATTTCCAATGACGCCCTCAGAGCCCAGATGCTGGCTGAAACTGAGCCGCGCACAACCATTTCATTCTACAAATATTTTACCATCACCGATCCGAAAGCGACACGCGATGCGTTGTATCAAAAGTTAACAGCGCTGAATGTTTTTGGTCGTATCTATCTGGCGCATGAAGGGATTAATGCCCAAATTAGCGTGCCCCAAAGCCAGGTGGAGGCATTTCGCCAGCAGTTGTATGCTTTTGATCCGGCACTTGATGGCGTACGTCTGAACATCGCACTGGAGGATGACGGGAAATCTTTCTGGGTGCTGCGCATGAAGGTACGCGAGCGGATTGTGGCGGATGGCATTGAAGATGCGAGCTTTGATGCCAGCAATGTCGGCGATTACCTGAAGGCCGCCGAAGTAAATGCAATGCTCGACGACCCGGATGCGCTATTCATCGATATGCGTAACCATTACGAATACGAAGTGGGTCATTTTGAGAACGCGCTGGAAATTCCGGCCGACACCTTCCGTGAGCAATTGCCAAAAGCGGTCGAGATGATGCAGGAACACAAAGATAAAAAGATTGTGATGTACTGCACCGGCGGCATTCGCTGCGAAAAAGCCAGCGCCTGGATGAAGCACAACGGCTTCAGCAAAGTGTGGCACATTGAAGGCGGTATCATTGAATATGCGCGCAAGGCCCGGGAGCAGGGGTTACCGGTGCGTTTCATCGGCAAAAACTTTGTGTTTGATGAGCGTATGGGCGAGCGTATTTCGGATGAGGTAATTGCCCATTGCCACCAGTGCGGCGCGCTGTGTGACAGCCACACCAACTGTAAAAACGACGGCTGCCATCTGCTGTTTATTCAGTGTCCGGCGTGTGCTGAAAAATTCAACGGTTGCTGTAGCGAAGCCTGCTGTGAAGAGAGTGCGTTACCGGAAGAGGAACAGCGTCGTCTCCGTGCGGGGCGCGAAAACGGCAATAAAATCTTTAATAAGTCTCGTGGGCGACTGAATACGAAACTGGGTATTCCCGACCCTTCGCAGTAACAGAACAGGAGAGGGGACTTCCCCTCTCACCATCATTACTTCTGCTGTACACCTTCCACCGAGATAATCAACTCCACCTCCTGCGAGGCAGGACCCAAATCGGTTGTGATGTTGAAGTCCTTCAGCTTAATTTTCCCTTCGGCCTCAAAGCCCGCGCGTTTACCGCCCCACGGATCGTCACCCTGACCGATCATCTTCGCTTCCAGCGTTACCGGTTTCGTTACGCCGTTTAGCGTCAGGTTCCCGGTGATGTCCAGTTCGTCACCGTCTTTCTTCACGCTGGTGGAGGTAAAGGACGCCTGCGGGAATTTCGCAACGTTGAGGAAATCGGCGCTGCGCAGATGCTTATCACGCTCGGCGTGGTTGGTATCCACGCTGTTGGTGTTGATGGTCACATTCACTTTATCTGCGGCGGGATCCTTTTCATCAAAGGTAAAGGTTCCGTCGAAGTCTTTGAACGTTCCGTATAACCAGCTATATCCCAGGTGCTGAATGCGGAAATTAACAAAGGCATGTTGTCCTTCTTTGTCAATTTTATAATCCGCCGCGACGGCAGAACCGGTGGTGAACAGCAGTGAGGCGAGAGTTAAACCCAGCAGGCTTTTTTTCATTTTTGAGCTCCATAGTCAGATGACGACTTACCCAACATGCGATTCAGGGTGTCGTCTTTATCGATAAAGTGGTGTTTAAAGGCCATCAGGCCATGCAGTACGGAAAGAATGACAACGGTCCAGGCCAGCCACAGGTGTACGCTTCCGGCAAGATCGGCCTGAACGGCGGCATCCGCGAAGGTCGCCGGGATATCGAACCAGCCAAAAACGCTGATAGGTTTCCCGTCGGCGGTAGAAATCAAATAACCGCTGATGACAATGCTGAACAGCAGCAGGTATAACGCGAGATGGCCCAGCGCTGCGCCGGCCCGCGTCCATGATGAATAGCTTGTTAATGGCTTCGGCGGCACAGAGAACAGACGCCAGATGACCCGTATGACCAGACCCATCATCAGCAGGATCCCGATGCTCTTATGCAGTTCTGGCCCGCGGTGATACCAGCCATCGTAATAGCTCAGCGTTACCATCCAGAGACCGAGAGCAAACATGCCATACACCGCGATGGCTGTGAGCCAGTGCAGCGCGATGGAAATAAGACCATATCGTTGAGGAGTATTTGAGAACTGCATAAACACACCAGTTTATATTTCAGGAGTGAATGAAAATGGCCTGACGGAGACATAAATGCAACTAATAATTAACAGTGAGACTGATATTTAAAGTTGATTCAATTATTTTGTATTTACTCAGAAATTTGATTCAATGAATTCGGCATAAATGACTGTCTGGTGACAATCGACGGGAAGTGCAGGGGAGACAGGTTATTCAAAAAATCACACAGAAATTTAGATAACTTTCAGTTTTTGTCAATATTTGTCAGTGGTGCTGGCTCAGTAAAACAGGATGTAAATGACATCCAGAATGGCCAGTAACGACCATAAAATAACGTAGAGCATAAAATGCTCGCGAATATTGTTGACCAGATAAAGAAACAGACGACGCATATTTAAATTACCTTAAAAGGCCTCATTGCGAGGCCATTAAACGATTATGCCGTAAATCGGGAGAGGCGGAAGGGGGCCAGGTCAAAGGCGGATGGCTTTCCCTGGGCAAAGTCAGCGGCAATTTCACCCAGCACAGAGGCAAACTTAAAGCCATGACCGCTCAGGCCAGTGACAACCAACGTGTTGTCGTGGCCGGGCAAGGTATCAATGATGAAGTCTTCATCTGGCGAATTGTCATAGGTACAGGCAGCTCCGTGCAGACAGCAACCCACTCCCGGAAGAACATTGCGCAGGAACGGGAACGCTTCAGAACCGTCACTGGCGACGCTGGCAAAGGGTTTACGTTCAGCTTCTGAATGGATAAGTTGCCCACCGTTATGTTTACCGATTTTCAGTTCGTCGTTCTCCGCCGGGAAACCGTAGTACTGATCGCCGTTGGGCAGCTCACCGGTGAAGGCCGGGAATTTATTCTTGATGCTATAGCGCCCATCGGCCTGATACCAGGCAAACACTTTTCGTACTGGCTGGATCGGGAGTTCGGGGAGCAAAGCCTGCACCCAGGTCCCGGCGCTCACCAGCGCTTTCTTCGCACTGTATTCGCCGTCAGCCGTTTCAACGGTGACGCCGCCGTCATCATCATGGTGAATGGCCGTGACCGGACAGTTGAAGAGCTGTGCGCATCCCGCTTCTTCCGCCAGACGGATCCAGGTTTTTATCGCCAGTTCGCTGCGTAAAAAACCGGAATCAGCTTCGAACAAACCGGTGTAATCAGCAGGGACGCGAATTTCAGGCCAGCGTGCCATAATGGCCGAAGCATCCAGTTGCTCAACGTTTAATTGCCACTGCTTCGCGCTGTTGGCGACGTTCGCCAGGAAAGCAGAATTGGCGGGGCCAAGGTTGATGACGCCGGAGCGGACGAAAATCGGCTCTTCATTTTGAGTGGAGAGTTCGTCCCATAGTGCCTGCGCGCGCAGCACCAGCGGAACGTATTTTTCACCTTCGCCATAGGCGTGGCGGATCAACCGGGTGTCACCGTGATGGCTACCCTGTTGATGCGGTGGCATATGCGCATCGGTCATCAAAACGTTTAACCCGGCGCGAGTGGCATAATAACCTGCGGCTGCCCCAACGGACCCGCTGCCTATAATGATTAAGTCGTATTTCATTGGTTTCTCTCTGCTGTCGCGTTTGATGCAGAGTAAATAAGTGAAATGCGTAATACAACCCAGAAATAGCAAAGGCACCCAGAAGGTGCCTTTTTAAGTGAGAATGTCCGTCTCGTTAGTGCCGACGGTATTCGTTGGCCTGGTAATCGCCGGATTCGATTTTGGCTATGCCGGCTTCTAATATCGAAATAAATTGTCTGGCAACATCGGTGGTTAACCAGAGCGTCTGACCGACTTCTGTACCATCGGGTTCGGGACGATTTGGAGTCTGGTAATGCAAACGCAGCATCAGCGCGTCATAGCTATCTACGGTGCTGATGTCCCATCCCACAAGCGGATGAGTCTGAATGACTTCATTATTCTTTTCCATCATGCCCCCTAATTCGTGTTACAAGACAACGGCTTTCGAGGTTCAATGCGTTTTTATCTGAAGCAACTTCAGTATATCAATAAATAAGGGTATTCACTGAGATTTTAAAGAGGGGGGAGCATAAATTTCTGCAAATTAAGAATTTATGAGTAATTAATCGCCATCTTATTCACACTTTTTAAGTATGTTGTGCAATATTTTTGAGCGACCGGTGAAAATATAAACAATTCTTAAGGTTGTAGAGAAATTTAAAATGGATGAAAAATGACAGATTAAAAAAGCCGGGGCGACCCGGCAAAAGAGACTACGGCATAGCATTTTTATTCTTTAATGAACCAGTCGTCGGCGCTTTCCCAGGTTTCCTGAAGAATTTCACTGATCCGTTCTTTATCTTCTTTCGTCGCACCAATGACGGACAAATTATTGGCTGCAGCGTAACGGACGGTGACATTACCGTCATTGTCGGGAAAGGAGTGAGTAATACGGCGGGAGAGTTCGCCTGCCAGGGCATCAATGGCACCGGCAGGCAAAGGTGAAGTTTTAGCAATAGTGACTTCAATACGCATAATAGCCCCCTGTTGAATATACTGTTTATTTATACAGTTGATCTGACCGAATTACAACAGGGAGCGCTGATTTTTTTACTTTTTCATCGTCCAGTGTACCGTTTCGCCTCCGAGGAACGGCACCAGCGTATCGTCGGAGAGCGCAATGCTCTCCGGCACCTGTTGCTCTTCACGTACCAGCTCAATAAAGGTGTCATTCACTGGCAGGCCGTAGAATCGCGGACCGTTAAGAGAACAAAAGGCTTCAAGGTGCGCCAGTGCGTTCATCTCTTCAAACACGGTGGCATAGCTTGCCAGCGCCGTCGGCGCATTAAAGCAACCCGCACAACCGCAGCTTGCCTCTTTACGATGACGGGCGTGCGGCGCGGAGTCGGTGCCGAGGAAGGCGCGTTCAAATCCGCTGGCAACGAGGTCTCGTAGCGCCTGCTGGTGGACATTGCGCTTCAGAATCGGCAGGCAGTAGAGGTGAGGACGAATACCGCCAACCAGCATATGGTTACGGTTAAACATCAGGTGTTGCGGAGTAATCGTCGCGGCCAGTAATTCATTGCCGTCACGGACATACTCCGCCGCATCTTTCGTGGTGATATGCTCAAAGACCACTTTCAGCGCAGGCAGGCGCTGGCGCAGAGGCTCCATCACCGTCTCAATGAAACGCGCTTCGCGGTCAAAGATGTCGATATCGGCGTGGGTGACTTCGCCGTGAACCAGCAGCGGCATCCCGAGTTTTTCCATACGCTCCAGCACAGGCATGATGGCATCAATGGAGGTGACGCCGTGACTGGAGTTGGTGGTGGCATTCGCCGGGTAGAGTTTTGCCGCCGTGAACACACCTTCGCGAAAGCCGCGCTCCAGTTCAGCGGGATCCAGTGTGTCCGTTAAATAGCAGGTCATCAGCGGGGTGAAAGTGTGTCCGGCAGGAACGGCATCAAGGATGCGTTGACGGTAAGCGATAGCCGCATCCACCGTGGTGATCGGCGGCGCAAGGTTGGGCATCACAATCGCACGTGCATAAATGCCGCTGGTGTAGGGCACGACTGCTTTTAACATTTCGCCATCGCGAAGGTGAAGGTGCCAGTCGTCTGGGCGGCGGATCTTTAAAACCTGGGAGGGTGCTATCATCAATATGCTCCGGCTGGGGGATGTCATTTTTGCCGGAAACAAAGGATATGCGGAAACGTTTTCGTTTGCACGTAAAAAAAGGCGCCGTAGCGCCTTTGAGAATGACGACAAACCTCATCCCGATACTGGACAAGCAGAAACAACCTAATTAAAAACGAGGAAAATCAATTGATTGATTTTCGGCTGCTTATCACAAAGAAGGAAAAACCACGTTTTTTCCTTCTTTGCCAGCGATCTGAAAGGCGCCGTAGCGCCTTTGTCGTTTAATCCGTGAACGGGATGATAATTTCACCCGGTTTCACTTCGATTCCTTTGGCATATTTTTTCGCCAGCGCTTCGCCTTTGCTACTGTCTTCGCGCAGAATGTACGCCGGTTGCTGGTTAAAGTAATTGCGCAGCGACTGGTTCAGATAGGGCATTAGCGTTTGCAGCACCGACTGCATTTTTTCCGGCGTCACGGTGGCGTCCACCACTTCCATTTCCTGCAGGAAGATGGCCCCTTTTTCTTTATTAAAGACGGGCAGCGCTTTCAGTTTGAGCTTGATGGTCGCTTTCTGGCTGCCAAACAGGGAATTCATATCCAGATTGGCATCGCCGGTCAGCGTCACTTTGTTCGGCTCTTCACGGCCGATCTGGCTGGAGAGGTTGTTCAGGACGATATGCGCATCGGCGACGCCCGGGAGACCAATATCTTTGGCAAAGTTGTTACGCTTTTCGAGCGCCTGATTAATTTCTTGTTCGCTTACGGTGTACTGCGTGAGCTGATTACAGCCGGTCAACAGGCCGCCAACAATCAATGCGGCAGCAAAAAAAATCTTCTTCATGAGGGTCCTCTACATGATGCGGTCATCATAATCCCGACATAACGCAGCATGTGTTACCAGCGCGAACATCGCCAGTAGAAAAAACTGAAAATAGCGGTGGCCTGGGTCACCCTGCCACCGCCGGTGAACGTTAAATCGCCATAGATGATAACAGATTGACCTGCGTCTGTTTCGCCATATTGTCGCGATAGTCAGCAACGCGTGTCGGCCAGGTGATACCGGCTACCAGCGTCAGATTACGCAACAGGGGAAATAGCTGAATGTCATCTTCGGAAAGTTCACCGTTCACGCCATTAGGCTGCACAATGAGCTTATCGAGTGCGCGCAAATCATCACTGATTTTTTTGGTCAGGCCAGCGGAATGGGCAAGATGGTCGGCAAAACTGCCAATCATCGCCTCTTTCTTCTCAGTAAAGTATTTGCGTGCCGAAGGGGTGGCAAACTCATCAAACGCAGATTTTGCAAAACGCGGCAGCAGCAGGTGATTGGCGTAGCTGTTTACTTTGCGCAGCCACTCGTCAATGGCCGGGTTTTTCTTGCCGGTGAGCAGCGGTTTGCCATCCAGCTTATCGACGTAATGGACGATGTCCATGCTTTCCGGCAGATAACGACTGTCGTCTTTTTGCAGAATGGGCACCATTTTCTGACCAATCATTCGGGTCGGGGTTTCGTCATCATCATTGGCTAAGACATTCAGTTCGACGGGGATATTCTTGAGGCCGAAAATCATGCGGGCTTTGATGCAGAAAGGGCAGTGATCGTAAATATAAAGCTTCACGTTTCTCCTCCATTTGACTGTCAGTTCCCTTTCAGTATGGAGGAGACACGCGCAGGCATCAAATCAGGCGCCGGGTTCCAGCATGCCGCGCGGCGTGCGTTTGTGGCTGAATTGCCAGCCCAGCGCCAGGAAAGTAATGACGCCAATAATCCCCAACATCATCCACGGCAACTCCGGCTGCTGGAGCAGTTTCCCCATATCAAACAGCCAGCCTCCGCCGATATAACCAATTGCGCCACCAATGGCTAAGCCCAGGCGACTAAAGCCCATATAACTTCCGCGCGCACGCGCATCGGCCAGTGAAGCGCTGAGGGTCTCTCGGGCGGGTTCAGCAATAATCGAACCAATATAGAAGGTACAGATCAGCGTAAACAACTGCTGTAAGTCACTCACCAGTCCCACCGGTAACATACTCAGTGACATCAACAGTAAACCCGCCATCAGGCGATGCTCAAGACGAAAACGCTTCTCGCTCCAGCGTGCAATAGGATAGAGCAGCGTTAGTGAAAGGCATGCCTCAATGGCATACATCCATTTCACCGCGGCAGGCGAACCGGCAATGTCATTAACCATAATCGGCAGCATCAGCATCACCTGCACCGCCAGCATGTAATAACCCGCCAGCGTCAGCACGTAGGTGACGAAGCGTTTATCGCTGAGCACCCGACTCATTCCTTCCCGTACCGGAATACGCACGGTAGAGAGTTTCCACGCGGGCAGCAGCCAGGCGTTAAAGGCGGCGCAGAGCACGAACAATAGTGCCCCGGTTGCGCAAACCAGACGGAAGTCATACTGCAACAACCAACTGCCTAACAACGCGCCGATAACGGCCCCTGCGCTGTCCTGCATCATTAATATTGAGAAGAAGCGACCCCGCTGATGCGGGCGAATCAGCTTCACCACCAGCGCCGAGCGCGGTGGATCGAACAACGTCCCGCCGAGACCAGAGAGGAAACAGGAGAACCACAAAAGCCAGGGTTCATGGGCGATACCCATCGTGGCAAACCCGGCGGCGCGCATCAGCATGCCGGTGACGATCATTGGTTTTGCGCCAAAGCGATCGGCAATCGCGCCGCCAAAAATGCCCAGACCCTGTTGAATAAGCTGGCGCAGACCCAGCGCAATGCCGACCATCACGGCGGCCCAGCCCATTTGGTCGACGAAACGAATGGAGATCAGCGGGAACACGACGAAGAAGCCCAACACGACCAGCATATTATCGATGAGCAGGAAAGTTTTACCCAGGTTCCTGGCCTGCGAGACACGCGACATTTCCCCTCCCGGGAAACACTCGTCATTCTTCGGGTTGCGCGGAATTTGCGGCAATCGAATGATTGAGAGTAGACAGAGCGAAGTAACTTCTATTCTGCGGCTTCGCTGCCTTTTTGCCCACCCTCGCCGGGACAATATTTTTTTATCAAAAGTCCGTCTTGATAGAGAGTTTTCATCAAAATGCAGGAATAATTCAAAAAATGGCAAATTGCACTTTTCACAGGGTGGTTTTGCACAGGTATAGTAAGTCAATCAGGGTGTAACGGCGATTCGGGAAGGAGTAGGAATAAATATGTTTGGCTATCGCAGTAACGTGCCAAAAGTGCGCTTAACCACCGACCGTCTGGTCGTGCGTTTAGTGCATGAGCGTGATGCCTGGCGTCTGGCAGATTATTACGCGGAAAATCGTCATTTTTTGAAACCCTGGGAACCGATTCGTGATGAAAGCCACTGCTATCCCTCCGGCTGGCAGGCGCGGCTGAGCATGATTGCCGAATTTCATAAGCAAGGTTCCGCATTCTACTTTGCATTGTTAGATCCCGAGGAAAAAGAGGTCATTGGCGTGGCGAATTTTTCTAACGTGGTGCGGGGATCTTTCCATGCCTGTTATCTGGGCTATTCCATCGGGCAGAAATGGCAGGGGCAGGGGCTGATGTTTGAAGCGCTGAGCGCCGCCATTCGCTATATGCAACGCACGCAACATATTCATCGTATTATGGCCAACTACATGCCGCACAATAAACGCAGCGGCGATTTACTCGCGCGACTCGGCTTTGAAAAAGAAGGTTACGCGAAAGATTATCTGTTGATTGACGGGCAATGGCGCGACCACGTGCTGACGGCGTTAACGACATCAGAATGGACCGCAGGGCGGTGAGGATACCTTATGAAATATGAATTAACGGCCGCTGAAGCGCGCGTGATTGGCTGTCTGCTCGAAAAACAGGTCACGACGCCTGAGCAATATCCGCTCTCGGTTAATAGTGTCGTCACCGCCTGCAATCAGAAAACCAACCGTGAACCGGTAATGAATCTGTCGGAACATGAAGTGCAGGAGCAGCTCGACACGCTGGTGAAGCGTCATTTCCTGCGCACGGTCAGCGGTTTTGGCAACCGCGTCACTAAGTATGAACAGCGTTTTTGTAACTCAGAATTTGGCAATCTGAAGCTGAGCCCGGCGGAAGTCGCGCTGGTTACCACACTCTTACTGCGTGGCGCGCAGACGCCGGGCGAATTGCGCAGTCGGGCATCGCGGATGTATGAGTTCAGCGATATGGCCGAAGTGGAAGCAACGCTGGAACAACTGGCGAACCGCGACGATGGCCCTTACGTTGTCCGTCTGGCGCGTGAGCCGGGTAAACGTGAAAGCCGTTATATGCATCTGTTCTGTGGCGAGGTCGATGAACAGGCGATCGCTGCCGATGCGCCGCAGGCCGCCTCCGGGGATTTACAGGCTCGCGTCGAGGTACTTGAAAGCGAAGTCGCGGCACTCAAACAGCGCCTCGAATCGCTGCTGGAACATCTGGGAGAGTAACGTGACAACATTACGTATCGGGGTCGTCGGTCTTGGCGGCATCGCTCAGAAAGCCTGGCTCCCCGTGCTCGGCACCGGCAGTGACTGGACGTTACAGGCCGCCTGGTCGCCGTCGCGTGAAAAAGCGGAGAAAATCTGCGCAGCCTGGCGTATTCCGTATGCCGGTTCGCTGACGGACCTTGCCGCAGACTGCGACGCCGTGTTTGTCCACTCTAGCACGGCATCGCATTATGAGGTGGTCAGTGAGTTGCTCAATGCCGGCGTGCATGTTTGCGTTGATAAGCCGCTGGCGGAAAATTTGCGCGATGCCGAACGGCTGGTGGCGTTAGCGGCGAAGAAAAATCTGACGCTGATGGTCGGTTTCAATCGTCGCTTTGCACCATTGTATCGTGAGCTGAAGGCGGGTCTGGGGACAGCGACGTCTCTGCGGATGGATAAACACCGCGCCGACAGCGTGGGGCCTCAGGATCTGCGGTTTACGCTGCTGGATGATTATCTGCATGTGGTTGACACGGCGCTGTGGCTGGCAGGCGGCAACGCGCAGCTCAGCAGCGGGACGCTACTTACCAACGACGCGGGTGAGATGCTGTACGCAGAGCACCATTTCGCGACCAGTCAGCTGCAAATCACCACCAGTATGCATCGTCGGGCGGGGAGCCTGCGTGAATACGTGCAGGCGGTGACCGACGGCGGGCTGATTGATGTGACGGATATGCGCGAATGGCGTGAAGAGCGCGGGCAGGGCGTATTGCACAAACCGGTTCCTGGCTGGCAAACCACGCTTGAACAGCGTGGATTCGCCGGCTGCGCGCGCCATTTTGTGGAATGTATACAAAATCAGACGGTTCCGGAAACCGCGGGCGAGCAGGCGATCCTTGCCCAACGCGTGGTGGAAAAGCTCTGGCGCGAGGCAATGAGCGAATAATCCCCCGTAACATCTGGCGGTAGTAATTCACCGTAATCCAGGTAGACTAAGCGCCTCTTCCAACGCCTGCCTTGCAGGCGTTTTGCCGTAGGGTCTGGAATAAAAAAGCAATGAATCTATTAAAATCGCTGGCGGCCGTCAGCTCAATGACGATGTTTTCACGTGTTCTGGGTTTTGCACGTGATGCGATTGTCGCCAGAATCTTTGGTGCCGGGATGGCGACCGATGCCTTTTTTGTGGCATTCAAATTACCCAACCTGTTACGTCGCATTTTTGCGGAAGGGGCCTTTTCTCAGGCTTTTGTCCCTATTCTGGCTGAATATAAAAGTAAGCAAGGTGAGGACGCCACCCGTGTGTTTGTCGCTTATGTTTCGGGACTGCTGACGCTGGCGCTTGCTGTGGTCACCGTCGCCGGGATGCTGGCGGCCCCGTGGGTCATCATGGTGACTGCACCGGGTTTTGCCGATACCGCCGATAAATTCGCATTAACCACCCAACTGCTGCGCATCACCTTTCCGTACATCTTGCTGATCTCGCTGGCGTCGCTGGTCGGGGCGATCCTCAATACCTGGAACCGCTTCTCCATTCCGGCGTTTGCGCCCACGTTTTTGAACATCAGCATGATTGGCTTCGCGCTGTTTGCCGCGCCGTATTTTAATCCACCGGTGCTGGCGCTGGCATGGGCGGTCACCGTTGGCGGCGTGCTGCAACTGGTTTATCAGCTTCCGCATTTGAAAAAAATAGGCATGCTGGTGCTGCCGAGGGTTAACTTCCGTGATGCGGGCGCGATGCGCGTTGTAAAACAAATGGGCCCGGCGATCCTCGGGGTTTCCGTCAGTCAAATCTCACTGATCATCAACACTATTTTCGCCTCCTTCCTGGCGTCAGGTTCCGTTTCGTGGATGTACTACGCAGACCGTCTGATGGAGTTCCCGTCGGGCGTATTGGGCGTGGCGCTGGGGACCATCCTGCTGCCATCGCTGTCAAAAAGCTTCGCCAGCGGTAACCATGACGAATACTGCCGTCTGATGGACTGGGGGCTGCGTCTGTGCTTCCTGCTGGCGCTGCCGAGCGCGGTGGCGTTAGGGATCCTCTCCGGGCCGCTGACCGTTTCTCTGTTCCAGTACGGCAAATTCACGGCTTTTGATGCGTTAATGACGCAACGCGCACTGATTGCCTACTCTGTCGGGCTGATGGGGCTGATTGTGGTGAAAGTGCTGGCGCCAGGCTTCTATTCACGTCAGGACATCAAAACGCCGGTGAAGATCGCCATTGTGACGCTGATTATGACTCAGTTGATGAACCTCGCGTTCATTGGCCCCCTGAAGCACGCCGGGCTGTCGCTGTCGATTGGTCTTGCCGCCTGTTTGAACGCAGGGTTGCTGTACTGGCAACTGCGTAAGCAGAACATTTTCACCCCGCAACCGGGCTGGATGGGCTTTTTCATCCGTCTGGTGATCGCTGTGCTGGTGATGTCAGCCGTGCTGGTGGGGATGTTGCATATCATGCCGGAATGGTCGCTGGGGACGATGCCGTGGCGTCTGCTGCGTCTGATGGCGGTGGTTGTGGCCGGTATTGCGGCGTACTTTGCGGCGCTGGCGGTGATGGGCTTTAAAGTGAAAGAGTTTGCGCGCCGGACGGCATAATCATGTGGCCTGATGGCGTTTTGCTTATCAGGCCTGGTTTGTGCCGCAGGCCGGATAAGTCGCAACGCCGTCATCCGGCAATCATCAGATAGAGATTTTTTTCCCGCCACGAGAGGCCGAAGAGGGTTGACCGTTCGCACCGTACAGTGACGGTTCCTGATACGGCTTTAAAACCTCAAGCGCTTGTCGATTGCGCGCAATCTGATCTTCCAGCAACCAGCCGTTGTGCTGGTTCAGGTCGCGTAAGTGCTGCGTTTTATCGGTAATCGCTTTCCAGCGCTCGGCAACGTTATCGTTCGCGCTACGCTGCGGGTCCTGTTCCTGCCGGCGCTGTTGTTCCAGATAGTCCAGGGTCGCCAGCAGAGAACTTTTTTCTTCTGTAATACGCTGTAGCTGGCTTCCGTGAATGTGACCCATAGAAAGTTGCTGTTGTTCGGCGTCCATAACCGTTTTCAGGTCATTGAGGACCGCCGTCATCTGATCGAGTATTTCTGACAAGCGTGTCATACGGTCAGTTATCCCGGAGATAGCTCTGCGTCTCGCGGATCAGCGAGTCGGCGATTTTGCCAGTGTCCATCTTCAGCTCACCGTTACGAATAGCCGTTTTCAGCGCTTCAACGCGTTCCATGTTGATATCGCCTGCGCCTGGCTGCATCAGTTTTGCCTGAGCATCGCTTAACGTCACG
Source organism: Citrobacter sp. ANG330 (assembly GCF_047467925.1). Lineage (NCBI taxonomy): Bacteria > Pseudomonadati > Pseudomonadota > Gammaproteobacteria > Enterobacterales > Enterobacteriaceae > Citrobacter > Citrobacter sp. ANG330. The sequence goes on along the minus strand of NZ_JASJUI010000002.1, from coordinate 357,824 downwards.
CTGGTGCTGTTTGCCGTGGAGGCTTTTTCCTGACGCGCTTTGAGAACCGGCACATCCGTGGTTTCACGCGCCTGGACGGTGCTAACGGGCTTCAAGGGTGAAGTACGGTCAATGCTCATTTTATCATCCTCATCGAGGGGTTATGCTGTAGCGGCCAGCTATCATTGAATGTGTAATCACTATCGGCAGCCGCAACAGAATCTTTAACTCATTATAGGTTAATAAGAATATTCCCATCAGGATCGACAATACCGCTCACGATCTGACCCGATAACATTCTCACTCGTGCGTTCTGCGCTATCGCCGCATTGTTCAGTGCCTTACCTTCTGCATTGACGCTAAATCCCTCTCCGTTGGCAACGACCTGTACGCGTTGCCCGGCTTTAATGCGCCACGCCTGACGCAACATATTGAGCTGAATGGCCTGTCCTGGCGCGAGATCGCGCAGACTCACCGCGTCCTGAACCTGGCTGATATCCAGCACAGTACGAGGCGGGAGCTGATCAAGGCGTCCACGTTTTTGCGTGACGCTGGCTGGGCCAAGCGTCCCGCCACGGGAAACAGGCACGGCCGCGACGACGTAGTTTCCCGTCGCCTGCACGTTGACCTGCAGATAACGTTTTTCATTGGCGCAACGTGCCAGCACATTCACGTTCCCCCACAGTTTTGCCCCGGTCATGCTGAACGCTGGCGTTTCGCAATGTGGCAACAAATTGGGGGGAGTACGCACGGTCACGACCACATCGTCGCTGAATCCGGCCAGACGCTGAGCGAACCAGTCGTTCAGTTGCGCAGTTAAATCCTGAGCGAACGTCAGGGGGCTGACCAGTAGCGCCAGTATGGCTACTGCGTGTTTTAACGTTTGCATTGTCACCTCCCTTCGTTTTTGCAATGACAGGATTCTACCCGTGTGACGCCACCATCAACGCAACAAATAGCGACCCATTTTGCGTTTATTCCGGCGATAACGCGCGCGTAATGGGATTTAAGCTGTCGGCTGAATTTTGTTATCTGCGGAGGAGATATGCTCGATAAGCTCGACGCCGCCTTACGTTTTCAACAGGAAGCGCTGAATCTGCGCGCCCAACGGCAAGAGGTGTTGGCCGCCAACATTGCGAACGCCGATACGCCGGGGTATCAGGCGCGCGATATGGATTTTGCCAGTGAGTTAAAAAAAGTCATGGTGCGTGGACGCCAGGAAACCAGCAGTGTGTCGCTGGCCTTAACCTCCGCACAGCATATTCCCGCTCAGGCCATCACCGCACCGTCTACGGATCTGCTCTATCGCATTCCCGACCAGCCTTCGCTCGATGGTAATACCGTCGACATGGACCGGGAACGCACGCAGTTTGCGGATAACAGCCTGAAATACCAGATGAGCCTGACCGCATTGAGCGGGCAGATTAAAGGCATGATGAACGTGCTACAGGGAGGGAACTAATCCGTGGCGCTGCTGAATATTTTTGATATTGCCGGTTCGGCATTAACGGCGCAGTCCCAACGTCTGAACGTGGCAGCCAGTAACTTGGCCAACGCCGACAGCGTCACGGGACCGGATGGTCAACCGTATCGCGCGAAGCAGGTGGTTTTCCAGGTGGATGCCGCACCGGGTGCGGTAACCGGCGGCGTCAAAGTGTCTGACGTCATTGAGAGCCAGGCGCCGGACAAACTGGTCTATGAGCCGGGTAATCCACTGGCCGATGCCAATGGCTACGTGAAGATGCCTAACGTCGATGTGGTCGGTGAGATGGTTAATACCATGTCAGCTTCCCGCAGCTATCAGGCGAACGTCGAAGTTCTCAACACCGTTAAAAGCATGATGCTTAAGACGCTGACACTGGGCCAGTAAAAGGAGACAGCCATGTCTATTGCGGTAAACGTTAACGATCCGACAAATACCGGTGTGAAAAGCGCCAGCAACGGGAGTTCCCTGTCGGGGAGCAATGCGGCCGATCTGCAAAGCAGTTTTCTGACGCTGCTGGTGGCGCAACTGAAAAACCAGGACCCGACCAACCCGATGCAAAACAACGAACTGACGACGCAGCTTGCGCAGATCAGCACTGTTAGCGGTATTGAGAAACTTAATACAACCCTCGGGTCGATTTCCGGGCAGATCGACAGCAGCCAGTCATTACAGGCCAGTGCGCTGATTGGCCATGGCGTGATGATCCCGGGTACTACCGTTCTGGCGGGCAAGGGCACCGAAGAGGGCGCCACGACCACGACGACACCGTTCGGCGTCGAGCTGCAACAGCCGGCAGACAAAGTCACCGCGACCATTACTGACAAAGAAGGCAATGTGGTGCGCACGATTGATATTGGCGCGCTGAAGGCCGGTGTTCACACCTTTACCTGGGACGGCACCCTGACGGATGGCACCACGGCGGCGAACGGCTCGTATAACGTGGCGATTCACGCCAGCAACGGCGCGACGCAACTGGTGGCGCAACCCTTGCAGTTTGCGCTGGTGCAAGGGGTGATTCGCAGCAATGGCGGTAACACCCTGGATCTGGGCACTTATGGAACCACCACCCTCGACGAAGTACGGCAAATCATCTAAGCCTTCACACTAATCAGGAGTCATCATGGCTTTTTCTCAAGCGGTTAGCGGCCTGAATGCCGCCGCCACCAATCTCGATGTCATTGGTAACAACATCGCCAACTCCGCGACCTATGGTTTTAAATCCGGTACGGCGTCTTTTGCGGATATGTTTGCCGGTTCAAAAGTCGGTCTGGGCGTAAAAGTCGCGGGCATCACTCAGGACTTTACCGATGGCACGACCACCAACACTGGTCGCGGTCTGGATGTCGCTATCAGCCAGAACGGTTTCTTCCGTCTGGTTGACAGCAACGGCTCGGTTTTCTACAGCCGCAACGGCCAGTTCAAACTCGATGAAAACCGTAACCTGGTCAACATGCAGGGCATGCAACTGACCGGCTATCCGGCAACCGGCACACCGCCGACCATCCAGCAAGGGGCGAATCCGGGTCCGATCACCATCCCGAATACCCTGATGGGGGCGAAAAGCACCGACACGGCGGCGATGCAGATCAACCTGAACTCGACGGACAAAATTCCGGCGAACACGCCTTTCAAACCAACCGATGCTGACAGCTACAACAAACGCGCACCCGTGACGGTGTTCGACAGCCAGGGTAACCAACATGACATCAACCTGTTTTACGTTAAAACGGGTGATAACACATGGGATATCTGGACGCAGGATTCCAGCGTCGCCAACTCGCCGCTGGTAAAGTCCGCACAGATGACATTCGACAAGAACGGCGGTCTGGATAACGTAAAGGAATATACTGAAGTTGCGCCTGTCCCTCCCGCCACCGAACCAACCTGGACGCTTGGCGCGGCGAATGCCACACCGTCATTCTCCATTACCACCGGTACAGTCAACGGCGCGGTTCCTGCGACCTTCACCCTCAGCCTGCAAAACTCCATGCAGCAGAACACCGGGACTAACGCCGTTATCGCCACTACGCAAAACGGTTACAAGCCGGGCGATTTGGTCAGCTATCAGATTAATGACGATGGCACCGTGGTCGGTAACTACTCCAACGAACAGAAACAGGTGCTGGGGCAGATCGTGCTGGCGAACTTTGCCAATAACGAGGGTCTGGCTTCTCAGGGCGATAACGTCTGGGCCGCTACCCAGGCGTCCGGTGTGGAACTGCTGGGAACGGCGGGGACCGGTAACTTCGGTAAGTTGACTAACGGCGCGCTGGAGTCTTCGAACGTGGATCTGAGTAAGGAACTGGTGAACATGATCGTCGCCCAGCGTAATTATCAGTCGAACGCGCAGACCATCAAGACCCAGGACCAGATCCTCAACACGCTGGTTAACCTGCGCTAAGCGCCTGACAGGATAACGTAATGGATCACGCAATCTATACCGCGATGGGCGCGGCCAGTCAGACGCTGAACCAACAGGCAGTGACGGCCAGCAACCTGGCCAACGCCTCGACGCCGGGATTCCGCGCGCAGCTTAATGCGCTGCGTGCCGTTCCCGTCGAAGGGCTGTCATTGCCGACGCGTACGCTGGTCACGGCCTCCACGCCGGGGGCGGACATGACGCCTGGCCAGATGGATTACACCTCGCGTCCGCTGGACGTGGCGTTACAGCAGGATGGCTGGCTGGCGGTACAGACCGCGAACGGCAGCGAAGGGTATACCCGTAACGGCAGCATTCAGGTGGATCCGACCGGACAGTTGACCATCCAGGGGCACCCGGTGATTGGTGAAGCCGGGCCGATTGCGGTGCCGGAAGGGTCGGAAATCACCATCGCGGCGGACGGCACCATCTCAGCGCTGAATCCTGGCGATCCGGCGAATACCATCGCGCCGGTGGGACGTCTGAAGCTGGTGAAGGCCGAAGGGAATGAAGTGCAGCGTGGCGACGACGGAATGTTTCGTCTGACCGCCGCCGCACAGGCCACCCGTGGCCCGGTGCTACAGCCTGACCCGACCATCCGCGTGATGTCGGGGGTGCTGGAGGGCAGCAACGTCAACGCCGTGTCCGCGATGAGCGACATGATCGCCAGCGCCCGCCGTTTTGAAATGCAGATGAAGGTTATCAGCAGCGTGGATGATAACGCTGGCCGCGCTAACCAACTGCTGTCGATGACTTAATACAGGACACTTTATGATCAGTTCATTATGGATCGCCAAAACCGGCCTGGACGCGCAACAAACCAACATGGATGTGATTGCCAACAACCTGGCAAACGTCAGCACCAATGGTTTTAAGCGTCAGCGCGCGGTGTTTGAAGATCTGCTTTACCAGACCATTCGTCAGCCTGGCGCTCAGTCTTCTGAGCAGACCACGCTGCCGTCCGGTCTGCAAATCGGTACCGGCGTGCGCCCGGTGGCGACCGAGCGTCTGCACAGCCAGGGCAACCTGTCGCAAACCAACAACAGTAAAGATGTCGCCATCAAAGGACAGGGATTCTTCCAGGTTCTGCTGCCGGATGGCACCTCCGCGTATACCCGCGATGGCTCATTCCAGGTCGACCAGAATGGTCAACTGGTGACAGCCGGCGGCTTCCAGGTTCAGCCGGCGATAACCATTCCGGCGAACGCGCTGAGCATCACTATTGGCCGTGACGGCGTGGTGAGCGTGACCCAGCAGGGACAGGCGGCGCCCGTTCAGGTGGGCCAGCTTAATCTGACCACCTTTATGAATGACACCGGTCTGGAGAGCATCGGCGAAAACCTGTACACCGAAACCCAGTCTTCCGGCGCGCCGAATGAGAGCACACCGGGTCTGAATGGAGCCGGTCTGTTGTACCAGGGCTATGTCGAGACCTCCAACGTCAACGTCGCCGAAGAACTGGTCAATATGATTCAGGTTCAACGTGCTTACGAAATCAACAGCAAAGCGGTCTCAACGACCGACCAGATGCTGCAAAAACTGACGCAACTTTAAGGCGTTGTCCGGTGAGGCTTGTGTCTCACCGGCACCCTGATTCAGAAGATAAAGGCAATGCAAAAAAACGCTGCGCACACTTACCCGATCATGGCCCTGCTGGTGGTTTCACTGTCAGGATGTGCCTGGATACCTTCCACTCCGCTCGTCCAGGGCGCGACCACGGCGCAGCCGATTCCTGGCCCGACGCCGGTGGCAAATGGTTCGATTTTTCAGTCCGCGCAGCCCATCAACTATGGCTATCAGCCACTGTTTGAAGACCGTCGTCCGCGCAACATTGGCGATACGCTGACCATCGTGCTGCAGGAAAACGTCAGCGCCAGCAAAAGCTCTTCCGCCAACGCCAGTCGAGATGGCAAAACTAACTTTGGTTTCGATACCGTCCCGCGTTATCTGCAAGGTTTATTCGGCAATGCGCGGGCGGACGTCGAGGCTTCTGGCGGCAACACCTTTAACGGTAAGGGCGGGGCGAATGCCAGCAATACCTTTAGCGGCACGCTGACCGTGACCGTCGATCAGGTGCTGGTCAATGGCAATTTACATGTTGTGGGTGAAAAACAGATTGCCATCAACCAGGGCACCGAGTTCATCCGCTTCTCCGGGGTTGTGAATCCGCGCACTATCAGCGGCAGCAACTCCGTTCCGTCTACGCAGGTGGCGGATGCACGTATTGAATATGTCGGTAACGGCTACATCAACGAAGCGCAAAATATGGGCTGGCTCCAGCGTTTCTTCCTTAACTTGTCGCCGATGTAAGCGAGGTCTTCCATGTTGAAATCTGTTATTGGACTGGTTCTGGTCCTCGCCGCCACGCTGGCTCATGCCGATCGCATCCGCGATCTGACCAGCGTGCAGGGTGTCCGTGAAAACTCCTTAATCGGCTACGGCCTGGTAGTGGGGCTGGACGGGACGGGTGACCAGACCACCCAGACGCCGTTTACCACGCAAACGCTCAATAACATGCTCTCGCAGCTCGGGATCACCGTGCCGACCGGGACGAATATGCAGTTGAAAAACGTCGCGGCGGTCATGGTAACCGCCTCCTTCCCGGCGTTTGGTCGCCAGGGGCAGACCATTGACGTAGTGGTGTCTTCGCTGGGGAACGCGAAAAGTCTGCGCGGCGGTACGCTGCTGATGACGCCGCTAAAAGGGGTTGATAGTCAGGTATATGCGCTGGCGCAGGGCAACATTTTAGTTGGCGGCGCCGGGGCGTCTGCGGGCGGCAGCAGCGTACAGGTGAACCAGCTTAATGGCGGGCGGATCACCAACGGGGCGACAATTGAGCGTGAATTGCCCAGTCAGTTCGGTGCGGGTAACACGCTGAACCTGCAATTGAATAATGAAGATTTCACCATGGCGCAGCAGATTGCTGACACCATCAACCGCTCGCGCGGCTTCGGCAGCGCCACCGCACTGGATGCGCGCACGATTCAGGTTCGCGTACCGAGCGGCAACAGCTCACAGGTGCGCTTCCTGGCGGATATTCAGAACATGGAAGTGAACGTGACGCCGCAGGATGCGAAAGTGGTGATCAACTCGCGTACCGGTTCGGTGGTGATGAACCGCGAAGTGACGCTGGATAGCTGTGCCGTGGCGCAGGGGAATCTCTCGGTTACCGTGAATCGTCAGGCTAATGTCAGCCAGCCGGATACGCCGTTTGGCGGCGGACAGACGGTGGTGACACCACAAACGCAGATCGATCTGCGTCAGAGCGGCGGTTCGCTGCAAAGCGTTCGCTCCAGCGCCAATCTGAACAACGTGGTGCGTGCGTTGAATGCGCTGGGCGCCACGCCGATGGATCTGATGTCTATTCTGCAATCCATGCAGAGCGCGGGCTGCTTGCGCGCCAAACTGGAAATCATCTGATGATAAGCGACAGCAAACTGATGGCCAGCGCCGCCTGGGATGCGCAATCGCTGAATGAATTGAAGGCGAAAGCCGGTCAGGATCCGGCGGCGAATATCCGCCCGGTGGCCCGTCAGGTGGAAGGCATGTTCGTCCAGATGATGCTGAAAAGCATGCGTGAAGCCCTGCCAAAAGATGGCGTCTTCAGCAGCGATCAGACGCGTCTGTATACCAGCATGTATGACCAGCAGATTGCGCAGCAGATGACCGCCGGGAACGGGCTGGGGCTGGCGGAAATGATGGTCAAACAGATGACGCAGGGACAGGCGCAGCCTACGGAAGAAACGCCGCAGGTGCCGATGAAGTTCCCGCTGGAAACGGTGACCAGCTACCAGAACCAGGCGCTGACACAACTGGTGCGTAAAGCAATGCCGAAAACGCCGGAAAGCAATGATGAACCGCTCTCCGGCGACAGCAAAGACTTCCTGGCGCAACTGTCATTACCGGCCCGTCTGGCCAGTGAGCAGAGCGGCGTGCCGCATCACCTGATTCTGGCGCAGGCGGCGCTGGAGTCTGGCTGGGGGCAACGTCAGATTCGCCGGGAAAACGGCGAGCCGAGTTTCAACCTGTTTGGCGTGAAGGCTTCTGCTAACTGGAAAGGGCCGGTGACGGAAATCACCACGACTGAATATGAAAACGGCGAAGCGAAGAAAGTGAAGGCCAAATTCCGTGTGTACAGCTCGTATCTCGAAGCGCTGTCGGATTACGTCGGTCTGCTGACCCGTAATCCACGCTACGCGGCGGTGACCACGGCGGTTACCGCAGAACAGGGCGCACAGGCGTTGCAGAGCGCCGGCTATGCCACCGACCCGAACTATGCGCGTAAATTGACCAGCATGATCCAACAGCTGAAGTCGATGAGCGAGAAGGTGAGCAACGCCTACAACACGAATCTCGACAATCTCTTCTAAATGCCTCAAGTCCCGTGACCTGCTGCCGATAATAATTTGTAACTGAAGGATTAAAAGGAACCTCCATGTCCAGCTTGATTAATAACGCCATGAGCGGGCTGAGCGCGGCTCAGGCGGCGCTGAATACTGCCAGTAACAACATTTCCAGCTATAACGTTGCGGGTTATACCCGTCAGACGACGATTATGGCGCAAGCCAATAGTACGCTGGGTGCCGGCGGTTGGGTGGGCAATGGTGTCTATGTTTCCGGTGTACAGCGCGAATATGATTCGTTCATCACCAATCAACTGCGCGCGGCGCAGAACCAGAGCAGCGGGCTGACCACCCGTTATGAGCAGATGTCCAAAATCGACAACCTGCTGGCCAGCAAAACCAGCTCTGTCTCCGTATCCATGCAGGATTTTTTCACCAGCCTGCAAACGCTGGTAAGTAATGCCGAAGACCCGGCGGCACGCCAGACGTTGATTGGTAAAGCCAATGGACTGGTTAACCAGTTTAAAACGACCGACCAGTATCTGCGCGATCAGGACAAACAGGTCAATATCGCGATCGGCTCCAGCGTCGATCAGATCAACAACTACAGTAAGCAGATTGCCAGTCTGAACGACCAGATCTCCCGTCTGACCGGCGTGGGGGCAGGGGCATCGCCGAATGACCTGCTGGATCAGCGTGACCAGTTAGTCAGTGAGCTGAATAAAATTGTCGGCGTGGAAGTCAGCGTACAGGACGGCGGCACCTATAACATCACGATGGCGAACGGCTATTCACTGGTGCAGGGAAGTAATGCCCGTCAGTTAGCGGCGGTACAGTCGCAGTCCGATCCTTCACGAATCACCGTTGCCTATGTCGATTCCATCGCGGGTAATATCGAAATTCCGGAAAAACTGATCACGACCGGTTCGCTCGGCGGTCTGCTGACCTTCCGTTCTCAGGATCTGGATCAGACGCGCAATACGCTGGGACAACTGGCGCTGGCGTTCGCCGACGCGTTTAACCAGCAGCACCGCGAGGGGTACGATGCAAACGGCAAAAATAATGTCGATTTCTTTAGCATCGGCGACCCGGCAGTGTATGGAAATAGCAAGAATACCGGCAGCATCAGCGCGAACGTTAAGACTGCTTCTGAAGTTCAGGCGACTGACTATAAAATGGTCTATGACGGTGCGAAATGGCAGGTGACGCGTCTTGCGGATAACACCTCTTTTGAAGTCACCGAGAGCGCGGGCAAACTGACCTTTGATGGCCTTGAGATTACCGTTGATACCGCTGCCGATAAAAATGACAGCTTCATCGTCAAGCCGGTCAGCGACGCCATCATCAATATGGGCGTTCTGGTGACCAACGAGTCGCAAATTGCGATGGCGAAGGACGCAACGGCGGGTGAAAGCGATAACCGTAACGGTCAGGCGCTGCTGGATTTGCAAAAGGACAGCACAACGGTAGGTGGTTCAAAATCGTTTAACGACGCCTACGCCACGCTGGTCAGCAACGTGGGCAGTAAAACGGCAACGCTGAAAACCAGCAGCACCACCCAGGGCAACGTGGTGACGCAGTTGAGCAATCAGCAACAGTCTATTTCCGGCGTCAACCTCGACGAAGAGTACGGCAACCTGCAACGCTTCCAACAGTATTACCTGGCCAATGCCCAGGTGTTGCAAACCGCCAACTCGCTGTTTGATGCACTGCTGAGTATTCGCTAAGGGAGCAGGAAACGATGCGTATCAGTACCCAAATGATGTACCAGCAGAACATGCGCGGTATCACCAATTCCCAGGCGGAATGGATGAAATACGGTGAGCAGATGTCGACGGGGAAGCGGGTAATCAATCCGTCTGACGATCCCATCGCCGCATCCCAGGCCGTGGTGTTGTCACAGGCGCAGTCGGAAAACAGCCAGTTCGCCCTGGCGAGGACTTTTGCCACGCAGAAGGTTTCGCTGGAAGAGAACGTGTTAAACCAGGTGACGACGGCGATACAAAGCGCGCAGGAAAAAATCGTCAGCGCCGGTAACGGAACGCTGAGTGACGATGACCGCGCCTCGCTGGCGACGGACTTACAGGGTATCCGCGATCAGCTGATGAACCTGGCAAACAGTACTGACGGTAACGGTCGCTATATTTTTGCCGGTTATAAAACGGAAACGGCTCCGTTTGCTCAGGCTGACGGTACCTACAACGGCGGTACGGAGAACATCACTCAGCAGGTGGATGCCTCCCGTTCGATGACCATCGGCCACACCGGCAACAAAATTTTCGACAAGATCACCAGTAATGCGGTTCCGGAACCGAACAACGGGACGTCCGAAACCAACCTGTTCAGAATGCTGGACTCGGCGATTGACTCGCTGAAATCGCCGGTAGGTGATGATCAAACGCTGAAAGAACAGGCAAAAGCGGTGATTGATAAAACCAACCGCGGTCTGAAAAACTCGCTCAATAATGTACTGAGCGTGCGTGCGGAACTGGGGACGCAACTGAAGGAACTGGAGAGTCTGGACTCGCTGGGCACCGATCGCGCACTAGGACAAACGCAGCAGATGAGTAATCTGGTGGATGTGGACTGGAACGCGGCGATATCGTCGTACGTCATGCAGCAGGCGGCGCTTCAGGCATCCTATAAGGCCTTCACCGATATGCAGGGGATGTCGCTGTTCCAGCTCAACCGCTAATACCGATTTGAAACATATCATGAAACTGGGTATGTTTTGTCTGCCCGCTCCAGCTCACCCCGGAGCGGGCATTTTTTTCCGTTCAGACTCGCACCCGCTGATGGGCCGATGAGCGTTTTCCCGCCAGTCTGATGACCAGCGCAATGGCACCACTCAGCGTCGCCAGCGTGACCACGCCCTGCCAGTTTGCCAGTGCATAGGCCTGACTACCGAGCACCGACCCAAGCGCCATGCCAATAAAAATGACGCTGAACAGCAGCGCGTTCAGGCGCCCCCGGGCCTGCGGTTCCAGGCGATAGACCAGGTTCTGATGCGCCACCAGGCTCGATTGCAGCCCCAGATCAAATCCGACGGCGGAGAGCGCAATCAGCACCCACTGACCGTGTACGGACAGGGCGGGTAACAGGAACATCAGCGCAAAAGAAACCGTCACCAGCAACGCCCCCAGTTGCGTCACTTTTTCTGCTCCTGTCTTATCTGCCAGATGACCGGCCAACGGCGCGGCCAGCGCTCCGGCAGCCCCGGCGAGACCAAATGCCCCCGCGGCGGCGCTCCCCATCTGATAGTTTTCTGCCAGCATCACGGCCAGCGTCGACCAGAACGCACTGAACGCGATGGACAGAAAACCTTGCGCCAGGGCGGCACGCCGCAGTGCCGGATAGCGACGCCATATCTGTGCCAGGCTTACCATCAGCGCGGGATAACGCAGCGCGGAATGGACGGCAAACGGGGGCAGAACTTTCCACAGCAGCGCGCCAACCAGCACGATGCTGAGCGCCGCGAGTTGATACATTTCGCGCCAGCCAAAGGCTTCACCCACCAGTCCACTGACGGTGCGTGACAGCAAAATGCCCAACAGCAGGCCGGTCATCACCGTCCCGACCGTTTTCCCCTGCTTGCCTTCTGGCGCGAGAATGGCCGCCGCCGGGACAATATCCTGCGCCATTGTCGCGGCCATCCCCAGTAGCAGACTTACCGCCAGCAGAGAATGTACCTGCCCGGTGATGCTACAGGCCAGCAACAGCAGGGCAAGTGCCGCGCTTTTTGCCAGAATAAGCGTTCGCCGATCATAGCGGTCACCGAGCGGCAATAAAAACAGGATCCCCAACGCATAGCCAGCCTGCGTTAAGGTGGGGACCAGCCCCATACTGGTAAGGCTAAGTGCCAAATCAGTGCCCATTAATGGCAACAGCGGTTGTGCATAATAGATAGCGGCAACGCTAAAGCCCGCGCCCAGAGCCAGAATAAAGATGAGCCAACGAGACGGTGTGTTCATTTAAAAATCCTCAATCACAGGTGTGAGGCTATTTTTCGCTGAACGGCAGTGGTCTGGTAGCCAGTGAAGTGGTAAAACTGTTATACGTAACGCGTATGAGCATCCTGAAAATGATAAAAAACGAGCGTATAGACAGAGTGGAACTGATGCGAACGTTTGTGCGTATCGTAGAAGCGGGTTCGTTGTCGGCCGCCGCCCGTCAGCTAAATACCACTCAGGCGACAATCAGCCGACGATTGCAGTCGCTGGAGACGATGCTCGGGGTAAAACTGATATTACGTACCACGCACGCCATGAAACTGACGGACGACGGTGAGCGCGGGTATCAGCATGCCAAACAGGTTATTGATGCTTGGCTGACGCTGGAAGACGCTCTCAACGTGACGGAGGATGAGCCTGTCGGAACGCTGCGGGTAAGGGCGCCACATGCTTTTGGTCAACAACAACTGCTCACGCCGTTACTGAGCTTTTTAGCTCGCTATCCCAGTCTGTCAGTAGAGTGGATGCTCAATGATAAGACGGTTGATTTTCTTAGTGACAACATCGACTGCGCAATCCGCGTCGGCGCAGAGATTGATCCGGCGACGGTTTCTGTTCTTTTAGCGGAAGTGCCACGTAGCGTGGTGGCGACGCCTGCGCTACTGGCGCAGTTTGCTACTATCACTGTGCCAGAACAGCTTTCGTCACTGCCCTGGATTGCGGTCAACACGTTCTACCAACACACTGTCTCGCTAACCCGCCGCGATAGTCGCGAACCGGTGACCTTTCCGATTACACCGCGGTTAAGTACCGATAGTATTTACGTAGCGCGCAATGCGGCGCTGGCGGGGTTAGGCGTGGTGGTGGTATCAAGCTGGACGGTGACCGAAGACATCGCGCAAGGGAGGCTGGTCGAGTTAGTCCCTGACTGGCAGGCTGCGCCTTTACCGGTACATCTGGTCTATCCGTGGGCGCGTTATTATCCCACTCGCCTGCGTAAATTTCTGGAATTGATGAAAAAGGTGATGCCGGAACTGGCGGGTATGCGGCGACCCGAAGGGGAATAAAAAAAGCCGACCCTGAGGTCGGCTTTTTGGCGCTCTCGATTTTACTCGACAGACTGAGGGCGTGTCGGGCCTGCAGACGCGTGGTGCGTTGCGCTGTGACCACCAGCAGCTCCTTTGCCATCAAAGTCAAAAGCAGGGCGCTGCCAGTCACTGTGGCGCGGCGCTTCCGGTACGTATTCCGGCGCGGGGGCGCGGGTCATCGGTGCCGCTGCATGGCTGTGTTCAGCAACAGGCTCTGCCGCTGACGGTGCTGCGGTTTCTGCGACCGGCGCAACCTTAACGGGCTCCGCGACTGGCGTCGGCGCTGTTGGCGCTTCAACGACCACTGGCGCTTCAACGGGTTCTGCAATGACTTCAGGCTCAACGGCGACAGGTTCAGCCGCAACCACGTCAGGCTCTGCAGTCACTGTTTCAGGCTCTACTGCAACCACGTCAGGTGTTTCTTCAACGACCGGAGCGGTTTCCTGCGCGTCAGCGACAGGTTCTGCCTGAGAGGCAACCTCTTCAGCGACCGGCACATCGGCGTCGGCAATCACCTGCGGCTGTTCAACCACCGGGGCGGCAATCACTTCCGGATGCGTCGTTTCAACTACCGCTTCAGCCTGAACCGGTGCTTCTGCTACCGTTTCAACGACGGTTTCAACGGCTGGTTCGACTGTGGCAACGGTTTCAACGGCGGCTGCCGCGGTTTGCGGTTCGCTCACGACAGGCTGTGCCTGTACCTGTTCGATCTCCTGTGCTTCTGGCTGCGCATCCTGAGAACGGGCTACCGGGTAGCGGATCCACACTTTGCCGGACGCCATTTCTGGCGAGGCGCAGGCGACTGTCAGCGGCATCGGCGACTGCAGCGGGTAACGTTCGTCACGATAACGACGACGACGCTGGCCACTCACACGCAGATGACGTGGGGATCGACGGGAACGACGCGGCATGCCGGCGTTATCACGTGCTTCACCATTGTCGTCCTGCTCCGGGGCTGCTTCTGTCACGACAGGCAGTGGCACTTTCACCAGTTCAGTGCTTTGCGCTGGCGCAGTCTGTGCTGCAACCGGTGCGACAACGCTCTCTTCTGCGGTGGCGGTTTCGACCTCTTCCACTTCCGATGCTTTGTCGTTATAACGAACTTTCTGGTTCAGCTGGCGCTGTTTACGGCGCGGCTGAGGCTGACGAACGCGCTCTTCCTGCTCGGTCTCCGGCGTTTGCTGCTCATCAAGATTCAGCGCTTTCACTTCCTGCTGAGCCTGACGTTTGTCTTCGCTGCGACGGCGGTTACGTTCACGACGCGGCTGTTGCTGCTCGTCACCAGACTTCGCTTTATCCGCTACGTCGCTCGATTGCTGACGGTTATCACGGTTTTCGGCATTCTGCTGCGCGTTGCGGCGGTTACGACGGTTCTCATCGCGGTTATCACCGTTCTCAGAACGCTCGCCACGGTTATCGCGGTTGTCACGACGTTCGCTGCGATCGTTACGGTCACGGCGGTTGTTCTGACGTTTACGGCGATCCTGCTGGCGCTCCGGCTTTTCCGCGGCTTTCGGCGCAGGCTGCTCGGCAGGTTTCACTTCTTCACTACCGCTGAACAGCGATTTCAGCGCACCAAAGAAACGGCTCAACAGACCCGGCTCCGCAGGAGCGGCTGGCGCTGCTACCGCTTTCGGCGCAGCGGCTTTCACTGGCGGTTCGGCAGGCGTCGGCGCAGGCGGAACTTCTGGCATCGCGAAGGTGGCAAGGGCCGGTTGTTCAGGGAGTTTACGCTCGGCGAACTCTTCCTCAGACGGTAACGCCATCGCTTCTTCATGCAGCTTCGGCAGCATGTAGCTTAGGGTTGGGGTTTCTTCACCTTTACGTACGCGCAGCACCGAGTAGTGCGGTGTTTCCATCTGATCGTTTGGCACGATCACACAACGTACGCCGTCCTGACGGGTTTCAATGGCGTTGACTGCCGTACGTTTTTCGTTGAGCAGATACGAGGCGATTGGCACAGGGACAATCGCATGGACTTCCTTCGTATTCTCTTTCAGCGCCTCTTCTTCAATCAGACGCAGAATAGACAGGGACAGCGATTCGTTATCACGTACGGTGCCGGTGCCGCTACAGCGCGGGCAGACGTGATGGCTGGACTCGCCCAGCGACGGACTCAGACGCTGACGGGACATCTCCAGCAGGCCGAAGCGTGAAATATGGCTGATCTGGATACGCGCACGATCCTGACGAACCGCTTCACGCAGACGATTTTCCACCGCACGCTGATGGCGCACCGGGGTCATATCGATGAAGTCGATAACGATCAGGCCGCCGAGGTCGCGCAGGCGCAACTGACGGGCGATTTCATCGGCCGCTTCCAGGTTAGTGTTAAACGCCGTTTCTTCGATATCACCGCCGCGGGTGGCGCGAGCGGAGTTGATGTCGATGGCGGTTAACGCTTCAGTACTGTCAATAACGATGGAGCCGCCGGACGGCAGACGCACTTCACGCTGGAAGGCAGATTCAATCTGCGACTCGATTTGATAGTGGCTAAACAGCGGGATTTCACCGGTGTAGAGCTTGATTTTGCTGCTGAAATCCGGACGACCTAACGCCGCGATATGCTGGCGCGCCAGTTCAAGCACTTTCGGGTTATCAATGAGGATTTCACCGATATCCTGACGCAGATAGTCGCGGAAGGCGCGAACAATCACGTTGCTCTCCTGGTGGATCAGGAACGGAGCAGGGCGGCTTTCAGCGGCTTTCTGAATGGCTTCCCAGTGTTTCAGACGGAAGCTTAAGTCCCACTGCAGCGCTTCGGCAGATTTGCCTACGCCTGCGGTGCGCACGATAAGGCCCATGCCATCAGGCAGTTCAAGGCTTGCCAGCGCTTCTTTTAATTCAGTACGGTCATCACCTTCGATGCGACGAGAGATGCCACCCGCACGCGGGTTGTTTGGCATCAGAACCAGATAGCTGCCCGCCAGACTGATAAAAGTGGTCAGCGCGGCGCCTTTATTGCCGCGTTCTTCTTTATCAATCTGCACAATGACTTCCTGGCCTTCACGCAGTACATCTTTGATGTTGGGGCGACCATGAGCGTTGTAATTGGCGGGGAAATATTCGCGGGCAATTTCTTTTAACGGGAGGAAACCGTGACGTTCAGCGCCGTAATCAACAAAAGCGGCTTCGAGACTCGGTTCAATACGGGTAATTTTGCCTTTATAGATGTTCGCTTTTTTCTGCTCATGTCCAGGACTTTCAATATCCAGGTCGTACAGACGCTGCCCATCTACAAGGGCAACACGCAACTCTTCCTGCTGAGTTGCGTTGATTAACATTCTTTTCATCGTAACTTACTCATTATTCTTACATTGACGACTAAGCTGCGGGCAGAGTATTGCCTTTCCGGGTGTGAACCGATGGCCTCGTGTCTATTCGCGTCGCCAACCTCACGGTTATCGTCAGCTCAAAGAGGCGCAGAGTGTCGGTTGCCTGCATTTCATACGGAAACGCAGCGCAATTATCAGGGGAACCGCCTGGGTATTACTCTCCAGAGAAGATCCGATCTACCGGTAAGGACTGCAACCCGCAGCCCGCTAACTGTCTGAAAGATCAATACGTCTTACGCCATTGCTGCGTGGATGATCGTTCGGACAAAATGGGTCTTTCCGTAAAATTCCTTGTTTTAACAAGATTCAGCACGGAAGCGGTGACATTATTCCACTGCTAACCTCGTTATAGCAAGATGACTTTTACCATTTATCACCCGCTTACTCACAGTTTTTTCACTTATGCGCGGTGATTGGTTTAATAACCACCAAATCAGGCATGAAGCTCGTGAGTGACGACGGATAAAGATAAATATAAGCATAGAAAAATGAGTGGCGCTAATCCTTATGGCTATTTAGAATCGGCCCCCATGAAAACAGAGACTCCATCCGTAAGAATTGTTGCTATTACTGCTGACGAAGCGGGGCAACGCATCGATAATTTTTTGCGCACTCAGCTTAAAGGCGTGCCGAAAAGTATGATTTATCGCATTTTGCGTAAAGGCGAAGTGCGGGTGAATAAAAAACGTATCAAACCCGAATACAAGCTGGAAGCGGGTGATGAAGTGCGTATTCCGCCCGTTCGCGTGGCGGAACGTGAAGAAGAGGCCGTTTCGCCGCATCTGCAGAAAGTGGCGGCGCTGGCGGACGTTATCCTTTATGAAGACGACCATATCCTGGTGCTGAATAAGCCGTCGGGGACGGCTGTGCATGGCGGCAGTGGGTTAAGTTTTGGCGTGATCGAAGGGTTACGTGCATTGCGGCCGGAAGCGCGTTTTCTTGAACTGGTGCATCGCCTTGACCGCGATACCTCGGGCGTGTTGCTGGTGGCGAAAAAGCGCTCGGCGCTGCGTTCTCTGCATGAGCAACTGCGCGAGAAGGGAATGCAGAAAGATTATCTCGCCCTGGTTCGCGGGCAGTGGCAGTCGCATGTCAAAACGGTGCAGGCACCGTTATTAAAGAACATTCTGCAAAGCGGTGAGCGTATTGTACGGGTGAATCAGGAAGGTAAACCGTCGGAAACGCGTTTTAAGGTGGAAGAACGTTACGCGTTCGCCACGCTGGTCCGCTGTAGTCCGGTGACAGGCCGCACGCATCAGATCCGTGTCCATACCCAGTATGCGGGGCATCCTATTGCTTTTGACGATCGCTATGGCGACCGCGAGTTCGATAAGCAACTGGCGGGAACCGGGCTTTCGCGTTTGTTCCTGCATGCAGCCGCTCTGAAATTTACCCATCCGGGTACGGGTGATGTACTGCGCATTGAAGCGCCGATGGACGATCAACTGAAGCGCTGTTTGCAGAGGCTACGTAAGCCGGCCTGATTGCCGCGAACGCAGCTTATCAGGCCTACAAATCATGTGTAGGCCTGATAAGCGTAGCGCCATCAGGCAAGACACGGTTATGCCTTCAGCGGATTCATCTCTTCCCGGCGTAACATTTGGCACAATGCGATCAGCGGTAAACCAACCAGCGTGTTGGGGTCGCGACCTTCTAACCGTTCAAAAAGCGCAATCCCCAGACCTTCGCTTTTAAAACTCCCCGCACAGTGTAGCGGGCGTTCTTTGCGTACATAGTCTTCAATTTCCGTCTCGCTGAGATGGCGGAAGTGAACGTCAAACGGCTCCACCTCGGTTTGCAAATGTCCCGTTGCGGAGTTATACAGCGCCAGACCGGTATAGAACGTAATGATATTGCCGCTGGCTTTAGCTAACTGCTGGCAAGCTTTTTCTTCCGTTAATGGCTTACCGGTGATTTCGCCATCCAGTACACACACCTGATCGGAACCAATAATAAGATGCGATGGAAAGCGGTGAGCCAGTGATTGCGCTTTCTCTTGCGCCAGACGATTGACTAAGTGGCGAGGACTCTCTGCGGGCATCGGCGTTTCGTCTACCTCAGGAGCTGCGCATTCAAAGGGCATCGCCAGTTTTTCCAGCAGGGCGCGGCGCCAGGGAGATGTGGAGGCAAGAATGAGATTCGGCATATTTTTTCCACCAGATATAGCGTATTGATGAGAGCCATTTTAAACTATGCTCTTCGTCTTTCAGGTGTGCCGCTTTGGCGTCTCCTGAGCGAAAATAAGTCTGTAAACCGCAATGTGTGCGAATTATTAGCAAAAGGCAACCGCAGGCTGCCTTTTTCTTTGACTCTATGACGTTACAAAGTTAATATGCGCGCCCTATGCAAAAGGTAAAATTACCCCTGACTCTTGATCCGGTTCGTACGGCTCAAAAACGCCTCGATTATGAAGGTATCTATACTTCTGATCTGGTAGAGCGCGTCGCCGATTCTGTAGTCAGTGTGGACAGTGATGTGGAATGCGCCATGTCGTTCGCTATCGATAACCAGCGACTTGCCGTTATTACCGGTGATGCGAAGGTTTCGGTAACGCTCGAATGTCAGCGTTGCGGTAAGCCGTTTCCTTATCATGTTCACACAACGTATTGTTTCAGTCCGGTTCGTTCTGACGAACAGGCTGAAGCACTCCCGGAAGCGTATGAGCCGATTGAGGTTAACGAATTCGGTGAAATCGATCTGCTTGCAATGGTGGAAGATGAGATTATCCTCTCCTTGCCGGTAGTTCCGGTGCATGATTCTGAACACTGTGAAGTGTCCGAGGCGGACATGGTCTTTGGTGAACTGCCTGATGAAGCGCAAAAACCAAATCCATTTGCCGTATTAGCCAGCTTAAAGCGTAAGTAATTGAGGAGTAAGGTCCATGGCCGTACAACAGAATAAACCAACCCGTTCCAAACGTGGCATGCGTCGTTCTCATGACGCTCTGACCGCAGTCACCAGCCTGTCTGTAGACAAAACTTCTGGTGAAAAACACCTGCGTCACCACATCACTGCCGACGGTTTCTACCGTGGCCGCAAGGTAATCGCTAAGTAATCACGCTTTTGCGTGATGAAGCTTAGTGAGGAACTTCCCCGTTACGACGGGGAAATACCAAACCAGGCGGCGAAACGACTTTGACACGTCTAACCCTGGCGTTAGATGTCATGGGGGGAGATTTTGGCCCTTCCGTGACAGTGCCTGCAGCACTGCAGGCACTGAATTCTAATTCACAACTCACACTTCTTTTAGTCGGGGATCCCGATACAATCACGCCATTACTTGCTAAAGCTGACTTTGAACAACGTTCGCGTCTGCAGATAATCCCTGCACAGTCAGTTATCGCCAGTGATGCCCGGCCTTCGCAGGCAATCCGCGCCAGTCGCGGTAGCTCAATGCGTGTGGCGCTGGAACTTGTGAAAGAAGGGCGAGCACAAGCTTGTGTCAGCGCCGGAAATACCGGGGCGCTCATGGGGCTTGCAAAATTATTGCTCAAACCGCTGGACGGTATTGAGCGTCCTGCGTTGGTGACGGTTTTGCCTCACCAGCAGAAGGGAAAGACGGTGGTCCTCGATTTGGGGGCAAATGTCGATTGCGACAGCAACATGCTGGTGCAATTTGCCATTATGGGCTCGGTGCTTGCGGAAGAAGTGGTCGGAATTAACAACCCACGCGTGGCCTTGCTCAACATCGGCGAAGAAGAAACCAAAGGACTCGACAGCATTCGGGATGCCTCTGTGGTGCTAAAAACAATCCCCTCCATCAATTACATCGGCTATCTTGAAGCCAATGAGTTATTGACGGGGAAAACGGATGTTCTGGTCTGTGACGGTTTTACCGGCAATGTCACATTAAAGACGATGGAAGGCGTTGTCAGAATGTTCCTTTCACTGCTGAAATCTCAGGGTGAGGGTAAAAAACGGTCGTGGTGGCTGCTGATATTAAAGCGTTGGCTACAAAAGCGCCTGGCAAGGCGATTCAGTCACCTCAACCCCGACCAGTATAATGGCGCCTGTCTGTTAGGATTGCGCGGCACGGTGATAAAAAGTCATGGTGCGGCCAATCAGCGAGCGTTTACCGTCGCGATAGAACAGGCAGTGCAGGCGGTGCAGCGACAAGTTCCTCAGCGAATTGCCGCTCGCCTGGAATCTGTATACCCAGCTGGATTTACAATGCTGGACGCTGGCAATGGCGACACATCCCAGCCACACTGATTACGGTGTGGTGTGAGAGCCCCAGCCTCTTAGCCGTTGTGATGCGCGGTATATAACTAAAAAGTGACTGAGCGTACATGTATACAAAGATTATTGGTACTGGCAGCTATCTGCCTGAACAGGTGCGGACTAACGCCGATCTGGAAAAAATGGTCGAGACGTCTGACGAGTGGATTGTCACCCGTACAGGTATCCGTGAACGCCATATTGCTGCGCCGAATGAAACCGTCTCAACGATGGGGTTTACGGCGGCTCAACGTGCGCTTGAAATGGCGGGCATTGATAAAGAACAGATTGGCTTGATTGTGGTAGCAACCACCTCAGCGACACATGCGTTCCCCAGCGCAGCATGCCAGATTCA
Organism: Citrobacter sp. ANG330; assembly: GCF_047467925.1. Classification (NCBI taxonomy): domain Bacteria; kingdom Pseudomonadati; phylum Pseudomonadota; class Gammaproteobacteria; order Enterobacterales; family Enterobacteriaceae; genus Citrobacter; species Citrobacter sp. ANG330. Next base: position 336,651 of record NZ_JASJUI010000002.1, on the reverse strand, counting down.
GAGCATGCTGGGCATCAAAGGTTGCCCGGCGTTCGACGTCGCTGCAGCCTGCGCCGGCTTTACTTATGCGTTAAGCGTCGCCGACATGTACGTTAAATCCGGCGCGGTCAAATATGCGCTGGTTATTGGTTCCGATGTTCTGGCCCGAACCTGCGATCCAACCGATCGCGGCACCATCATTATTTTTGGCGATGGTGCCGGTGCCGTGGTGCTGAGCGCCTCCGACAAGCCGGGCATTATCTCTACCCACCTGCATGCTGATGGTTGTTATGGCGAACTGCTGACGCTGCCAAATGCCGATCGCGTGAATCCGGAAAATTCGATTCATTTGACGATGGCCGGCAACGAAGTGTTCAAAGTGGCGGTAACTGAGCTTGCGCACATTGTTGACGAGACGCTGGAGGCCAATAATCTTGACCGTTCAGAACTCGACTGGCTGGTTCCGCACCAGGCTAACCTGCGTATTATCAGCGCGACGGCCAAAAAACTGGGCATGTCGATGGACAATGTGGTGGTAACTCTGGACAGACACGGCAACACCTCTGCGGCCTCCGTCCCTTGTGCGCTGGATGAAGCCGTGCGTGACGGACGTATCAAAGAAGGTCAGTTGGTGTTGCTTGAGGCCTTTGGCGGTGGATTCACCTGGGGCTCCGCGCTGGTTCGTTTCTAGTATAAGGATTTAAACATGACGCAATTCGCATTTGTGTTCCCTGGACAGGGTTCCCAGACTGTTGGGATGTTAGCCGATATGGCGGCTGAGTATCCTATCGTTGAAGAGACGTTTGCCGAAGCTTCTGCGGCGCTGGGCTATGACCTGTGGGTGCTGACCCAGCAAGGGCCGGCTGAAGAACTGAACAAGACCTGGCAGACGCAGCCTGCATTGTTAGCTGCGTCCGTTGCGCTGTATCGCGTCTGGCAACAGCAGGGCGGTAAAGCGCCAGTGCTGATGGCGGGCCATAGCCTGGGTGAATATTCTGCGCTGGTTTGTGCCGGCGTCATTAATTTTGCTGATGCGGTGCGTCTGGTTGAACTGCGTGGTAAATTCATGCAGGAAGCCGTTCCTGAAGGTACAGGCGGCATGTCTGCTATCATTGGTCTCGATGATGCGTCGATTGCGAAAGCCTGTGAAGAAGCGGCAGAAGGCCAGGTCGTTTCACCGGTGAACTACAACTCACCGGGGCAGGTTGTTATCGCCGGGCATAAAGAAGCCGTTGAACGTGCCGGTGCAGCCTGTAAAGCAGCCGGCGCGAAACGTGCGCTGCCGTTACCCGTGAGCGTACCGTCTCATTGCGCGCTGATGAAACCGGCTGCCGAAAAACTGGCAGTGGAATTGGCTAAAATTACCTTTAACGCGCCATCTGTACCGGTTATCAACAATGTGGATGTGAAGTGCGAAACTGACGCAAATGCCATTCGCGATGCGCTGGTGCGTCAGTTGTACAGTCCGGTGCAGTGGACAAAGAGCGTCGAATTAATGGCCTCCCAGGGTGTTGAACACCTGTATGAAGTGGGACCGGGTAAAGTGCTTACGGGCCTGACGAAACGTATTGTTGATACCCTGACTGCCTCGGCTCTGAATGAACCGGCGGCGATGTCGGCAGCACTTGCGCAATAAAAGAGGAACACCATGAGTTTTGAAGGAAAAATCGCGCTGGTTACCGGTGCAAGTCGTGGCATTGGCCGCGCAATTGCAGAGACGCTCGTTGCCCGTGGCGCGACCGTTATCGGTACGGCGACCAGCGAAAGCGGCGCTCAGGCCATTAGCGATTACTTAGGTGCGAAGGGCAAAGGTCTGATGCTGAATGTGACTGATCCAGCATCTATCGAATCTGTTCTGGAAAAAATTCGCGCAGAATTTGGTGAAGTGGATATCCTGGTCAATAATGCCGGTATCACACGAGATAACCTGCTGATGCGAATGAAAGATGATGAGTGGAACGATATTCTCGAAACCAATCTTTCATCTGTTTTCCGCCTGTCAAAAGCGGTAATGCGCGCTATGATGAAAAAGCGTCATGGGCGTATTATCACTGTCGGTTCTGTGGTTGGTACCATGGGAAATGCGGGTCAGACTAACTACGCTGCGGCGAAAGCGGGTCTGATCGGCTTCAGTAAATCGCTGGCACGTGAAGTTGCGTCCCGCGGTATTACGGTGAACGTTGTTGCTCCGGGCTTTATTGAAACGGACATGACGCGTGCGCTGACTGATGAGCAGCGTGCGGGTACGTTGGCGGCAGTTCCTGCAGGTCGTCTTGGCTCTCCGAAAGAGATAGCCAGCGCGGTTGCATTTTTAGCCTCTGACGAAGCAGGTTACATCACGGGTGAGACTTTGCACGTCAACGGCGGGATGTATATGGTTTAACCACGAGATACGCAAAATCATCCAGATTGTATCACGTCGGCAAGACCGAAAAGCCAGCGAGCATAGATGACTATGTGACCAGGGTTTGAGGACGCAGCCAACACTGAGACACAATTTTAAGGATGACGCGTAGAAAAATATTTGCGTTATTATAGGTCTTGGCCTCAAAATAACGTAAAATCGTGGTAAGACCTGCCGGGATTTAGTTGCAAATTTTTCAACATTTTATACACTACGAAAACCATCGCGAAAGCGAGTTTTGATAGGAAATTTAAGAGTATGAGCACTATCGAAGAACGCGTTAAGAAAATTATCGGCGAACAGCTGGGCGTTAAGCAGGAAGAAGTTACCAACAATGCTTCTTTCGTTGAAGACCTGGGCGCAGATTCTCTTGACACCGTTGAGCTGGTAATGGCTCTGGAAGAAGAGTTTGATACTGAGATTCCGGACGAAGAAGCTGAGAAAATCACCACCGTTCAGGCTGCCATTGATTACATCAACGGCCACCAGGCGTAAGTGAACATCTCCAGGCGGTCATTCGACCGCCTGAGTTTTATCTTTTTGTCCCACTTGAATCAATTATCCCTCCCTGGAGGACAACCGTGTCTAAGCGTCGTGTAGTTGTGACCGGACTGGGCATGTTGTCTCCTGTCGGCAATACCGTAGAGTCTACCTGGAAAGCTCTCCTTGCCGGTCAGAGTGGCATCAGCCTGATCGACCATTTCGATACTAGCGCCTATGCAACGAAATTTGCTGGCTTAGTAAAGGATTTTAACTGTGATGACATTATCTCGCGCAAAGAACAGCGCAAGATGGATGCCTTCATTCAATATGGAATTGTCGCTGGCGTTCAGGCCATGCAGGATTCTGGCCTTGAAGTTACGGAAGAGAACGCATCCCGTATTGGCGCCGCTATCGGCTCCGGTATCGGTGGTCTCGGACTGATTGAAGAAAACCACAGTTCCCTGGTGAACGGTGGGCCGCGTAAAATCAGCCCCTTCTTCGTTCCGTCGACGATTGTTAACATGGTGGCGGGTCACCTGACCATTATGTATGGCCTGCGTGGGCCAAGCATCTCTATCGCGACCGCCTGCACCTCAGGCGTACATAACATCGGTCATGCCGCACGTATCATTGCATACGGCGATGCGGACGCGATGGTCGCGGGTGGTGCTGAAAAAGCCAGTACGCCACTGGGCGTAGGCGGCTTTGGCGCGGCACGTGCGTTGTCTACCCATAATGAAAACCCGCAAGCGGCCAGCCGCCCGTGGGACAAAGCGCGCGATGGCTTTGTACTGGGCGACGGTGCAGGCATGGTTGTACTGGAAGAGTACGAGCATGCAAAAGCGCGCGGCGCAAAAATTTATGCTGAAGTCGTTGGCTTCGGGATGAGCAGTGACGCTTATCACATGACGTCACCGCCGGAAAACGGCGCAGGCGCTGCCCTGGCGATGGTTAACGCGCTGCGTGATGCGGCGATTGAACCGGGTCAGATTGGCTACGTTAACGCCCACGGGACCTCCACACCGGCAGGCGATAAAGCCGAAGCTCAGGCCGTGAAATCGGTCTTTGGCGATGCGGCAAGCCGCGTGATGGTGAGTTCTACCAAATCTATGACCGGTCACCTGTTGGGTGCAGCGGGCGCGGTGGAGTCAATTTACTCTATCCTGGCACTGCGCGATCAGGCTATTCCACCGACCATCAACCTGGATGACCCGGATGAAGGTTGCGATCTGGACTTCGTTCCTCACGAAGCGCGTCAGGTCAGCGGAATGGAGTATACGCTGTGTAACTCCTTCGGTTTCGGTGGAACTAACGGTTCATTGATCTTTAAAAAGGTCTGATCGTCGTTCTGTTCCAGGCTAAAAGGTCCGCTTGTCGGGCCTTTTTTATTGCGTCTTCTTCCCTTGTCCTGCGCCATCCATCCTGCGACACTAACGGGCCATGCATAAGGAGCCACCATGTTCTTGATCAATGGCCGTGAACAAGAATTTCTCCCCGCGAGCGATCGCGCCATTCAGTTTGGTGATGGTTGTTTTACTACGGCGCGTATTGTCGATGGCACGGTTTCGCTGCTGGCGGCGCATCTGCAGCGTTTGCAGGCGGCTTGCGCAACATTGCTGATTGCCTTTGATGACTGGGATGTGCTTGAGCGGGAAATGACCGTGCTGGCCGCTGGCCATTCGCGAGCAGTACTGAAGGTGATCATCAGCCGTGGCAGCGGAGGACGAGGGTACAGCGGTGCGAGTTGTCATGACAGTACCCGTATTCTTTCTGTCTCCGCATATCCGCAGCATTACGACCACTGGCGCGAACAGGGGATCACGCTCGCCTTAAGTCCGGTTCGTCTTGGGCGTAACCCTCTGCTTGCCGGTATTAAACATCTGAATCGTCTTGAGCAGGTGCTGATTCGCTCTCATCTTGAGCAGACGGATGCCGATGAGGCGGTGGTTCTTGACAGTGAGGGTTGGCTTACGGAATGCTGTGCGGCTAATTTATTCTGGCGAAAAGACAATGTAGTCTACACGCCGCGCCTCGATCAGGCGGGAGTGAACGGTATTATGCGACAATTCTGCATCCGGAAACTGGCACAATCGTCTTTTCAGGTTGTCGAACTGAATGCACGCGAAGACGCACTGCACCACGCTGATGAAATAGTGGTCTGTAATGCGCTGATGCCGATCGTGCCTGTGCGGGCTTATGGCGCGAATACATTGTCTTCACGTGCATTATTTACGTTTCTGGCCCCACTTTGTGAGCATCCGAATTAGTCATGAAAAAATTGTTTCGCGTTGTCCTTTTACTGGCTGTTGTAATGGGAATTGCCGCTGGTGCGGGAATGTGGAAGGTTCGTCATCTGGCCGACAGTAAACTCCTGATTAAAGAAGAAACTATTTTTACCCTCAAACCGGGAACCGGTCGTTTGGCTCTGGGCGAGCAACTTTATGCAGACCGGGTTATTAACCGCCCTCGCGTGTTTCAATGGTTGCTCCGTGTCGAGCCGGATCTTTCCCACTTCAAGGCGGGTACGTATCGCTTAACACCGGAGATGAGCGTGCGCGAGATGCTGCAACTGCTGGAAAGCGGTAAAGAAGCGCAATTCCCGCTGCGGCTGGTCGAAGGTATGCGCTTAAGCGACTATCTCAAACAGCTGCGCGACGCGCCGTATATCAAACATACCCTGAGCGACGACAGCTACGAAACCGTCGCAAAAGCGCTGGGTCTTGAGAGTACTGATGGGCTGGAGGGCTGGTTCTGGCCCGATACCTGGATGTATACCGCCAATACCACGGATGTTGCCTTACTTAAGCGCGCACATCAGAAGATGGTAAAGGCGGTAGATCGCGTCTGGGAAGGGCGTGCGGAAGGGCTGCCGTACAAGGATCAAAACCAACTGGTGACGATGGCCTCGATTATTGAGAAAGAGACGGCCATTGCCAGCGAGCGCGATCAGGTCGCCTCCGTCTTTATCAACCGCCTGCGTATCGGAATGCGTCTACAGACCGATCCAACGGTGATTTACGGGATGGGGGAGCGTTATAATGGCAAGATCTCGCGTGCGGACCTGGAAACGCCAACGGCCTATAATACCTACACGATCACCGGACTCCCGCCAGGACCGATTGCGATGCCGGGTGAAGCCTCGCTGAACGCGGCGGCGCATCCGGCCAAAACGCCGTATCTCTATTTTGTGGCCGACGGTAAAGGCGGCCATACGTTTAATACTAATCTTGCCAGCCATAACCGGTCAGTGCAGGACTATCTGAAAGTGCTTAAGGAAAAAAATGCGCAGTAATTATATCGTCATCGAGGGGCTGGAAGGCGCCGGTAAAACGACCGCAAAGAATGTTGTGGTTGAGACGCTTGAACAACTCGGCATTCGCGACATGGTTTTTACCCGCGAGCCGGGCGGTACACAGCTGGCGGAAAAACTGCGTAGCCTGGTGCTGGACATTCGTTCAGTCGGTGACGAAACCATTACCGTAAAAGCCGAAGTGCTGATGTTCTATGCTGCGCGAGTGCAGTTAGTTGAGACGGTTATTAAGCCCGCGCTCGCAGAAGGTAAATGGGTGATTGGCGACCGTCACGATCTCTCAACGCAGGCATATCAGGGCGGTGGTCGCGGGGTCGATCAGCAGATGCTGGCGACGCTGCGTGATGCCGTGCTGGGGGATTTCCGCCCGGATCTCACCCTTTACCTGGACGTCACGCCAGAGGTGGGCCTGAAGCGCGCCCGTGCCCGTGGTGAACTAGACCGTATCGAACAGGAATCGTTTGACTTCTTTAATCGTACGCGCGCTCGCTATCTGGAGCTTGCGGCGCAGGACGCCAGTATCCGCACCATTGATGCGACACAGCCGCTGGAGAACGTGATGAACGCTATCCGCACGACTGTCACCGAATGGGTGAAGGAGCAGGGCGAATGAAATGGTATCCATGGTTACGACCTAACTTCGAAAAACTGGTAGCGAGCTATCAGGTGGGAAGGGGTCACCATGCGCTACTGATTCAGGCTCTACCGGGGATGGGCGACGATGCATTGATCTATGCGTTGAGTCGCTACCTGCTTTGCCAGCAACCGGATGGACATAAAAGCTGCGGTCATTGCCGTGGTTGCCAGTTAATGCAGGCAGAAACACATCCGGACTACTATTCACTGTTCCCGGAAAAAGGGAAAAGCACGCTGGGCATTGATGCCGTGCGTGAGGTGAGTGAAAAACTGTATGAGCGTGCGCGACTGGGCGGAGCCAAAGTGGTCTGGATCCCGGATGCGGCGTTGATGACTGATGCCGCCGCCAATGCCCTGCTCAAAACGCTGGAAGAACCGCCAGCGCAAACCTGGTTCTTTCTCGCCAGCCGCGAGCCCGCACGACTACTGCCGACGCTGCGTAGCCGGTGCCGTTTACATCATCTTGCGCCACCGGCTGAAACATACGCGGTATCGTGGCTTGCGCGGGAAGTGACGGCGTCACAAGAAGCATTGCTGACCGCGCTACGTCTGAGTGCCGGTTCTCCGGGCGCGGCGCTGGCTTTGCTGGAGTCCGAAAGCTGGGCTCAGCGTGACGCGCTGTGTCAGGCGCTGGCGAGCAGCATTCCCGCTGGCGACTGGTATTCATTATCGACGGTGTTGAATCATGAACAGGCGCCTGCCAGATTGCACTGGCTGGCGACGTTAATGATGGATGCGCTTAAACGTCAGCACGGGGCCACCGTGATAACCAACGCGGATGCCGGGCAACTGATCGCCACGATTGCCGGTCAGCTTTCTCAGACGCGTATTCAGGCAATCCTCAATGCCATCTGCCACTGCCGTGAACAACTGCTTAATGTGACCGGAATAAACCGTGAACTGGTATTAACCGATCTTCTTCTGCAAATCGAGCATTACCTGCAACCAGGCACTGTGTTGCCTGTTCCCCACCTGTAAGAGAGACATTATGTTTTTAGTCGACTCGCACTGCCATCTTGATGGTCTGGATTATCAAACGCTACATAAGGACGTGGATGACGTGCTGGCGAAAGCCGCTGCGCGTGATGTGAAATTCTGTCTGGCAGTGGCAACGACGCTGCCGGGTTACCGCGAAATGCGGAAATTGGTAGGCCAGCGCGATAACGTCGTTTTTTCCTGCGGCGTGCATCCGTTAAATCAGGATGAGCCATACGAGGTCGAGGAATTGCGTCGTCTGGCAGCCGAAGAGGGCGTCGTGGCAATGGGCGAGACGGGGCTGGACTATTTTTATACCCCAGAAACGAAAGTACGCCAGCAGGCGTCGTTCATTCATCATATCCAGATCGGCCGTGAACTAAACAAGCCGGTGATCGTCCACACGCGCGATGCCCGCGCCGATACGCTGGCAATTCTTCGCCATGAAAACGTGACGGATTGTGGCGGCGTACTACACTGTTTTACAGAAGACAGAGAAACGGCGGGTAAACTTCTGGATCTGGGGTTTTATATCTCCTTTTCCGGGATTGTGACCTTCCGTAATGCTGAACAATTACGTGACGCTGCGCGGTATGTGCCGCTGGACAGACTGCTGGTGGAGACGGATTCTCCGTATCTCGCGCCGGTTCCGCATCGGGGTAAAGAGAACCAGCCTGCGATGGTCCGCGACGTAGCGGAGTACATGGCCGTATTGAAAGGGGTGGCCGTTGAAGAACTGGCGCAGATCACCACCGATAATTTTGCCCGCCTGTTCCATATCAACGCTTCCCGCCTGCAGTCAGTGTCGTAGTTGAGTTTTTTTAAAGCTCGTAATTAATAACTAAAGCGAGTAAAGTTCACCGCCACAAAGTGGGCGGTGAATGAGCGATCTGACACATTCTGATACCTTTTTTGTCAAAATGTGCAACTTAACGCGCTGTCCAGAGTTGAAACGTGATAGCCGTCAAACTATATTTCGCCGATTTATTTTACTCTGTGTAATAAATAAAGGGCACTTAGATGCCCTGTCCACGGCGGGGTTCTCCCCCCTCGCCAATGCGTGTGAACGTAGAAAGCACAAATACTCAGGAGCACTCTCAATTATGTTTAAGAATGCATTTGCTAACCTGCAAAAGGTCGGTAAATCGCTGATGCTGCCGGTATCCGTATTGCCTATCGCAGGTATCCTGCTGGGCGTCGGTTCCGCAAACTTCAGCTGGCTGCCAGCCGTTGTATCACACGTGATGGCAGAAGCCGGCGGTTCTGTTTTTGCAAACATGCCGCTGATTTTTGCTATCGGTGTTGCGCTTGGTTTTACCAATAACGATGGCGTTTCGGCTCTGGCTTCGGTTGTCGCCTATGGCATCATGGTGAAAACCATGTCCGTGGTTGCGCCGCTGGTGCTGCATTTACCTGCTGAAGAAATCGCAGCAAAACACCTTGCGGACACGGGTGTACTCGGGGGGATTATCTCCGGTGCGATTGCAGCGTATATGTTTAACCGATTCTACCGAATCAAGCTGCCTGAGTATCTGGGCTTCTTTGCTGGTAAGCGTTTCGTGCCGATCATCTCTGGTCTGGCGGCGATCTTTACCGGTGTGGTCCTGTCCTTCATTTGGCCGCCAATCGGTACTGCTATCCAGACATTCTCTCAGTGGGCTGCTTATCAGAACCCGGTCGTAGCGTTTGGTATCTATGGTTTCATCGAGCGCTGCCTGGTACCGTTTGGTCTGCACCATATCTGGAACGTTCCTTTCCAGATGCAGATCGGCGAATACACCAACGCGGCAGGTCAGGTTTTCCACGGCGATATCCCTCGCTACATGGCGGGCGATCCGACGGCGGGCATGTTGTCCGGCGGCTTCCTGTTCAAAATGTACGGTCTGCCGGCGGCTGCGATTGCTATCTGGCACTCTGCGAAACCTGAAAACCGCGCCAAAGTGGGCGGTATCATGATCTCCGCGGCGCTGACCTCGTTCCTGACCGGTATCACCGAACCGATCGAGTTCTCCTTCATGTTCGTTGCGCCGATCCTGTACGTTATCCACGCGATTCTGGCTGGCCTGGCGTTCCCAATCTGTATTCTGCTGGGTATGCGCGACGGTACATCGTTCTCACACGGTCTGATCGACTTTATCGTACTGTCCGGTAACAGCAGCAAGCTGTGGCTGTTCCCGATTGTTGGTGCGGGCTACGCGATTGTTTACTACACCATCTTCCGCGTGCTGATTAAAGCGCTGGATCTGAAGACTCCGGGTCGTGAAGATAATACCGATGACGCGAAAGCGGGCGCGACCAGTGAAATGGCTCCTGCGCTGATTGCGGCATTTGGTGGTAAAGAAAACATCACTAACCTGGATGCGTGCATTACCCGTCTGCGTGTCAGCGTGGCTGACGTGGCGAAAGTGGATCAGGCTGGCCTGAAGAAACTGGGTGCCGCAGGTGTGGTGGTCGCAGGCTCCGGTGTTCAGGCTATCTTCGGTACGAAATCCGATAACCTGAAAACTGAGATGGATGAATACATCCGTAACAGCTAAGACCTAAGAAGTTGGGGAGAACTAAGGCAGCCGAATGGCTGCCTTTTTTACATCCGGTCATGCCCGATGGCGCGATGCTGATCGGGCCTACAGCCGGAAATGATCCGGTATTGACATCAGAACTGATAGTTTGCGGTGATGCTCACATTGCGTGGCTCACCATAAACAATCGACCCTTCAACGTTGGTATCGTAGGTTTTGTCGAACAGGTTATTGACGTTACCCTGCACGGAGAAGTTTTTGGTCACCTGGTAGCGGGTGAACAGATCCACCAGCGCGTAACTGCCTTGCTCTGCTCGGAATGTACCGTATGGCGTCGCGGTGTCGGTGTAGACGCGGTTCTGCCAGTTCACGCCACCTCCCACGGTCAGGTCTGGCATCACCGGCAAACGGTAGCTGGTGAATAGCTTGACGCTGGTACGGGGCAGGTTTGGATTGACGGCGTTGCCTTCATTGTCTTCTGCGACGTAGCGCGTTGCGCCAAAGGTCATCTGCCAGTTATCGGTAATCGCCCCGTTAACTTCGAATTCAACCCCTTTGCTGACGGTCCCGTTCGCCGTTTTATAGGCGACTTCGCCATTGCTACCCGGAATCGGTGAACCGGTCGACTGGGCAACGTTATCCTGCTCAATGCGGAATATGGCGAGAGTCGTGGTCAGTCGGCTGTTCATCCAGTCAGACTTGAGGCCGACCTCATAGTTGTTACCGGTGATGGGCGTGAGGTACTTCCCGCCGCGATCGCGTTTATTCTGCGGCTGGAAGATGGAGGTATAGCTGGCGTAAGTAGACCAGTTATCATTGATGTCATAAACCAGCCCGGCATAAGGCGTGGTGTGGTTTTTCTCCATGCTGTAGCTCAGGGTATCGATACGCCAGTTGGTATAACGCGCGCCGAGGATAAGATGCAGCGGATCAGCCAGCGAGATGCGCGTCGCGGCATACAGCGACTTCATGTGCGTGGTGTCGTCCTGGGCCAACGACTGCGGTGCCCAGTCGGTTTGCGGGAAATTGCCGTTGAAGTTATTGAAACTGCCGATCTCATCCGGGAAGACGTTTGCCCATGAACTGTAATAGCGGTTGTTCTGTTTGCTGTAGCTGCCGCCAAACATCAGATTGTGCTGACGACCGAACAGGTCATAGCCGCCGTCGGCGAAGAGATCCAGCGCATCCACTTTACGTTTACCGCTGTTCCAGCCTGTGCCACCTACGTAGTCATAACCCGGTCCGTAGCTGCTGTAAGGGCCGACAAGCATGCCATCTGCCTTATTCACATACGCATCGACATACATCGTTTTACTGTCGAATTTGATTTCCGAATGGGTTGCATTCAGCGTCGCCTGCCAGGTGTCGGCAAAGCGCTGTTTGAGCGTGAGAAAGACTTTATTAATCTCTTTATCGTTATAAGCCCAGTCTGGCGCGGTACTGCGGGCACGGTCATAGCTATTTTTGCTGCCGTCGGTGTTCCAGCGCGGCAGGCCCCCCCAGGTCGGGCTGTCCACTTTGATTTTTTGGTACTCATACCCGGCGGCAAGGCTGGTGGTTTCCCCCAGGTCAGCATCAATGATGCCCGAGAAGAAGTTTTTCTCGTTGTGATAGCGATCGAGCCACGAATCGTTATCCTGATAGCCTGCCACAATGCGTGCGCGTATGTTGCCATCATCGGTGAGCGGGCTTTGCAGATCCATCACATAGCGCTGTTTATTCCAGCTGCCATATTCCGCCGATACATTGCCTTTAAATTCACGGCTGGTGGCGTGTTTACGGATCATGTTGATGGAGGCCGACGGGTTGCCGGTGCCGGTCATCAGGCCGTTTGCGCCGCGCACCACTTCCACGCGATCATAGAGCGCCATGTCGGTTAGCGCATCGCCCAGATTCCAGCGCGATTCAAACCAGGTCGGAATGCCATCGACCATATAGTTATCTATCTGAAAACCCCGAGAGTAGTAGCTCACGCGATCGGAGTCTGCCTGACTTTTGCTGATCCCCAGCGTGCTGTCCATCACGTCGCCCAGCGTTTGCAACTGCTGATCTTCCATACGTTGTTCACTGATGATGCTGACCGACTGCGGAATATCGCGCTGGGTCATCATCATTTTGGTTCCGGCGGTAGTGGATTTGACGCTGTAATCCTGTTCGTCGCTGTTCGCAGAGGTTGCTGGCGCAGAACCGTCAACAATGACGGTCTCTTCCGGTGTGGTCGCCGCGAAACTCATGGATGGCATCAGTGCCATCGCAATGCAGGCTGCCAGCAAAGAGGGTGTTGCGCCAGCCTGGCGTTGTTCATCCCTGTTGTGTGTTGTAAAAGACATCAGAAAGTCCTTAATAGTGAACGAATCCTGGCTCAGGCCGTGTAAGGTGGCGATGAACCCCTTTTTATTTTTCTAACCATTTAACGTGCATGAAAATGCAAATGCGAAATATACGCATTCATATTTACTCTGTAAACAGATGTAACTTGCTTTCTGAAATCTTGTTTCATAACTTTTTGGCACAGGAGAGGGGATAAATGATTATAAGTGCGCCACTGTGATGGTTTTTTGCTTAAGAAATCGTGGGTTAAGGTTGAAAGAGCGGGTTTAAGTCGATCATACTCTATACTCGCAGTGTGGCTCAGCGTAGCATGACATCACGCATGGCTATTTTTAGAAAAGGAAAACGTCGTGGCAGAAGAGACTATATTCAGCAAGATTATTCGTCGTGAAATTCCTTCCGATATCGTTTACCAGGATGACCTGGTGACGGCATTCCGGGATATTTCACCCCAGGCGCCTACACACATCCTGATCATTCCTAACGTTCTGATCCCGACGGTCAATGACGTCAGCGCAGAGCATGAGCAGGCGCTGGGACGGATGATTACCGTTGCGGCAAAAATTGCTGAGCAGGAAGGCATTGCCGAAGATGGCTATCGCCTGATCATGAATACCAATCGTCATGGCGGCCAGGAGGTGTATCACATCCATATGCATCTGCTGGGCGGCCGTGCTCTCGGTCCTATGCTTGCGCACAAAGGGTTGTCATGATGACCAGAGGATGCATTGCGCTGTCGCTGGGTCTGCTCTTACTTGCCGGATGCCGTTCTCATCCTGAGATCCCGGTAAGCGATGAACAGTCGCTGGTGATGGAATCGACGCTACTGGCGGCGGGGATCACGGCGCAAGAGCCCACGTTGACCACGTCTGATATTCAGCCTTCTGCATCCTCAACGTTGTATAACGAAAGGCAAGAACCCGTTACCGTTCACTATCGCTTTTACTGGTATGACGCCAGAGGGCTTGAGATGCACCCTCTGGAAGCGCCGCGCAGCGTGACGATCCCGGCGCATTCGTCAGTCACGCTGTATGGCAGCGCCAATTATCTGGGGGCGCACAAAGTCAGACTTTATCTTTATTTGTAAGGGGTGAATCTTGAAGACAAAAATGAGTCGCTACGCATTGATAGCCGCGCTGGCGATGTTCCTGTCCGGTTGTGTGGCGCAACGTGAACCCGCACCGGTTGATGAGATAAAACCCGCGCCGGAACAGCCCGCGCAGCCGCAAGAGCCCGCTCCGGTTGTGCCAACGGTTCCCTCCATTCCTGGACAGCCGGGTCCCATTGAGCATGAAGATCAAACGGCAGCGCCGGCACCTCGCGTACGGCATTACGACTGGAATAGCGCGATGCAGCCGATGGTGGGCAAAATGTTGCAGGCCGATGGCGTTACGGCGGGGAGCGTTTTGCTTGTCGATAGCGTGAATAACCGCACGAACGGTTCGCTGAACGCAGGTGAAGCCACAGAAACGCTGCGCAATGCGCTAGCGAATAATGGCAAATTCACTCTGGTATCGGCGCAGCAGTTGTCGATGGCGAAACAGCAGCTAGGGTTGTCTCCTCAGGACAGTCTGGGAACGCGCAGTAAAGCGATTGGTATTGCCCGCAACGTTGGCGCGCACTATGTGCTGTATTCCAGCGCCTCGGGTAACGTCAATGCGCCATCGCTGCAAATGCAATTAATGCTGGTACAAACTGGCGAGATAATCTGGTCAGGTAAAGGTGCCGTTCAGCAGCAATAGCATACCAGGGCGCGACGCGGTGCTGTCGCGCTACTTTCCGCACTATCGTCCCGTAGCCGAAGGTCAGAGTGGCCTTAGCGGCGCAAGTGTGATCATCGAAGGTCCAGCCCAGCGGCTGGTTCTTCGCCATCATCACGATCCTGATGCGCCGCAAGCGCATTTTTTACGCCAGTACCATGCCTTATCACAATTACCCGATGATCTGGCGCCGAAGCCACGGTTCTACGTACCTGGCTGGATGGCGGTGGAGTACATACCGGGTGAGATAAAAACCGGCCTGCCAGATGCCGACGAACTGGCGGGCTTACTGTATTATCTTCACCAGCAGCCCCGTTTTGGCTGGCGTATCCATCTGTTAGCGTTGCTGGAGCAATACTGGCTGGGGAGCGATCCGGCGCGGCGTACGCCATCCTGGCTGAGAACGCTGAAGCGTCTGCGCAAAGAGGGCGAACCGCGGCCTCTGCGCCTTGCGCCGTTGCATATGGATGTCCATGCTGCAAACATCGTTCATGGCCCGGCAGGGCTGCGCCTGATCGACTGGGAATACGCCGGAGACGGTGATGTCGCCCTTGAACTGGCGGCGGTGTGGGTGGACGATGTTCAACAGCATCAGCAACTGGTGCAGGCTTACGCCGTGCGTGCGCGTATGGACGGTCAAAAATTATGGCAACAGGTCAGACGCTGGTATCCGTGGATACTGATGCTGAAGGCCGGTTGGTTTGAATACCGCTGGCGACAGACCGGCGAACGACAATTTATCAGCCTGGCCGATGCAACCTGGCGGCAACTGGCAACAAAGGATTAAGGAGAGCAGTGTGGGCCCAGTCATGTTGGATGTTGAAGGGTTTGAGTTGGATGCGGAAGAGCGGGAGATTCTGGCCCATCCGCTGGTCGGTGGTTTGATTCTGTTTGCACGCAATTATCATGATCCGGCACAGTTACGTGAACTGGTGCGTCAGATCCGTGCGGCATCGCGCAACCATCTGGTGGTTGCCGTCGATCAGGAAGGCGGACGCGTGCAGCGTTTTCGCGAAGGATTTACCCGGTTGCCTGCCGCACAGTCTTTTGCGGCGCTGCACGGGCTGGAAGAGGGCGGCAAACTGGCGGAAGAGGCCGGATGGCTGATGGCCAGCGAAATGATCGCGATGGATATTGATATCAGTTTTGCGCCGGTACTGGATGTCGGGCATATCAGCGCCGCTATTGGCGAGCGTTCCTATCATGCCGACCCGCTCAAGGCGCTGGCGATGGCGACCCGTTTTATTGACGGTATGCACGCGGCAGGAATGAAAACCACCGGCAAACATTTCCCCGGCCATGGCGCGGTAACCGCCGATTCGCATAAAGAGACGCCGACCGATCCGCGTCCTGAAGCAGAAATTCGGGCGAAAGATATGTCCGTGTTCCGCTCACTGATTACCGAAAACAAGCTGGACGCTATCATGCCAGCGCACGTCATATACAGTGATGTCGATCCCCGCCCGGCGAGCGGTTCTCCGCACTGGCTGAAAACGGTTCTGCGCCAGGAGTTAGGTTTTGACGGCGTGATTTTCTCTGATGATCTGTCGATGGAAGGGGCGGCAATCATGGGCAGCTATGCCGAGCGTGGGCAGGCATCGCTGGATGCGGGTTGTGATATGATTCTGGTCTGCAATAATCGTAAAGGGGCGGTCAGTGTGTTAGATAATCTGTCGCCGATCAATGCAGAGCGTGTTACACGTTTGTATCATAAAGGTTCATTTTCGCGTCAGGAACTGATGGATACTGCACGCTGGAAAACGGTCAGCGCGCAGCTCAACCAGTTACATGAACGCTGGCAGGAAGAGAAAGCAGGTCATTAACGCACGTTTGGTGAGGATGCGATGATTATCTATCTACACGGTTTCGACTCTAACAGTCCGGGAAACCACGAAAAAGTCTTGCAGCTGCAGTTTATCGACCCGGACGTCAGACTGATAAGCTACAGCACGCGTCATCCGAAACATGACATGCAGCATCTGCTGAAAGAAGTGGACAAAATGTTGCAGCTTAATGTTGATGAGCGGCCATTGATTTGCGGCGTGGGCCTCGGCGGTTACTGGGCTGAACGCATTGGTTTTCTCTGCGATGTTCGCCAGGTGGTGTTTAATCCTAACCTGTTTCCGTATGAGAACATGGAAGGCAAGATCGATCGTCCGGAAGAGTATGCGGATATCGCCACTAAATGCGTGACCAACTTCCGCGAGAAGAATCGCGATCGTTGCCTGGTCATTCTCTCACGTCATGACGAAGCCCTGAACAGTCAGCGTTCGTCTGAAGAGCTGCACCATTTCTATGAGATTGTGTGGGACGAAGAGCAGACGCATAAGTTTAAGAATATTTCGCCGCACCTGCAGCGAATTAAAGCGTTTAAGACATTAGGCTAAAACCTTTGTTAGCCGGAGTCGTCGAATCAGGCCAGCCTTCGGGCTGGTTTTTTTTGCCTGTCTTTCCTGCGTTGTCTATCTTTTCAGCAGCAAAACTTGATACATATCAATTTTGGTATGACCAATGCACCGCATGTGTTATTCTCATTCTCGAAGGACATTTTCATTGTCGTAACTTGTTGTTAATTAAAGGCTATGTTTATAACGTTTAATTAACAATTGGTTAATCACTTTAAGGGGGTCACGTTGACTACACCACTGAAAAAGATCGTGATTGTCGGCGGGGGAGCTGGCGGGCTGGAAATGGCGACGCAACTGGGGCACAAGCTGGGTCGCAAGAAAAAAGCGAAAATTACGTTGGTTGACAGAAATCACAGCCACCTGTGGAAACCCCTGTTGCACGAAGTGGCGACCGGTTCGCTGGATGAAGGCGTGGATGCTCTGAGCTATCTGG
Source organism: Citrobacter sp. ANG330 (assembly GCF_047467925.1). Classification (NCBI taxonomy): domain Bacteria; kingdom Pseudomonadati; phylum Pseudomonadota; class Gammaproteobacteria; order Enterobacterales; family Enterobacteriaceae; genus Citrobacter; species Citrobacter sp. ANG330. The sequence continues at coordinate 319,413 of NZ_JASJUI010000002.1, read as the reverse complement.
CACATGCCCGTAACCACGGCTTTCAGTTCCAGTTGGGTTCTGTAATGGATATCGATCGGGAAGCGAAAACCATCACCATCGCGGAACTGCGTGATGAGAAGGGCGAGTTACTGGTGCCTGAGCGCAAAATTGCTTATGACACGCTGGTAATGGCGCTGGGCAGTACCTCCAACGACTTCAACACCCCGGGCGTGAAAGAACACTGCATCTTCCTCGATAACCCGCATCAGGCGCGTCGTTTCCATCAGGAAATGCTGAACCTGTTCCTGAAATATTCCGCCAATCTGGGCGCGAACGGTAAGGTGAACATTGCCATCGTCGGCGGCGGCGCGACGGGCGTAGAGCTGTCAGCAGAACTGCATAACGCAGTGAAACAGTTGCACAGCTATGGTTACAAAGGGCTGACCAACGACGCGCTGAACGTGACGCTGGTGGAAGCCGGTGAACGTATCCTGCCAGCGCTGCCACCGCGTATTTCTGCAGCCGCGCATAACGAGTTAACAAAACTCGGCGTGCGCGTCCTGACCCAGACGATGGTGACCAGTGCGGATGCCGGTGGCCTGCATACCAAAGACGGCGAATATATCGAAGCCGACCTGATGGTCTGGGCGGCGGGGATCAAAGCACCGGACTTTATGAAAGAGATTGGCGGTCTGGAGACTAACCGGATTAACCAACTGGTTGTGGAACCGACGTTGCAGACGACCCGCGATCCTGATATCTACGCGATTGGCGACTGCGCTTCCTGCGCGCGTCCGGAAGGGGGCTTTGTGCCGCCGCGCGCTCAGGCTGCGCATCAGATGGCGACCTGTGCGATGAACAACATTCTGGCACAAATGAACGGCAAGCCGCTGAAAGCGTATCAGTACAAAGACCACGGCTCGCTGGTGTCTCTCTCCAACTTCTCGACCGTCGGGAGCCTGATGGGCAATCTGACCAAAGGGTCGATGATGGTGGAAGGGCGCATCGCTCGCTTTGTCTATATCTCGCTCTACCGTATGCATCAGATCGCACTGCATGGCTATTTTAAAACCGGTCTGATGATGCTGGTGGGCAGTATTAACCGCGTGATCCGTCCGCGCCTGAAACTGCATTAATCCCCTCTGACTCAGCATCGCCCGCTGGCGGTGCTGAGTGTCTTCTCTGCCTTGCCTCCGCCTTCAGAGTTCTCTGAATCATCCTGTTTTAACAATGATTAGCGATATTTTCATCCACAGTCTGATGGGCATCTGTGTGCATGGGTTGCAAAATGGTAAGCAATAGCAAAGAAGGAGGATCTCCCGTGAATAAATCGATGTTGGCGGGTATAGGGATTGGCGTAGCTGCTGCGCTGGGTGTGGCGGCGGTTGCCAGTCTGAACGTGTTTGATCGTAGCCCACAGTATGCTCAGGTGGTTTCTGCAACACCGATTAAAGAGACGATTAAGACGCCGCGTCAGGAGTGTCGCAACGTGACGGTGACGCATCGTAAACCCGTCCAGGATGAGAACCGCATTACCGGTTCGGTACTGGGGGCAGTCGCCGGTGGCGTGCTGGGGCATCAGTTTGGCGGTGGACGAGGTAAAGACGTCGCAACGGTGGTCGGGGCATTGGGGGGCGGTTACGCCGGTAACCAGATCCAGGGGTCGATGCAGGAAAACGACACCTATACCTCCACGCAGCAGCGTTGCAAAACTGTCTATGACAAGTCGGAAAAAATGCTCGGTTATGACGTCACCTATAAGATTGGCGACCAGCAGGGCAAGATTCGCATGGATAAAGATCCTGGCACGCAGATCCCACTGGATAACAACGGCCAGTTAATTCTGAATAACAAAGCGTAAAAAAGCTGTACTCTGCACGTTAGCCCCTCATTCGCTCAGGCTGAGGGGCTTTTTTTATCAGAAGGTCAACGCGTAGTTCAGGCCAAAGGTCCGACCCCGACCCTTATACTCGTACAAGGACGGGCTGCCATAGGTTGGGCTGTACAGCAACGGTGCGCGCTGTCCCCACAGGGTGGTGTAATCTTCATCCAGCAGGTTTTCAATGCTGAAGGTCAGTTTACCCAGTGGGAGTTGATAACTGCCAATGAAGTCGACGGTGTTATAGCCATCCAGCTTGTTACCGCTGGCGTCGCTGAGATCAAACGACTGCTGAGTCTGAACTCGCAGCGACCACGGCTCGGGCGCCCAGCCGACCCAGGCGGTGGCTTTGGACGGCGACGCGAGCGTGACATCCCATTTTTCCCATTTTCCGTTCTTTTTCACTTCAGATTTCAGGACGTTAAAGTTCGCCCCAAGACTCCAGTCGCTGTCAGGGATGAAGTAATCTGCTGCGCCTTCCACGCCGTAAATCCGGCGATCGTCAGGCTCCACGCGGATGGTCATGTCGCTACGATTGATGACAATCGACTTATCAGAGGTGGAATAGTACGCCGCCAGTTGGGTACGCAGATTATCGCCGGTGTAGCGCCAGCCCAGCTCATACGAATTGACCTTGATCCCTTCAAGGCGCGAATCCGCCACGTTCACGCTGCGCTGGAGTTGGTAATGATCGCCCACCAACTGGTAAGTACCGTTGCCGTAGTATTTCCCGGGATCCGGCAGCTCAACGCCCTGGGAGAAGTTAAACCACGCCTGCTGGCGTTCAGTTAGATGCGCCAGCAGCCCGGCATTGAACAAGAAGTTGTCGTAATCGGTTTTGCCGCCAGGGATGACATCGGCAGAACTCGCTAAACCGTTGGCAATCCCCTGCTGTTGCGCATAACCGACAAAATCATCAACCCGATTTTCCGTCCACTGATAGCGCACACCACCGCTCAGGGTGAAGATGTCGTTAATGTCGTAACTGCTTTGCAGGAACGGCGCGAAGTTGGTGATGCTGTAGCCCGGATAACGTCCGGTCGTGTAGGCCGTGCGGTTGTCCATTCCGCCTGACGGTACGGACCAGGCCAGATCGAAGAATTTCTGGTTGGAATCGAAAGTTTCATGATCCGCATCGATACCCCACGTCAGCTCCCAGTTATCCATCAACTGGCTGTTGAGGGTGATTTTGGCGCCGAACTGATCGGTATCCTGCTGCGATGCTGAGAAACTGGTCACCTGGCCTTTGCTGAGCGTCGGGAAGGGATAGAATGTTAGCGACTCATCGCGGTAATAGATCTGGCTGACCAGATTCTGACCGAAGAAGTCCGCGTCGGAGTATTGCAGGCTGATCAGATGGCGCTCCGTCCCTGGAATACGGTCAGAGCTCAGCCCGCTGCGGGTGCTGGCGGTTCCGCTACCGGTAACGGCGGACATATTTTCGCCCAGGTACAGTCCGTAGTCTTCATCGCCCTGGCTCTTGTAATACTGGGTGACGACCTGTATCTGACGATTATCATCGATGTCGAGGGTGCCGGTACCCATCACATCCAGACGATCGGAGTGCTGCAGGCCGGTTTGCGTGTTGTCCAGCATCAGGGCGTCGCCATTGCCGTCGTACCAGCCGCCAAAGCGCTGATAGGCCACAGACAGTCGGCCAGACGCGCGATCCGTTCCTCCGCTGACCGCGGCGGCGACGCGCTCGTCGTGATCGTTGCTGTTGTTAAAACCCGATTTGCTGCCCAGTTCAAGATCCACCTGGCGGTCCGGCTGGCCTTTTTTGGTCACAACGTTGATTAAGCCGCCGGTGCTGCCTCCGCCATACAGCGAGGTTGCGCCTGAAATGACCTCAATATGGGCAATGTTAAACGGGTCGATCGCATCCAGTTGGCGGCTGTCGGTACGCGAGGAATTCAGGCGTACGCCGTCGATCAGCACGACAATCGCACGTCCGCGCATGTTCATACCATAATTGGTGCGTCCCTGGCTGCTGACATCGATGCCGGGGATCAGCTGTGCCAGCACATCTTTGAACTCTTTACCGCCCTGAATCTGTTGCTCAATCTCCTGGCCTTCAATCACCCAGGTTGTTTGGGCCATTTCGGCGACGGTTTTCTGGCTGCGGTTGGCGCTGACGATGAGGTTATCTTCTTCTGATTGCGCCGCCGCAGCGGGTAGAGTCAGGGCTAACAGGATCGGGTTGAGGGCCCAAAGACGCTTATTCATTCGCATTCCTTTCAAAATATCTGTGCAGGTGAGTATGGTTATTACCGGACGGATACCGGCTGTTACATTGTGAAACAGATGTAAAATCAAATGCGGATTTTGCTGATAATAATTCCTATTATCAAATGATTTTTGCGAAAATTTGATGCTAACCCAGTGATAGCACTGGTATTTGTAGGGGGATTACGGGGGGCTTAACCGGGAAACGCCGTTTCCCGGTCAATAAAACGATCAGGCTTTAAGCAGTTCAGGCCATAAGCGAAGGGTAGTGCGGGTGATTTGCATCAGTTTGTCGAAACCGGCACCTTCCCGGGCGCTGATGGACATCCCCTGCAAAATGCAGCTCAGATACTCGGCAAGATGTTGCACATTGCAGTGTGCCGGGATCTCACCGCGCTCCTGTCGCTGGCGTAAAAATTGCGTTAGCGTCTGTTCCTGCATGGCGTGACGTGATTTCACCGTATGCGCAATGTCGCGTGACGCGGCGGCAAGCGTCGCGGAGGTGTTAATCATAAAGCAACCCGCGGGAGTGTCCTTACTGGTAAAACAGGTTGCCACCGCGGTGAAGTAATCCTCAAGCGCCGCCTCAACGCTTTTCTCTTCGCAGAATAACTGCGCTTCATGTTTTGCCGCGAAGCGGGCGATGTATCTGTCCAGCACTGCGCGGAATAGTCCCTCTTTATTGGTAAATTCCGCATACAGCGTTGGCGCTTTCGCACCTGTTGCTTCAACAAGATCAGAAAGCGATGTCGCCTCATAACCGTGCTGCCAGAAGAGTGTCATGGCCTTATCAAGCGCGGCTTCCCTGTCGAACACTTTTGGTCGGCCACGGCTTTTTTTAACACAACTTGTCGATTCAGTTGTCATGATGCCGTTGTACCTTAATGGGTTTAGTGAACAACCATTATAAAAATAAACCCGCATGGGCTCCAGCGCATTCGCGAGAAAAATATTTCCAGCTTAGTCGTATGAAAGATAAGCGCTTTTGATTTTATATAACGATCGTTATAAAAAATGGGTTGACGTGTGACCTGGATCACATCTATCATTTACCTATCGATCGTTAAGTAAATGCTTACGACGCCCAATCATCTGCAAAAGGTCACTATTATGAAAAACGTAAAAACACTCATCGCTGCTGCTGTTCTGAGTTCACTGTCATTCGCAAGCTTCGCGGCTGTAGAAGTTCAGTCCACCCCTGCCGGCCAGCAAAAAGTCGGCACCATCTCGGCTAACGCAGGGACTAACCTGAGTTCACTGCAGGATGAGCTGGCGCAGAAAGCGGATGCTATGGGGGCGAAATCTTTCCGTATCACTTCTGTGACGGGTCCGAACAACCTGCACGGTACTGCGGTCATTTACAAATAAGCATTAACCCTCATTAATGCCTGCTACTGCTTAAACGCGACATAAAAAAGCCCCGCTGGATACACAGATTCAGCGGGGCTTTTTCATATCCGGAACGGTTACATCGACTGCTGTTCCACCTCACGATGGCGTCTGACATCGACCGGCATCCCGGAGCGAACATCCATTACATGCTGCATCACCGCTGCGTCTGTTTGTGCAGAATCCTTAAACGCCTGCAGGGTGCTGTTCAGCACAATAGGCAGAACCTGCGGGTCATCATCAATATTCTTCGACAGTGGCTGGTGGACTTCAACCAGACGCGTCCCGTCCGGCTCAACCGAGGCTTTGATCGGGGTATTGATGATATTCACTTTGGTGCCAGGCGTAACCTGTCTGAACAGTGTCTCGATGTCGCCATCTCGCAGGCGAATACAGCCAGAGCTGACGCGCATGCCAATACCGAAATCGGCGTTGGTACCGTGAAGCAGATAGACACCGCCGTACGCGGCTAAGCGAATAGCATGGTGTCCCATTGGGTTATCCGGACCAGCAGGGACAACTGCGGGCAGGTCGATGCCTTGCGCTTTATAGCGGGCGCGAATATTCGCCGTCGGCGTCCAGGTTGGGTTGGCGCGCTTGTCGGAGACGGTCGTGACCATCGTCGGGGTCAGGGTATCACCGCCCAGTTGGCCAATACCGATAGGGTAGACGGTGACCGAATTTTTCCCAGGAGGGTAGTAATAAAGGCGCAGTTCAGCCAGGTTGATGACAATGCCTTGACGCGGGGCATCCGGCAGTAGCGTCTGCAATGGAATGGTCAGCACGCTGCCCGCACGGGGAACGTAAGGATCCACGCCAGGATTCGCCTGCAACAGCGCGAGAAAACCGACGTTATATTTTTTCGCGATGGCTTCCAGCGAACCGCCGTTATTTTCGACAACGTGGTACTTATTTTCTCCGACCACTTTGCTGCCAGGTGGAGGAAGAGGCCAGGTATTCGCCTGTGCGGGAAGCGCAAACGTAATGCTGGCGGTGAGCGCAAAAAATGCCAGCCAGCGGGAGAGTCGCATCTTGTTCATTATCATCACAAATCAAAGGGTTATTATGCCAGAGGAGTCCAATGATAATTATGGCGGGGCGGTGTGTCTTTAAATGCAAGTGAAGTGCAAAGAGTTGTAAAGATCGCGGAGATTTGCCTGATGGCGCTGCGCTTATCAGGCCTACGAACAGGAATCGATGTGTAGGCCGGATAAGGCGAAACCGCCATCCGGCACCACACAATTACGCTACGGCGTTTTCTTCCAACTGCTGCATAAACTGACGCACCCAGTCCATCCGCGTTTTCCGTTCGGTCAGATCCTGGATGAATTTCAGTCGGGTCGGCCCGTCAAGACGGAAGTGCTGCGGCTGTTTTTGCAGCAGTCCAATCAGCCAGCTCGGGTTGACATGGTTCTTCTCGGCAAATTCGATAGTGCCGCCTTTCTCGTTGCCTTCCAGTTTACGAATACCCAGCTTCTGCGCCTGTTGACGCAAGCGGGCGATATCCAGCAGGGTACGCGCCGGATCGGGCAGCAGACCGAAGCGGTCGATCAGCTCCACTTTGATCTCTTCAAGTTCATTCTCGCTCTTCGCGCTGGCAATGCGTTTGTAGAACGACAGGCGCGTGTTCACATCGGGGATGTAATCATCCGGCAGCAGCGACGGCATTCGCAATTCAACTTCGGTTTGCTGGCTGGTGAGATCTTCCAGCGACGGTTCGCGTCCGGCTTTCAGGGCATCGACGGCGTTTTCCAGCAGTTCCATATACAGTGAGAAGCCGATGGTTTCCATCGAACCACTCTGTTCTTCCCCGAGCAGTTCGCCCGCGCCGCGGATCTCCAGATCGTGAGTCGCCAGCGCAAAGCCCGCGCCCAGGTCCTCCAGCGAGGCAATCGCTTCCAGACGTTTTTGCGCGTCGGTAGTCATCGCTTTGGGATGTGGAGTCAGTAGCCAGGCATACGCCTGATGATGTGAACGCCCCACGCGGCCGCGCAACTGGTGTAACTGCGCCAGACCGAAGTGATCCGCACGCTCGATAATAATCGTGTTGGCGGTCGGGATATCGATCCCGGTTTCGATAATGGTGGTACAGACCAGCACGTTAAAACGTTGATGGTGGAAGTCGTTCATCACGCGTTCCAGTTCGCGTTCGCGCATCTGTCCGTGACCAATGGCGATCCGCGCTTCCGGCACCAGTTCCGCCAGCCTGTCGGCGGCTTTCTGGATGTTTTCCACATCATTGTAGAGATAGTAAACCTGGCCGCCGCGCAGCACTTCACGCAGAATCGCCTCGCGGACCACCAGCGCATCGTACTCGCGAACAAACGTTTTCACCGCCAGACGGCGCGCTGGCGGCGTGGCGATAATCGACAGATCGCGCATGCCGCTCATCGCCATGTTCAGCGTCCGTGGGATTGGTGTGGCGGTCAGCGTCAGAATGTCCACATCGGCGCGCATCGCTTTAATGCGCTCTTTATGGCGCACGCCGAAACGGTGCTCTTCATCGACGATCAGCAGCCCCAGATCTTTCAGTTTCACATCGCTTTGCAGCAGTTTGTGCGTGCCGATCAGAATATCAATTTTGCCCTCGGCGACCTGTTCCAGGATCTGCGCCTGTTCTTTGGCGCTGCGGAAGCGGGAAAGCATCTCGATGCGCACCGGCCAGTTGGCAAAACGGTCGCGGAAATTATCAAAGTGTTGCTGAGCGAGCAGGGTGGTCGGCACCAGAACTGCCACCTGCTTGTGGTTTTCGACCGCGAGAAACGCGGCGCGCATCGCCACTTCGGTTTTCCCAAATCCAACGTCGCCACACACCAGACGGTCCATCGCCAGCGGCTGACACATATCGCTGAGCACCGCGTTAATCGCCTGCGCCTGGTCGGGAGTGGTTTCGAAAGGGAAGCCGTCGCAGAACAGTTGATACTGCTCGCGATCGTGTTTGAAGGCAAACCCCTCTTTTGCCGCGCGCTGGGCGTAAATGTCCAGCAGTTCGGCTGCCACATCGCGGACTTTTTCCGCCGCTTTTTGCCGGGCGCGCGACCAGGCGTCGCCGCCGAGTTTATGCAGCGGCGCATTCTCTTCAGCGCCACCGGCGTAACGGCTGATAAGATGCAAAGAGGAGACCGGGACGTAAAGTTTGGCGTCATTGGCGTAGGTGAGCATCAGATATTCACCTTTGATCCCGCCCGCTTCCAGCGTGGTCATCCCGGCATAGCGTCCAACGCCGTGCTCCAGATGCACCACGGGCTGACCCGGATGCAACTCCGCCAGGTTGCGGATCAGCGTATCCGGGTTAATGGTACGGCGCGAATCCTGACGACGGCGCGCCACGCGCTCGCCCAGCAGGTCGCTTTCACAGATGAGTGCCAGATTGCGCGTCGTATCGATAAACCCGTGCTCGGCGGCGCCAATCATCAGATAGCGTCCAACATCCGTCGCTTCATCCAGACGCATAATGCGTTTCGGCGCGACTTTGATTCGGGCGAGCAGTTCACCCAGCGCTTCACGGCGACCTTCACTCTCAACCGAGAAAATCACCGGCCCGTTGAAGGACTCAAGGAATTTACGCAGCGCATCCAGCGGTGATTTTTGCTGCGCCTGAACCGCGAGGTCCGGCAGCGACTGGAAGCCTAAGTTGGTATTTGCCGCTTTGGCGGGAAGGTTGTCGGTTTTGAGCTGCACACGGGGCCAGCGCTTGAGTTCAGAAAAAAGCTCATCCACGCGTAGCCAGAGCGATTCCGGCGGCAGCAGCGGACGCATCGGATCCACGCCACGGTTTTCGAAACGCGCCAGCGTATCGGCCTGAAAACGCTCAGCGCTGTTTTCTAAATCGCCGGTATTGACCACCAGCGTATTGGCCGGGAAATAGCTAAACAGCGGCGGCAGCGGCTCGCTGAAAAACAGCGGCTGCCAGTATTCGATCCCCGCCGGTAAGGTGCCTTTGCTGACCTGCTGATAGATATGCTCAGCGTCGCGCTTCACCTCGAAGGTATCGCGCCACTGGCTGCGAAACAGCTCGATCGCCGTTTTGTCGGTCGGGAACTCGTGGGCAGGCAGCAGATTGATGGCGTCGACTTCTTCCAGCGTGCGTTGGGTATCCGCGTCAAACAGGCGCAGACTGTCAATTTCATCGTCGAAGAAATCCAGACGATAGGGCTGTTCGCTGCCCATGGGGTACAAATCCAGCAGCGCGCCGCGAGTGGCGTATTCGCCATGTTCCATGACCTGATCAACGTGCCGGTAACCCGCGCTGTCGAGCTGTAAACGCAGGGCATCGCGCGATAAACGCTGACCTTTTTTCATCACCAGCGCATGGCCGTGCAGATAGCTGTGCGGGCAGACGCGCTGCATCAGGGTATTGACCGGCACGATCAGCACGCCGCGCTGCATTGACGGCAACTGATACAGCGTGGAGAGACGTGAGGAGATAATTTCCTGATGCGGAGAGAAACTGTCGTAGGGCAGGGTTTCCCAGTCCGCGAGGCTCATGACCATTTGATCGGTAAACTGACGAATTTCATCATGCAGGCGCAGCGCGTTTTGCATATCGGGCGCCACGAGCACGACGGGGCCGGTATGACGTTCGGCAATTTCCGCCACCAGCGTGGCGCAGGCAGCCCCGGTCAGTTCACCCAACAGGCGCTGGTCGCCCGCTTTCACGGGCAGCGTATAACGTTGTTGTACAGGCATTCGGTTGTCAGAATCTCTTGTAGGTAGTCGTCTGATAGCAATGCCCTTTATTATCCGTGATCGCTCCTCATTAGCAAATTGAATCGCCCCCACATGAGGGCGAAAGGTTTAGCGGGAATAGCTAACGGCTTGCGGGCGGGAAGGCGGAGAGAAGAGGATATCGCCGAACAGGTGATGAGACAGTTTACGTACCGCAAGACCTGCCAGTGTACAGATCAACAGGCTGGCAAAGGGATAGATCAGCAACAGAGCCAGTTCCAGTTCGGGGGACCAGACGGCGGCATTGATTTGTGGGATCAATAGCAAGCTGAACGCCTCCACCAGAATGCGGTGCGTGGTATAAATCGCGATGGTGTTCGAACCGATCACATTAAGCAGGCTGGATTCACGCATACCGAAGCGTTGCTCATACTGATAAAACAACTTCATGATCAGCACAATCGAAACCAACGACAGCAGCAATGAGACATTAAACAGCCATGCCGCGAAAGCCAGCACGAAGACTGCCGCGCTGGGCAGCGCATAACGGCGCAACGGCACCTCTTTAATCCATGCCATCAGCGGGACGCCAAACCAGGCGCCGAGGCTGTAATAGGGCAGGTTGCGGATCACGCTGTTCATTCCCCACCACGGTGTGGCAACAAAATTGACCGTCACGCTCAGTACGACAAACAGGGTGAACAGCGGTACAGCCCAGCGGCTGAACATTTTGCAGACCACGAAATAGACAATGAGTGCGTACAGATACCAGAGGCTGGTGCTGGCAGTCAGCATGCCGTGAAGGAACTGGCTGACGGAACCGGCATAAGCCGCGTTGGAGGCGTTATGCAGATCCCGTTCCGGCGCGAGCAAGTTGTTCAGGGCGCTGAGCGCCATCCACTGGGCCACCCCCCACAGCGCCAGCACCCAGAAGATACTCCAGACTCGCTTGTTGACGCTCGCTTTCCAGCTCACGCTGTCGATATAGCGGCGTATCAAAAACCCTGAAATAAAGAAAAATACCGGCATGCGAAACGGGGCGAGATAGAGATTAACGTAAATCCAGCATTTCGACAGCAGTTGTGAAAGGGGCAACTGGAAGTGGGTCAGGTGGGGGTAGAAGGTGATGACCGAGTGATAGATGACGACCAGACAGATACATAATCCTTTGATTTGGTTGATCCACAGTTCTTTTTGTTTCATCAGGACAGCGTGCTCGCGTTATTCAACATAGCCTGTGATCCTGCGGGGTGACGCGGGTGCTGTAATGCGTAACATTCTGCATTTTGATTTTTTAAGAAAAGGATCAGGGTCGGTGAGGACGATATCCTGCGTCTGTCGCACGGTGGATCATTTTCGACTGTGTACTGACGAACACTTACGGTTCAGGCGTTTACCCATGCGGCTTTCGCTTATATACTCGTGACTTTGCTAACAGCAACCAGACGGATTTCATGTACCAACCTGTCGCTCTATTCATCGGCCTGCGTTACATGCGCGGGCGTGCAGCAGATCGCTTCGGTCGCTTTGTCTCCTGGCTTTCCACCATCGGCATTACCCTTGGGGTGATGGCGCTGGTCACGGTTTTGTCAGTGATGAACGGTTTTGAACGTGAACTGCAAAATAACATCCTGGGGTTGATGCCTCAGGCCATTCTCTCTGCGGAGCAAGGCTCCCTGAATCCTCAGCAACTGCCCGAAAGCGCCGTAAAACTGAACGGTGTGAATCGTATTGCGCCTCTGACCACCGGCGATGTCGTGCTGCAAAGCGCGCGCAGCGTGGCAGTCGGAGTGATGCTGGGTATCGATCCGGCACAAAAAGATCCACTGACGCCGTATCTGGTCAATGTGAAGCAAACCGATCTGCAGCCAGGCAAGTATAATGTCATCCTCGGTGAGCAGCTTGCCGGTCAGCTCGGAGTGAATCGTGGCGATCAAATTCGCGTGATGGTGCCGTCAGCCAGTCAGTTCACGCCGATGGGCCGTCTGCCAAGCCAGCGTCTGTTTACGGTGATCGGCACCTTTGCGGCGAACAGCGAAGTCGATGGCTACCAGATGCTAACTAACATTCAGGATGCGTCACGCATCATGCGCTATCCGGCCGGAAATATTACCGGCTGGCGTTTGTGGCTGAATGAGCCGCTGAAGGTGGATTCGCTCAGTCAGCAGACGCTGCCGGAAGGGACGAAATGGCAGGACTGGCGCGAGCGTAAAGGTGAACTGTTTCAGGCCGTGCGGATGGAAAAGAACATGATGGGGCTGCTGTTGAGCCTGATCGTGGCGGTTGCCGCGTTTAATATTATTACCTCGTTAGGTCTGATGGTGATGGAGAAGCAGGGAGAAGTGGCTATTTTGCAGACGCAGGGGCTGACGCCGCGACAGATCATGATGGTCTTTATGGTGCAGGGGGCCAGCGCCGGGATTATTGGCGCGCTGCTGGGGGCCGCGCTGGGTGCGCTGTTGGCCAGTCAGCTCAATACCCTGATGCCGGTTATCGGTATCCTGCTGGACGGTGCGGCGCTGCCGGTGGCGATCGAGCCGCTGCAGGTCATCGTTATTGCGCTGGTGGCGATGGCCATCGCGTTGCTTTCCACGCTTTATCCTTCCTGGCGCGCTGCCGCCACCCAACCCGCTGAGGCTTTACGTTATGAATAATATCCTGTTGCAATGCGACAAACTGTGCAAACGCTATCAGGAAGGTTCCGTGCAAACTGACGTATTGCACGATGTCAGCTTCAGCGTGGGCGAAGGCGAAATGATGGCGATTGTCGGCAGTTCCGGCTCCGGCAAAAGTACACTGCTTCATCTGCTGGGTGGGCTGGATACGCCGACCTCCGGCGATGTGATTTTCAGCGGCCAGCCGATGAGCAAACTGTCGTCGGCGGCGAAAGCGGAATTGCGTAACCAGAAACTCGGCTTTATCTATCAGTTTCATCACCTGCTGCCGGATTTTACCGCGCTGGAAAACGTGGCGATGCCCCTACTGATTGGCAAGCACAAACCGGCCGAAATTGACACAAGGGCGCGTGAAATGCTGAAAGCGGTAGGACTGGATCATCGTGCCAGCCACCGTCCGTCTGAACTCTCCGGCGGTGAGCGTCAGCGTGTGGCGATTGCCCGTGCGCTGGTGAATAACCCGCGCCTGGTGCTGGCGGATGAACCGACCGGTAACCTGGATGCGCGCAACGCCGACAGTATCTTCCAGCTTCTGGGCGAGCTGAACCGCTCGCAGGGCACCGCTTTTCTGGTCGTTACTCACGATTTGCAACTGGCGAAGCGCATGAGTCGCCAGCTGGAAATGCGTGACGGACGCCTGACGGCAGAACTGAGCCTGATGGGAGCGGAGTAATGGCCTCGCCTTTATCGTTATTAATCGGCCTGCGCTTTAGTCGGGGACGGCGGCGCGGCGGCATGGTATCGCTGATCTCGGTGATCTCAACCATCGGTATCGCGCTGGGCGTGGCGGTTCTGATCGTCGGTTTGAGCGCCATGAACGGCTTTGAACGCGAACTGAATAACCGCATTCTGGCCGTGGTGCCGCACGGCGAGATTGAAGCGGTTAATCAACCGTGGACCCACTGGCGCGATGCGCTGGAGAAGGTGCAGAAGGTGCCTGGTATTACGGCAGCCGCGCCGTACATTAACTTTACCGGGCTTGTGGAGAGCGGGGCGAATCTGCGCGCCATTCAGGTGAAAGGCGTGGATCCGCAGCAGGAACAGCGCCTGAGCGCGCTGCCTTCGTTTGTGCAGAATAACGCCTGGGCTGATTTTAAAGCTGGTGAACAGCAAATCATTATCGGTAAGGGAGTGGCTGACGCGCTGAAAGTGAAGCAGGGGGACTGGGTTTCTATCATGATCCCCAACGCTAATGCCGATCATAAGTTGATGCAGCCCAAACGCGTGCGCCTGCACGTTGCCGGGATTTTGCAGTTGAGCGGTCAGCTTGACCACAGCTTCGCGATGATCCCGATGGCCGATGCCCAGCAGTATCTGGAGATGAACAACACGGTTTCCGGCATTGCGCTGAAGGTTAATGACGTCTTCAATGCCAACAAACTGGTGCGTGATGCAGGCGAAGTGACCAACAGCTATGTCTATATCAAGAGCTGGATTGGCACCTATGGCTATATGTACCGGGATATCCAGATGATCCGCGCCATCATGTATCTGGCGATGGTACTGGTGATAGGTGTCGCCTGTTTTAACATCGTTTCAACATTAGTGATGGCGGTAAAAGACAAGAGCGGCGATATTGCGGTATTAAGAACGCTGGGGGCGAAAGATGGCCTGATTCGCGCCATTTTTGTCTGGTACGGCCTGCTGGCGGGGCTGTTTGGCAGCCTGATCGGCGTAGTCATTGGCGTGGTGGTATCGTTGCAACTGACGCCAATTATTAACGGTATCGAAAAACTGATCGGCCATCAGTTTCTTTCCGGGGATATCTATTTTATCGACTTCCTGCCATCCGAATTACATTGGCTGGATGTGATTTACGTGCTGGTCACCGCACTGTTGCTGAGTTTGTTAGCGAGTTGGTATCCGGCGCGTCGCGCCAGTAACATCGATCCTGCAAGAGTACTCAGCGGCCAGTAACCCTAATGGCGTGAGAGATAAACAACATCCTTTATGCCGCCGCACAGAGGTCGCCTGAAGGATGAAGTGCATAAAACAAGGAGCGGCAATGTACTACGGGTTTGATATTGGTGGGACAAAAATTGCGCTGGGCGTTTTTGACAACGAGCGGAAATTACAGTGGGAAAAGCGTGTTCCCACCCCGCGCGATAGCTATGACGCATTTTTAGAGGCCGTATGCGAACTGGTGACCGAAGCCGACCTGCGATTTGGCGTGAAAGGTTCGGTGGGCATTGGCATTCCGGGTATGCCGGAAACCGAAGATGGCACGCTGTACGCCGCGAATGTCCCCGCCGCCAGTGGCAAACCCCTGCGCGCCGATCTCAGCGAGCGACTGGATCGCGACGTGCGGCTCGACAACGATGCAAACTGTTTTGCCCTGTCTGAAGCCTGGGATGACGAGTTCACCCGCTACCCGTTGGTGATGGGGCTGATCCTCGGCACAGGCGTCGGTGGCGGTTTGATCCTCAACGGAAAACCGATCACCGGGCGGAGTTATATTACCGGCGAGTTCGGTCATATGCGTCTGCCGGTTGATGCGCTCGCGCTGATGGGGCTGGATTTCCCGCTGCGTCGCTGTGGATGCGGTCAACTTGGCTGCATTGAAAATTATCTCTCCGGGCGGGGATTTGCCTGGTTGTATCAGCATTACTATCATCAACCGCTACAGGCGCCAGAAATCATTTCGCTGTGGGAACAGGGAGATGAGCGGGCGCGGGCGCACGTTGAGCGTTATCTGGATTTGCTGGCAGTGTGTCTGGGAAATATCCTGACTATTGTCGACCCGGATCTGGTCGTCATCGGCGGTGGATTGTCGAACTTTACGGCCATTACCACCGAACTTGCGGACAGACTGCCGCGTCATCTGCTTCCTGTGGCACGAGTGCCCCGCATCGAGCGAGCACGACACGGTGATGCCGGTGGGATGCGTGGTGCTGCCTTCTTACATCTTACCGATTAATCAAAAGAGGTTGCTATGCTGTCGCGTCGGGGTCATCGGTTAAGTCGATTTCGGAAAAACAAACGCCATCTGCGCGAGCGCCTTCGTCAACGGATCTTTTTCAGAGACAGAGTGGTACCGGAAGTGATGGAAAAACCAAGAGTTTTGGTGCTTACAGGAGCAGGGATTTCTGCGGAGTCTGGTATTCGTACCTTCCGTGCCGCAGATGGTCTGTGGGAAGAGCACAGGGTTGAAGATGTGGCGACGCCGGAAGGCTTTGCGCGTAATCCCGCGCTGGTGCAGTCTTTCTATAATGCCCGTCGTCGGCAATTGCAACAACCTGAAATCCAGCCTAACCCGGCGCACATCGCGCTGGCAAAGCTGGAAGAGGCGCTGGGCGACCGCTTTCTGCTGGTGACACAGAATATCGATAACCTGCATGAGCGAGCGGGCAACCAGAATATCATCCATATGCATGGCGAGTTGCTGAAAGTGCACTGTTCGCAGAGTGGGCAGATTCTGGAGTGGACGGGAGATGTGACGCCGGAAGACAAATGCCACTGCTGTCAGTTCCCGGCACCGTTGCGCCCGCACGTGGTGTGGTTTGGCGAGATGCCGCTCGGAATGGATGAAATCTATATGGCGCTGGCGATGGCGGATGTATTTATCGCCATTGGCACCTCCGGACACGTTTATCCGGCGGCCGGGTTTGTTCATGAAGCGAAACTGCACGGCGCGCATACCGTTGAACTGAATCTGGAACCGAGCCAGGTCGGCAGCGAGTTTGAAGAGAAATATTACGGGCCGGCCAGTCAGGTGGTGCCAGAGTTTGTGGAGAAGTTACTGAACGGGCTGTGACGGAATTACTGTGCCGGATAAGCGAAGCGCCTTATCCGGCATCAACAACACTACGCGCGTTTCGCCGTTAATTCAGCAATTCGCACAATCACCTGCACCGCTTTCTCCATACCTTCCAGCGTCACAAACTCATGTTTACCATGATAATTGTAGCCACCGGTGAACAGGTTAGGGCATGGCAATCCCATGAAAGAGAGCTGCGCGCCGTCTGTACCGCCGCGAATCGGTTTCATATCCGGCTGAATATCGCAGTCTCGCATCGCCTGCTGCGCGATATCCAGAACATGCGGATGTTCAACCACTTTTTCGCGCATATTGTAGTAACTATCTTCGATCACCAGTTCAATGTAGCAGTCCGGATGCAACCCTTTTCCAACCTTCCTTGCGATTTCCATCATCTTACGCTTGCGCGCTTCAAACTGTTTGCGGTCGAAATCGCGAATGATGTAGTGCATATCAGCGCGATCCACGGTGCCTTTCATGCTCGCCAGGTGATAAAAACCTTCATACCCTTCCGTCATTTCAGGGCTTTCATCCGCCGGAACCTCGGCGTGAATGCGCGCCGCCAGAGATAATGCGTTAACCATGACGCCTTTCGCCGTTCCCGGATGCACGTTATTGCCGACAATTTTGATATTCACCGAAGCCGCATTGAAGTTTTCAAACTCCAGTTCACCCACGCCACCGCCGTCAACGGTGTAGGCCCATCTGGCGTCAAAGGCTTCTACATCAAAGTGCTTCGCCCCTTTACCAACCTCTTCATCCGGCGTAAAGGCGACGCGAATATCGCCATGCGGAATATTTTTATCCTTCAGCACCGCCAGCGCGGTCATGATTTCCGCTACACCCGCTTTGTCATCCGCCCCCAGCAGCGTTTTACCATCGGTGGTGATCAGCGTTTGTCCGAGCAACTGATGTAGCACCGGGAACATCACCGGCGACAGCACTTCATCACCGATGCCCAGGGCAATATCTCCGCCGCGATAGTTCTCAACGATCTGCGGATTCACGTGCTTACCGCTGAAATCCGGTGAGGTATCCACATGGGAAATGAAACCGATAGCAGGGATATCGCCAGGGACATTCGCTGGCAAGGTGGCCATCAACGTCCCTTTGTCACTTAATGTCACATTGACCAGCTCCATCTCTTCGAGCTGCTGTTTGAGCAAATTTAATAACTTCCATTGTCCCTCAGTACTGGGAACCTGTCTCACACCCGCTTTCGATTGGGTATCCAATGAAACGTAGTGTAGAAAACGCTCAAGTAGTTTATCCATGCAGTCACCCTCACTATTTGTGACAACATTATCAGTAAGCCACAAAAGACAAATATTGCGTCAGGTCACTTTTATCCCCGCAAACGAGAATATTTCGCTTCAGACCCGCCTTATTCACGAAATGTATACAAAACGTATCAGGCAGCATTACAGCGCCAGGCCCCGAACGGGCCGGTAACATGCAGCCAACAAACAGGCAGCCTGAAGAATGAAGTGTAGAGTAATTGGCAACAAACATTGGCGATGACAACGGTTTGCCGTAGAATTACGGCCCTCATTAAGAGTCACCAAGGTGGTCAACCACAAACCCCGCATCGGTCAGCCATCCGTTGCGTCTACATGGGACAGAGTAAAAAATTGAATAAACAACCGCGTTCGCTTTCACCGCTGGTTCTTTTGTCAGGTATCAGCAAAAGCTTCGATGGAAAAGAGGTCATTTCTGAACTGGATTTGACCATCAATAATGGCGAGTTCCTCACGCTGCTTGGCCCTTCTGGCTGCGGTAAAACAACCGTTTTGCGCCTGATTGCCGGTCTGGAAACCGTAGATTCCGGGCACATCATGCTCGATAACGAGGATATCACCCACGTACCGGCAGAAAACCGCTATGTGAATACCGTCTTTCAAAGCTATGCGTTATTCCCCCACATGACTGTTTTTGAAAATGTGGCGTTCGGTTTGCGCATGCAGAAAACGCCTGCGGCAGACATCACGCCGCGCGTACTGGAAGCGCTGCGGATGGTGCAACTGGAAGAGTTTGCCCAGCGCAAGCCACATCAACTCTCCGGCGGCCAACAGCAGCGCGTGGCGATTGCCCGTGCGGTGGTGAATAAACCCCGCCTGTTGCTGTTAGATGAATCGCTCTCTGCGCTGGACTATAAGCTGCGAAAGCAGATGCAGAACGAACTGAAAGCCTTGCAGCGTAAGCTCGGCATCACGTTCGTGTTCGTGACGCACGATCAGGAAGAAGCCCTGACGATGTCCGATCGCATCGTCGTGATGCGCTATGGGCGCATTGAACAGGACGGCACGCCGCGTGAAATTTATGAAGAGCCGAAAAACCTGTTTGTCGCTGGATTCATTGGCGAAATCAATATGTTTAACGCCACGGTGATCGAGCGTCTGGACGAACAGCGCGTCCGTGCTGACGTCGAAGGCCGTGAATGCAATATCTACGTCAACTTTGCCGTTGAGCCAGGGCAGAAACTGCACGTTCTGCTACGCCCGGAAGATCTGCGCGTGGATGAAATCAACGACGACAACCACATTGACGGCCTGATCGGCTACGTTCGTGAACGTAACTATAAGGGCATGACGCTGGAGTCCGTGGTTGAACTGGAAAATGGCAAGATGGTGATGGTCAGTGAATTCTTCAATGAAGATGATCCGGACTTTGACCACTCTCTCGATCAGAAAATGGCCATTAACTGGGTAGAAAGCTGGGAGGTCGTACTGGCTGATGAAGAGCACAAGTAAATTCCAGAATGTGGTGATTGTCACTATCGTCGGTTGGCTTGTGCTGTTTGTCTTTCTGCCCAACCTGATGATCATTGGCACCAGCTTTTTGACCCGTGACGATGCCAGCTTCGTTAAAATGGTCTTTACGCTGGACAACTACGCACGCCTGCTCGATCCGCTCTATTTCGAAGTGCTGCTGCACTCGCTGAATATGGCGCTGATCGCCACTCTCGCCTGTCTCGTGCTCGGCTATCCATTTGCCTGGTTTCTGGCGCGATTGCCACAAAAGGTCCGTCCGCTATTGCTGTTTCTGCTGATTGTTCCTTTCTGGACCAACTCACTGATCCGTATCTATGGGCTGAAAATTTTCCTCAGTACCAAAGGGTATCTCAATGAATTTCTGCTCTGGCTGGGCGTTATTGATACGCCGATGCGCATTATGTTTACCCCGAGCGCGGTCATTATCGGTCTGGTGTATATCCTGCTGCCGTTTATGGTGATGCCGCTGTATTCCAGCATTGAGAAACTCGACAGACCGTTGCTGGAAGCGGCAAAAGATCTGGGTGCCAGTAAATTGCAGACCTTTATTCGGATAATCATTCCGCTGACCATGCCAGGGATTATTGCCGGCTGTCTGCTGGTGATGCTGCCGGCGATGGGGCTGTTTTACGTCTCGGATCTGATGGGCGGTGCAAAGAACCTGCTGATCGGTAACGTGATTAAAGTTCAGTTCCTGAACATTCGCGACTGGCCGTTTGGCGCGGCGACCAGCATTACGTTGACGATCGTGATGGGTCTGATGCTGTTGGTTTACTGGCGAGCCTCCCGACTGCTGAATAAAAAGGTGGAACTCGAATGATCGGTCGACTGCTTCGCGGCGGTTTTATGACCGCTATCTACGCGTACCTGTATATTCCTATCATCATTTTGATTGTGAATTCCTTTAACAGCTCGCGCTTTGGCATCAACTGGCAAGGTTTTACCACCAAATGGTATGGCCTGTTGATGAATAACGACAGCTTGCTCCAGGCCGCACAGCACTCGCTGACAATGGCCATTTTTTCCGCGACGTTTGCCACGATGATCGGTTCGCTGACCGCCGTTGCGCTATATCGCTACCGTTTTCGCGGTAAGCCGTTCGTCAGCGGAATGCTGTTTGTGGTGATGATGTCGCCGGATATCGTCATGGCGATTTCACTGCTGGTGCTGTTTATGCTGCTGGGTATCCAGTTAGGCTTCTGGTCACTGCTGTTCTCGCATATCACTTTCTGTCTACCTTTTGTGGTGGTCACGGTCTATTCGCGGCTGAAAGGGTTTGACGTACGGATGCTGGAAGCGGCAAAAGATCTGGGTGCCAGCGAAATCACCATTCTGCGAAAAATCATTCTGCCGCTGGCAATGCCCGCCGTCGCGGCAGGCTGGCTGCTGAGCTTTACCCTGTCGATGGACGATGTGGTGGTTTCATCGTTCGTCACCGGGCCTGGCTATGAAATTCTACCGTTGAAGATCTACTCAATGGTGAAAGTCGGCGTTTCACCAGAGGTGAATGCGCTGGCGACCATTCTGTTGGTGTTATCGCTGGTTCTGGTGATCGCCAGCCAACTTATTGCTCGTGATAAAACAAAAGTTCAGGGGACGTTAAAATGATGAAATGGTCACGCCACCTGCTCGCGGCAGGCGCTCTCGTAATGGGTATGAGCGCTGCGCACGCGGACGACAGTAAAACACTCTATTTCTACAACTGGACCGAGTATGTTCCGCCAGGACTGCTGGAACAGTTCACTAAAGAGACCGGCATCAAGGTTATTTACTCGACCTACGAGTCGAATGAAACCATGTACGCCAAGCTCAAAACCTATAAAGACGGCGCATACGACCTGGTCGTGCCCTCGACGTATTACGTCGATAAAATGCGTAAAGAAGGCATGATTCAGAAGATTGATAAGTCGAAGTTATCCAACTTTAACAATCTCGATCCGGAGATGCTGAACAAGCCGTTCGATCCCAACAATGACTACTCCATTCCGTACATCTGGGGCGCGACGGCTATCGGCGTGAACAGCGACAGTATTGACCCGAAAACTGTCACCCGCTGGGCTGACCTGTGGAAGCCGGAATACAAAGGCAGTCTGCTGCTGACCGACGATGCGCGCGAAGTGTTCCAGATGGCGTTGCGTAAACTGGGCTATTCCGGCAACACCACCGATCCAAAAGAGATTGAAGCGGCCTATAACGAGCTGAAAAAGCTGATGCCTAACGTTGCCGCGTTTAACTCCGACAACCCGGCGAATCCGTATATGGAAGGCGAAGTGAATCTGGGGATGGTGTGGAACGGCTCTGCGTTCGTTGCGCGCCAGGCCGGTACGCCGCTGGAAGTGGTATGGCCGAAAGAAGGCGGCATCTTCTGGATGGACAGCCTTTCAATTCCTGCAAACGCCAAAAACAAAGAGGGCGCGCTGAAGTTGATCAACTTCCTGCTGCGCCCGGATGTCGCGAAAGAGGTGGCAGAGACCATCGGCTACCCGACGCCAAACCTTGCGGCACGTAAGCTGTTAAGCCCGGAAATCGCCAACGATAAATCGCTCTATCCGGATGCGGAAACCATCAGCAAAGGCGAATGGCAGAACGATGTGGGCTCCGCCAGTGCGATTTATGAAGAGTATTATCAGAAGCTGAAAGCAGGACGCTAACTCAGCGCTATGCCGGGTGACGACGTCGCTTTACCCGGCCTACATGTAATGCGTGTGTCAATGGGCACTGCGCCATAGGCCGGATAAGACGCGTTAGCGTCGTCATCCGGCCTGATTTCAGTCTTACCCTTCGAAGAACCAGTATCCGCTGTTGACCAGGGCGGCCAGCATGGCGAGAAACGACGGGTCTTCCAGCGCGTCACCAAAGTTTTCGGCAGTCAACACAATATGGCTGGCGAGCGCTTCCAGCGCCGGACGGTGCGGCGAATCAATTCTCTCGCCATTGGCATAAACGTCATCCCCCACACGCAGAACCCGTAATCCCCCAAGACGCACCAGCACATCGCCTTGTTTCAGGGCATCGTAGATTTCATCAGGCTGATACGGCGGCTCCGGCGGCGCAATATCCAGTTCATGACGCGACTGGGAGATAAACTCACCAAACCACTGTTTAAAATGCTCCGGCTGATTAATCAAATCCAGCATCATAGTGCGCAGTTTGTCCATCTCCTGCGGCAGGATGTCAGCAGGATGCTCACGCGACGGCAGGTCCGGGTCGCTGTAATAAGTACTGCCCAGCTCACGTTGCAGGACGTAGTCGGCAAACCCGCTGATCAATTCGCGGGTATTCGGCGCACGGAAGCCAACGGAGTAGTTCATCGCATTTTCCAGCGCATAGCCTTCATGCGGGAATCCCGGTGGGATATAGAGAATATCACCTGGCTCCAGTTCTTCATCGATGATGGCTTCAAACGGATCGACCTGCAGCAGGTCCGGATGTGGGCAGTGCTGTTTCATCTGCAACTTTTCACCCACGCGCCAGCGACGACGACCGGTTCCCTGAATGATAAACACATCGTATTGATCGAGATGTGGACCTACGCCGCCGCCGGGAACCGAGAAGGAGATCATCAGATCGTCAATTCGCCAGTCGGGCAGGGCGCGGAAGGGGCGCATCAGCGCGGCAGTCGGCTCATGCCAGTGGTTCACCGCCTGCACCAGTAACGACCAGTTATTCTCGCCGAGATGGTCATAGCTTTCGAACGGGCCGTGGCTGACCTGCCATTTGCCATCCTGATGGCTTACCAGACGGCTGTCGACTTCGCTTTCCATCGCCAGTCCTGCGAGTTCGTCAGGGGAGAGGGGATCGATGAAGTTATTAAAGCCGCGTTTTAACACCACCGGGCGCTTTTGCCAGTGACGTTCAAGAAATTCGGGCCAGTTGAGTGTTAATTGGTATTCCATATTGAGCTTCCACAGGCTGGGGCGGGTATCTGTCACCGATTATAACGGATGCTTAACCAGATGCGTGCAGTTGGCTCATATTTATTACATTTTGGTTTAGTCGTCTTTCTGTCCCGGCTGTTGATGACCAAAAATGACTTCCATACGCGCACCGCCGAGCAGGCTGTCGCTGGCAGTAATTTTTCCGTCGTATTGCTCGGTAATTTCTCGTGCTACTGCCAAACCGACCCCTTGCCCCGGACGCATCGTATCCACACGTTGACCGCGGTCAAAGACCAGATCACGCTTGCTGTGCGGGATACCCGGGCCGTCATCTTCCACCACGATGTACAGATGATCGTCGGTCTGGCGGGCAGAAATCTCGACAAACTCCAGACAGTATTTACAGGCGTTATCCAGCACATTGCCCATCACCTCGACAAAGTCGTTCTGCTCGCCGACAAAGCTGATTTCCGGCGAGATATCGAGGCTAATGTTCACCCCTTTACGCTGATACACTTTGTTCAGCGCCGAGGTGAGATTATCCAGCAACGGCGCAACCGGATGTAGTTCGCGGCTCAGCAATACGCCCCCGCCGCGCATACTGGCGCGATGCAGATAGTAGCCAATTTGCTGAGAAATCCGGCTGATCTGTTCGAGCATTACCGGTTCAGCCTCACTGACGCTCATCTTGTCGCTGCGCATTGAGCGCAACGTACTTTGCAGTACGGCCAGCGGCGTTTTCAGGCTGTGAGTGAGATCGGTCAGCGTGGTGCGGTATTTGTCATAACGCTCGCGCTCGCTTTTCAACAGGCGGTTCAGGTTACGTACCAGGCTGGTCAGTTCACGCGTCGTCGCCGGGTTAAGCTGTTCGCGGTGGTGCTCTTCCAGTTCCCGCACTTCGCGTGCCAGCGCTTCGATAGGTCGCAGGCTCCACCAGGCCGCGACCCAGAGCAGGGGAATGACCAGCAGCAGATTGGCCGCCAGCACATAGATAAACCAGCTCCAGACCATATACGAGCGTTTAAGCTCAATCGGAATGGTATCCACCACCACAATCGTCAGTTGCGGCATGCGCGCAGTGGCCGGGTAGACGTTCACCGCTACCGAGTGAGTCATTTCGGCGTCGTCGTCGTCCTCGCGTACCTCTTTCAGGCGTTCCTGAACGGAGTGATCGTCATTAAGCAACGAGCTGGTGGCGCTGATGTCGGCTTCTATCTCATGAAAACCATTACTTTTCAGCCAGTCGGGCTGTATCAGTCTGACCAGCCAGGGGACGTCACGCTGAGCCCACAGCAATTTCCCGTTTTCATCATAGATGAGCGACATTGTGGGACTCTGCATGTCGAGGTGCTCGGGAAGTTCGACGTGGATCGTGTTGTCTTCCCATTTTGCAAGCGTATAGAAGAGGTTGCTCTCGCCGCGCAGCAGGCGAAACGTGGTTTTATCAAAGCTCACGCTATAACCGACCAGCGCGACCATGCCATAAGCCAGAGAGAGCACCAGCACGACACCGGCGGTAGCCAGCAGAAAGCGCAGACGCAGTGACAGCGGGAAAAGATGACGCAACAGTTTATTCATCAGCGCAATTCAAAAAGATAACCCTGACCGCGCACGGTGGTAATGACTTCATCCGGATACTGCGCCTGTATTTTTTTACGCAGGCGACCCATCAGCACATCAATGGTGTGACTTTCGCGTAGCTCGGCGTCAGGGTACAACTGCAACATCAGCGAGTCTTTGCTGACCACTTTGCCATTATTGCGGATTAGCGTTTCCATGATGGTGTACTCAAACGCGGTCAGTTTAATCACCTCATCATTAACCGAAAGCTCGCGGCGAGAGAGATCAACCTGGAAGGGGGGGATAGAGATAATCTGTGAGGCATGGCCGCTGTTACGGCGCATCAGTGCCTGTATCCGCGCGGCGACTTCCTCAATATGGAACGGCTTGGTGACGTAGTCATCCGCACCCGCACTCAGCACTTCCACTTTATCCTGCCAGCTTTCACGGGCGGTCAGCACAAGGACCGGGAGGGACACGTCATTACTCCGCCAACGGCGGATCAGTGAAAGCCCATCTTCATCAGGAAGACCCAAATCGACGATAGCGATGTCAGGCAGGTGTTCGTTAAGGTAATAGTCGGCCTCTTTGGCATCTTCAGCATCGTCAACCTGATGTCCGGCATCCTGAAGCTGAACTTTCAGGTGATGGCGTAATAACGCATTATCCTCAACAACCAGTATACGCATCATCTCTTCTCACTTTATTTACGGTATGAATAGTTTAACGCTGATTATGTAAGTTGGAACCAGCGCAATGAAATTAAATGACTTTTTTTCATCAGTACCCGCCCTTGGGGGCACCTGGGGGCAATGCTGTTGGCATTTGATTATTTAGCATGCTGACCTGGTCCTCGTTCATGTCACCAATCCACTTAGCATAAACCTCGTACACTATGCGGGGATTTTTGAGCCTCGATATATATCCATAAGGTGCATCTAATATAAACTGACTTCTGTTCGCAAGCTTTAGTATTTCCGATAAAACTGCCATTTGTTTATTTACTGTTGAAGGGGAGCGATCTTTTTGATGAGGTCTGACATTGCAAGGTTACCTTATATTAGCACGCAGACGGCCAGGCATTATGAGCAGAACTGTCCGGGGAAACATACGGTCAGGTTACAGCATTCACGGTTACTTAATTTTTCTCACAGATAACTGAGGGAGTGAAACTTCATCGTAAAATCTCACCTGGTTCTCCAGGATTTAGAGGTTGTGGTGAGAGTGGTAAGATCATCAAAGTATGCTGGCTGCCACTTATCAGCGACAGCCCAGCAGATATTGTTGGCTGGTAATTAAAAGAAGAAAGTCACAGCACCATTGATAAATGAATAATCTTTTCCAGTTTTAAACTCCGGCGATACACGATTAAAAGATAAGGTGAAAGCTACAGGAGAATAACCTAAAGTGGCTCCGATCCGATATTCATCAACGGTATGATTAAGGGAGACGGTTTCATTTTTAGTCTGAAGCGTTTTTCCTTGTAATGTATAGTTACGGTCAACTTCGCGGCGTTCCATTCCGGCAAATATCTTGTATATTAAACCATCATTTTTTGATGTGTGCATTAACCCACGAGTTGCAAACAGACCATACCCATTATCTGAGTTCAGGGTTTTGTCATTACCTATGGCAAGCGTTGCACCGTACCCTACATATTCAAAAAGATTTCCACTTACCGCTGATATTTCGGGATAAATGCCAATATTTGTTCCCATGATATCCACATTAGGAGTAAGTGATAGCATTCCTTTAACGGTGTATCCATAACGATTTTCGATTTGATCATCCCATGCCTGGTATTTTTCAGCATTTATAATTTGATGAGCTTTATTCTGGACTTTTTGACCGCCAGCATCCGGTCCTATTACGCCGAAGTCTGTACCCAGGCGATAGCGAAACCAACTATTCGCTAAGGAATTCCATTCAACACCAGTGTATAGAAATGCACTAAAAGCTCTGTCTCCACGTATAGCTGTTGATAACCTCTTATTGTCTCCTGAAGGTGAGTAAATGTCTTGTGCTATATGAAGCGATAACTGGCTTGACTCTGTAACATCATGACTATAACCCAGGAAGAGACCTTGAGTATAATCATCGCGAGCTTCATCTTTATGACTATATATTTTGTTAAGCGCAGTCTGAAAGACACCTGCATCATCATTTGACAATGATAATGCGATGCTATCAGCCTGAACAATGGGGGTCATTAAAAACATTGTGAATAACGCAATGCTGGTTAATGACTTATTCATAAGCATCCTCCTGAAAATTTACCTTTTTTATTAATCGGCCAGGTATTACTTTGTTCATAAATTAACATAAAATAAACATCCTATTTTCTGCAATAAAATGTTGCGAATGTGTTATTTTTTTATCATTTTATATGCCTGATGTGTGGTAAAACAGTATTCAGGTGAGATGTATATGAACAGTAATGCACTTTTGATAAACTCCTGAATATTTATTGCATTTATGGGGTGTCCAGGAGGGTGGGGGCATATTTAAACGGTTGGGTATTCATTTTTCTGTAAGTCAGAAAGATAATAGAGTGTTACTTATGTCCTGAAGAGCAGGATATAATGTATGTTATCGACTCTACTGCAATGATCAGGTTCAATTTGGTTATGCTTTTTTATGCAAAAAAAACCGCATATTACTATGCGGTAAACCATTGGGAAGAATATTAAACACATCTGAATTTCGCAAGTACACTGTAATAAATAACTAAAGTTTGTTCAATATGCCATATGCTCATTGTGATGATCTTTGCATATTATTATCATCTTGTATCTTTTTTATGCGATTATAGGGTGTAACATGAGCACGAGTACAAACTATTTTATCAATCCGTACGGGCAGATGGCTATTCTGCAGTGTATAGCACTTGTACATCGGACTCCTTTAATGCTTGTTCTTCCAGGACATTCATTACTTTGTTCGATTATTTTCCAAAAGGTTTTGTTAAAGGGCGTGACATTATAAATTGTCAATGGAAAGAATTTTCCGTCAATATAAATTCCTGAGTCAGTCTGCATGACACTGGAACCAGGAGGAAGAAAAACATCAGATTCATACCAAATAATGAGCTTTATTTTACACCAAAGGGTTGAAAATGAAATACCACTGGAAGAACATACAATAGTATCGACAACTAACCATTCCATATTAGATACCTTAGCATTGTTAATGGGAGTCTTTCATAGAGGAAAAGTGTAGTTGTTTTTCTTATAACTCATTGAAAAAGATCGATTTTTCTATGTCCTTCTTGTTCGTGAGTTATTGATTTTCTTATTATAAGGATCCTGTGTTGAATCTTTTTGTTTCACTTTTTTAATTTTTGTGTTCATTTTTTATAAATGATTATAGGATCATTGGTTAAATCGTAAGCATCAGTTTTGTCATCATGAGATGAAATTATTCAATCTATGGTATCTATATTTGTTATTGTGTATAGTTACATTCCTGATTATTTTAATCCTTTCCTTCAGAAGCCTGTATTTTTAAGAGCTATTCTCATAACCAGTAGAAACTATGTCAAACCTGGGAGGCCAGTTATCTCAATGAATCGTGGTTATGTCTCTCGTGTGCAACGATGGAAAAGTTTTCGTTTAGTGAAAAATAACGAAGTTGGATTGGTAGTGGTCTTACTTTTTTATGCGATGAGGTTCATTGGAAAAGTGGCGTGGTATGAATGTTTATGTGATAAGATGATTATACAGTGATACCTATGTTAACTATTTATGGTTTATTAACTATAAGGTTGGCTGGCAATGAATACACTACTTTTTCGATTATTAATGTTTATTCTCATGTTTGGTTCTTTCCCATTACAGGCGGAGGTGCCAGATGAAATGAAGCTTGAACGAGTTGTGATAGTAAGTCGCCACGGTGTAAGAGCACCCACAAAGTACACACCATTGATGCAGGAAATCACACCTTACCATTGGCCGCAATGGGATGTTCCGCTAGGCTGGTTGACGACTCGGGGTGGTGAGCTCGTCACCGAATTGGGACGATATCAACAAAAAGTCTTAATCGATAAAGGCGTTCTGGAAAGGAACGGATGTCCGTCACCAGAGCAGGTGGCAGTTATAGCAGATACCGATCAGCGCACTCGTAAAACCGGTGAGGCATTTCTGGCTGGATTTGCGCCGGGATGTAAAAATAAGGTTCATTATCAAAAAGAGCACGATAAAAAAGATCCTCTTTTTAATCCAGTAAAAATGGGGCTGTGCTCTTTTAATGTTTTAAAAACTCAGGAAGCGATTTTGACACGTGCCGAAGGGAACATTGAACGGTACACTCAGCGTTATGACTCTGCATTCCGTACTCTGGAACAGGTTCTCAATTTCTCCCGGTCAGCAGTATGCAGATCAACAAAACAGTCTGGTTGTACGCTACCAGGTGCCTTACCTTCAGAACTTAGGGTTTCTTCGGATAACGTTTCATTATCTGGCGCATGGAGTCTTTCTTCCATGCTGACGGAAATATTTCTATTGCAAGAGGCGCAGGGAATGCCAGAGGTTGCATGGGGGCGAATTCACGGGGAGAAAGAATGGACAGCGTTATTAAGTCTGCATAATGCTCAGTTTGACCTTTTGCAAAGAACTCCCGAAGTTGCCCGTAGTAGAGCAACACCATTACTCGATTTGATCAGTGAAGCATTAGTGAGTAATGAGTCAACAGAAAACTATTACGGAATTAAATTACCCGTCTCATTATTATTTATTGCTGGTCATGATACCAATCTGGCAAATCTCAGTGGGGTATTCGATCTCAACTGGTCTCTTCCTGGGCAGCCTGATAATACACCTCCTGGCGGGGAGCTGGTTTTCGAAAGATGGAAGCGAGTGAGTGACAACACTGACTGGATTCAAATTTCGTTTGTTTATCAGACTCTTCGACAAATGCGTGAATTTAAACCTTTTTCATCTTCATCTCTCCCAAACAAGATTGTGCTTACGCTGCCCTCTTGTCAGGATAAAAGTCCTGAGGGGATGTGTTCATTAAAACGCTTTATTGACCTGGTGCAGACAGCACGTGTTCCAGAATGTGCAGTAATGGCTGATATGAGCCATTAAATATAATGCGCAGAGCGTTGGGTGATCAAGAACGGTAATGACAGACAGGTGAACGTTTAAAAGCGAATTTTGGGGGATTTAAGGTGTGCATCTTCGGGGCTGATTTGAGGGCAAACTATACCTCAAGGGGAATGGGAAAAGTAAATGCCGGATAAGCGTCTGCGTTATCCGGCACAGGTGGTGTATTTACTTCAGCTCATCCACCATCATGACGGCACGGCCAATGTAGTTGGCCGGGGTCATGGCTTTAAGACGGGTTTTTTCGTCTTCTGGCAGCGGCAGGCTATCGATGAATTGCTTCATTCCTTCAGCGTCAACGCGCTTACCGCGAGTTAACTCTTTCAGCTTCTCATACGGTTTTTCAATTCCGTAACGACGCATCACGGTCTGGATCGGCTCAGCCAGTACTTCCCAGTTGTGATCCAGTTCGTCCAGCAGATGGTCGCGGTTCACTTCCAGTTTGCTCACGCCTTTGAGTGTGGACTGGTAGGCGATCAGCGCATAGCCAATACCCACGCCCAGGTTACGCAACACGGTGGAGTCAGTCAGATCGCGCTGCCAGCGGGAAACCGGCAGTTTGCTCGCCAGATGCTGCAGGACCGCATTGGACAAGCCCAGGTTACCTTCGGAGTTTTCGAAGTCGATAGGGTTCACTTTGTGCGGCATGGTGGAAGACCCAATTTCACCGGCAATGGTTTTCTGCTTGAAGTGGTTCAGCGCGATGTAACCCCATACGTCACGATCGAAGTCGATCAGAATGGTGTTAAAGCGGGCGATGCAGTCAAACAGTTCGGCAATGTAGTCGTGCGGCTCGATCTGTGTGGTGTACGGGTTCCACTGAATACCCAGTGAGGTGACGAACTCTTCGCTGAACTGATGCCAGTCCACCTCCGGATAGGCGGCGATGTGGGCGTTATAGTTACCGACGGCACCGTTGATTTTACCGAGAATTTCCACCTGGTTAAGCTGGCGGAACTGACGCTCCATACGATACACGACGTTCGCCATCTCTTTACCCAGCGTTGACGGCGTAGCCGGCTGACCGTGGGTGCGGGAGAGCAGAGGGATATCGCGATACTGCACGGACAGATCTTTAACCGCGTCAATCAGTTGACGCCAGTAAGGCAGAACCACTTCATCACGGGCGGTCTTCAGCATCAGCGCGTGAGACAGGTTGTTGATGTCCTCAGAGGTGCAGGCGAAGTGAATAAATTCGGAAACCGCGTGCAGTTCCGGGACATTCGCCACTTTTTCTTTCAGGAAATACTCAACCGCTTTGACGTCGTGGTTGGTGGTGCGCTCGATAGTTTTAATCCGCGCGGCATCTTCTTCATTAAAATTCGCGACGATAGCATCGAGGAAACCGATTGCGTCGGCAGCAAAAGCAGGAACTTCCTTGATCGCTGCGTGCGCGGCCAGTTTTTGCAGCCAGCGTACTTCTACCTGTACACGGTATTTCAGCAAACCGTATTCGCTGAAAATCCCGCGCAGCGCGCTGACTTTATCGCCGTAGCGTCCATCGACAGGGGAAACGGCGGTCAGTGAGGATAATTCCATAGATCACAACTCCGGGGTTAAATGAGCAAGAATTTGTTTTGCCTGAGTGGTCAGGCGATTACGAGAAAACATGAGCTGCAGACGGCCACCGCCAACCTGATGCCAGAGCACCGCGGCGCGAATGCCAGCGAGAAGGGAAGCGCGAACTTTGGCCTGCACCTGCGGGCTCTGCAACACGGCAGGAGAACCAGTCACCTGAATGCGCGGACCGAGCGGGCTGATGACATCGACATAGATACCGGCCATGGCGCTCATCAGTGTTTCAGATTGCAGATCAAAGTGATCGAGCTGGCGTTGCAGACCGTTGATTCGTTCGCCCAGGGTATCGAGCGCGCCTTTGGCGGCGCTAAGTTTACGTTCGAGCACCATCAGGCTAAGTGTGTAGCGGGTCAGCTCCGCATTCAGCCCCTGACGGCTACTGGCGTTCAGCACGCCGAGCAGGGTTTCCAGGCCGAGGCGCAGATTCGCCTCGCTGCCGCCAAACACGCCCAGCGTAGAGCTGGGGTTCATATCGATAACGCTGTTCAGTGAGACGTGGAGCGCATCGGCATCACAATGTC
The DNA here is from genome assembly GCF_047467925.1 of Citrobacter sp. ANG330. Classification (NCBI taxonomy): domain Bacteria; kingdom Pseudomonadati; phylum Pseudomonadota; class Gammaproteobacteria; order Enterobacterales; family Enterobacteriaceae; genus Citrobacter; species Citrobacter sp. ANG330. The sequence continues at coordinate 287,448 of NZ_JASJUI010000002.1, read as the reverse complement.
CCTGGTGCGCCAGTTGTTGCACCAGGCGTGCTGACTGGCAGATCCCAGCCAGTGCGAGGGTGATGTCATAATAATTCTTTGCCACGGTCACTGCTTCCTTGTATCAGTCTGTTAAGAATAATTATACCGGCAGGGGCAGTCGCTGCTCGATAATACCGCCGCCGAGGCACACTTCGCCGTCGTAAAAGACCGCTGACTGGCCCGGCGTAACGGCGGAAACCGGCTCGTCAAACATCACTTCGACGCGTTCGGCATCCAGCGCTTTGACGGTGCACGGAATGTCAGTCTGGCGATAGCGGGTTTTCACCGTACAACGCATTGTGCCGGTAAAAGGCAGGCGATCGACCCAGTGAAGCTGCTGCGCAATCAGGCCGACAGACATCAGACGAGGATGCTCATGACCCTGAGCAACCACCAGAATATTGTTCTCGACGTCTTTATCCACCACGTACCACGGATCTTCTGTGCCTTCTTTGGTGCCACCGATGCCCAGACCTTTACGCTGACCCAGCGTGTGGTACATCAGCCCCTGATGCTGACCAATCTCTTCGCCGTCCACGGTAATGATTTTGCCCGGTTGCGCCGGCAGATAACGGCCCAGAAATTCGCGGAACTTACGTTCGCCGATGAAGCAAATGCCGGTCGAATCTTTTTTCTTGGCCGTGACCAGCCCCAGCTCTTCGGCAATTTTACGCACCTGCGGTTTTTCCAGCTCGCCCACCGGGAACAGACTTTGTGCGATCTGCTCATGGCCCAGCGTGTAGAGGAAGTAGCTCTGATCTTTATTGCTATCTAAGCCGCGAAGCAGGCGACTTTTGCCATCGACATCCGCCCGGCGAACATAATGCCCGGTAGCGATATAGTCAGCGCCCAGATCTTCTGCGGCGAACTCCAGGAAGGCTTTAAATTTGATCTCTTTGTTGCACAGAATATCCGGATTCGGCGTACGGCCCGCTTTATACTCTTCAAGGAACAGTTCAAAGACGTTATCCCAGTATTCCGCCGCAAAGTTTACGGTGTGCAGTTCAATGCCGAGCTTATCGCAGACGGCCTGAGCGTCGGCCAGATCGGCAGCCGCTGTGCAATATTCCTCACCGTCGTCCTCTTCCCAGTTCTTCATGAACAGGCCTTCTACCTGATAACCCTGTTGTTGCAACAGCCAGGCGGAAACGGAGGAATCGACACCGCCGGACATGCCGACGATCACTTTTTTTGGGCTTTCAGACATTGGAATACTCACGACATTGAACTTCAAGGCGGCGTATTCTATCACGCCCCCCTTTTAGTTGACACCCTCTGTAAACGGCCAGTTAAATTCGCCGATGACCTCCAGCGGATAACGCTTGCCGCTTTGATAGCAGCGGATACTTTCGGCAACCAGCGGAGAGCGCAGGTTTGGCGCGGTCAGAATCGTTTCGGCGCTCACCCAGTGACAGCAATCGATATCACTGTCTTGAGGTCTGGTGTCGCACATATTGGCAAGTTCAATGGAAAACAGGAAACGCAAAAATGGCGTGTTGTCTGGCGCGATCCACTGATGCATGCGGATAAGGTGCTGAGGCAGCGCCTTAATGCCGGTCTCTTCCCACAGCTCGCGCGTGGCGGCCTGGATTAACGTTTCGTCGGCTTCCAGATGTCCGGCAGGCTGATTCCATAGTGCTTTACCGTTGATTGTTTCTTCAACGACGAGGAATTTATCTTCTGCATGAACGATGCAGGCGACCGTGACGTGCGGTTTGAACATGACTTATCCTTTTTTCTCATCAGTAACATCCCGCCATTCACCGTTGGCCAGGTTTTCCAGAGTGTAATTACCCATCGCGTAGCGGATCAGCCGCAGCGTGGGGAAACCAACGTGCGCGGTCATTCTTCGCACCTGGCGGTTACGCCCTTCATATAAGGTCACTTTCAGCCAGGCGGTGGGGATGCTTTTACGTTCGCGAATTGGCGGGTTGCGCGGCCACAGCCATTCAGGTTCCTCGACAACCTCCACACCGGCGGGCAGGGTAGGGCCATCATTTAGCGTCACGCCATTGCGCAACGCTTCCAGCGCTTCCGCGGTCGGTTCACCTTCCACCTGAACATAGTAAATTTTACCGGTGCGTTTGCCGGGCTGCGTCAGTCGTGCCTGCAATGCGCCGTCATTGGTGAGCACCAACAGTCCTTCGCTGTCTCTGTCGAGACGACCTGCGGCATACACGCCCTGCACAGGAATAAAATCTTTTAGCGTGCGGCGTCCGGCCTCGTCAGTAAATTGTGGCAAAACATCGTAAGGTTTATTGAACAAAACCACGCGTTTTGGCGGGTTATCTTTGCGGCGCTTAGTGACTTGTCGCTGGCTGAATCGCTCAACCCGGTGATTTCTAAAAGAAGTTTTTTGCATGGTATTTTCAGATCTTATCAATTGCCGCATTATAGCCTAATAACGAGTGTCTTTCATGGCAGCGAACATTAGGGTAGTATTGACATGCTCATTACAAAACATTAACAAAAAATTGCTCTAACGCAGTCGTGCAGCAGGACGCAAAGGCACATGCAGCGCGATGACAGACGAGCAAACCAGAAGCGCTCGAAGGAGAGGTGAATGGAAAGCAAAGTAGTTGTTCCGGCGGAAGGTAAGAAGATCACCCTGCAAAACGGCAAACTCAACGTTCCTGAGAATCCGATTATCCCGTTTATCGAAGGCGACGGTATCGGTGTTGACGTAACCCCTGCCATGCTGAAAGTGGTCGATGCCGCTGTCGAGAAAGCCTATAAAGGCGAGCGTAAAATCTCCTGGATGGAAATTTACACCGGTGAGAAATCTACCCAGGTCTACGGTCAGGACGTCTGGCTGCCAGCTGAAACGCTGGATCTGATTCGTGACTACCGTGTGGCGATAAAAGGCCCACTGACCACCCCAGTTGGTGGCGGTATTCGCTCTCTGAACGTTGCGCTGCGACAGGAACTTGACCTGTACGTCTGCCTGCGTCCTGTTCGTTACTATCAGGGCACCCCAAGCCCGGTTAAACATCCGGAACTGACCGACATGGTTATCTTCCGTGAAAACTCAGAAGACATTTACGCTGGTATCGAGTGGAAAGCGGACTCTGCAGATGCAGAAAAAGTGATCAAATTCCTGCGTGAAGAGATGGGCGTGAAGAAAATTCGCTTCCCTGAACACTGCGGTATCGGTATCAAACCGTGCTCCGAAGAAGGGACTAAGCGTCTGGTTCGCGCGGCGATCGAATATGCGATCACTAACGACCGTGACTCTCTGACCCTGGTTCACAAAGGCAACATTATGAAGTTCACCGAAGGCGCGTTCAAAGACTGGGGTTACCAGTTAGCGCGTGAAGAATTCGGCGCTGAACTGATCGATGGCGGCCCGTGGATGAAAATCAAGAACCCGAACACCGGCAAAGAGATCGTGGTGAAAGACGTGATCGCCGATGCGTTCCTGCAGCAGATCCTGCTGCGTCCGGCGGAATATGATGTGATTGCCTGTATGAACCTGAATGGTGACTACATTTCTGACGCCCTGGCAGCGCAGGTAGGCGGTATTGGTATCGCCCCAGGCGCTAACATCGGTGACGAGTGTGCGCTGTTCGAAGCAACGCACGGTACAGCGCCGAAGTATGCAGGCCAGGACAAAGTGAACCCGGGCTCTATCATTCTGTCAGCTGAGATGATGCTCCGCCACATGCAGTGGTTCGAAGCCGCAGACCTGATTGTTAAAGGGATGGAAGGCGCGATTGCCGCGAAGACCGTGACCTATGACTTCGAACGTCTGATGGAAGGCGCTAAGCTGCTGAAATGTTCAGAATTTGGTGACGCGATCATCGCGAATATGTAATCGCGATAATTGTTAAATCTATTAACGGGAGCTTAGCGCTCCCGTTGTTTTTTGTCAGGCTGCTAACGGCTATCAAAATTTTATCAAAACTAGTTATCAAAACCCCCTTGTTGTTGGGGGAGGCTGGTTGGTCTGAAGGCAGTACTATTCCCAGGTTCCCATTAGGCATTCATCAGCTTTTTAGTATTGTTGTGAGCGCTCGTTAATATTTGAGGTCCGCTCCGTGCCAATAGCGGACGTTGCTAACTTCTATCTGCAGCAATTTGTGGGGAGCAGGCTAGCGTTATTATTGCATTTTAAAAGTTTTTCTATGCTTTAAATAAATTTTGAGCTTGATAAGCTTTTGATGTTATGCTTTGGCATAAGAAGTATTTTACAGGTCTGGAGGAAATTTATATGACGCCAAAAGAAATACTTTGCCAATGGGTTGATGCATTTAATAATGCAGATGTAGAAATTATTTCAGAATTATATGATGACAATGCAATAAACCATCAGGTAGCCAATGAGCCAGTTATTGGGAAAGAGGCTATAAAGAAAATGTTTGAACAAGACTTTTCTATTCCAGAAATGGTTTGTATCGTTGAAAATATTTTCGAAGATGGACAGTGGGCAATTTTAGAGTGGCGTGCCCCATTGGGGTTGAGAGGTTGCGGTTTTTTTCAAATAGTAAACAATAAAATTGTATTTCAAAGAGGATATTGGGATAAGCTATCTTTCTTAAAACAGCACAATTTGCCTATTGTGTAAAATACTCATATACCTGATATGAATAGTTTTCGAATTTCATAAAGTGTGCATTAAGGGAAGCATAATAACTTCCCTTAAAAGTTTCTATAATATCTTTTTCGTCGAGTCAATGACTGGTGGCAATTGACAGTTACTCTAAGTGCGGGCGATTCCCTAAGCCCATGCTGATGTTGAATAAATAGTTTGAAGGTCCTCTCCTCGCTCACAGCAGACTATCAATCATACAAGAGGACCGCAATGGCCGGGATATTTGTATATTGAGGTTATAAGGAAACTAAGAGCTGTAACCTGGGATAACGTTCCAACCACTGCTTTGTCGTGACCCGTTGTTTAAAAGAGTCCAATTTTTCACGTTCAAATGCTGGAGTCGGTCGTAAACGCAGTTCAAATAAGTCAGATAGTCCGTAAGGCGCAGTGATATCGAGACCTTCCTTCCCCAATCTGACAGCTACGGCCGTAGCTGTTTCAGGCCAGTGCAGTAAAGCATTTCCCGTTGAGGTGTAGGGATGATCACCATTACGTTGATGCATTCTGGCTTGATTCTTAACCGACCAGTCTAGCGAAGGTAATTGTTGCTTAAGCCTGTCTTCCAGATAACTATCATGGTCTGGGCTACAGTGCTCACAGTCAAACCAGACGACATCTACATCACCAGAAACAGGACTTAGCCCATACCCATGTAAGTGATCCCAGACAGCGTCTCGTACAAATCCCGCGCCAATCCAACCGTCATTGAGTTCCAGTGCTCGAACCGCATATAGGATCTTCATTCTTACAGGGTCATCTGACAATATTTTCTGCAATGACTTTTGGTATTCCATTCTTCCCCCTGTTGGAAACAGTAATCCACTGGTGGAAATATTATCAGCATCCTCCTGTCCATGTCCGCTCCTCGCTCAGAGCGGACCTTCTGCTCAGTGCGTTAGTCCGCTCCGTGCCAGGAGCGGACATAAAATTGTCAGTGCAAGTGGTTAAAAAGATGGCAGAATGAAAGAAGAATGTGCCAATATTGCTGAGGTTTAAAGGGATTGAGAGGCAAGAAATGGGATTGTCTAAAACGGTAAAGAAAATCGTTATGCTAACCATTGCGGTCAGCCTGGTCGCGGGATGCGCACCGTTGCATCCTTCCGACTGCCATAAGACCACAGCTACGGGTAATTGCAGTTCAGGGCGCTGGGATGATCAGGATGAATGGGGTGCGCAAGCGCGGGCAATCAGGGCGGCAATAAATGCAAAAATTGATGAGCCACAGAACTGGAAGGGAAAAAAATGCAGGTTGCATATTGAATTTGCTCAGGATGGCACGGCTTTAAATATATCAACCAGCAATGGTAATAAAGCCTATTGCGAAGCGATTGAATCAGCAGCCCATAAAGCTAAATTCCCGGCCTTCAACAATCCGGAAGTCTACAGAGATTTTCAAAAATCCGGCTTTAATATGGGCGGATAGCAAGGCGACGCCTATCTAAATGTCCGCTCATTGCGCATGGCGGACCTATAGCTTAATTAGTTTGTGCGCTATTTGCCAAAAGCGGACGTCTTAATGTTTTTTTAGTTAACACAAGTTGATCGTTTCATAATGATATCTCTTTGCAGATCAGTCCCAACCTGGAAGATATGTTCACCCACCTCGATAAACCCAAGCTTACGGTAAAAAGAGATTGCCCTTGGGTTATGTTCCCAGACACCTAACCAGACAACGTCCGATCCCTTTGCCTCAAATTCAGCAAAGCACTTTCGCATAAGTGCTTGTGCAAATCCTTTGCCGTGATAAGGGTCATCGACATACAGACACAGAATTTCCCCGGCGTGAATGCTATTTATACAGGGTGGAAACTCCTCCCACCTCAGTTGGGCGTACCCTATTATTTTGCTCTCGTATTCGCAGACTAATGTAATCCAGTCTTGTCTGAGGATTTCTTTCAACTGAATTTCTGTTGAATAACTTGCCTGGCAGTGGAGCTCCATATCCTCCTGAGTATTACCATCCTCAAAAGTTTTTCTGAACGTTCGTTCGGCTAAAATGGCAAGTTCTTCTGCATCAGTGGGACCGGCTCTACGGATTAACATTTGTCATTACTCTCTGGAAGATATTCTTATTTTTGTCCGGGTTTACGATAAATATCGGGTCGATTGATTTGCCAGACAAAGTCTGGTCGGTTCAATGGGTTATATCCCAGCTTCTGGTATAGCCAGGGTGCGCTGTCGGTTACCAGCATTATCCGTCGCAGGCGTGACAACAGCGGATGGGCGTGACAGCATTCAATCAGCCAACGGCCGAGACCGCTCTTCTGATAATCATTTAGCACGTAGACGTCGCACAAATAACCAAAAGTGGCATGGTCTGTGACCAGACGGGCCAAGCCGATTTGTCTTGTTCCATCCAGAAGCGCAAAACAAAGGCTGTTCTGGATGGATATTCTGACCGTTTCAGCATCAATACCAGGAGCCCAGGACGATTGCGAGAGGTAATCGTGAATGGCTTCCAGTTGAAAAAAAGCGGGATCGGTTGTGACGGTAAACGGGCCGTTGGTAAAACTCAGATGCTGATTATCCACTGAACCACTCCTTGCAAACTCACTCTGATAAGCATACCGGGTAACACTCAGGATGCTTTCTCATGTACTGTCATGATGAAAACCAGTGGACTTTCCTCCCGGTTTTCATAGAAATGAGGAACGTCCGTTCTGGCCGTTGCTGAACAGCCAGTTTTTACCTGATACAGATGGTCCTGTACGCCCAGTGTGAGCGTACCCGTCTGAACATAAAACAGTTCAAGCGTTCCTTCCGTATGGCCGGGTGACGCAAACTGTTCCCCTGGCTGCATTTCCCACATCCAGAGCTCGGTCATCTCCGGGCCACCCGACCCAGCAAGTAACCTTGCTCTCCCACCTTTTTCACCTGCCCACAATTCAGGGATCTCATCTTCAGCAATGAGATGTACGGTCGGTTTGGAACTGACATCCACAAAATCAGCCACCGAAACGCCCATCGCGGCAGCCAGGCGGCATAACAGGGCTATGCTGGGATTCGCCCGGCATCCCTCAATCTCAACCAGCGCTCCTTTGCTGACGCCTGCCCGACGGGAGAGTTCATCGAGGGAAATTTTCTTTTGCTTACGATACAGTTTAATTCGCTGAGATACGGCTTCATTCACCGTGTTGACGATCGCATTTGCATCGGTCATTAAATTGACTTTTTTGGTCATCGGTCATTATCATAGAATAAATTGGTCATTACAGGATTATCACGTGATAATAGTATCTCCGTCAATTACCCCTGAAATTTATCGTATTGCTCCAGGTTTTCGGGCACTCAGTATCTGCGTAAAAGCTGCGCCAGTGCTTAATCCCGACACTGGAGAAACGGCTCTGCGAGAAGCCTGTAAAGCAGTTCTGGCCGGTGAACCTGAATGGGCAGAATCTCATCTGGCCGCATGGGCAGACGTTTTTCAGAAGTTTGGTGCTAAACCGAAACGTACCCCTTGCTCAGCTGATGCGCTACGTAAGCGCGTATTACGTGACGGAACGATGCCAGCGCTCGATCCCATCGTTGATCTTTATAATGCTGTTAGTCTCCGCTACGCCGTACCGGTTGGTGGAGAGAATATTTCTGCCTATCAGGGTTCGCCACGTCTGGCTGTGGCAAAAGGAACAGAGCCTTTTGATACCGTTAAAGAGGGTGAAACGGTCATTGAATATCCTTCACAGGGTGAGGTTATCTGGTGTGATGACATCGGCGTTACCTGTCGCCGCTGGAACTGGCGACAGGGGATCAGAACCCGTTTAGACGTGGAAGCTCAGCAAATGTGGTTTATTCTGGAAAGCCTGCCGCAGATGCCGCTGGAGAGACTTCACGAAGCAGGGAAGATGCTGACCGACGGCCTGGAAAAAATGATGCCTGGTCTGTGGTTTGATGTTGCTCTCATCGAAGAACAGCACCAGTAATATCATTCAGGAGAAACATGTATGTTTACCGGTTTGTCGGCGTTTCCATTAACCCCAGTTACCGCCAGCGGCGTCGATGAACAGGGGTTCATTAAAATTCTGGCCCGCCTTACGGCGGCACGTGTTGATTCTATGGGCATCCTGGGGTCAACCGGCAGTTACGCTTATCTGACCAGGGAGCAGCGCAAGCGCATCGTTACGCTGGCAAAACAGCATGCCGGGGATATCCCAATGATGGTGTGTGTGGGGGCGGTCAGTACCGATGCTATTTTGCATCTGGCAGATGATGCGCAGGCAGCTGGCGCGAATGCCCTGTTACTCCCGGCGGTTAGCTACCAGCCACTGCGTGACGAAGAAGTCTTCTCACTCTTTGAGACTGTTACCCGGCACGTGTCTGTACCGGTGTGTATCTATGATAATCCGGGCACTACGCATTTTACCTTTACGGACGAACTACACGGTCGTCTCTCATCACTTGAGGGTGTTCGCTCAGTCAAGATCCCTGGTGTCCCGGATAGCCCCGCTGCAGCAACTGAGCGGGTGAATGCGTTACGTCAACATCTGCGCCCTGGCGTAACCATCGGTATCAGTGGCGATGCGTATGCGGGGCTGGGATTAAACGCCGGTTGTGAAGTCTGGTACTCCGTGTGCGGTGGGCTGTTTCCTGAAATGGCGAAACAAATCACTGAAGCTGCGGCGGCAAACGCTCATCAACGCGTTACTGCCCTGACAACCCGCCTTGAGCCATTGTGGTCGCTGTTTCGTCAACATGGCGGAAGTCTCCGCGTTATTGCCGCTGCTGCTGGTGTGCTTGGGCTTACCGACATAGATTGCCTGCCTCGACCTCTGCAACCGTTGTCAGCAGGCGATATCGCGGATATTGCCCATGTGATAAGGGCGCTGGATCTGAAATAACCTACCCGCAGGACTGGCAGTTTGTCGGTCTTTTGAAACCAGGCAGGAGATCAATCATCATGAAACAACATCTTTAGGGCCGTTTTTCGCTCATAAGGGACTATCCCGCTCATATCTCCCACATTGCAGGAGACTGAAGTATGAACACCGCCACTCAGGATGAGGTCACGGACGGGTGATGGCATCAGGGGTGGTGAAAGACCAGCGAATAACCCTGCTCGTGCCAATGCTGAAGCAATTCCTGCTGGCGGCGGGTCGGTTCGATGCCGGTCCAGACAAACAGCTGTTGTCCAGGAAAGAGCTCCGGACGTGGAGAATCCAGCGGCTCAGCCAGTACGGCGATGTGCCAGCCTTGCTGAGACAAACGCCAGGCTTCCAGCCACAGACGTGCGCGGTCTTCGGTATCCCAGCCAATCAACAACGCATCTTTGCCTGCTTTTTTGCGGGCTTCGGACAAACAGGCGGTCACAAATTCAATCAGTACGCCATCAAGCAAACTGCACATGATGCGGGCCGTATTATGGTCGAGGCTAAGGCGTTGGCGTACGGGAACGAAAATGTGATCGATAAGATCGTCTGAAGTATGCTCACGGGCAAGCGCACTGATTTTGGCCCGCAGCCTGTCCGGATGAGCAAAACGCAGCACGCCCATCATTTCTTCCTGCAGAGTGGTCCAGTCATTATTAGTTGCCACAGTGCTTTGTTCCAGCAACGCTTTGACTTTGCTTACCGGCACACCGCTTTTAATCCATCGCTTGATCTCTTCAATGCGCTGGATATCTTCTTCATCAAACTGACGATGGCCGCCTTCGCTGCGCTGGGGCTTTAACAATCCGTAGCGCCGTTGCCAGGCGCGCAGGGTAACGGGGTTGATACCGCATCGTTCTGCGACATCGCCTATGCTGTAAAATCCCATAGTGTCCCTCATACGTGAACCGAAACGTTCCTTGCAAACTAACGAATCAGCCGTCTTTGTACAATTTATTATTTATTGTACAGCAGCCTCGTTGTTAGCATAGCTAAAAATATTGAACGTCAGGTAAATAAGACTGATGAAGGAGTAAACTTGTACAGCATCCCCCTGATGGTGTAGCGAGGTTCACCTGCCGCTATGAATACAGCAGGTGAAATAAGAGGATTACAGCGGTGTTTTTTTCTCCGGCCATGCAACCGGTGGAATTCCACAGAAGCAAGGCGCTGCAAAAAGATGCCCCTGGAACTGAGAAATTCCCGCCGATTCCAGCCACATCCACTCTTCGGGCTTTTCAACGCCGACGGCTGATATCGCAATTTCCAGAGATGCACAGCACTTAATCATTGCCTGGATGATGGCCTGTCGTGGGCCGCTTTTATGAACATCGCAAATGAGGTCGCGATTAATTTTGATGCGATCGGGTTGGAACTGCGCCAGCAGTCGCAGACCGCCAAAACCGGCACCAAAGTGATCGAGGGCGATACTGATGCCAGAGGATTTCAGCGTTCTTACCGTCTCCGTAAAGGCTTCAAACTCGGAGATAACCTCGCGTTCAGTGAACTCAACGATGATCTGTTCCGGAACAAGACCACTGTCAGCAATTGCATTGAGCAAATAGCTGGCGGCATCCGGTACCTTCACCAACGTCATGGGCAACAGATTCACGGACAAAACCTGATCGCGCAGACCCAGTGAGGTTGCCAGTGTAAAAGCGACTTTCTTACTTTCCAGGTCGGCCAGATAAATATCGTCGCCCTTAATATTGTCAAAATAGCGCTGCGGCGAATCACCCGAACGGGTACGCAGCAGCGCTTCCAGAGAGACAATTTCCTGAGCAAAAGGATCGATTATGGGCTGAAATGCAAAGCTGCAATTGGCCTCTTCGCTGACTGACGTCAGGGGGATCGTACGAGCGGATTCGGTCGCGATAAAATCCCACGTGTCAGCGGGAGGGATCTCAAAATAGTTCTCTTTTTCAGTGGCTTCCACGAAGGTGCGGAAGAACTGCAGCGCACGGTCGTTGTAGGTTAGTTGATATCGGGATGTGCCCTTATCGAGAATGGTCTGTAACACCTCCTCCCGATCATGTTCCCGTAAATCAAAGAGCTCCATTCCCACTTTCCCAAAGCGGCGGGAGGGACCGTGATCGCACAGCAGTTCGACCACATTATAGTGGCGCTTGTCTTCACAAATGGCCTGATAAATAGCCTTTACGTTTTGATCAGGGCCTTCAAGCAGCTGAAAAAAATGTGTGCCGTTAAACAGCAAAATGCCTGTCACATCAGCACGCCCATTTGTAAGGTTAGCGGCGGCGACCATACTTTCGAGCGCTTTCACCGGGACGTCATCACAGAGATGACTGCGGTAGATAATGGTAGTGAGCATGATTTTCCGGCATTGAGGAGTGATGTTTAACCCTAACAGAATGGAGGTGATATAACACATTAAATTAACGAAAATTTTACTTAAAAGTGGCAGGTGCTGTTGGAAGTGAAGGATAGCGATGGCATCACCAAAAATGAGCATCAAAGTAGTGTACAGATAACTTTCAGAATAATACCCATGTATAGTTTGTAACTGATTGAAAATAAAAGCTTAGCACTTTTTGGTAAAAATGCAATCATGCATTTGTACAAGTTTTGTGTACAATTTTTCTAACTTTGAATAACGCAGCATTAACCTTTTACTGATTCGCACAGGAGAGACCCATGCAGCAAAATGGTTACATTTCAGATACAGCTAACGCCATTGCACAGTATTTCAGTAAGGCCAATTTGCCGACTCAGCAGGAAACATTGGGGCAGATTGTGGTGGAAATTCTAATGGACGGGCGCAATCTGAATCGCAAAACCCTGTGTACAAAACTACTTGGTCGTCTGGAAAGAGCGACCTGTGTAGAAGAGGAGGGTCATTATAATGCGCTGATTGGTTTGCTTTTTGAGCGCTGAACCCTCGTATTAAAGTCGTGAATCAATATGATGCTATGTTCCAGATCCTGGCAACACGGCAGAAGAGAGAATGATGATGAACAGAAGTGACATTGAACAACTCACAGACGAACTTATCGGCCAGGCAGTGTTGACGCTGCTGAAACGTAAAGCGGCGGTGAATTCAATGGCCCTGGTCACTCAACTCCGCGTTATGCAGGAAACTGAAATGGATGCCCGTCGTCGAGAGGTTTTGCCGCAAATCATTGCTTATATCGAAGCGGTGATGGCTGATAAAGCGACGTCAGCACCGACATCCAGACGCAGCGGTCAAATGGACACCGTCCGCTCGCTTTCAGGGACAACCCTGAAGCCGGGAAAAGGAAAAATTCACTAAACGCTTAACTTTTAATGATGGTGGAAATGATGAATACAGCAATCACACAACAACCTGATATTTATAGTGCTTTGCCTGATCACGTCCTTTCAGATTATTTTCGTCATGCCGGCGATGCCCTTGCTGAAGAAGCAATGGTTTTGGGCGCGGCTATACGCCATATTCTCATTAAGGGTGAGTATATTAATAACAAAAATATCATTTTATCTTTGATACAAACGCTGGAAGCCACAGATGACGTCGTACATGCAGATGTGATAAGAAAAACCCTGGAAATTGTTGTCGGACATACTATAGACGATATTTAATGTATTTAACGGGGGAGTCAATTTTCTGCTCTATTTAAATGCTCAGCGGTGGGGCAGTCGAACATAGCCGACCTTATCTTCCTGGGTTTCCTGAACTGGAAAATAAATGATGCGTAGCGAAAACTATGTGCAGTGAGCGCATGCAGACCTAATGGAAGCGTTAAGGATATATTCTAACGCCTCCATTGAGCCTGCCACTTTGGTGAGGTAATTCTACCTTAAAAAAGACTTCGGGGGGGATTTTACTCAGCTAAATAACCGCCATCGATTGGATAAACTCCTCCGGTACAGAACGCTGAATTGTCAGACAGCAAAAACAATATGAAGTCTGCTATTTCTTGCATTTTAGCCATCCTTTTCATAGGGTGGCTATCTGCGAAACTCCTTACGATATTTTCAGGGAACTCACTCATTCGTTGAGTCTGGACATAGCCCGGAGCGATTGCATTGATTCGAATATTTTGACATGCAAACTCTAGCGCTGCGGTTTGAGTTAAACCGATTATACCATGTTTAGCCACGGTGTAAGGGGCTAATCCAGGAATACCAACCAGACCATTTACTGCAGATAAATTAACTATAGAACCACCAAACTTCATCATCTGGGGTATTTCATATTTTAGGCAGTAAAAAACTCCACTCAATGAGGTGGCAATAACCTTATCCCAGTTTTCAACTGTCTGCTCTGTTATATTTTTACCATGTTCACCCGTTAGGCCTGCATTATTTACAGCATAATCAAGTCTGCCAAAATGTTTGATAACCTCATCTATCATTTGCCGCACTTGCTCGGGTTGTGACACATCACATCCGATCCCCATGGCTTGTTGCCCCAGTGAAGATAATTGTTCCGCTTTTTGTTTAGCCTGTTCTGACGAGCGGGATACAATGACGACTTTTGCACCATGCTTATGTAATTGCTCTGCGACAGCCTCACCTATACCGGTAGTGCTTCCTGTTATGACAGCAATTTTATTCTGGAAATTCATAACCACCCCTATGAAGTAGATTTGAGTCTTTCATCCGGGATAGTATACAAACCAGTTGTGACAGTTTTTGTCAGTACTCTTTCCCCTCGCAGATCCCTTCTTTTATTCTCCATTTTTTTAATAAAACTGTCCTGCTTTCACCATATGTGGTGTCCAATTGCACAATATCTTCAATTTTATCAGTCCTGAAATGACGAAAATCATTTCTCATCTCGCACCATGCAACCAAAAGCCAACACGACTCCATGTATACCAATCCGATGGGCCATATGACTCGAGAAGTATAAGTATCTTTCTTATCACAATACTTTATTTTGATTCTCTTTCTATTTTTAATGGCATTGCGAATGTCTTCAAAAAAAACCTCATTGTTTTCTGAAGGACCGATCAGATAGGATTGACTCTCAATAAGATTTTTTAATCCACTGGGAATGACAGCGTGTATTTTTGCAAGCGCATTCTTTGCGGTAATTTTGAAATTATAATCCGTATTATGAGATACCCAATTTAACCCTAGTGTAATAGCATTGATTTCTTCATGAGAAAGGTTTAAGGGCGGCAAATGAAAGTCCGATTTAATGATATAACCAATTCCAGCACCGCCCTCAATGCATACGCCTTGATGCTGCAGCGTTTTTATATCTCTGTAAAGGGAGCGTACACTTATTCCCAATCTTTCTGAGAGGATCGATGCGGTGATCGGATATCTTTGTGCCCTTAATATCTGTAGTAATTCGAGCAGCCTTTCTGTTCTGGTCATGTTGATAAATCCATCTTGAGACGATTTCTTAAAGCATCTGCTTGATAAGTATCTTAGTACAAAGCAAGTGTACATTGCTAAATTGAACTGCTACCGATGATCAATACAGCGCTATGTTCGTGATGCGTACATAAGGGTGATCATGAGTGTGAATGTCTGCTCCTCGTTGTGAGTTCAGCTCAGGTAACTTGTCCGCCCTGTGCCAGGAGTGGATATTGTTTTACCAGAAAGCAGCATGCAGGAAAGCGCTTCACCTGTGAGAATAAATGCCTGAATGCATACCTGTTTCCCACTTTGATCGTAAGGATGTTAAAGAAGGCATTATGGATACGCTCAGGCTAAAACCCTGCCAAGTCGCTGGAACCTCATTACTTATGGCACCCTGAATGAGACCTACTAAGAGGGGGCCAAAAATCAACGTGTTTGACGGTGACGGCCTGATTCGACGAATCGCTCCCCTCTCAAAAAGAAGGAAGGAAAACTGGTATTTCAGGTATACAAGTACCGGTGGGTATGAAAAGAACCAAAATAAGCTCTGGGACATATCCTTACCTTTCCCACGCAAAAGCCAGAGTCTACGTGATGAATAAACACCTCTCTTTACTGGCAAATGGCATTGTTCGCCAGGTCGATCATAATATTAAAGCTAATGATTTAAAGAGTGCCACTACCACTTTCGCTACTTCTCCCCATTCTTAAACCACCAGTGAGTCCAGCATAAAAGACCGTGAATTGTCGAAACCTTAAACTAAAAACTTTAAATCCCCTTAAATAACAGAGTAACAAGCCTTATTTTAAAATAAGAGTATTTCACTCGAAAGTTTTCTAGCTAAAGAAGAAAATGACAGGGTAGAACAGTAACCTCGCCAGTAAAGGTTAAAACCCGACGGTGTTCCTGTCTCCACATAGATATCTGAATACTCCGGCTGAATTTCATTATAGCCTACGAGTTCTGAATTAGCGGGTTCAGTGATGCATCAGTGTTAATATATGGAATAGCTTCAGATGAGTAACAAATTTCGGGCTAAGCAATAACAAATGAAAACAAGAATATAAAATATAGTTCTGAAAATTCCAATGGTGTCAACAATCTCCTGACAAGGAATGTCACTATGAGGGATGTCAGCGATTAAACCAATATCATGATATAAATAACTCAGTGGTACATACATTATCTGAGCATAACACGCCGGTTAAAAATTGTTACTACCGGTATTACTGCCATTACTCATTATAAGTTGAGCACGATATTTATTTTGTGGGTGATGTTTATCGGAACGGTTTTATCTTATTGCACCTACCAACACATAAAATAATATATGTAAAGCGGTTCAATTTTAAATAGATATGGATACTATGTTTAAATTAAAATCTATTGCACTTTTTGTTAGTGCAGCATTACTGGTACCTGGCGTTTACGCCGCAAATGGAACCGTCCGGAATACAACCACTATCGATGACCATTCGGTAATAAGCTCATTCACGGAGGTTATTTCGGGTGATTCTCTTATCGTGGATGGAAGCGCGGTTTTTAATTATGAGAGCACATATGCGCTCCCCGGGGCGATATATATTTATGGGAACGCTGATCTTGGCAACGGTTCGAAAATAAACTTCTCAAGACCTGTGTGGTACGATGCAACGAGTGCCTACAGAGGCGCGATAATGGTTAGGGCAGGAGCTAAACTTGTCGCGGAAAATCTAACGCTGGAAAGCAGCGGATTTAGTATGGATGGAATTGACGGATATGGTGATGCCCACATTGAGCTTAAAGGTACCACCAATATCATTATGCATGCCACGCAGCAGGATGATAGCTCCCAACAGCAGTGGTACGGAATTGGCTATGGCTCCTTCGTTAGTGAGCCATATAATAATATGTCGCTCAAGGCAGAGGATCTTAACATTACTTTTGAGACTAATGGGCTGGACGATACTGATAAGATGAATGCATCCGGTATTTCGCTCGGGAATAATGAAGGCACCATCTCCCTTACCGGAAAAACTAATATTGATTTGCAGACAAAATTTGATGGTGATTTGACAGGTGTTGATTTAAATAGCGCTTCTTCCGCCATCCCAGCTAAGCTGGTTTATATGAATGATGTAAATGTAAAATTGCGAAGTGATGTTGCTTATAAAACCACCAGCAATCCAACACTGAATAAAATGAGTGGAGTTCTCATATCATTAGCAAAAACAGATGCGCTTATTAATAAACTTAATATAGATCTGTATGGCAATCAGAATGTAAACGGTGCTGATATATACATTGATGATGACTCGCAAGATACCAGCGGCATGGTAATTAATGATGCTTATATTCATGTTGCGGGTGGAGAAAAGGCAGCACTGACAGGCCTGACTGTTGGTGGAAAGGTAACCATAGGCAATTTAAAAGTCGATTCTGAAGGTGGAAAAAACACCATATTGCTTACCTCATACTATAACTCAATCTATCCCTACCGAATTTTAGGCGATGTTATTTTAGGTAGTCAGAAAGCCTACGATACGGTTAATGAAACCTTATATGCAATAGATGGTTCAGTGACGTTATCCGACAATAAGCTGGTTTCCTGGGGAAGGATATATGCGGCTGGTTCTGATAATTTGATAACGATTAACACCAGAGATAATTCTTATATCTTTGGTGACATCCAGGCAGAAGCTAATGGTCAGATCAATCTGGCGCTGAACGGTAGCAATAGTCGCTGGGACATGGTAGCGGATTCGAATCTGACCAACCTGACGTTGAAAGATTCTACACTAAACTTTTTATCCGCCGGCACGAATACTTATAAGCTGACGCGAAGCCCTTCTATCTTCAAGACTCTGACGGTAAATGGCGATTACACTGGCGACAACGGTAATATCGTGATGAACGCCCAACTGGGTGACGATACTTCTCCGACCGACCGTTTAATTATCGCGGGTAATACCACAGGCACCACCCGTGTGACGGTGGTGAACGCGGGCGGCATGGGCGAACGGACCACTGACGGCATTGAACTGATCAGTGTGGCGGGAAATTCCGACGGTGTGTTTACCCAGAACGGGCGTATCGTGGCGGGGGCATATGATTACACCCTGTCGCGTGGCGAAGGCCAGAACGAGAAAAACTGGTATCTCACCAGCGGTCTGACTCCGGAACCACAACCGCAGCCGGACCCGGTAGATCCGGTTGAGCCCATAATCCCGCGCGGCCCGGCACAGCCAGCTCCGGCCCCGCGCGAGCATGCGGTACGTCCGGAAGCGGGCCTGTACGGTATGAACCTGCAGGCGGCCAACACGATGTTCAATACCCGTCTGCATGACCGCCTTGGCGAGATTCACTATGTCGACGTGTTGACCGGCGAGAAAGCCGTCACCAGCCTGTGGCTGCGTAACGTTGGCGGCCACGCCCGTCAGCAGGACGGCAGCGGCCAACTGGGGATGCAGGCTAACCGCTACCTGATGCAGCTTGGCGGCGATATTGCGCAGTGGTCTTCCGACAACACTGACCGTTTCCACCTCGGACTGATGGCGGGCTATGCCAGCCAGAAAGCGCAGGCGGAAAACCGGCGTAACGGCAACCGCGCCGACAGCCGCATCAGCGGTTACAGCATCGGTCTGTACGGCACCTGGCTGCAGGACAACGCCACGTATGAAGGCGCGTATGTCGATTCCTGGGCGCAGTACAGCTGGTTTGACAACACCGTTTCCGGTCACGGCGTGGAAACGGAAGAGTATGACGCGAAGGGCTTTACCGCGTCGGTGGAATCCGGCTACACCTGGAAACTGCTGGATCTCAGCGAGCGTAGCGCGCTGTACATCCAGCCGAAAACGCAGGTCACCTGGATGGGGGTGAAGGCAGATGAACACCGTGAAACCAACGGTACCCGTGTAACCGGCCACGGCGACGGCAACGTGCAGACTCGCCTCGGCGTGCGTCTGTTCGGCAAGGGCCACAATAAACTGGACGACGGCAAAGATCGTACCTTCCAGCCGTTTGTGGAAGCGAACTGGATCCACAACAGCAAAGACTTCGGCACCGCGCTGAACGGTCAGAACGTGAGTCTGGACGGCACCCGCAACGTGGGCGAACTGAAGGCCGGTGTGGAAGGGCAGTTGACGAAGAGTGTCACCCTGTGGGGCAATGTCGGTCAGCAGGCTGGCGACAAGGGTTACCGCGATACCGCGGCGATGATGGGTATTAAAGCGTCGTTTTAACGGCACAGCCCGGTGGCGCTAACGCTTACCGGGCCTACAAAGCCGCAAATAGCGCGAGCCTGTAAGCCGGATAAGTTGCAACGCATCTATAAATATTTATAGACCTGCAACAACAATGCAGGATGATTCCAGAAACAACCCTTACAGCTTCTCCATACATTTGCTTAATCGTGACCGGGGTTTACCCTCCGCATTCACGGACCGACCGTCCGGCAGCCAGCGCCCGGTCTCTCTTTTAAGCTTTCCCTGTTCATAATATTATCGCAGCGCTCGAGAGCCGTCGGGATAGAGCTGTTCACTGTACTGACGCGGCCTTCAGCAGTCGTGAAGAAGCTTATCATCAGCTCAGACAGGTTGTGACGCACCGAACCGCACAGCCCGGTACCTTATCTGCTACAGCGCGCCTTCGCGTGGGGCATACGCCGCTGCCGGAACTGATGTAAACGTCCGGTGAATTCGCATTGCGCGAACATCGGTGTTATGGCAGGGAGTATTCTGTCCTCCAGCGTGCTCACCGGCAGTTGTACTCCTTCACGGGCATCTGACTTCGGCTGCGCCACATGAAGTGGTTCGAAGCTGCAAACCTGATTGTTAAGGATATGGAAGGCGCTTAGCTGCTGAAATATTCAGAGTTTGATGATGCGATCGTCAAAAACATGTCATCCAGATTCTGGGTTTAATAAGAACGGGCGCCAATGGGTTCCCGTTTTTCATGTTTCAGGCCGGTATTCAGGACACGCTTCTCACGAGGATATTCCGTTTATCCTCTTGAGACGCTTTGGTGTCGTTACGCTTTTTGTTGGGGAAAGGAGAGTAAGTTGACGATTCTCTCTGTGAGTTTTTCCTCATAGCCTTCCTGAACGGGGTGGTTGAACTTCACAAGGGGCGCTGAACTTCTGGTTTGCTCGTACGATCGCTCAAGCAAACCCGGTTCACCGCTCATGCTGGTTATTACCGTAGATAAAACGTTGATAGCAACCTTTGATGCGTGAAGATCGAGATTCATGTCATCAAGGGTTCTCTCAAGGATTTCAATGCGTTCGTTTAAGTCAGCCATTTGATCTCCTGGGTGTCGGGAATGGATTGTGTTATTGCGGATTGCCCGGCAGGCAGGTAGTTGAAAGCGGCAACCGGACCTTTCCACGCATAGCAGTCGCACGGTCAATGTCTGAATCACCATCAGTGATGAATCCTTTCCTGCCAGTAAGCCTGCCGCTTCCCTGCCAGCGTTCTTCACTTGCGCCGGGACGATGTTGCATTTTTCCGGTCAGAACTACTAAGCGTAGAACAAAATGATGACTATTTTCCCCGGAAAGCAAAAACGGGAACCGAAGGGTTCCCGTTTATCCGTTCATTGCGCTAGCCAATCGCCTCGCAAAGTCGCGTTTTCATGTCACGATAGCTCTGCGCGGCATAGCGTTCGGCCCATGTCTGATCGTCGATCTTCTCGACTTTAACCGCACAATACTTGGTTTCAGGCGTCTTTGAGATAGGGTCGAGATTATCCTGCGTCAGTTCATTACACGCGCCAATCCACCATTGATAGGTCATATACACCGCACCGTGGTTGATGCGCCCGGAGACATCTGCCCGACTGATGACTTTTCCCCGACGTGAACTGACCCACACCAGATCGCGATGGCGAATACCCGCTTTTTGCGCATCGAACGTGCTGATCTGCACATAACCGGGCTCATCGGCAAGTGCCTGCAGGGCGGCACAGTTGCCGGTCATCGAACGGCAGGAGTAGTGACCGACTTCGCGCACCGTGCAAAGAACCAGCGGATAGGCGTCGTCAGGCACTTCTGCCGGCGCGCGCCATGGGGCGGCAAACAGCTTGCCTTTACCGTCTGGTTTATCAAAGCGGCTGTTTTCATACAGATAGGGTGTGCCGGGGTGGTCGAGGTCGGGGCAAGGCCACTGGATGTGCCCCATATCGCCCATCTTTTCCCAGGTGACCCCATAGAACAGCGGGCACAGTTCACGCATTTCATCCCAGATCTGCTGATTGTTTTCATAGTGCATGGGATAGCCCATTTCACTGGCGAGCAGGCTGATGATTTCCCAATCGCGCTTCACGTCGCCAGTGGGGTCGATGGCTTTTTCAAAACGCTGGAAGCCGCGATCGGCGCAGGTGAATACGCCGCCGTGCTCACCCCAGGAGGTGGCGGGTAGAATGACGTCCGCCATCTCGGCGGTTTTGGTCATAAAGATATCCTGCACCACGACAAAATCCAGCGCCGCAAAACCGTCGCGTACCAGTCCCAGATCGGCTTCCGTTTGCAGCGGATCTTCCCCCATGATGTAGTAGGCTTTGATTTTCCCTTCCAGAGCCAGATGCGGGACTTCGGTGATACGTGTACCGACCTTGTCATCCATCCGGTTGACGTCGATCCCCCAGGCCTTCGCGAACTTCTCTCTGACCGTCGCATCGGTGACATCCTGATATCCCGGAAAGAGGTTGGGTAATACGCCCATATCGCAGGCTCCCTGGACATTGTTCTGACCACGAACCGGGCCGACGCCTACATGAGGGCGACCCAGATTACCGGTCAGCAGGGCAAGGCTCGATAATCCGCGCACCACGTCCACGGCCTGGCCGAACTGCGTCACGCCCATTCCCCACATCACGGTCGCCGAAGGGGCGGATGCAAAGGTTCGCATCGCCTGACGTACCTGTGAGGCCGGAACACCGGTCAGCTGCTCGACAGCTTCCGGGGCATAGTTCTTAACCGTCTGCCAGTAGGCATCCAGGCCTTGCGTATGCTTGCGGACGTACTCCTTGTCATAAAGCTGTTCGTCAATGAGGACATAGCCAAACGCATTCACCAGCGCCATATTGCAACCGTTGTTGAGTTGCAGATGCTGGTCAGCAATACGGGCGGTTTCTATGCGGCGAGGATCGCAGACGATAATCTTCGCGCCATTCTGCCGCGCCTTGATCACCCGACGCGCCACAATTGGGTGGGAATCAGCGCAGTTGTAGCCGAAGATCAGCAGACATTTTGAATTTTCAATGTCGCTGATGGAATTACTCATCGCGCCATTGCCCAACGTTTCCTGGAGACCCGCCACAGAGGGGCCGTGGCACACGCGGGCGCAGCAGTCCACGTTGTTAGTGTTGAGGACCGCACGCGCAAATTTCTGCATCACATAGTTGGTTTCATTGCCGGTACCGCGTGAGGAACCGGTGGTCATAATGGCGCGGGGGCCTTCGCTGTCGCGAATTTCCAGTAACCGTCGGGCGGTATAGCGGATGGCTTCATCCCAGGTCACCGGGGTTAATTTGCCGCCTTTTTCATAGCGGATCATTGGGCGGGTGAGGCGGGGAGTCAGAAGGCGGGTATCGTTAAGGAAATCCCAACCATAGTACCCTTTCAGACACAGCTGGTTCTGGTTGGTTACGCCCTCCGCCGCTTCGGCGCGGAGGATTTTGTTATTTTCAACGACAAGCTTGAGCTTGCACCCGGCCCCACAATAGGGGCAAACACTGGTGATTTTTTTCATCAATAACAGACCTGTTAAAAGCTGAAATAGCGCGAATTGTGGCGAAGCCTGAGCGCAAAGGCGGAAGCTTCGGTTGTCATCTTGACGCAGGGGATAAGCACAATACGTGCCAGAGTGGCAAAGCTAGCGCTGACGCGAAACGAGACACAAGCAGCAGGAAAAATGACACTCGATTCGACATAAATGACGAGCTGATGGCAAAAAAAAGCCCGCACAGAGGCGGGCAAGAAATACTGGAAGCAATGTGAGCAATGTCGTACTGAATACCTGAGTTATTTACTCAACTACTCAGTGATGAGAAAGATAATCTTTATCATCTAAGTTTGCAACCCCATCTTTTATGGGAGAAATCATTACGCTCAATTAAGTGATGTTCATCACAAATCTCAATTTCCTGATGATGTGCTATCCTTTTTAACGGCGAATAAACCGCTACTGTAAAATCGATAAGTGAGGAAAAAATGGGCATTATTTCATGGATTATTTTTGGTTTGATTGCAGGTATTCTGGCGAAGTGGATTATGCCTGGTAAGGATGGTGGTGGATTCTTTATGACGATCATCCTGGGGATCGTCGGTGCTGTGGTAGGGGGCTGGATCAGTACGCTGCTTGGCTTTGGGAAAGTGGACGGCTTTAATTTTGGCAGCTTCGTGGTGGCGGTTATTGGCGCGATCGTTGTACTGCTTATCTATAGAAAAATCAAAAGTTAAGCTGCAAAAATTGACTGACAAAGGCGACCTGAGGGGGGCCTTTGTCATTTTTAGCCTGGCGCTACCACCAGCCCAGTTCCGTACCCAGCACCACGACAACGGCAACAACAATCATAATCAACGTTGTTTTTTTCATAATTTACGCCCCCGGCGCGGCATAGCCACCGATAAAAAACCAGGCCAGAAAAACCACAGCCGTAATGAAAATGACGACGGGAAACAGTATGCCCAGTCTCATGCGATCACCTGTCTGAATTATGCAAAGAGGTGCAAGGATAACAGGGGTTAATGGGTGACAAAAGGAGTTTTGTCCTCGCGTTTTCGCTTATTCTACAAGCCATCCGGGCGTGACAAGTGAGCGTCCGGCAGGCTATTATTTCTCGGAATTATCTTAACCAGAGTCGCAAAAGCGCAACGAGAAAAGTATGTTCCAGCTAAAGCCGGGTTCCCTGGCGCTCATTATTGGTGCGAAAACCCAAACCGGGCGCAGCAACATAGGCAAATCGGTCGAATTATTTCATCTCTGCCAGCCAGGTGAGGTGTTTATTAACCCTGTGAATGGATTTACCACGATGCTGCCGCAAGAGACGCCGCGCGCGCTCTGGCTGGTGACGGGGAACGTGGTATCGGCAAGCGGACAGCAGGGTTTTGCCTGGGTGCGAGCGGAACACCTGATGCCGCTAATACCCGATACTCAGCCTGATTCCGCAGATACCCGCGATTCACAGCTCGCGTAGCCACTCGGCCAGCACCAGAGCGTGATTCTGCTCACGTTCTTTTGCGGCGTACAACAGGGTGAGTGTCTGCTGGCGGGCAATCTGCGCCAGCCGTTCGCCTTCCTTCTTCTGCCTGGCCAGTTCCGCGCGGTACAGCTCAGTAAAGTGATGAAAATCGAGCGTTTCTGCGTGAAAGGCTTTGCGCAGTTCTGTCGAGGGAGTGAGTTCTTTGACCCACTCATCGAGCACGAGATCCGCTTTTTTGATCCCGCGTGGCCACAGTCGGTCAACCAGAACCCGGTAACCGTCACTCTCCTCTGCCGGGTCGTAGACGCGTTTACACTGAATATTCATGCTTGTCTCTCTCCTCAATCCAGGCGCAAAACTCATCGAGCTGTTGGTCGGAAAAAACCGTTATTCCGTGCTGGCGTAGCAGCGCCGTGGCAACTCCCATGCCGGGATGACGCTGTCCGCTGAAGCTGCCGTCGTAGATAAACTGACTGCCGCAGGTTGGGCTGCCGTCGGTGAGTAGTGCTACGTCACAACCGGTCTCCAGCGCAGTGCGAAGGGCCAGCCAGGCGGCAAGCTGATAGTGCCCGGTGACATCTTGACCGCTTTTTTCCACAATGGACGCACGTCCTTGCATGACATCGTTGCCATTAGCCTGGACAATTTCTGCCGGTGGGCGCGGTGTTGGCAATCCCGCAGCCAGTTCAGGACAGTGGACAACCAGACGCTGTTCTGCCTGTAGGTGAGCTAACGTCACCGCGAGCTGCGCTTTCTCACTCCCGTTATAACGCACCTTCAGCCCCATCAGGCAAGCGCTCACTAAAACCTTATTTTTCATCGCATTTGCCGTCGCCACGCAAAAAATCGTTCCCGATCACTATATCACTTCGCACGCGTTCATCCCTAAATTAAGGGATTGTGATGGCAGTAAAAGATCGGTAGGCTGAGGTTCCTTATGTTGTCCCCAATTGTTCTGACGTAAGGAATTCTCCATGGAAATATCCCCTGTAAAAGATACGCTGCGGATTGCGCTGGTGGGTGATTATAACGCTGGCATCACGGCGCATCAGGCGATTCCTCTGGCCATCGACGACGCCGCTGCGGTTCTGGAACTGGTGGCGGATTACGACTGGCTTTCCAGCACCGAAATCACCAGTACAGAAGATCTGGTTGGCTATGACGCCATCTGGGTGGTGCCTGGCAGTCCATACAAAAATACCGAAGGTGCGCTGATTGCCATTCGTTATGCCCGCGAAAACAGCATTCCCTTCCTGGGAACCTGCGGCGGTTTTCAACATGCGATTCTGGAATATGCCCGTAATGTGCTGGGCTGGACGGATGCCGCCCATGCGGAAACGGATACCACAGGCCGGATGGTCATTGCGCCGCTTACCTGTTCGCTGGTGGAAAAAACCGATGATATTGAACTGCGCCCCAACACGCTGATCGCTAAAGCCTATGGTCTGCCGGTGATTTCGGAAGGTTACCACTGCAACTATGGCATTGCTGAGGCGTTTGCAACTGAACTGGAAAGTGGCGATCTGCGGGTGACCGGCTGGGATGAAAACGGGGATATTCGTGCGGTCGAGTTGCTCACTCATCCTTTTTTTGTGGCGACGCTCTTTCAGCATGAACGCGGCGCGCTGGCAGGGAAACCGGTTCCTCTGGTGCAGTCGATGCTGCGCGCTGCCCGAGGCTAATGAGCAGGGCAGACTCAGCGTCTGCCCTGAGTTCATCAGGCGGTAATCTCTTTCTGACGCCCGGCATAGAGGCCGAATATCGCCATCACGATCGCCAGGGCAGCAACAGCCAGCAGCGGGGTTTGCCAGTCTCCCTGGGCGTCATGGATCCTGCCCATCAACGGTGGCCCGCAAGCGGCTAACAGATAGCCGACGGATTGCGCCATGCCGGAAAGCGCCGCGGCCTGATGAGCCGAGCTGGCGCGCAGGCCGATGAAGGTCAGCCCCAGAATCATCGTGGCGCCGGAGCCGAAACCAAACAGCATTGTCCACAGCACCGCCTGTTCCGGCATAAACCAGAAGCCGGCGGCACCGGCAGCGCACATCAACGATACCAGTGCGGCGATACTGCGCTGATCGTGAAAGCGGTGCAGCACCAACGGGATAAGCAAGCCGGGAGCGGCGGTCGCCAGTTGCAACAGACCGTGCAGCGAACCAGCCTGCGCTTCGCTGTAGCCGTGGCTGATTAATATCGCCGGTAGCCAGCCGATAATCACGTAATAGATAAGTGAGTTAATCCCCAGAAACAGCGTCACCTGCCAGGCCAGCGGTGAACGCCAGATGCCGCGCGCGTGCAGGGTGCGTGAAGTCGTGAGGTTCGTGTGGGTAGTACTGCGCCACTGCGGCAGCCACACCAGCAACGCCAGCAGAGGGAACACCATCAACATCAGCAGCGCACCGTGCCAGCCAAACCCGCTCAGCGCCAGAGGAACCACCAGCGCGGAGCCCAGCGCGGCGGCCGCGCCCATCGTCAGGGAATAGGCACCGGTCAGTCTGGCGACATGTTGTGAAAAATCGCGCTTGATAAGCCCCGGCAGCAATACGTTACCGAGGGCGATACCACATCCGATGATGGCGGTACCGAGAAACAGTAATGAGACGCAGGGCAGTGAACGCACGGTAATACCGGCGCAAATCAGCAGCATCGCGGCACAAAGGCTGCGCTCCATGCCAATACGTCGGGCGATGCCCGCCGCAAGCGGTGAAATCAGCGCAAATGCGAGCAGCGGCAGGGTTGTTAACAAGCCGGTCTGAGCGGTCGTAAGACCATAGTCGGTGCGGATGGCATCCAGTAGCGGTGCAACACCGGTAAACGTCACGCGCAGCGTGGTGGCAATCATCAGGATACCCGCAATCAGCAGGGCACCGCGGTTGCCGCGTGGTGAAGAAGACGTCATTGTTATCTCATGTCAACAGGTGAGGCCGTACCTTACCGCGTTTATCTGTGTTGTGAATCAAGCTAAAATGACAGTTTATCGCTAAATTCGGACAAAATAATGTACAGCCTGCACCTCGACGGATATGAACCTGATCTGCACCATGACGCCGCCGTGGCGTTTCGTATTCGCGCTCGCGCAGATGAGCTGTTCAGCGCACAGCATCAGCATCGTAAAGGGCAACTGATCATGGCGCTGCATGGAGCGATTACCTGTGACGTTGAGCGCGCGATGTGGATGGTGCCGCCGCAGTACGCGGTCTGGATCCCCGGCGGCGTTCCTCATAGTAACCACGTAACGGCAGGCGCGGAGCTCTGCTTTCTCTTTATCGAACCGGATGCAGTCACTCTGCCGGGACGTTGCTGTACGTTAAAAATTTCTGCACTTTGCCGGGAGCTGATCCTCTCTCTGGCAGCGCGTAGTGACGCTCAGCGGGCAGAGCCGCAGACCCAGCGGCTGATACAGGTGTTATTCGATGAACTCCCGCAGCAGTCGCAGGATCAGATGCAACTGCCGGTTTCTGCGCATCCGAAAATTCGCAGGATGGTTGACACGATGGCGCGCGAACCTGCGCAATGGCAAACGCTGGGGCAGTGGGCCAGCGTATTTGCAATGAGCGAACGCAATCTTGCCCGACTGGTCGTTAAGGAGACGGGACTGAGCTTTCGCCGTTGGCGGCATCAGCTCCAGCTTATTCTGGCTTTACAGGCTCTGGTCGGCGGACTCAATGTCCAGCAAGTGGCGCAACTGTTGGGGTATGACTCGACCACAGCGTTTATCACCATGTTCAAAAAAGGCCTGGGACAGACGCCAGGCCGTTATCTGGCGGGGTTGACTACTGCCTTCCCACAATAAGCGAGACGAGGCCCGCGGCAATAAGCGGCCCGACAGGTACTCCACGAAACAGGGCCACGCCAAGTACAGTGCCGACAAGCAACCCTGCGACCAGCTGTGGCTGACTGCCCATCAGCGTCACGCCGCGACCGCCGAGCCATGAGACCACCACGCCAACCACAATCGCCACCAGTGATTTCCAGTTAAGGAAAGAGTGGATCAAGGTGGAAGGGGGCAGCGTCCCGCTGGCGATGGGCGCCATCACGCCAATCGTCAGGATGATAATCCCGATGGTCAGCCCCTGTTTTTCAATCCAGGGGAAAAAGGTATTGAGAGGGGTAACGCGGACAATGATCAACACCAGAATTGAAACGGCGACAGTGGTGTTGTGGCTGACAAAGCCCAAAGCTGCCAGTCCAAGCAGGATCAGCAGAGTGACATCAAACATCGTGATTTCCTTGCCAAAAAAGTTAAGCCTGCTTACTTTACGCCCAAACGCAAAGGTGAACAGACTTTTTTCAACGCCGCCGCGATTTCAGGCAAATGCATGATGACGAAAAAACAGCGCATGCCGGTCTCACTGTCATCAAATTGCCATTATCGCGGGCTATCAATAACAGGTGAGCCGTTATCCCTATGACGAGGTGCTGCCATGTACGATCAAATGTTCGTTGAAACGCTGATCATTACCTCATCGTTCTTTGCCATTGCCGCGGTGATTGTGATTTCTGTTCTGATTCTCGAACGCGGTAGCTAACGCTTACGAGGTGCGACGAAATACCCGCTGCTCAGGCTGGGCAATACGCAGGTAATCGTCAGTGTTAAGAATGATCGATTTCGTAAGCACACCGGCGTTAAAGGCGATTTCGTTATAGCGCTCGAACAACAGCGGATCGGCGATCAGCTTGAGCGCTGGATGAAAACTGAAAGGCGGGATCGCGCCAAATACGCAACCGGTGAGTGCGTCCACTTCTGCCGGGCTGGCGAGGGATGCCCGCAGGCCGCCAAGGTGCGCCGCCAGTTGACTGAGATCGGCCTGTTGATCGGCTGGCAAAATTGCCAGTACATGCTGATTCATGCCATTCCCTTTGACCTTGCAGACCAGCGCTTTTGCTCCCTGACCCAGTGCAGTGCCCCGAATTTCAGACACAGCCTCGCATTTCCCTACGGCCTCATGGCTGACTACACGAAAGCGTGCACCCTCCAGAGACAGCAAATCGAGTAAACGCTGGTGGGTCTCGCTGCCTTTCTCCATTTCGCTCATTTATCACTCCTGTTTGCGCGAAAAAACACGCTAAAGAGTATCATGACCGCTGGCGGTTTTGGTGTTTGTTGAGGTAAAGCTGTTCGTCAGACGCAGTGTAGGCATTATGCAGCGTATCGTTCGGTTTCATGCTGTAACTTCCTGATGAAAAACGAATATCCTTTTCCGGTGCAACGGTACGCAGATGGCTGGCAATCCGTTCCGGCAGGCGTGTGTCCATGTCAGGTTCGGCATCAACAAGAATGACGCAAAACTCATCGCCGCCCAGGCGGATGGCGTAATCGCTTTTACGTATCGACGCCTCAATCGCATTTGCCAGCAGGGTGATCGCGATATCGCCCTCATGATGTCCCAGCGTATCGTTAATCATCTTCAGTTTGTCGAGATCGATGGCGATAAAGGTCACCGGCGTTCCGGTGCTCACAAGACGTTGCAATCGCTGTTCAAGCGTCGGGGTTAAGATTTTACGGTTATACAGGCCTGTCATCGCATCGCTGATATTTTCGCGAGTCACATTATGATAAAGGCGGAAATGCAGACGGACCATATTGAGGAGCAGAGCGGTCGCCAGCAGATAAAACAGAAAGAGTTTCCAGGAGGTGACAATAAAATACAAAATATCCAGCGACAGTTCGACGTGCAAACCGCCAGGAAGATCGCTGAT
Source organism: Citrobacter sp. ANG330 (assembly GCF_047467925.1). Taxonomy (NCBI): domain Bacteria; kingdom Pseudomonadati; phylum Pseudomonadota; class Gammaproteobacteria; order Enterobacterales; family Enterobacteriaceae; genus Citrobacter; species Citrobacter sp. ANG330. The sequence continues at coordinate 257,777 of NZ_JASJUI010000002.1, read as the reverse complement.
GTAATTGACGTACGGGAAAAGATTATTCTCGCTTTGATGAATAATAATCGTCTTATTCGAGTCGGTATCCGTGACGCTGGCATCGAGATAACGCCAGACCCGCGGGCGGTCATGAGTAAAAACAATATTCTGCAAATTGTGCTTATTAATATCCACCATAACGATGCCTTTTAACTTCCCGTCCAGATAGACTGGCGTTAAAAAACTCATCACGTTAAGTTCAGTGCGATCATCCTGATAGATACTTGAAAGAACCGTGCGACCGGTAAACACATTATCAATATCGGCCTGATGAAGCCCCAGCGAGCCTTTTTGTAAAAAGGTCCAGTGATGCATGGCAAACTGGTGGGTATTAATCAACGAGAAAAAGTAAATATAATGATTCTGCAAATCCACATAATAACGAAATTTATCCTCTGAGGTGGCAAGCCCTTTACCGTAATCAGCCTGTTCGCGGTTAATGATGACGGCCTGATCGAAAGCAGGCAGCAGCAGGGCGTCACGGGCAATACTGTCGCAATCTGGCAGGGAGGTTTGCAGCGTGCCGTGGAGGGCGGGATAATTATGCGCGACCAGGTTGAGCCCATAAACGCCATCGACACTGTCGAATGCCTGACATACCGCCTTACGTTTTTCTTCAGGAAGGGGATTAGCCGCCGTGGGGAATGTGCGCATCAGGTGAGTGGCAATACTCTGATTCTGATATTTATCATACAAAAAAGAGGAGTCTGCTTTTTCGATGATATAACGCATATAGGCATTCATTGCCTTATGGCTGGCAATCAGTTCATAAATTAAAAAGGATGAAGTCAAAACAACAACCGTCGCGGAAATAAAGAGCCTTAGCGCTTTATGAGGCAATTTCATGATTTACGGCAACCCTCCAGGTCAGATAATGAATGTTATCACATGGCGCAGGGGCAACCTAATGGCCCGGAGGTAGCGGGTTACAAAAAGCATCCTGTGAACCAGCCAGGCTCTGCTGCTACCTGACTGGTCATCATTTAATTGGCGCTGGTGGCACCTTGTTTATGAAAAAGCTCGCGGAACACCGGATAAATATCATCCTGATCGCGAATATGTTGCATCGCAAAATTATCAAAAGTGGCTTGCAGATGCTCATATTCGCGCCATAAGGTCTGATGCGCGCGGCGGGTAATTTCGATGTAACTGTAATAGCGAACCATCGGTAGCAGTTTTTTCGCCAGAATCTCATGGCACAACGGGGAGTCATCCGCCCAGTTATCCCCATCCGACGCCTGCGCCGCGTAAATGTTCCACTGTGCAGGATCGTAGCGCGCTTTCACCACCTCATCCATTAGCTTCAGGGCGCTGGAAACAATCGTGCCCCCGGTTTCCTGAGAGTAGAAGAACTCATGCTCATCGACCTCTTTCGCCTGGGTGTGGTGACGGATGTAGACGACTTCCACGTTCTTATAGGTTCGGCTTAAGAACAGATAGAGCAGAATATAAAAGCGCTTGGCCATGTCTTTTGTCGACTGATCCATGGAGCCGGAGACGTCCATCAGGCAGAACATGACCGCCTGGCTGGAAGGGTCCGGGCGTTTCTCGTAATTTTTGTAACGTAAATCAAAAGTGTCGATAAACGGTACGCGTTCGATTTTGGCCCGCAGTTCGGCAATTTCTTTGCGTAGCCGCTCTTCTTCCAGCAGTTGCGCCGGTTCGCTCTTACTGATGATTTCGAGGTTGTCTTCAAGCGCGTGCAGTTCGCGTCGTTTGCCCGCCGTCATCGCGGTGCGTCGCGCCAGCGAATTTTGCAGCGAGCGCACCACGCTGATATTGGCCGGCACGCCATTCGAGGTGTATCCCGCACGGTGCGTTTTATACTCCGTCAACTGGCGTTGCTGATTTTGCTTCAGGTTAGGCAACGCTAAATCTTCGAAAAGCAGATCCAGGTATTCATCTTTGGAGATCTGAAAGACGAATTCGTCCTGACCTTCACCGTCCTGGCTGGCCTGGCCCTGTCCGCTTCCTGAGCCGCCACCCTGGCCCTGTGGGCGTTCAATACGGTCATTCTGCACGAAATGATCGTTTCCCGGGTGTACGCGATGGCGCAGGCCGCCGCGTCCCTGATGAAACATCGGTTCGCTGATATCTTCCGTCGGAATGGAGACAGATTCACCGCTGTCTACATCGGTCACCGAACGCTTGTTAATGGCCTCGGAGATCGACTGTTTAATTTGTGCTTTATAACGGCGCAAAAAGCGCTGGCGGTTAACCGTGCTTTTATTTTTGCCGTTAAGTCGTCGGTCAATGAACCAGGTCATATGCCCCCCGTACTGCATTTGCCAACTTTACGCTTCATCCTTCAAGTTATCCCGGCGTTGGCTGCATTCGCTCACCCCAGTCACGTACTTATGTACGCTCCTGGGGATTCACTCATTTGCCGCCTTGATACGCCTTGAATGATTTCGCGTACAAACGAATTATTGGCCCGGTAAACGGATAAAATCTTCCGGGTCATTTATGTTGCTAAGACGATTTACGTACGCGCAGATACCATTCGCACAGTAAACGCACCTGTTTACGGGTATAGCCTTTCTCCATCATTCGATCGACAAAGTCGTCGTGTTTCTTCTGCTCGTCGGTTGAGGTTTTGGCATTGAACGAAATCACTGGCAGCAGCTCTTCGGTATTGGAGAACATTTTCTTCTCAATGACCGTACGCAGTTTCTCATAGCTGGTCCAGTTCGGATTGCGGCCGCTGTTGTTCGCTCTTGCACGCAGCACAAAGTTGACGATTTCATTACGGAAATCTTTCGGATTGCTGATCCCCGCCGGTTTCTCAATCTTCTCCAGCTCGGCGTTCAGTGATTCACGATCGAACAACTGGCCGGTATCCGGGTCACGATACTCCTGATCCTGAATCCAGAAGTCAGCATACGTGACATAACGGTCGAAAATGTTTTGTCCGTATTCTGAGTAAGATTCGAGATAAGCCGTCTGGATCTCTTTACCAATAAACTCGGCGTATTTCGGGATCAGATAGCCCTTCAGGAACTCGAGATAGCGTTCAGCCTGCTCTTGCGGGAACTGTTCGCGCTCGATCTGCTGTTCCAGCACATAGAACAGATGAACCGGGTTAGCGGCGACCTCAACATGGTCAAAGTTAAAGACGCGTGAGAGGATCTTAAACGCGAAACGGGTCGACAGACCGTTCATGCCTTCATCGACGCCGGAGTAGTCGCGATACTCCTGGTACGACTTCGCTTTCGGATCGGTATCTTTCAGGCTTTCACCATCATAAACGCGCATTTTGGAGTAAATGCTCGAGTTTTCAGGATCTTTGAGGCGAGAAAGAATCGAGAAGCGCGCCAGCGTTTCCAGCGTCCCCGGCGCGCATGGCGCATGGGTCAGTTCGCTGTGATTCAGCAATTTCTCGTAGATTTTAATCTCTTCGGAAATGCGCAAGCAGTACGGCACCTTCACGATGTACACACGGTCGAGGAAGGCTTCGTTGTTCTTGTTGTTGCGAAACGTCACCCATTCCGATTCGTTCGAGTGGGCGAGGATAATACCGTTAAACGGCAGGGCAGAGATCCCCTCGGTGCCGTTATAGTTACCTTCCTGTGTGGCGGTCAACAGCGGATGCAGGACTTTAATCGGGGCTTTGAACATCTCCACGAACTCCATGATCCCCTGGTTAGCCCGGCACAGGGCGCCGGAATAACCATACGCATCCGGATCGTTCTGCGCGTGATGTTCGAGCTTACGAATATCCACTTTCCCGACCAGCGCGGAGATATCCTGGTTGTTCTCATCACCTGGTTCTGTTTTAGCAATCGCTATCTGTTCCAGGATCGACGGCCAGACTTTGACCACGCGGAATTTGGTGATATCGCCGCCGAATTCATGCAGGCGCTTGGCGGCCCACGGCGACATAATCGTGCCGAGATAGCGGCGCGGGATACCATACTCTTTTTCCAGAATCTGAGCGTCTTCCTGCGGATTGAACAGACATAACGGGTGGTCATTCACCGGGCTGCGTTCCCCGTTGGCGCTCAGTACGTAAATCGGGACGCGCTGCATCAGCGCTTTCAGCCGCTCGGCAAGCGACGATTTCCCGCCCCCAACAGGCCCCAACAGATACAGAATCTGTTTCTTCTCCTCCAGCCCCTGAGCCGCGTGTTTCAGATAAGAGACAATCTGTTCGATCGCGTCTTCCATGCCGTAAAACTCTTCAAACGCCGGATAACGTGCGATGACCCGGTTTGAGAAGAGTCGAGAAAGTCGGGGTTCCTGGGCAGTATCGACCATGACGGGGTCACCAATAGCCATCAATAGCCGTTCTGCCGCATTGGCATAAGCACTGCGATCTTGCCGACAAGTGGTAAGAAACTCCTGCAGTGTGAACTCTTCGTCCTTGGCAGCTTCATAACGCTGGCGATAGTGATCGAATATATTCATGATATGCCGTCCTTTCGTTTTTTAGCACAGGATAAGAGCCGTTCATATGAATAGTAGAGGCTCCCGGAAGAGGTAGACTGAACGACGTCATTGACTGTCTCGTATCAAAAAAACAGCAACTCTCATGCCAGCTTTCACAGCGTGAGACCAACGTGCCCGGCGATACAACTTCTAAAGTAAAGCGTAGATGGCATTTGCAAAACTTGCATGCACTGGCAAATGATTTTCAATGGCATATCAATAACTCATCCGCAAAAAGTGCATAGGTAATGTAAAGAATGCCGCCGGAGATCACACCATTTTCATCCCGCTGTAAGGCGAATGTCATCTCAGCCTGCAAAATTAGACGGTTACATTCTTTTATTAATTTGTAAAATGGTTGGGCTATAACCTATTGGCGGTTACACTTTTGCCGCTGAACATTTGAATAAGGAAAGATGGATTGTGACCAAACTCAAACTTCTGGCACTTGGCGTGCTTATCGCATCGTCTGCTACCGTGGCGCACGCTGAAAGCAACCTGACGCTTGGCGCTGGCGTGGGTGTGGTTGAACACCCTTATAAAGATTACGACGCGGATGTTTACCCGGTTCCGGTGATCAACTACGAAGGCGACAACTTCTGGTTCCGCGGTCTGGGCGGTGGGTACTACCTGTGGAATGATACAGCGGATAAGCTGTCGATCACCGCCTACTGGTCCCCGATGTATTTCAAGCCGGGCGACAGCGACGATCGCCAGATGCGTCGTCTTGATAAGCGTAAGAGCACCATGATGGCGGGCTTGTCTTACTCTCACCATACCGAATATGGTTTCCTGCGCACCACGCTGGCGGGCGATACGCTGGACAACAGTAACGGTATCGTCTGGGATCTGGCCTGGTTGTATCGCTATACCAACGGCGGCCTGACGTTGACGCCGGGTATCGGTGTTGAATGGAACAGTGAAAACCAGAACGACTACTACTACGGCGTGTCGCGTAAAGAGTCTTCCCGTAGCGGTATGCGCGGCTATAACCCGGACGACAGCTGGAATCCGTACCTGGAGCTGAGCGCGAACTATAACTTCCTCGGTGACTGGAGCGTTTACGGTACTGCCCGTTACACCCGTCTGTCCGACGAAATTACCGACAGCCCGATGGTCGACAAATCCTGGACTGGCCTGATTTCAACCGGGATCACCTATAAGTTCTGATTCTGCATTCTCGCATTGCAATCGATAAAAGCCCGCAGCGCGGGCTTTTTTGTCACAGGCTCATTCGTCCTCTTTGGCATGTTGCTTTGCTTTTTCAATGGACTGCCTGTCAAATATAAAGTGCTCATAGCCATCGGTGATGTTTTTGACTCTATAGATTTTCCATCTCCGATCTTCTTTCTTCAGGTAGACGCCTATTTGATAGGTTTGGTCGTTTTCGCATCCAAGCCAAACATTAACGTATTTACCACCGTCAACGTCTTGTGCTTTGCCCACCTTCAATAAAGGGATCCAGTCGACTGAATAGTCCTGCGCGTACGTATAATAGTCAGTATCGATGATTTCTTGCTCATAAATATGTGAAATAACATCAAGTTGAGTTAACGTTTCGCGGGAGACGTAATCATGCATTTTCTCAGGATCTGGCTTTATTTTGCCGGGGCTATTGGCAAAAACAGGTAAATAGTAGTGATAAAAATCAGCTACGCGTTTTTCGGCATCATCGCTTCCTGAAACGCAGGATATGAGTAAATACACCATGAATACGACATAAAAGAGACGCATCAATTTTTCCTGTACATTTGATAAGGCGGTTTAGATGAGCGATAGCCTGGGCCTCCCCCAAATCCTTTTGCCTGAAGCGAAAGCGTGCGGGATTAAACACTAAACCTCATCGCTAACGAGCACCGTTAATCATTTTGTGCCGGATGGTATTATGGGGGATGATCGTGATAAAAATTGCCAACATAAATAGAGCTCCCCTGGAAGTGTGAATATGCCTAAGTTTTAACCGAGCCCTGGGAGTGCAATCTATGCATCAAAACAGGGCGCTTGCGCCCTGTTTTGCATTACGGTGGTGCACAACACAGGAGGATGTGATGACAGATAAACAGATTATCTTTACCAAAGAGGTGACGCTGCCCGCTATTGGGCAGGGAACGTGGTATATGGGTGAAAATGCCAGCTATCGACGAGCGGAAGTTTCCGCGCTCAGAGCCGGCGTGGAGCACGGGCTGACGCTCATCGACACCGCCGAAATGTATGCCGATGGCGGTGCGGAAGAGGTAGTTGGCGAAGCGCTGAACGGCATTCGCGACCGCGTTTTTCTGGTATCGAAGGTTTATCCGTGGAATGCGGGTGGGCGAAAAGCAATTGCCGCCTGCGAGGGCAGCCTGCGACGTCTGCGCACCGACTGTCTGGATCTCTATCTTTTGCACTGGTCGGGCAGTTTTTCCTTTGAAGAGACGGTCGAGGCAATGGAAACGCTGATTGCGCAGGGGAAAATTCGCCGTTGGGGCGTCTCTAATCTCGACGTCGATGAGATGCAGGCGTTGTGGCAGGTGGCCGGAGGCAATCAGTGCGCGACAAACCAGGTGCTGTATCATCTGGCATCACGCGGCATTGAATACGATTTGCTGCCGTGGTGCCAGCAACATCAACTGCCGGTCATGGCCTACAGTCCACTGGCACAGGCCGGGCGACTTCGTAGCGGATTACTGAACCATCCTGTTGTGAATGATATTGCCCGATTGCACAGTGCGACGGCGGCACAAATCCTGCTGGCGTGGGTCATCAGCCATCAGGGCGTAATGGCGATCCCTAAAGCGGCGAGTGTGGAGCATGTGCAGCAAAATGCGGCAGCGCTGAGCATTACGCTCTCTGCGCAAGAACTTGCCGCACTGGATAAGGCGTATCCTGCGCCGAAAGGAAAAACGGCGCTGGATATGGTGTGATGAAATCCGGTTTTGACTCGTAGGCCGGATAAGATGCGCAAGCATCGCCATCCGGCAAACAAGGCCTGATAAGGCTAGCGGCTTATCAGGCCTGTGACGTCTTAAAAAGCATTCTTAACGCTTCGTGACGCGAATCGTCTGCGCCAGGCGAGAAGGCTTCTCTTCGGTGGTTTTCTGCGATGCGGTAGCGCAGGCTGTTTCCACACACACAAAGGTTTTGTAGCCATCATCCGGCATATCACCCATGCTGACAGACAGCGCCGGGCCTGGGTTCCAGCCAACAACGTTCAGGTGGTGATGGTGCACCACGTCGATGTTGCGATTGAGTGCGGCATCATGGATCACGCTGCAGGCTTCCGGGTTCAGATAGACACGGTCAGTGCGATCCGGGAACGTCTGTATGCCATCGGTCAGGACGTCTTCTTTCGCATCATTCACTTTATCGATGAATCGATCGCCCAGTCCGCTGACTTTTACCGCCGCGATATCGCCAACGTTAAAATAGGTGTGCAGCGCTGAGGTGGTTTCAAACTCACCGTGCGCCTCCAGTTCGATCTCGCAGGTTTTGCCCACTTTAAAGCGTGCCAGCAGAGTGAAATCATGCGGCCAGTACTGGCGAGTCGCATCACTGCTTTGCAGCTCAAACGTCAGCACGGCGCCATTGTCGTCTTCATTATGCGCTTTCAGCGTCCACGGCAGGTTACGGGCAAAACCATGAGACGGCAGACCCTGCTGTGCCGCTGGGCCAAACCACGGCCAACAGATTGGCACGCCGCCGCGCAGCGCGACGCCATTTTTAAAGGGAGTGTTGTCGCTTAACCAGAGAACTTCTTCTTCTCCCGCGGGTTTCCAGGAAAGCAGGTGCGCACCCTGCAAAGCGAAAGAGGCTTTGACCTGCGGATGGTCGACGACAATCACCTCAAGCTCGTCAAGCTGGCGGCGGGAGAGGACAGGGGTAATGTGTTCAATTACCGGAAGTGCAAAAATTTTAGTAATCATGATGCAATCCTTGTTTCAACCGTAGCGAAAACCATAAAAAAAGGCGACCGAAGTCGCCTTTTTGGATCAGTGTCTCATCTCAACTTATTTGGAGATGTGAGCGATCAGGTCCAGAACTTTGTTGGAATAACCGGTTTCGTTGTCATACCAGGAAACCAGTTTCACGAAGTTGTCGTTCAGTGCGATACCCGCTTTAGCATCGAATACGGAAGTGCACACTTCGCCGTTGAAATCGGTAGAAACAACGTCGTCTTCGGTGTAGCCCAGAACGCCTTTCATTGCGCCTTCGGAAGCAGCTTTGATTGCTTTCTTAATTTCTTCATAAGAAGCAGCTTTTTCCAGACGAACAGTCAGGTCAACAACGGATACGTTCGGAGTCGGAACGCGGAACGCCATACCGGTCAGTTTGCCATTCAGTTCTGGCAGTACTTTACCTACAGCTTTAGCTGCGCCGGTAGAGGACGGGATGATGTTCTGAGCCGCGCCACGGCCGCCGCGCCAGTCTTTGTGAGACGGGCCATCAACGGTTTTCTGCGTAGCGGTGGTTGCGTGAACAGTGGTCATCAGACCTTCGATGATGCCGAAGTTGTCGTTGATAACTTTAGCCAGCGGAGCCAGGCAGTTGGTGGTGCAGGATGCGTTGGAAACGATGTCCTGGCCAGCATATTTGTCAAAGTTAGCGCCTTTAACAAACATCGGGGTGTCATCTTTGGACGGGCCAGTCAGTACGACTTTTTTCGCACCAGCGGTGATGTGTTTACGTGCTGTTTCGTCGGTCAGGAAGATACCGGTCGCTTCAGCCACTACGTCAACACCCACTTCGTCCCATTTCAGGTTAGCCGGATCACGTTCAGCGGTAACACGGATTTTTTTACCGTTAACGATCAGATGACCGTCTTTCACTTCAACGGTACCGTCGAAACGGCCGTGAGTGGAGTCATATTTCAGCATGTAAGCCATGTATTCAGCGTCTAACAGGTCGTTGATTGCAACGATCTCGATGTCAGAACGTTTCTGAGCAGCACGGAAAACAATGCGACCGATACGGCCAAAACCGTTGATACCTACTTTGATAGTCATATATTCCACCAGCTATTTGTTAGTGAATAAAAGGTTGCCTGTAAAATTACAAAAACCTTACGCAGCGTCAAGCGGAATCGTGTCAATCATTGCGACAAATCAATCCTCTGTACAAGCTTTGCACGGCTGACTCGCCTCACTCTTCCATTGGGCTTGAAACCACATGGGGGCGGCGCCCCGAATTTTAAAGGGCAACTGAGATAAAAATGTGATTTTTGTCACGATTCGCAAGCTGCCATTTCGCAAGGATCAAGTTTAGAACAAAAGTCTGCACTGAGGTGTTAATGTTTTGTTAGAATCTGTCGTGCAATGTCAGCGTCATGAAAAGTGAGATGTGAGCAAATGGCGAACAAACCTTCCGCAGAAGATCTGAAAAAAAACCTGTCTGAAATGCAGTTCTACGTAACGCAGAATCACGGCACAGAACCGCCATTTACCGGGCAGTTGCTGCATAATAAGCGTGACGGCGTCTATCACTGTTTGATCTGCGACGCGCCGCTGTTTACCTCCGGAGCCAAATACGATTCAGGCTGCGGCTGGCCCAGCTTTTACGAGCCGGTAAGTGAAGAGTCGATCCGTTACATCAAAGATTTTTCACACGGTATGCAACGTATTGAAATTCGCTGTGGAAACTGTGATGCGCATCTGGGGCACGTCTTCCCCGATGGTCCACAGCCCACCGGCGAACGTTACTGTGTCAATTCAGCTTCTCTGAGTTTTACCGACGATGAAAACGGCGACCAGATTAAGGGTTGAAAAAACGATTCAGCAAATTATTCCACAGGAGCGGACTTATCGTGAATCTTGATGAGATAGTTAACAGCATGACGTCGGAAGTGTATCAGCGTTTATCCACCGCCGTTGAGCTGGGAAAATGGCCGGATGGCGTCGCGCTGACCCCGGAGCAAAAAGAGAACAGCCTGCAACTGGTGATGCTCTGGCAGGCGCGCCACAATACTGACGCTCAGCATATGACGATCGATACCAACGGTCAGATGGTAATGAAGAGTAAACAGCAGCTGAAGGTGGATTTTGGCATTACGCCAGCACCGATTGCGACGTTTAAATCCTGATAGCGCACTGAGGCCCGGCATTCTGTCGCTCTGCCGGGCTAACGCGGCAGATTACTTTTTATTCAACATGGCTTTCAGATCGGCAAAAGGGTTGTACGTGGCTTCGCCGACGCTTTTTTGCGCATCCTCACCCGCTACCACCGTAGAACCATATTGATCGGCTTCCGTGTATTTGGAATGCTCATGATCGTGGCAGTACAGGCACAGCATCTCCCAGTTACTGCCGTCTTCCGGGTTGTTGGAATGATCGTGATCGATATGATGTACCGTCAGTTCGCGAAGATTGGAATAGACAAACTCGCGGGAGCAGCGACCGCAGACCCACGGGAAGAGCTTAAGCGCTTTTTCCCGGTAGCCAACTTCCAGACGGGCGTAATTTTTAGGGATAAAAGCCATACAATCCCATGCCTCCAGTTGAAAATGAAACGATGCGTCAAACGCTGACGCAACGGGTTAGCGCTATCATAACCGATCCTGCACTGTAAATGCCCTGCAAAAAGCGCAGGCCCTCATCTCGCGAGAGGTTAACTCTGAGTTTCTTCCCAGTCAGCGAGGGTATAGAGCGTGGCGCCTGTGGCGGCCATCTCCATGAAGGCACGAGCACTGTCCTGTGGCTGAATGTTCACGCCACGGCAGCCATCGGTAATCACGTTCACCTTGTAGCCCAGTTGCAGTGCATCCATGACGGTAAACCTGACGCAATAGTCGGTCGCCAGCCCCATGACGATCAGTTCATTCACGTCATGCTGGCGAAGCCATGCGTCGAGACCGGTTTTCTGTCGGCGTCCGTTGTCAAAAAAAGCACTGTAGCTGTCGACTAACGGGTTTTCCCCTTTGTGGAAGACCGCCGCAATGGCTTTATGATTCAGCAGCGGATGAAACGCCGCGCCCTCGGTTTCTTGCACGCAGTGATCGGGCCAGAAGGTTTGCGGCAGGCCGTCGAGTTGCCCCTGGCTGTAAGGTTCTGCCTGATGCTGACTGGCGAAGCTCCCGTGGTTTGCCGGGTGCCAGTCCTGACTTGCGATCACCGAAATACTGCGCGACTGACACCAGTCAATCAGGCGATTAGCGATATCAACCGTACTGTCGCCCTCCGGGACCGCCAGCGCGCCGCCGGCGCAGAAATCGTTTTGTAAATCGACCAGTAACAATGCACGATGAGTCATCGGTTCCTCCTTAGTCATCCGGCGTGAGTTCGCCACGGAGATTTTGCGTCATTGCCTTGCGAATCGCATCCGTATCCAGCCCTTTGCTGAGCAGGTAATGCAGTTTGGTCAGGGTCGCTTCAACGGTCATATCCGCGCCGCCAATCACGCCCGCATGCGCCAGCGCGTTGCCAGTGGCATAGCCGCCCATGTTCACTTTTCCCGACATGCACTGCGTAAGATTAACCACCACGATACCGCGCTCGCTGGCCTCACGCAGTTCCTGCAAAAACTCTTTATTCTGTGGGGCATTCCCGACGCCGTAAGAGCGCAGGATCAGCGCTTTTACTGGCTGGCGCAGGAAATTGCGCACCACATCGGCGGAGATCCCAGGATAAATGGTAACGACGCCAATCGGCTGGGGCGTGATAGGGTGAACAGTCAATTCACCTTCACCACGAGGAGCCGATGGCGTACCCAGACGGCGGATATGAATACCCGCTTCCAGCAGCGGCGGCAGGTTAGGGGAGGCGAAAGCGTTAAAACCGTCGGCGTGCGCTTTTGTTGTGCGGTTGCCGCGAAACAGGCGGTTGTTGAAAAAGAGGGTGACTTCGCTAATCGGATAATTTGCCGCCACGTACAGCGCATTGAGCAGGTTTATTTGACCATCAGAACGCAGCTCTGCAAGCGGGATTTGTGACCCTGTCACAATGACCGGTTTACCCAGATTCTCCAGCATAAACGAGAGTGCAGAGGCTGTGAACGCCATCGTGTCGGTGCCATGTAGGATCACAAAACCATCGTACTCATCGTAATGGGTTTTTATGTCATCGGCGATATGCTGCCAGTCTTCCGGCGTCATGTCCGATGAATCCATCAGCGGAGCATATTCATGAATGGTGAAGTCGGGCATTTCAGGGCGGTGGAATTCGGGCATCAGCGCTAACTGGCGCTGAAGATGCCCGGAGACCGGAATATAACCCTGTTCGGAGCGCTGCATACCTATGGTCCCGCCGGTATAGGCAACGTAAATCGATTTTTTCTGCATGGCTGTAATCTTGTCGCTCAGAGAAAAATCCCTCTTCGCCGGAAGAGGGATTGGGGATTAACGCACGTTTGCGCAGGTCAGGCAGAACGCATAGCGGTTTTGCGGATCGTTGAATGCCGCGAGCTTATCGCCCTCCGCTTTAACTGCGCTAGCCGCGGAGGCCAGTGGTGCAGGGAGTATCGCCTGAATGGCCTGCGGTAGCATCGCGCGGATGGAACCTGACATATTGTCCATCACCATATCGAAAAAGGTTGGTGCATCCTGATAATAGTCGATATGCCACTGTTTGAGTTTCGCCAGCTCAGCGGCTTTAGCGACCGCGTCGTCGAAGTCACCCAGGCTGTCGACCAGACCGTTGGCTTTGGCGTCCTGACCAGTCCAGACGTGGCCCTGGGCGATTTTATCAATCTGTTCCGGCGTGGATTTACGCGCCTGCGCGACCAGAGTGATAAAGCGCTTATAACCATTCTCAATGCTCAGTTGCATCATTTGCTGCGCTTCTGGCGGCAGCGCTTTGGTGACAGAAATATCCGCCAGCGGCGAGGTCGCTACGCCGTCGGTGTGTACGCCGATGGAATCAAGGCTGTTTTCGACGGTGTTAATCACGCCAAAGATGCCAATCGAGCCGGTCAGGGTGCTCGGGTTGGCGACAATGTAACTGGCCGGCGTAGAGATCCAGTAGCCACCAGAGGCCGCCATTCCGCCCATCGATACCACGACAGGTTTGCCGGATGCACGTGCGGCGGCCAGTTCTGAACGAATCACTTCAGAGGCCGTCACGCTACCGCCAGGGCTGTTGACGCGCAGGACAATGGCTTTCACTTTCGGATCCAGACGCGCATCGCGAATCTGCGAAGCGGTAGTATCTCCGCCGACATTCCCCGGCGTTTCTTCACCATCCATGATGGCTCCGTTAGCAAAGACGACAGCGATGGAACTGCCTGTATCCGCAGGAGGATTAAGCGTGTAATCGTAGTAGCTGATCGCGCGATAGTTATTTTCAGCCTTGCTCCAGCCAAACTGTTTGGTCAGCGCTTTTTCCACTTCGGCGCTGGAAAGCAGGGCGTCAACCAGTTTGCTGTCGAGGGCATACTTCGCCGTATCACCATCCGCTTTCGTCAGCTCATCCAGAACGCCCTGAGCGCCAGGGAAGACCTGTTCCGCCGGGATTTGACGGTTGGCAGCAATGGTATTCAGGTAGTTCTGCCACAGCTCGCCAATCCAGCGGCTGTCAGCTTCCCGCGCGGCAGGCGACATGTCGTCACGAATAAACGGCTCGACGGCTGATTTATAGGTGCCGACGCGGAACACATGGGTGGACACTTTCAGCTTATCCAGCAGGGATTTGTAATACAGCCCGTTGGTGGCAAAACCGTGGATATCAACGGAACCCTGCGGCGACAACCAGATTTTATTGGCGAAGCTGGCGAGGTAATACTGGCCCTGGCTAAAGTTATCGCCGACGGCATAGACAGGCTTGCCGCTGTCGCGAAATTCGCGCAGCGCTTTGCCGATGTACTGCATTGACGGCTGATCGGCACCCGCGAAGTTTTTCAGATCCATCACAATACCGGTGATATTGCGATCGTCTTTGGCCTGACGAATGGTATTGACGATATCGAACAGGGAGTTTTCCTGCAGACGATCGGAACTGGCGCCCAGCAACTGGCGGCTCAGAGCGCCGAGACGACTGGCACTGGACGGTTTATCGACGATCACCCCGGAAATATCTAACAGCAGGGCACCACGACCGACTTTATCGCTGGTGTTATTGCTGCTGACCTGCATCCAGATCCCCACGCCGACCAGGACAAGGAAAATAAAGAACAGGTTAAGCACCATCTCGCGGACAAAATTAAGCAGTCGCCACGTCCATTTAAAAAAACCGGCAATGAATCGCCACAGGGTTCGCATGTATTCTCCCTACCGTTACCAATACTACGCCTGAGTCAGGCGTATGAGATGTGGCTATCCTAATGACCCTGCCGTCTCTTGTCAGCAGGAATCACCGTCTGCGCTGTAACAAAATCTGCTCTCGTGTTAATTTTGTGAATATTCACCCTGACAGGAGTTAACCAAATGGATGCACTTGAATTACTTGTTAACCGCCGTAGTGCTTCTCGCCTGGCCGAGCCTGCACCTGCCGGTGAGCAACTGCAAAATATTCTCCGCGCGGGGATGCGCGCGCCGGACCATAAAACCCTGCAGCCGTGGCACTTCTTCGTCATTGAAGGCGAAGGTCGCGAACGCTTCAGCGCCGTGCTGGAAAAGGGGGCAATCGCTGAAGGAAGCGATGAAAAAGGGATCGAAAAAGCGCGCAGCGCCCCGTTCCGCGCACCGCTGATCATCACTGTGGTCGCTAAATGCGAAGAAAATCATAAAGTTCCGGTCTGGGAACAGGAGATGTCTGCCGGCTGTGCGGTCATGGCGATGCAAATGGCAGCCATCGCCCAGGGCTTCGGCGGGATCTGGCGCAGCGGTGCGTTAACCGAAAGTCCGGTAGTGCGCGAGGCGTTTGACTGCCGCCCACAGGATAAAATTGTCGGTTTTCTCTATCTCGGCACACCGCAACTGAAAGCCTCCACCACCATTAGCGTGCCGGATACTGTGCCTTTCGTGACAAAATTTTAGTTAACCAGGCAAAACTGTCTGGATTCTGAGCAAAGACGCCGGAATTCGGACACTCTCTCTTACCACTTCATGGAATGAGCGCTACCATAGCCCGATTGCAATGACAGGAGATGTCCATGAGCGAGCATGCTATTCGTTTAACGCAGTACAGCCACGGAGCAGGTTGCGGTTGTAAAATTTCCCCGAAAGTGCTGGAGACTATCCTGCACAGCGAGCAGGCGAAGTTTGTCGACCCGAACCTGCTTGTGGGCAATGAAACCCGTGACGACGCGGCGGTATACGATCTGGGCAACGGCACCAGCGTCATCAGTACCACCGACTTCTTTATGCCGATTGTCGATAATCCGTTTGATTTTGGCCGCATTGCGGCGACCAACGCCATCAGCGATATTTTCGCTATGGGCGGCAAACCGATTATGGCGATCGCGATTCTGGGCTGGCCCATCAGCAAACTCTCCCCGGAAATTGCCCGAGAAGTGACTGAGGGCGGGCGCTTCGCCTGTCGGCAGGCGGGCATTGCGCTGGCGGGCGGCCACTCCATTGACGCGCCGGAACCAATCTTCGGCCTCGCCGTCACCGGCATTGTTCCCACTGAACGCGTGAAGAAAAACAGCACCGCCCAGGCGGGTTGTAAACTGTTCCTGACCAAGCCGCTGGGGATTGGCGTACTGACCACCGCCGAGAAAAAATCGCTGCTGAAACCCGAGCATCAGGGGCTGGCGACGGAAGTGATGTGCCGGATGAACATCGCCGGGGCCTCCTTTGCTAATATCGAAGGTGTCAAAGCGATGACTGATGTCACCGGTTTCGGTCTGCTGGGACACCTCAGTGAGATGTGCCAGGGCGCAGGCGTACAGGCGCAAATCCGCTACCAGGACATCCCGAAACTGCCGGGCGTAGAAGAGTACATTCAGCTTGGCGCTGTACCGGGCGGCACCGAACGTAACTTCGCCAGCTATGGGCATCTGATGGGCGAAATGCCGCAGGCGGTACGCTCTCTGCTTTGCGATCCGCAAACCTCCGGTGGGCTGCTGCTGGCAGTGACGCCAGAGGCCGAAGACGAAGTGAAAGCCACCGCCGCCGAGTTTGGCATTGAGCTGACGGCGATTGGTGAACTGGTTGAAGCCCGTGGCGGTCGCGTCATGGTTGAGATCCGTTAACATAATGCGGTTGTTTATTGCCGAAAAGCCGAGTCTGGCTCGCGCCATTGCCGATGTGTTGCCTAAACCGCACCGCAAAGGCGATGGCTTTATTGAATGCGGTAACGGTCAGGTGGTGACCTGGTGTATTGGTCACCTGCTGGAACAGGCGCAGCCTGATGTCTATGACAGTCGCTATTCGCGCTGGAACCTGGCCGATCTGCCGATCGTGCCTGAGAAGTGGCAATTGCAACCGCGTCCTTCCGTGACTAAACAGCTCAACGTGATCAAGCGCTTTTTGCATGAGGCCAGTGAGGTTATCCATGCAGGCGACCCCGATCGCGAAGGGCAGTTGCTGGTGGATGAGGTGCTGGATTACCTGCAATTGGCGCCGGAAAAGCGTCAGCAGGTGCAGCGCTGTTTAATTAACGATCTCAACCCGCAGGCCGTTGAGCGCGCGATTGAACGTCTGCGCTCAAACAGTGAATTTGTGCCGCTGTGCGTGTCGGCGTTGGCCCGCGCTCGTGCGGACTGGCTTTACGGTATCAACATGACCCGTGCTTACACCATCCTCGGGCGCAACGCCGGTTACCAGGGCGTGCTCTCTGTCGGCCGTGTACAGACGCCGGTGCTTGGGCTGGTGGTGCGGCGTGACGAAGAGATCGAAAACTTCGTCGCCAAAGATTTCTTTGAAGTGAAAGCGCATATCGTGACCCCTGCGGATGAACGCTTTACCGCTATCTGGCAGCCGAGCGAAGCGTGTGAGCCGTATCAGGATGAAGAGGGGCGGTTGCTGCATCGTCCGCTGGCGGAGCATGTTGTCAACCGCATCAACGGGCAGCCAGCCATTGTCACCAGCTATAACGATAAACGGGAATCAGAATCCGCGCCGCTGCCGTTTTCTCTGTCAGCCTTGCAGATAGAAGCGGCAAAACGCTTTGGCCTGAGCGCACAGAATGTGCTCGATATCTGCCAGAAACTGTATGAAACCCATAAACTGATTACCTATCCGCGTTCTGACTGCCGCTATTTGCCGGAAGAGCACTTTGCCGGTCGTCACGCGGTAATGAACGCCATCGGCGTGCATGCGCCGGATCTGCTGCCGCAGCCTGCCGTTAATCCTGATACCCGAAATCGATGCTGGGATGACAAAAAGGTCGATGCGCACCACGCCATCATTCCTACCGCACGCAGTAACGCCATCAATCTGACGGAAAACGAAGCAAAAGTGTACAACCTGGTCGCCCGTCAGTATCTGATGCAGTTCTGCCCGGATGCGGTATTCCGTAAATGTGTGATTGAACTGGATATCGCAAAGGGTAAATTCGTCGCCAAAGCACGGTTCCTTGCAGAAGCGGGCTGGCGAACGCTGCTCGGCAGTAAAGAGCGTGATGAAGAGAACGACGGCACGCCGCTGCCGGTAGTCGCGAAAGATGATGAACTGCTGTGTGAAAAGGGCGAAGTGGTTGAGCGTCAGACCCAGCCGCCGCGCCATTTTACCGACGCCACGCTGTTGTCAGCGATGACCGGTATTGCACGCTTTGTGCAGGATAAAGATCTGAAAAAGATCCTGCGCGCAACGGACGGGTTGGGTACTGAAGCTACCCGTGCCGGGATCATCGAACTGCTGTTTAAGCGCGGTTTTCTGGTCAAAAAAGGGCGCTATATCCACTCCACCGATGCCGGAAAAGCGTTGTTCCATTCGTTGCCGGAGATGGCAACCCGTCCGGATATGACCGCCCACTGGGAGTCGATACTGACGCAAATCAGCGAAAAGCAGTGCCGCTATCAGGATTTTATGCAGCCGCTGGTGGGAACGCTGTATCAGCTTATTGATCAGGCGCGGAGCACGCCGGTGCGTCGGTTCCGTGGCATTGTGGCGCCAGGCGACGGCGAGAAGAAAAAGAGCGCGCCCCGCAAACGCGCGGCGAAAAAAAGCCCGCCATCAGCAGAGGCGGGCCTGTAAACCGGCATCGGGCGGTGAATTAAATCACGCCCTGGCCAAACATCGCATCGGCAATCTTCACGAAGGCAGAGATGTTCGCCCCACGGACATAGTTAGTCTGCTTGCTTTCGCCGCCGTACTCGACGCAGGCATGGTGAATATCCAGCATGATGTGGTGCAGACGGGCATCCACTTTTTCCGCCTTCCAGCTCAGACGCGCCGCGTTCTGCGCCATTTCCAGACCGGAGGTGGCGACGCCACCGGCGTTCGCCGCTTTACCTGGCGCAAACAGCACGCCGGCTTCGAGGAACAGATCGGTCGCTTCGATGGTGGTTGGCATGTTTGCCCCTTCCGCCACGGCCTTCACGCCATTAGCAATCAGCACGCGAGCCGCTTCGACGTCGAGCTCGTTCTGCGTGGCACACGGCAGAGCGATATCGACCGGCACTGACCACGGTTGTTTGCCTTCCAGATAGGTCAGGCCAAATTCCCGGGCGTAGTCCGCCACGCGACCGTCGCGGCTGGCTTTGATTTCGCACAGACGCGCCAGTTTTTCTTTCGTAAAGCCGCTTTCATCCACGACGGTGCCGCTGGAGTCGGAGGCCGTCACTACGCGAGCGCCAAATTCCATCGCTTTTTCGATGGCAAACTGCGCCACGTTGCCGGAACCGGAAACCGCTACGCGCATCCCTTCAAAGCCCAGACCATGACGCTTGAGCATCGCTTCGGTGAAATAGACCAGACCGTAACCGGTAGCTTCCGGACGGATCAGACTGCCGCCGAAGGAGAGGCCTTTACCGGTAAACACGCAACTGCTGTTGTTGGAAAGCTTACGCATCATCCCGGCCATAAAGCCCACTTCACGGCCACCCACGCCGATATCACCGGCAGGAACATCCGTATCCGGGCCCAGATGGCGATACAGTTCCGTCATCAGCGCCTGACAGAAACGCATCACTTCGCCTTCACTTTTGCCTTTCGGATCAAAATCGCTACCGCCTTTACCACCGCCCATCGGCAGGGTGGTCAGTGCGTTTTTAAAGGTTTGTTCAAAACCGAGGAACTTCAGGATCGACAGGTTAACGGAAGGGTGGAAGCGCATCCCGCCTTTGTACGGGCCAATCGCCGAGTTGAACTGTACGCGCCAGGCACGGTTAACCTGGACCTGATTACGATCGTCCAGCCACACGACGCGGAACTGAATCACACGCTCTGGCTCAACCAACCGTTCCAGCAACGACATTTCACGATAGCGCGGGTTTTGCTCAATGAACGGCCACAGGGTGGTCATAACTTCACGGACGGCTTGCGCGAACTCGGTTTGATTCGGGTCGCGCTTTTGTACATGGTTGAGGAATGATTCCAGAGAGCATGTCTGATCCATAGATATAAAAGCCTCTTATATTTAAATGTGGTTGTAATTGTGTTTTTTGTGGATATGTGTTTGCAGTTTTTGACTATACCATCAGGAATGTGACGGATAGCAAGAAAAAAATGCCGGTGCCAGACAAATTAATAACCAGACGGCTCTCATAACAAAAAGCGATGGCAGAAGAGAGTAAAGTTTCCCGCACGGGTTACCGTTATACTAAGAACAGTCCCGGAAAAGTAAGGAAACCCTATGCGTTATATCGCGATGGCGGCAGCGCTGATGACATTCTCATTATCCACCCAGGCAAATCAAAACATTCGCCCGGACGTTCAGGTGAACGTGCCGCCTGAGGTGTTCAGCTCAGGCGGACAGCGGGCGCAACCCTGTAATCAGTGCTGCATTTATCAGGATCAGAATTATTCAGAAGGGGCGGTGATTAAAGCCGATGGCGTGCTGTTGCAGTGCCAGCGTGACGAGAAAGCCATTAGCACGAATCCGCTGGTCTGGCGTCGCGTAAAAGCATAAAGGCGTTAAGCAAAGGGATATCGGCAGGAGCGAGCGGGTAATCCAGCGCGGCGTGCGGCTCGCACCACACCAGTTGCTGATGCTCATGCGCCATCATTTCTCCGCTGAACGCGGGCACATGCCAGGCATACAGACGAATCATCCGCCCGGAGACTTCGCGCTGATGGCTGGCAATATAGCGTCCCACCGTGGCCTCAATGCCTAACTCTTCGCGCAGTTCGCGGACCAGCGCCTGCGGCTGCGTTTCTCCCGCTTCCACCTTGCCGCCGGCAAACTCCCATAATCCAGCCTGATCCGCCTGCGGCGGGCGCTGGGCGAGCAAAATTTTGCCATCACGTTCAATAATCGCGGCAACAACGTCGAGGGTTTTCATCATATTCGTCAATGTTCAACAGCAGAAAGTGACATACTATCGTCATCTTTGATTGACCTGAAGTCCCAGGAGTCTTCCTTGAACGATCCGCAATCATGGGTCACGCCGTTGACCCGTCTTCCTGCCACCCTTAAGCCTCTCGTGATGACACAAAAAAAACACTACGGCGAGGTATTGCATCCGACGCGCTGGTGGGGACGTGTGCCGTTTTTGTTCTGGCTGGTCGCGCTGTTTGTCGGTTTTCTTGAGCGTAAACGTGCCCGTCTCACGCCGGTGATGCGGGCGCTGTTAATGACCCGCGTGTCGCAGGTCTGCTGCTGCGCATTTTGCGTGGATGCCAACAGTCTGCGGCTGGCAGAACGCTGTGGCGCGATGGATAAAGTGCTGGCCGTGGCGGACTGGCGGACATCGCCGCTTTTTACCCCAGAAGAGCGCGTTGCGCTGGCCTATGCTGACGCGGTGACCGCCACGCCTCCGCAGGTTGATGAGACCCTGAAAGTGCAGATGAAGCAACACTTCAGTGATGACGTCATTAGCGAGATGACCGCGCTGCTGGCGTTCCAGAACCTCTCGGCGCGTTTCAATGCTGCGCTGGACATTCCTTCGCAAGGGCTGTGCAACAGCCTGAAAGGAGAGCCGCGTGCTTGACAGACATCTCCATCCGCGGCTTAAACCGCTGCTGCACCGCTGTGTGGGCGTGCTCGACAGACCGGGGATTTCCCCGGACGGCCTGACGCTGGTTGGCTTTGCCTTTGGCGTCCTGGCGCTGCCGTTTCTGGCGCTGGGCTGGTATCTGGCGGCACTGGTGGCGATTGTCCTGAACCGATTGCTGGACGGGCTTGACGGCGCGCTGGCACGGCGTCGTGGGCTTAGCGATGCGGGCGGTTTTCTTGATATCTCGCTTGATTTTCTGTTTTACGCGCTGGTGCCGTTCGGCTTCATTCTGGCCGACCCGCAGCAGAATGCGCTGGCAGGGAGCTGGCTGTTGTTTGCGTTTATCGGCACCGGCAGCAGTTTTCTCGCCTTTGCCGCGCTGGCCGCGAAGTACAACATTGACAACCCTGGGTACGCGCATAAATCGTTTTATTATCTGGGGGGATTGACCGAGGGAACGGAAACGATCCTGGTGTTTGTATTGGCGTGTCTTTTCCCGGAGAAGTTTGCCGTGCTGGCATGGATCTTCGGGGCGCTGTGCTGGATGACGACGTTGATGCGCGTCTGGAGTGGCTATCTGACGCTGAAGGGGTTACAGGGGAAAAAGGCGGGGTGAATGCCGGATGGCGGCAAAATACCTTATCCGGCCTACGTACGCGCAATGTGTAGGCCGATAAAGCGCAAGCGCTGCCATCCGGCAATCCATTACAGAGTGCTGTCCGGGCCGCGTTCGCCGCTTGCGACCGGGTTTTTTGGATCGCTGCTCCACTCATACCAGCCGCCATCATAAACGGAGACGTTTTTCCAGCCCATCGCGCGGGCATACATAAATGTCTCTGAGGCGCGCCAGCCGGTGCCACAGTAAAAGGCAACCTGCTGATCCGGCAGAATGTGCCACTGCTTCCACATATTGGCGATATCCTGCGCGCTGCGCATGGTGCCGTCCGGATTATGGAAATCTTCCATATGCGTCGAGTCGCTGCCGGCATGTCCCCAGCGCGCCCCGGCAATCTCACCTTTTGGTTTGATATAACTATAGCCGCTGGTGGTGCCGATAAATTCCGGCCAGGAGCGAATACTGACCAGCGACGCGTCCTGACGATGCAATAGCCCGCGAGCCTGCTTCATATCCAGCATCAGCTGTGGTTGCGCCGGAAGGGGCACGCCAAAATCGGGCTCCGGTTTAACTTTCGCAGGGGTGCCGCGCTCGACCGGTAATCCGGCGTCGGACCAGGTCTGCCAGCCGCCATCGAGCAGACGGACGTCTTTCACACCGGCATACAGCATGATTTGCGCCACCCGCGCGGCTGCGTATACATCGCGTCCGTACAGGATCACCGTCGTGTCATGACGAATACCGTGTTTCGCCAGCATCGCTTTCAGAGCGTCGTCAGGCACTTTGTTCCATAGCGGCTCGCTTTCCACCTCGTTGGTGTCGATGTAATCCGCACCCGGAATATGGCTCAGCAGATAAAACTTCGGCGCGCCCCAGGCCGCTTCGATAACCTTCCAGTCGCCGGCAGGTTTCGCGGTGACCTCTTTGCCCTGTTGCAGGTCATGCAACCATTGCGGATAAACCAACTGCTCGAAATGCGCCAGTCGTTGCAGACGCGCCGGATCCTGCAGCGCATCGCTCAGCGTGGCAATCTGTTGCAGTCCTGCCTTTTGCAGTCGGCTTTTCACCGCCTGGATGTCGCTTTCGTTACCGTACAGCGCGACAAGGGAGTCAGTCTTGAGTTGATGCTGTTGGATCCAGGCCGCAAGCTGTTCGTCGCTCATGTTATCGAGCCAGCGGGCAGAGAGGTTGAGGGCGGAAGGTTCGTGTCCGGACGGACCGTTTACTGACTGCGGCCAGCCATTGTAAAACGCGGAGGGACGGGTATCGATTGATGTCCCCTGTTTTTGCGCCAGTTGTTGGAAGTTGAGCGCCTGTGCCATATCAGCAGCCCAGGTGGAAGCGCAAGCGAGCCCTAAAGCCAGAGCCAGCGCGGTCATTTGAGAAACACGTTTCATCGAATTGCCCGACGTTGAAATAAGGAGGCGCCATTCTGTGCTCGCTGTAGCGGAAAAACTTTGCGTTAACGCAGTATGTGCGCAGTTTCATGAGGCGGGAGGGAGTTGCAAAACGAGGCCGCCTGGCGGGACATCCTGCGCGTCATGGGTTACCTGAACAACGGGAATGTCCAGCCGACGCACTTCGTCAAAGACCCACTGACGAAAGTCTGCCCGCCGGTCTGCATCAAGACGGCTGAACGGCTCATCCAGCAGCAATGTTTTAGGCTGCGCCAGCAGGGCGCGAAGCAACGCAACCCGTGCGCGCTGACCACCGGATAGTGTGGCGGGATCGCGAGAAGATAATCCCGCCATGCCCGCTCGTTCAAGCGCGTGTGAAACCGCATCCTGTCGCGCTGTGCCTTTCAGACTGGCAGGAAGCGCTAATAGCAGGTTTTGTCCCACCGTAAAGTGATCAAACAGCAAAGCATCCTGGAATAAAATGCCGGTTTGCCGCCGTGCCGTAGGCATCTGATCCAGGCGTTGTTCATCCCGCCACAGTTCACCGCTGGCGTGCAGGGGGGATGGCAGTGCACCCACCATCCAGGCCAGCAGTGAAGACTTACCGCAACCGGAAGGTCCCATTAAGGTGACAATGTCACCTTTTGCCACATCAAAGGTTAGCGGACCCAATAGCCGGGTCTGGTTAAGAAACAGAGAAAGATGGCGAACGGTGAGCATCAGCGCAGTCCTTGTCGGCGGTGGCCGATCCATAATGAAAGCCCTGCCATTAGCGTGAACACTAACAGCGGTAAGAGCAATTGCCAGAGCGCCTGCGCGGCCAGAATGCCGGTGCTGCCGCCGCTGCTAAGGGCCACTGCTTCTGTCGTCAGCGTCGGAAAACGGCCTGCACCCAGCCACAGCGTCGGCATGTATTGCGCGATACTGACGGAGAAGCCCACCGCCAGTGATACCAGCGCAGGACGTAAAATCTGCGGACATTTCACGAGACAAAAAATTTTTACCGGCGACCAGCCCAGCGTTTGCGCAATCACGAGCAGACGACAATCAATACGCTGCCAGGCTGGTTTGAGGACAAACAACATCCACGGCACTACCCACAGCAGATGCCCCCAGATGATCGTGGCAAACTGACCATCCTGTTTGAGTTGCAACGCCAGCGTATATTGCCCCATCACCAGCGGCAGCGCCGGAAGAAGGATCGGCAGCCAGACCCAGCGATGCCCGCGCTGCGGTCCCCATTCCAGCCAGAGCAGTAAAATGACAAGCCCCAGCACGCTGGCGGCCACGCCTGCCACGACGCTGTGGATTAACGCCTGAGAATGAAGTGCAGATTGCTGTGCGAGCAGGGCCAGTAATACCGTGCACAGTACACCTGTTGCGGGGAGCGACAGTGACAGCGTTAGCCCCGATACGGGCGAAACCCGGCGTTGACGCACGCCGCTGACGTCGGGAAGCGTGCGCCGCCAGCCACGCCAGAGCAAATAACCCGCAAGGGCGAAAAGAGCGAGCAGCGCCAGCAGAAGCAGGCTCGCCAGCGCGCCTTTGGTCTGCTGTTCGCCGTCCCCCTGACTGAGCCATTGCCAGGCAAGGACCGCCAGCGTCGGCGGGTTACCGGGGCCGAGGATTATGGCAACATCCACCGCTGAAATCGTCCACGCCACCACGGCCAGCATCACCGCACCCAGTCCCGGAGCGATGGCGGGCAATAACACCAGGCAGAGCGCCTGTCGGCGGTTATAGCCCAGCGAATCCAGTACCATGACCTGCTGTGTAAGCCGCTTCTCACTCAGCAGGATCGACAAAATCCACAGCACGAAGGCGCTCTCTTTTATCGCCATCGTCACGCCCAGCCCAATACCGTAGCGATCAAGCGCAGGTGAGAGAAACGGCAGCCCGCGCCAGAGCAGCCCGCCTTCGGCGAAAAGCAACAGCGCGGCGCTGGCAAACGCCACATGCGGAATGGCTAACAGCCACGGCAGGCGAGTACTCAGTCGGCGCCAGCGCGCACCGGGCCAAATCGCTACGATAACCGTTAGTGCAATAAGCAACGCACCCGCGGCGGCAATGAGCACCGACACCACGGTCGCCAGCAGCGCCTGCGGCAACTGGGGATCGGCAAAAAGTGCCTGCCAGTTCGCCAGTGACAGCGCGGGCGCGATCAGCAACATACCGGCAGGCAGTATTGGCGCGTAAATCGCCGCCATACCCAGCCAGGCGAGAAGCGTTAGCGCGAGCCGTAGCGGCGAAGCCATTCTTGCTCCAGCCTGTTTACCCAGCCGGCATGAGGCTCAGGCAGCACGGCGGGCAGTCCGTCCGGAACGCGTGCCTCCAGTGCCGCTTGCTGAGCGGCAGGCAGTTTTTTTGCATCCAGAACTGACGGATCGCCCCAGACTGCCGGATCGGCCTTACGCAACTGGGCTTCAGGCGAGAGCAGGAAGTTGGCGACCAGCCTGGCTCCGGCGCTGGCACGGGCGTTAGCCGGAATCGCGACAAAGTGCACGTTGCCAATCATTCCGTCGGTAAAACCAAAGCTGTAGCTGCTTTCTGGCAGATCGCCGCTGGCGACTTTTTGCTGAGCGTGCGCGGGGTTGAAGGTCAACGACAGACGCAGCGTCCCGCTTTTCAGTAAGGCATCCATGCGTGCCGGAGACGGCGGGAAATCCTTGCCTTCCCGCCACAGACTCGGATGCAGCGCGTCAAGATAGCGCCACAGCGGCGCGGTCACATCGGCAAAGGTGGCGGCATCCGGCGCGACGGTAAGGGCATGCGGATCGTCAGTCAGTAAGATCAGCAGTTGTTCGAGAAACGCCGTGCCGGTAAAGTCCGGCGGACGCGGGTAGGTCACGGTGCCCGGATGTGCCTGAGCAAATGTCAGCAGCGCCTGTGGACTCTGCGGCGGCTGTGGCGTCACGTTGCGATCCGCAATAAACGTCAGCTGCGCGCCGCCCCAGGGAGATTCAGCCCCGTCAGTGGGAATCGAGAAATCTTCACGCACCGGTTTTTGGGTATCAACATAGCGCCAGTTGGGCAGCGTTTCCGCCCACCGGGTCTGCAATAATCCCGCTTCTTTCAACGTGCGGAAGTTTTCGCCGTTGACCCACAGCAGGTCGACAGAACCGCCGGTTTTTCGCCCGGCGGCCGCTTCCGTCTGGATGCGCTTTACGGCATCAGCGGCATCGGCTAAGCGCACGATGTTAACATTGACCGCATAGTGGGTTTTCATTTCATTGCTGACCCAGTCAAGATACTGGTTAACGGCGGTATCACCACCCCAGGCGTTGAACCAGACGGTCTGGCCTTTGGCCTCATTTTTGATCTGTTGCCAGTTTTGTTCAGCGTGTCCTGGTGCGGTAAGCAACAGGCCCGCGAATAGTAATCCCCAACGCATCGTTACTCCTGAAAAAAACGTGTCACCAGCCAACGGGAGGCCAGTGGTAATAACCCCAACAGGGCAAAGGCGGCCAGCATAGCGGGAGAAATAATGTCACGTATGGATGTTAACTGGCTTAGCTGGCGTCCTGCATTCAGATAGACCACCGTGGCAGGTAGCATTCCCAACTGGCTGACCCACCAGTAACGGCGCACGCCAACGGCGGTGAGACCGGCCAGCAGGTTAACGACAACAAACGGAAACAGGGGCATCAGTCGTAATGCAAAAAGATAATAGGCGCCGTCTCGCGCCATTCCATGATTCACTGTAGTCATATGCCGGGCAAAACGCCGTGACACCCAGTCACGCAACAGATAACGGCTGGTGAGCATGGCGAGCGTGGCGCCCAGCGTCGACGCAAAAGAGACCAATAGCGTGCCTTGCACGAGGCCAAACAGTGCACCACCCAGCAGCGTCAGTAACGCCGCGCCGGGAATCGACAGCGACGCGACGGCGGTATAAAGCAGGAAATAGAGACTGGCACTGAGAAAAGGGGACTGGCGTTGCCAGTCCGCCAGCAGTAAATGTTCGCGCTTAAGCGTCTGCAGCGTGAGCAAACCGGGAGGTAACGCCCAGAGGACGCCGACGAGACAGCATAGCAGTACGCCTGTTAACGCAATTTTTCTGGCGATCACGACGGAACATCAGACCTTGAATGTTGCCCACACGGGCGCATGGTCAGACGGTTTTTCCATGCTGCGAATGTCATAATCAATACCGGTTTCCACGCAGCGCTCTGCCAGCGGATGGCTTGCCAGCAGCAGGTCGATACGCAGACCCCGGTTATCATCGAACCCTTTCGAGCGATAATCAAACCACGAGAATTTATCGGCGGTTTCCGGGTGCGCATGGCGGAAGGTGTCAACCAGCCCCCAGCCCATCAGGCGGTCCATCCATTCACGTTCTTCCGGCAGGAACGAACATTTACCGGTGCGCAGCCAGCGCTTGCGGTTCTCTTCGCCAATGCCGATATCCCGATCGGATGGGCTGATATTCATATCGCCCATGATCAGTACCGGGTTGTCGCGCTTCAGTTCGTTGTCGAGATAGTTTTGTAAGTTCTGATAAAACTGCGCCTTGGCCGGGAACTTAATCGGATGGTCACGGCTTTCGCCCTGCGGAAAATAGCCGTTAATCACCGTCACGTTACCGAGTGGCGAGGGGATCTCCGCCATAATGATGCGGCGCTGAGCCTCTTCGCCATCACCGGGAAAACCCCGGCGCACGGCGATGGGAGTATCTTTGGTCAACAGCGCGACGCCATAGTGACCTTTCTGTCCATGATAGAAAACGTTGTAGCCAAGTTTTGCGACATCTTCGAGTGGGAACATGTCGTCGTGAACTTTTGTCTCCTGCAGGCCAATTACATCGGGTTGGTGTTTTTCGACGATGGCTGCCAGTTGATGAGGTCTGGCGCGCAGGCCGTTGATATTAAAAGAGACAAATTTCATAGTCGCTGCCACTTTGCTGGATGAATAGTGCATGGATGGTAGCAGAATTTCCGCAGACTGACTGCCCATAATGGTGAGATTCCTGCAATGGGTGCGAATGGTATTAACAATGGGGCAATGCCTGCCCTTTTTTAGGGCAGATTGCGTCAGAATGGCGCAGTAATTTCCTGTAAATTTCGTATATGATCACATTTCCAGAATTATATCTGGGATGTGCATAATTTTGCGGTTTTTCCTCTATTTTACTCTCGTTAATGCAAACATATTCACTTTCTATGCACGCATAGTGAATACCGATGGGTTGTAACTCATTGATTTTCCGTTTCACACAACCGTTTATGCATTTTTTGCGCTGGCTGGCACGAAGAGTGCAATCTACATTTACAGCGCAAACACTACTTTTTATTAACATATAAATAACTATTCATTTACCGATGAGGTCGCTATGTCTCAGTCAATTACGCGTGAAAATTTTGATGAATGGATGATGCCCGTTTATGCGCCGGCGCCTTTTATTCCGGTTCGTGGCGAAGGTTCACGCTTGTGGGATCAGCAGGGTAAAGAGTATATCGACTTCGCGGGCGGCATTGCCGTCAACGCGCTGGGACATGCGCATCCGGAACTGCGTGAAGCGCTGAATGTACAGGCGAGCAAATTCTGGCATACCGGCAACGGCTATACCAACGAGCCGGCACTGCGACTGGCGAAAAAGTTAATCGACGCCACCTTTGCCGATCGCATCTTTTTCTGCAACTCCGGGGCGGAGGCGAACGAGGCGGCGCTGAAACTGGCGCGCAAATATGCGCACGACCATCACGGCAGCAATAAGAGCGGTATTGTGGCGTTTAAGAACGCTTTTCACGGTCGTACGTTGTTCACCGTGAGCGCCGGGGGGCAGCCCGCCTATTCGCAGGATTTCGCGCCGCTGCCGCCGGATATCCGCCACGCCGTCTATAACGACCTTAACTCTGCCAGCACGCTGATTGACGATACCACCTGTGCGGTCATCGTCGAGCCGATGCAAGGAGAAGGTGGCGTGGTGCCTGCGACCCAGGCCTTCCTGCAAGGACTGCGCGAGCTGTGCGATCGGCATAACGCGCTGCTGATTTTTGATGAAGTGCAGACTGGCGTAGGGCGCACCGGCGAACTCTACGCTTATATGCACTACGGCGTGACGCCGGATCTGCTGACGACTGCCAAAGCGCTGGGCGGCGGTTTTCCGATCGGCGCGCTGTTGGCCAGTGAAAAATGCGCCAGCGTCATGACCGTTGGCACACACGGCACTACTTATGGCGGAAACCCTCTGGCAACCGCAGTCGCCGGAAAAGTCCTCGATATCGTTAATACCCCGGCGATGCTGAACGGTGTGAAACAGCGCCATGACTGGTTTGTGGAGCGTCTGAACGCCATTAACCTGCACACCGGTCTGTTCAGTGAAATTCGCGGGCTGGGTCTGCTGATTGGCTGCGTACTGAACGACACGTTTGCCGGTAAAGCCAAACAGATCTCCCAGGAAGCGGCGAAAGCGGGCGTAATGGTACTGATTGCCGGGGGCAACGTGGTGCGTTTTGCACCGGCGTTGAACGTCACGCAGGAAGAGGTTTCCAGCGGTCTCGACCGTTTTGCGCTGGCCTGCGAACAGATTAAAGCCGGAGGTTCATCATGATGGTGATCCGCCCCATTGAACACGCCGATATCGGCGCGCTGATGCTACTGGCCAGTAAAACCGGCGGTGGACTGACCTCATTGCCCGCTAACGAAGCCACGCTGGCGGCGCGTATTGATCGCTCCCTGAAAACCTGGCGGGGCGAGTTGCCGAAAAGTGAACAAGGCTATGTCTTTGTGCTGGAGGATCTGGAGAGCGGGACCGTGGCGGGGATCTGCGCGATTGAAGTCGCCGTGGGACTTAACGATCCCTGGTACAACTATCGCGTCGGGACGCTGGTGCATGCCTCAAAAGAGCTGAACGTCTATAACGCGCTACCGACGCTGTTTCTCAGTAACGATCACACCGGCAGCAGTGAATTATGCACCCTGTTCCTTGACCCGGACTGGCGCAAGGAGGGCAACGGTTATCTGCTGTCCAAATCACGCTTCATGTTTATGGCGGCGTTTCGCGACAGATTCAATGAAAAGGTGGTTGCGGAAATGCGCGGGGTGATTGACGAGCACGGCTATTCTCCGTTCTGGCAAAGCCTGGGGAAACGCTTTTTCTCGATGGAATTTACGCGAGCTGATTTTCTCTGCGGCACCGGGCAAAAGGCGTTTATCGCCGAACTGATGCCCAAGCACCCGATTTATACCGACTTTCTCTCCAACGAGGCGCAGGCAGTCATTGGCCAGGTGCACCCGCAAACCGCCCCGGCGCGAGCGGTGCTGGAGAAAGAAGGGTTTCGCTATCGTAACTATATCGACATTTTTGACGGCGGTCCGACGCTGGAGTGTGACATTGACCGGGTGCGGGCAATCCGCAAAAGTCGCCTGATAGAAGTTGTCGAAGGGCAACCCGCAACCGGCGATTTTCCGGCCTGCCTGGTGGCGAATGAAAACTACCACCACTTCCGCGTCATGCTGGTCCGCGCCGATCCGAATACACAACGTCTGGTGCTGACCGCCGCGCAACTGGATGCCCTGAAATGTCATGCGGGAGACAGGGTGCGTTTTGTCCGTCTTTGCGCTGAGGAGAAAACGGTATGACTTTATGGATTAACGGCGACTGGGTGACCGGTCAGGGTGAGCATCGGGTAAAAAAGGATCCGGTACGAGGCGACGTGCTCTGGGAAGGCCAGGATGCCGATGCCGCACAGGTGATGCAGGCGGCTCGCGCTGCCCGCGCGGCGTTTCCGGCCTGGGCACGACGCCCCTTCAGCGAGCGGCAGGTGATTGTGGAAAAATTCGCCGGGCTGCTGGAGAACAATAAGGCGGATCTGACCGCCATTATTGCCCGTGAAACCGGCAAGCCGCGTTGGGAAGCGGCGACGGAAGTCACGGCGATGATCAACAAAATCGCGATTTCCATCAAGGCCTACCACGCCCGCACCGGTGAACAGCAGAGTGAGTTGCCCGACGGCGCGGCGACGCTTCGCCACCGTCCGCATGGCGTGCTGGCGGTATTTGGCCCCTATAACTTTCCGGGACATCTGCCGAACGGGCACATTGTGCCGGCATTGCTGGCGGGTAACACCTTACTCTTCAAGCCCAGCGAACTGACGCCGTGGACCGGGGAAGCGGTGATTCGACTCTGGGAACAGGCGGGTTTGCCGCATGGGGTGCTGAATTTGCTACAGGGCGGGCGGGAAACCGGGCAAGCGCTCAGCGCGCTGGACGCCCTCGACGGACTGCTTTTTACCGGCAGTGCGAATACCGGTTATCAACTGCATCGCCAGCTTGCCGGACAGCCGGAAAAAATCCTTGCCCTCGAAATGGGCGGCAACAACCCGTTGATTATTGAAGATCCGGCCGATATCGATGCGGCGGTGCACCTGACTATTCAGTCTGCGTTTGTCACGGCGGGACAGCGCTGCACCTGCGCGCGTCGGCTGTTGGTGAAGAAAGGCGCGCAGGGCGATGCATTTCTCGCTCGCCTGGTGGAGGTTAGCCAGCGTTTACAGCCGGGACGTTGGGATGATGAACCGCAGCCGTTTATGGGTGGACTTATCTCCGAACAGGCGGCGCGTAATGTGTTTGACGCGTGGCAACAGTTTGAATCACTCGGCGGACAGACCCTGCTGGCGCCGCGCTTGTTACAGCCGGGTACCTCGCTGCTAACACCGGGGATTATTGAACTGACGGGCGTGACGAATTTGCCTGACGAAGAGGTCTTCGGACCGTTGCTTGGTGTCTGGCGCTATGAGCGCTTCGACGAGGCGATCGCGATGGCGAACAACACCCGCTTTGGCCTGTCCTGCGGCCTGGTCTCGCCCGACCGCGCACAGTTCGACCAGTTACTGTTGGAAGCGCGGGCGGGGATCGTCAACTGGAATAAACCGCTCACCGGCGCCGCCAGTACCGCGCCGTTCGGTGGGGTAGGCGCATCCGGAAATCATCGCGCCAGCGCGTGGTATGCCGCCGATTACTGTGCATGGCCGATGGCCAGTCTGGAATCCCCGGCACTGACGCTGCCCGCCACGCTGAGTCCCGGCCTCGACTTTTCGCGTGAGGCGTCCATATGAAAGCACATGAGGTTAATTTCGATGGGCTGGTGGGGTTAACGCACCATTATGCCGGCCTGTCGTTTGGCAATGAGGCGTCCACCCGGCATCGTCATCAGGTTTCGAACCCGCGCCTGGCGGCGAAGCAAGGGTTGCTTAAAATGAAGGCGCTGGCGGACGCAGGATATCCGCAGGCTGTGATCCCGCCGCACGAGCGTCCTTTTATTCCGGCGCTGCGCCAGTTGGGTTTTAGCGGTAGCGATGAGCAGGTGATCGAGAAAGTGGCGCGTCAGGCGCCGCACTGGCTCTCCAGCGTCAGCTCCGCGTCGCCGATGTGGGTGGCGAACGCGGCGACCGTAGCCCCGTCGGCGGACACGCTGGATGGCAAAGTGCATCTGACGGTCGCAAACCTCAATAATAAGTTCCACCGATCGCTGGAAGCGCCTGGTACGGAGGCGCTGCTACGGGCAATCTTCCGTGATGAGCGATATTTCGCGGTGCACGCTGCGCTGCCGCAGGTGGCGATGCTCGGTGATGAAGGCGCGGCAAACCATAATCGCCTCGGCGGTGAATATGGCGAGCCGGGGATGCAGCTCTTTGTTTACGGGCGGGAAGAGGGCGGTAATACTCGGCCTTCCCGCTATCCGGCGCGGCAGACCCGTGAGGCCAGCGAGGCGGTGGCTCGCCTGAATCAGGTGAATCCGAAGCAGTGTATTTTTGCCCAGCAGCATCCGGAGGTGATTGACCTCGGCGTGTTTCACAACGATGTCATTGCAGTCGCGAACCGGGAAGTGCTGTTCTGCCACGAACAGGCCTTTGCGAGGCAGGAAGACGTTTTACAACAACTGCGCGAACGCGTGCCAGGCTTTACCCCCATTGTGGTGCCAACGTCTGACGTGTCGGTCCCGGATGCGGTCGCGACGTATCTGTTTAACAGCCAGTTGTTGAGCCGAGACGACGGTTCGATGATGCTGGTTTTGCCGCAGGAGTGCCGCGAACACGCGGGCGTGTGGCGTTATCTGACGAATCTGCTGGAAGCCGATAACCCGATCCGCGACATGCGGGTGTTTGACCTGCGCGAAAGTATGTCAAACGGCGGTGGGCCCGCCTGTCTTCGCCTGCGGGTGGTGTTGACCGCAGAAGAATGCCAGGCGGTCAATCCGGCGGTAATGATGAATGACGTTCTGTTTACTTTGCTCAACGACTGGGTGGATCGCTACTATCGCGACCGCCTGACCGCAGCGGATCTTGCCGACCCGCAACTGCTGCGAGAAGGCCGTGAAGCGCTGGACACGCTGACACAGCTGTTACAGCTTGGATCTGTCTATCCGTTCCAGCAATCGGGAGGCGGACATGGATGATTTCCTCGCCACCACGCTGGCGACCGGGATACCAGCGAGTCAGGAAGGTGAAAGGCCAGGCTTTCGCTGGCGCTGGGTGGAGGCGGGGATACTTGAACTCTCACCTGTAGCCCCGCCTGCTGGCGCACTGGTGATCTCTGCCGGCATTCACGGCAATGAAACTGCGCCGGTGGAGATGTTAAACGCGCTGTTGAAAGCTCTTTCAACGGGACAGATTACGCTGCGCTGGCGATTGTTGCTGATCCTCGGTAACCCACAGGCGCTGGCGGAAGGGAAGCGCTTTCTCCATAGCGATATGAACCGGATGTTCGGCGGGCGCTGGCAACTCTTTGCTGAAAGTATTGAGACGCAGCGCGCCCGGCAACTGGAACAGTGTCTGGAGGATTTCTTTTCGCAAGGTCAAGAATCGATACGCTGGCATCTGGATCTGCATACCGCCATTCGTGGTTCTCACCATTTGCGCTTCGGCGTGTTGCCGCAACGCCAGATTCCCTGGGATGAGACGTTTCTCGGCTGGCTGGGTGCCGCCGGGCTGGAAGCTTTAGTGTTTCATCAGGCGCCGGGGGGCACCTTTACCCACTTTAGCGCGGAACATTTCGGCGCGCTCGCCTGCACGCTGGAGCTGGGCAAAGCGTTGCCGTTCGGTCATAACGATCTCCGTCAGTTTGCGCCGACGTCTGCCGCACTGACTTGTTTACTGTCAGGGCAAATTGACCAGGCAGACGGCACTCCGCCAGCCCGCTACCGTGTGGTATCGCAGATCACCCGCCGCAGCGACGCGTTTGTGTTGCACATGGACAGCCAGACGCTCAACTTCACCCCGTTTACCGCAGGAACGCTGCTGGCGGAAGAGGGTGACGAGCGTTTTGTCGTCACCCATGATGTGGAGTACGTTTTATTTCCCAATCCCGGCGTGGCACTGGGATTACGTGCGGGTCTGATGCTGGAGAAGATAAACTGATTTATTTCCCGCAGTTGAAGGACTGCGGGTTTTATTTCATCGTGCGGCAGGGAATAAATCCGGATAATTCCTGGAAAGCTGCTTTATTTATCATCACTGCTCAGGTATAGTTCTCCATATTTCCTGCAAAATCATCAGGTTGTCATTTTTTCTTTCAACTCTTCGCAATAATTTCTTTTTTTCTCCACAATTGGCGAAAAAATGTTTTTTACCCTTTCATTGTTTTACCGATGCTCTGACAAATTGACGATTAAGTCGTTAAAGTTAATCTCGTCAACACGGCACTGTACTTCTTCGGAGGTGACAAGAAAGCCGTAAAATAACTGAAAGGAAGGATAAAGATTATGCGTAAATTAACTGCACTGTTTGTAGCTTCAACTCTGGCACTGGGCGCTGCGAACCTGGCTCATGCAGCGGATACCACCACCGCCGCACCGGCAGACGCCAAACCGATGATGCAGCACAAAGGCAAATTCGGTCCACATCATGACATGATGTTTAAAGACCTCAATCTGACCGATGCGCAGAAACAACAGATCCGTGACATCATGAAAGGCCAGCGTGACCAGATGAAACGTCCGCCAGTTGAAGAACGCCGCGCAATGCACGACATCATCGCCAGCGATACCTTTGATAAAGCGAAGGCAGAAGCGCAGATTGCGAAGATGGAAGAGCAGCGCAAAGCTAACATGCTGGCGCACATGGAAACGCAGAATAAGATCTACAACATTCTGACCCCGGAACAGAAAAAGCAGTTTAATGCCAATTTTGAGAAGCGTCTGACAGAACGTCCGGCGCGTGACGGTAAAATGCCTGTGCCTGCTGAGTAATCGCTTAGCAGACCCATTCGAAGACCGCCGGTCTTGTCCATCCTCTCCACTGAGGCGATGGGCAGGATCGGCGGTTTTTTCTTTTTAAGGCCCTAAGGAAAATCATTGTATCTGCCGATAACAACGTTGTGCTTTATTGTGCCGCGCGATGCTTATCAGGAGCGAAGATGGAATACTTTGATATCCGCAAGATGCCGATCACTCTCTGGCGTAACGGCGCCGGGGAAACGCGTGAAATTTGCTGTTTTCCACCGGCGACTCGCGATTTTCACTGGCGTGCCAGCATTGCGTCTCTCGCCGGTAATGGCGAATTTTCGCTCTTTCCTGGTATTGAGCGGGTGATTACGTTGTTGGAAGGCAGCGAAGTGACGCTGGAAAGTCAGGGCGCGTTCAGCCACACCCTCAGGCAGCATCAACCATTTAGCTTTGCTGGCGAGCGCGTGGTGAAAGCGACGTTAACCGAAGGGCAGATGTCGATGGATTTTAATATCATGACCCGGCGCGACTCCTGTCAGGCGAACGTTCGGGTGGCCGATCGCACTTTCACCACCTTTGGCTCGCGTGGCGGCGTGGTGTTCGTGATTAGCGGCGCCTGGCAACTGGGCGATAAACTCCTGACTGCCGATCAGGGAGCCAGCTGGCACGACGGAAAGCATACGATTCGGCTACTGAAGAGAGAGGGAAAGCTGCTGTTTAGCGAGATTACCTGGCGTCAGGGACATTCCCCGGATTCAGTTCAATAATCTCACAGGCACCGGAAACAAGCGGCTTACAGAGAATTTTGTAACCGTCATGATCAAATCCCGCGGGGGTTTGCACCAGGGTTGCTGCATCCTCCAGTGATTCCACCGCCCCCAGCCATAGCCAGTTGTTAATGATGTGGTATTGCGTCATTTGCGCACGACTCTCTTTAAGCGCAATGGCGTTTTTCCACGGCCAGCAGATAACCCGCAGTTTTTCCAGCGATGCCAGTAAACGGGCGTCGTGCTCCTGCGGATGCTCTTTGCCACAGCAAACACCGGCGCAGCGTTTTAGTGCAGAGCGAAAACAGGCGCGACCACGGTTCAGTGGCTCAAGCCCCAGCCTCCCGTAACACAATTTCTGTTCATCAGCGAGTGACTGCAAAGCGGCAAGCGCGGCGCGGCGATTGGCAAAAAGGCCGAACAGATCCGGTGCGTGGGAGAAATCAACGTCGCGGGAATAGACGACGTCTACCTTTCCCTCTGCGAGCTTTAGCGCACAGAGCTGGCGATTTCGGCGCAGACGTTTATTAAACAGCGGCTGCTGTTCCTTGATTAGACGAGCCTCGAGTAACAGCGCGCCGATTTCACCGGCAGTGCCGATCCAGGAAATCCGTCGGGACTGGCGCAGCATGGCGGCTTCTTCTGGCGTGCGTAAATGCGACAGTACCCGACTGCGGATATTGACACTTTTACCAATGTAGAGCGGCAGGGTGTCGCTGTCGCTGTGAAACAGATAAACACCGGGTACGGTCGGAAGTGACTCCAGGAAGGGGCGCAAGTGTTCGGGATATTCATAAACTGCTGCTGCTTCAAACTCAAGACGAGGAACTGATTGACGCCGTGCCACTGTAAACTCCGGATGCTGGTTATTCATCCAGTATAGCAGTGCGGTTACGATTAAAAAAGAGGCGAAGCGGTCAATGGCGAGGTGAAGGCCGGATGGCGTTTCCACCCGGCCGGTTTGACTTTACTGCTTCCAGAAATCGTCAAAGACGGTAATCGGCGGACGGCGCTTATGCTCCGTCTTCAGATACCAGCCTTCGATCGTTTTGGCGATAGCGGGATCGACCGGTTTACCTTCCAGATAGTCATCGATGTTTTCGTACGTGACGCCCAGAGCGGCCTCATCCGGCAGAGAAGGGCGATCGTCTTCCAGATCGGCGGTAGGGGCTTTCTTATAAAGATGTTCCGGGCAACCTAATGTCGCCAGCAGTTGTTTACCCTGGCGCTTGTTGAGGCGAAACAGTGGGTTGATGTCCGTACCGCCGTCACCGTACTTGGTGAAGAATCCGGTGATGGCTTCCGCGGCATGATCGGTGCCAACCACCACACCGCTGGTCATGCCGGCGATGCTGTACTGCGCTTTCATGCGCTCACGGGCTTTTTCATTGCCGCGGACAAAATCACTCAGTTCGATCCCCGCTTCACGAAGAGCTTGTTCGCTTGCCAGCACTGAGGCTTTGATATTGACGGTCAGCACGCGGTCCGGCTGGATAAAAGCAAGGGCATCCTGACAGTCCTGCTCGTCGAACTGCACACCATAGGGAAGGCGAACGGCAATAAATTGCAGCGCGTCATTCCCGGTCTCTTCGCGCAGTTCGCTAATTGCCATCTGGCATAGTTTGCCAGCCAGCGTTGAGTCCTGTCCGCCGCTGATGCCTAATACCAGGCTTTTCAGGAAGGGATAGCGTTGCAGATACGCTTTAAGGAAATCGACGCTACGGCGAATTTCCTCTTCTGGATTAATGTGCGGTTTTGCGCCAAGCGCTTTGATGATCTCGTGTTGCAGAGTCATTTACCCCCTCCCCAATCGTTAAAGAATAAAATCAAACAGTGATAAAGCTAACTGTTTGCAGTGAAAACGACAAGGGAACACAGCCTGAATGGCGCTTAAAACGACATCCTGCCGCCTGAATGGAATCTGACGAAATATTCGCGTGCTAAGCGTTGGCTTGAAAAATGTCATAATGTATTCCAGGCTTATATAACACGCTGATAAACAAGAGGACGGAAAATGAACAAGAACATAGCAGGAATTTTAAGTGCAGCGGCGGTAATGACGATGCTGGCAGGATGTACGGCGTACGATCGTACCAAAGACCAATTTGTCCAGCCTGTGGTCAAAGATGTGAAAAAAGGCATGAGCCGTGCGCAGGTTGCACAGATTGCCGGGAAACCGTCGTCTGAGGTGAGCATGATCCACGCGCGTGGTACGTGCCAGACCTACATCCTGGGTCAACGTGATGGTAAAGCTGAAACCTATTTCGTGGCGCTCGATGACACTGGCCATGTGATCAACTCAGGCTATCAGAGCTGCGCTGAGTACGATACCGACCCGCAGGCAGCTAAGCAGTAATAACTGTCTACTGCCTGTACAGCTTAACGAACCGGCCACTGGCCGGTTTTTTTGTAACGAAGATGATCTTATTTATTGATGCGAATTATTTGCCCGAAGTGTGAGGGGAGTCATAACGCCAGGTCAATGAGAGACAATTTAGTGGGTCAAGGAAATACCATCAGCCTGTGCGATGCCGTATACTCATTTCAGACACAGAAATAAGTTTTCGGTTACGCAGGTTATCCAGAGCATAGAAGCAGGTAGAGACTTGCGACGTGTCTGGTTGACAGATAATCGCACATGAGGAAGGTCTTAATGGAAAAGAAACACATTTATCTGTTTTGCTCTGCGGGTATGTCTACCTCTTTGTTAGTGTCAAAGATGCGTGCGCAGGCGGAAAAGTATGAAGTCCCGGTTATTATTGAAGCATTCCCGGAAACGCTGGCTGGTGAAAAAGGACCCCATGCTGACGTCGTATTATTAGGTCCACAAATTGCTTATATGTTGCCCGAAATTCAGCGTTTGTTACCCAACAAGCCTGTTGAAGTGATTGACTCGCTGCTGTATGGCAAAGTCGATGGTTTAGGCGTGCTTAAGGCTGCGGTTGCAGCAATTAAAAAAGCCGCGGCAAATTAATATTTTAAATTTTCCCGTCAAAGAGTTATTTCATCTACATATACCGCAATAATTAATTGCGGTTTTTAAGGGTATTTTTCTATGAGTAACGTCATTGCTTCACTTGAAAAGGTACTCCTTCCTTTTGCTGTCAAAATAGGAAAGCAGCCACACGTTAATGCAATCAAAAACGGTTTTATTCGTTTAATGCCATTAACCCTCGCGGGGGCCATGTTTGTATTAATTAATAACGTTTTCCTGAGCTTTGGGGAGGGGTCGTTTTTTTATTCCCTCGGTGTTCGGCTGGATGCTTCTACTATTGAAAACCTCAATAGTCTGAAAGGCATCGGCGGAAACGTCTATAACGGTACGCTGGGCATTATGTCACTGATGGCGCCATTCTTTATCGGGATGGCACTGGCGGAAGAGCGCAAAGTCGACGCCCTGGCGGCCGGTCTGTTATCGGTCGCGGCCTTTATGACCGTCACGCCTTATAGCGTGGGCGAAGCTTATGCGGTAGGGGCGAACTGGCTGGGCGGCGCGAATATCATCTCCGGTATTATTATCGGTCTGGTTGTCGCGGAAATGTTTACCTTTATTGTCCGTCGCAACTGGGTCATTAAATTACCCGATAGCGTACCGGCATCCGTTTCTCGTTCATTCTCAGCACTGATTCCTGGCTTTATTATCCTCTCTATCATGGGGATCATCGCCTGGGCACTGACGACCTGGGGAACTAACTTCCACCAGATCATTATGGACACCATTTCTACACCGCTGGCCTCGCTGGGCAGTGTCGTTGGCTGGGCGTACGTGCTTTTTGTTCCGCTGCTGTGGTTCTTTGGTATTCATGGTTCCCTGGCGCTGACGGCGCTTGACAGCGGCATCATGACGCCCTGGGCGCTGGAAAACATCGCCATCTATCAACAGTACGGTTCGGTGGATGCTGCACTGGCTGCCGGTAAGACGTTCCACGTCTGGGCGAAGCCGATGCTCGACTCCTTTATCTTCCTCGGCGGCAGTGGTGCAACGTTGGGTCTGATCCTTGCCATCTTTATCGCCTCTCGTCGTGCGGATTACCGTCAGGTGGCCAAAATGGCACTGCCACCCGGAATCTTCCAGATTAACGAACCGATTATGTTTGGTCTGCCTATTATCATGAACCCGGTGATGTTCATTCCGTTCATCCTGGTACAACCCATCCTGGCCGCGATTACGCTGACTGCCTACTACCTGGGCATCATCCCGCCGATTACCAACATCGCGCCGTGGACCATGCCAACCGGGCTGGGGGCCTTCTTTAATACCAACGGCAGTATTGCAGCGCTGCTGGTCGCGTTGTTCAACTTAGGGGTTGCGACGCTGATTTACCTGCCGTTCGTGGTCGTTGCGAACAATGCGCAGAATGTTATTGACGAAGAAGAGAGCGAAGAAGATATCGCTAACGCACTGAAATTCTAAGTTTAACCCGGCATGTGGCAACGCATGCCGGGCCGTCAAAGAGGAATGATTTATGATGGATCTCGATAATATTACCGATACGCAGTCCGAAGCCGAAGAGCTCGAAGAAGTGGTGATGGGGCTAATCATCAACTCCGGGCAGGCACGTAGTCTGGCCTATGCGGCGCTAAAGCAGGCGAAGCAGGGTGACTTCGACGCGGCGAAAACGATGATGGAGCAGTCGCGCATGGCGCTTAACGAAGCGCATCTGGTGCAGACGAAACTGATTGAAGGCGATCAGGGTGAAGGTAAAATGAAAGTCAGTCTGGTGCTTGTTCATGCGCAGGATCACCTGATGACGTCAATGCTGGCACGCGAGCTGGTGGCAGAGTTGATTGAGCTTCATGAGAAGCTGAAATAGTAAGGAGATGATGATGCAACACCAGGCGAGCGCACCGGAAATCACCATTGCCCGTGAACAGCAGTTGTTTAACGGTAAAAATTTCCATGTCTTTATTTACAACAAGACAGAGAGCGCCTGTGGCCTGCATCAGCATGATTACTATGAATTTACGCTGGTGCTAACGGGTCGCTATTACCAGGAGATTAACGGTAAGCGCGTGCTGCTGGAACGGGGGGACTTTGTGTTTGTTCCGCTCGGTTCGCACCATCAGAGCTTCTACGAGTTCGGCTCGACGCGCATTCTCAACGTTGGCATCAGTAAACGTTTTTTTGAACAGCACTACAGCCCGCTCATGCCGTTCTGTTTCGTGGCATCGCAGGTTTATCGCACCAACAGCGCATTTTTAACCTATGTCGAGACGGTTATCGCATCGCTCAATTTTCGTGATACCGGGCTGGAAGAGTTTGTGGAAGTGGTCACCTTCTACATTATCAACCGCCTGCGCCATTATCGTGAAGAACAGGTTCTGGATGATATTCCGCAGTGGCTGAAAGCCACCGTGGAAACTATGCATAATAAAGCGCAGTTTGGTGAAAATGCGCTGGAAAATATGGTTTCCCTGTCGGCAAAATCTCAGGAATATTTGACGCGAGCGACCCAGCGTTATTACAGAAAAACGCCGATGCAGTTAATTAATGAAATTCGCATTAATTTCGCCAAGAAACAGCTGGAGATGACAAACTACTCCGTCACGGATATTGCGTATGAAGCGGGATACAGTAGTCCAAGCCTGTTTATTAAGACGTTTAAAAAAATGACGTCATTTACACCCAATAGCTATAGAAAAAAACTCACGCAATATAACCAGTAATTTTTTTACTCAACAACCAGGTTTACGCTTGCCCATTATAGACGCGGGACGCCCGCGTCATACCTGACAGAAGGGCAGAGCATCATTCACGCCAGTGTTAAGCACTGAAGGGAGAAACGATGAGCCAGAAATTAAAAGTCGTCACTATTGGTGGCGGGAGCAGCTACACCCCGGAATTGCTGGAAGGTTTTATTAAGCGCTATCACGAATTGCCGGTTTCCGAATTGTGGCTGGTTGACGTTGAAGGCGGTGAAGAGAAACTGGATATTATTTATCAACTTTGCCAGCGCATGATCGAAAAAGCGGGCGTGCCGATGAAGGTGTTTAAAACCCTGGACCGCCGCGAAGCATTGAAAGATGCCGATTTCGTGACCACACAACTGCGTGTTGGCCAGTTGAAAGCTCGCGAGCTGGATGAGCGTATTCCGCTGAGCCACGGCTATCTGGGCCAGGAAACCAATGGTGCCGGTGGTCTGTTCAAAGGGCTGCGCACCATTCCGGTAATTTTTGACATCATTAAAGATGTGGAAGAACTGTGCCCGAATGCCTGGGTGATCAACTTTACCAACCCCGCGGGCATGGTGACGGAGGCGGTCTATCGTCATACGAACTTCAAACGCTTTATTGGCGTATGCAACATCCCGGTGGGCATGAAAATGTTTATCCACGATGTGCTGGCGCTGAAAGAGAGTGACGATTTATCGATCGACCTGTTTGGCCTCAACCACATGGTGTTCATCAAAGATGTGATCGTCAATGGCCAGTCACGCTTTGCTGAACTGCTGGACGGCGTGGCTTCGGGTCAGCTCAAGGCGTCTACGGTGAAAAACATTTTCGATCTGCCGTTCAGCGAAGGGTTGATTCGTTCACTGAATCTGTTGCCATGCTCGTATCTGCTGTATTACTTCAAGCAAAAAGAGATGCTGGCGATTGAGATGGGTGAATACTACAAGGGCGGCGCACGGGCGCAGGTCGTGCAACAGGTTGAGAAACAACTGTTCGATCTGTATAAAAACCCGGAACTCAACGTTAAGCCGAAGGAGCTGGAACAGCGCGGAGGGGCGTACTACTCTGACGCCGCCTGTGAAGTCATTAATGCGATTTTCAATGACAAGCAGACCGAGCATTACGTCAACATTCCGCATCACGGCCACGTCGATAATATTCCGGCTGACTGGGCGGTGGAAATGACCTGTACGCTGGGCCGCGACGGGGCAACGCCGACGCCGCGTATCACTCATTTTGACGAGAAAGTGTTGGGTTTAATCTATACCATCAAAGGCTTTGAAGTGGCGGCCAGCAACGCGGCGCTGAGCGGCGAGTTTAACGACGTGCTGTTGGCACTGAACCTGAGCCCGCTGGTGCATTCGGACCGCGATGCTGAAAGTCTGGCGCGTGAGCTGATTCTGGCGCACGAGAAGTGGCTGCCGAACTTTGCCCAGTGCATTGCGAAGCTGAAAGGCGCACAACACTAAAAGAGGCTGGCTATGGAACGCTTATTGATAGT
Source organism: Citrobacter sp. ANG330 (assembly GCF_047467925.1). Taxonomy (NCBI): domain Bacteria; kingdom Pseudomonadati; phylum Pseudomonadota; class Gammaproteobacteria; order Enterobacterales; family Enterobacteriaceae; genus Citrobacter; species Citrobacter sp. ANG330. Next base: position 214,324 of record NZ_JASJUI010000002.1, on the reverse strand, counting down.
AAATGCGGACGATTTTGGCCTGAGCAAAGGGCAAAACTACGGCATCGTCGAGGCCTGCCGCCACGGCGTGGTAACCTCGACCACGGCGCTGGTAAACGGTGAAGCCATTGAGCATGCGGTTACCTTAAGCCGCGATCTGCCAACGCTTGCGGTGGGTATGCATTTTGTTCTGACGTTAGGTAAACCGCTGACCGCGATGCCGGGGTTAACCCGCGAAGGACGTCTGGGAAAATGGATCTGGCAGATGGCAGAAGACGATACGCTGCCGCTGGACGAAATCGCCCGTGAACTTGCCTGTCAGTACCAGCGTTTCATCGACCTGTTCGGGCGGGAGCCGACGCATCTGGATAGCCATCACCATGTGCATATGTTCCCGCAGATCTTCCCTCTCGTTGCCCGTTTCGCCGCCGAGCGCAATATTGCGTTGCGTATTGACCGTCAGCCGGCATTGCAGGCTGAGAAACTTCCGCAGACGCTGCGCAGCTCGCAAGGGTTCAGCAGTGAGTTTTACGGAGAAGAAATTACGGAAGCGTTGTTTTTGCATGTTCTCGACGAATCCGTAAAGCGTGGAGAGTCCTCACTGGAAGTCATGTGTCACCCGGCGTTTATCGACAATGTTATCCGTCAGAGCGCCTATTGTTACCCCCGTTTGACTGAACTGGACGTGCTGACGTCGGCATCGCTTAAATATGCGATCGCTGAACGTGGTTACCGTCTGGGCAGTTTTCTTGATGTCTGACTCCTGAGTTTGCGGCGCACGGGTGCGCCGCATTTTTTTACCAGGACCCGCCTCAGGCTGGTACGTTCGGGATTTTCGGTGTGCGTGACCAGACGCGATGGGCAGCCATTAGCGTGAACAATTCATCCATAAAATGGTTGTCCGCGCTGTCCGCTTCAACCACGCCTTCTTCCCCCTGACTCTCTACGTTCAGTACCGCTTTAAAGCGTCGGGCATCACCCGCGAGGGCAATGGGTTTGAGGTGCTTATACGCCTCCAGCAGGTAGTAACGAGCGTCACCGCTGTCTTCGATATCGGCGATATCGCCACACGGCACAATTACCGCATCCACCGTAAGCGAAGGCGCTCCGGCAAAGGTGGCGGCAATGGTGAGCGTCGAACCATCATCGGCAACCACCTCGCCCATTCGCGAATAGAGCAATTTCGCATGGACACCCTTTGCCTTAAGCGCCTGGAGTATAGAAAGCAGATCGGCGGATTTCACCTTGTCGTTAAGCAAAATCCCGACCACGCGACCTTTGATATCGCCGTCCGGCACGGCATAGAGGCTAAGCGAAGGATCTTTGTTCAGTCCGTTGACCTCTTGCGGCGGCGCAATTTGTGTCTGTTCATCGGTTAACGTGATGCCGAGATTTTTCCCGACCGCCTGTGCGAGCTTAATGTCGATATGCGCCAGCTGATCGACCACCCGTTCGCGAATGTAAGCACGGACCACTTTACTCAGCTCAAAGCTGAAGGCATCAATAATATGCAACTGCTCAACGGGCGTCTGGCTAAGCCAGAACAGGCGAGGGTGAGCATAATATTCGCCGAACGAAGGGCTGCGCTCGCGGACTTTATTACCATCCACGCGCTCCTGATAAGACTCAAAGCCACCGCGCTTCGGCCCCGGCGGCGTTTCGCGCGGCCAGTTGTCGTTAATCGAGTTGGGTTCGTAATTCGCTGGGTTGGTATCAATATCCTGGCGGTGCATGCCGTCGCGCTGGAAATTGTGATACGGGCACGTCGGGCGATTGATTGGGATTTCGTGGAAGTTAGGCCCACCAAGACGGCTAATCTGCGTATCGGTATACGAGAACAGACGCCCCTGCAGCAGCGGATCGTTAGTGAAATCAATACCGGGGACGATATGACCCGGGTGGAAGGCAGCCTGTTCGTTCTCGGCGAAGAAGTTGTCAGGGTTACGGTTTAGCACCATTTTGCCGACACGTTGTACCGGAACCAGCGCTTCCGGGATGAGCTTGGTGGGATCCAGCAGGTCGAAGTCGAACTTAAATTCATCTTCCTCCGGGATAAGCTGTAAACCCAGCTCATATTCCGGGAAGTCACCGGCTTCAATCGCCTCCCACAACTCCCTGCGATGGAAGTCCGGGTCACGACCGGTCAACTTTTGGGCTTCATCCCACACCAGCGACGCTTTGCCCGCCAGCGGTTTCCAGTGAAAACGAACGAAGGTGGCTTTGCCTTCAGCGTTAATCAGGCGGAACGTATGGATACCGAAACCTTCCATTGTGCGATAACTGCGTGGGATACCACGATCGGACATCGCCCACATGACGTTGTGCAGGGTTTCTGGTTGTAGCGAGACGTAATCCCAGAAGGTATCATGCGCGCTTTGTCCCTGAGGGATGGCCCAGTGCGGCTCCGGTTTTACGGCGTGGACGAAATCAGGAAACTTGTGCGCATCCTGAATAAAAAAGATCGGGGTGTTATTGCCAACCAGATCAAAAATCCCTTCCTCGGTGTAAAACTTGGTGGCAAAACCACGGATGTCACGCACTGTATCCGCCGAACCCGCGCCGCCCTGAACGGTAGAGAAGCGTACGAAAACCGGCGTAATTTTATCCGGATCACAGAGAAAATCGGCTTTGGTGATATCGCTCAGATTTTTATAGGGCTGGAAATAGCCGTGGGCTGCAGAGCCGCGCGCATGGACGATCCTCTCAGGAATGCGCTCATGGTCAAAATGGGTGATTTTTTCACGCAGGATGAAGTCTTCAAGCAGCGTCGGACCACGGCTGCCCGCACGCAATGAATTCTGATCGTCAGCAATGCGTACGCCCTGATTAGTGGTGAGCGCAAAATTTTCGCTGCCCTTGCGTACCGTTTCCAGATCGCTCAGCTTTTTATTCCCGGTCTCCGGGGCTTTCAGACTGCCGGGCGCTGTGGGTTGCGCGCCTGGAGGCGTCGGTTCAGGTGTAGGGCGGTGTGACCCATCGTCAGGCGCCAGAGAGTCCAGACCAGGTTTTGCTTCACGCTGATCGTGTACCGGTGATTGATGCGGATGGGGATTTTTCTCGCTATGCGACATTGAACTCGTCTCCTTTTTTCATTGCTGAAAGGGTCGTTGCTTTTGTCAAAACCCTCTAACTATAGTCCACACGCGTGATCCCGCCGGGCAGAATGCGGATGACGATGTCGGCAGACAGCGCAAAGCGCACGGCCAGAGCAGGACGGGCGGGGGTAAAATCGGCTAAGATAGTTCTTTTCTGATTTTTGAATTTGTCTTAGTGAAGCTATTAATGATGAAACCTCTTCGCCAACAAAATCGCCCGGTTATTAGCTATGTTCCGCGTGTTGAACCTGCACCGCCCGAACATGCGATAAAAATGGACGCGTTTCGTGACGTGTGGATCTTGCGCGGGAAATATGTCGCGTTTGTCTTAATGGGGGAGTCGTTCAGGCGTTCGCCAGTGTTCAGCGAGGCGGAATCGGCCCAGCGTTGGGCAAATCAGATTCGTCAGGAAAACGAAATAGCAGATTAATTCCGACATAAAAAAACCGCCCTGATGGAATAGCCTCGCCCTGGGAGACAACTTCTCCCCCCCACGGCGAGGTCTGTCCATGCTTCCCGTTAATCCTCCTCCTGGTGCTCAAACTTCCAGAACAGAGCGCTCTCAGGGCTCAGAGGCTCTCCACTTCACCATTATCTCTGTTACCTAATCGGGGGCCAGAAAGGCCGGACGTTGGAAACAAAAGCGCACTATGCCGCGCAAGCAGTGTGGTACATAAAATAATCTATACAAAGTGTATAAAATAATACATAGTGTATTAAACATGACGCGCAGGAGAGCCGCATATGCACCCGGATATCACAGTAAACTCAACGTCCTGTGGACTTCCCCCCGCTGGTCACTACTCGGCGAGCGTGACAGCAGGGGGATTTGTTTTTATCTCAGGACAACTGCCCGTTACCCGGCTCGGTGAGAAAAAGGCGGAGGCCTCTTTTGACGAACAGACCAGACTCGTTCTGGCAAATATTGATGCCTGCCTGGAAGGCGCTGGCGTATCCCGTCAGCATCTGGTTTCTGTCCGTGTCTATGTGACAGATATCAGTCTCTGGCCGACGTTTAATGAAATCTACGCCGAATGGATTGGTGATTTCCGTCCATCTCGTGTCGTTGCAGGGGTTGCAGAGCTGCATTACGGCTCTGCCTTAGAAGTGGAAGCTATCGCGCTGGCGCAATAAGCCCGACGCTTAACGTTATACAGGTGAAAATATGACTGAGACGACACGCCCGGAATATGCTGATATTGCCGCTGCCGCCGAACGCATTGAAGGATATGCAAACAAGACGCCGGTGATGACCTCCCGGACCGTCAATGAGGCGTTTGGCGCCGAGGTTTTCTTTAAATGTGAAAACTTCCAGCGTATGGGGGCCTTTAAGTTTCGCGGGGCGATGAATGCGTTACGCCAGTTTACGCCGGAACAGCGGGCTGCTGGTGTGGTGACATTTTCTTCCGGAAATCATGCCCAGGCGATAGCGCTGTCAGCAAAATTGTTGGGTATTCCGGCGACCATCATCATGCCCCATGATGCGCCAGCTGCGAAAGTGGCGGCGACCAAAGGATATGGCGGCAACGTTGTGATGTACGATCGCTATACGGAAGATCGTGAACAGATTGGCCGCGAACTGGCTGAAAAACAAGGCTTGACGCTCATCCCTCCTTACGATCATCCCCATGTTATCGCCGGTCAGGGCACTGCAACCAAGGAGTTAATTGAAGAGGTTGGCTCACTGGATGTTCTTTTTGTCTGCCTGGGTGGCGGTGGGTTGCTTTCTGGTTCAGCGCTGGCCGCCCGGCAACTCTCGCCAGATTGCATTGTTTATGGCGTGGAACCTGAAGCCGGTAATGACGGACAGCAGTCTTTCAGAAGTGGCAAAATCGTTCACATCGATACGCCAAAAACCATCGCTGATGGTGCACAGACGCAACATCTGGGGCACTATACATTCCCTCTGATTCAAAAATACGTGAATGACATTCTGACCGTTTCAGACGATGAATTAATTGCCGCGATGACGTTTATGGCCGAGCGTATGAAAATTGTCGTGGAACCCACCGGCTGTCTTGGTTTTGCCGCGGCAAGGGCGAGAAAAACAGAACTCCGTGGGAAGAAAGTCGGCATTATCATCAGCGGCGGCAATGTGGATATCGCGCGCTACGCTGAATTCCTGGCCAGGAAAGCCGTCTCGTGAGGCTGTAAACGGAGAGCAATAATGACAACGGGCATCACTGTGGGAGACCGGCATGCCAAAAAACGACGAGAATTCGCTTCTCAGCCAACTTGACACGATCGCGAAGGGATTAAGCGAAACGTTTTCTCCCTTTTGCGAAGTCGTTGTGCATGACCTCCAGGATCCTGAGCACGCGATTATGTCGATACATAATAATTTATCCGGACGTGAGGTTGGGCAACCGGCCACGGAACTCGGGCTGGCAAGGATTGCGTCTTCTGATTTCCCTGAAATTATTGCGAACTACGGCAATCAGTTTGCCGATGGACGTCCGGTAAAAAGTACGTCCATTGGGATTAAAAATGAAAAGGGCAAATACGTTGCAGCGTTATGCCTTAATGTCGATATGACGCTTTTCCGGGGGATGCAGAGCGCGCTGGCGCGTTTTACCGAAACAGCGAGCTCACCGGTGCGTGAACATCTTGACCCCGGGAGTACGGAAGTTATTCGCCAGCGAATCGATGATTTTGCCGCAAAGCGCGCCACCACAGCGCGCGCACTTAAAATGGAAGACAGAAAGATTCTGATCCAACAGTTACGCAAAGAAGGGCTGCTCAATGTCCGTAAATCTATGGATACGGTGGCGCAATATTTAGGCGTCTCTCGGGCGACAGCCTATCTTTATGCGCGACAGTCCGGGTGAATACGCTGGTGTGCAATATATCATCTCCTATTTATTGTCCTGCATGAATAATGAGCAAACGAACGGTCGTAATAAGGGAAAGTCATCCACACCTATTGCAGGGGTAATTTGAGTTATGTATTATCTCGCCCGCTTCTGATAATGAGTAGATTCTCAATCAGAAATAAAAACCGACAGACCGCCATTAGCTCATCTGGAAGAGCGAACGACTTTTGTTGTAGGGAACGGGGTTCGAGGCCTCGATGGCGGCCCAAATTTGAAGGCCCGGACGTTTGTCCGGGCTTTTTGCATCTTATTCTGCTTGCGTCACAATCTTCGCGGCGGCGGCCAGAACATCTTTACGCCCTTTGGCATCCTGCTGCGGCTGTGTAAAGTAGGTGACGAGGATCAGCGGCGCACGACCTTCGGGCCAGATCACCGCGATATCATTGGTTGTGCCATAGTCGCCGCCTCCGGTTTTATCGCCAACCACCCAGTTTTCAGGCAGTCCGGCACGAATACTTTGCCCACCGGTCGTGTTGCCTTTCAACCACGCAACCAGCTGCGCGCGCTGTGCATCTGCCAGCGCATCGCCCAGCGTCAGCTTGCGCAGGCTTTGCGCCATCGCCAGCGGTGATGTGGTATCTCGCTCATCACCAGGGAGAGCGGTGTTGAGTTCAGGTTCTGTTCGATCCAGACGAAAGGTGGTGTCGCCAATTGAGCGGGCAAAGGCCGTAACGTTGCCGGTTCCACCCAGATGCTCAAGCAATTTATTCATTGCCGTATTATCGCTGTATTGCAGTGCGGCTGCGCTTAATTCCGCCAGGGTCATCTCTTTATTGACGTATTTTTCCGTCACCGGATTCCAGTTCGTCAGATCGGAATTTTTGATGGTCATTTTCTGCTGCAAAATATCATGCCGGGTTTCACTTTGTTTCAATACCGCAGCGGCGACCATCGTTTTACTGGTACTGCACATAGGAAAGCGTTCGTTACCACGATAAAGGATTTGCGAACGATCGGCGGTATTAATCAGCGCAACGCCCAGTCGACCACCTGATTGTTTTTCTAATGCAGCCAGCTTTTGTTGAACGGGGGTGAAGTCTCCCTTATCACGAGCCAAAAGCGGTGAACTAACGGTAAAGCAAGCGAGCAGGATGGGAAGTAGTACAATCTGATGGAGTCGTTTTTTTAGCATAAGTCACTACCTTAATAATCAGTAAATTAATAAACACATGCACTTTATTTTTCCCACTCAGACGGACAAAAAAGAAAGAGAGTTAAAGGCGCATGATATGTCTGCAATGCCAGAACTATCCGCTCACGGCGCTTGCTTAACAAGCGAGAAGAATTTACCCTGGGTTAAAGAAAATCTTATGAGTCTTTATTATGCGCTCTAATCTTCCGCTTAATGCCCTACGGGCCTTTGAGGCTTCGGCTCGCCATTTGAGTTTCACTCGTGCGGCACTGGAACTTTGTGTCACGCAGGCCGCCGTCAGCCAGCAGGTGCGTATTCTGGAAGATCGCCTGAACAGAGTGCTGTTTAAACGTCTCCCCAGAGGGCTGGAGATGACGGATGAGGCGCAGGCGCTGTTTGCCGTCCTGACCGACGCTTTTAGCCAAATCGATACTATTTTCCGTCAGTTTGAGGGCGGAGAGTATCGTGAAGTGCTTACGGTCGCTGCGGTCGGTACTTTTGCCGTTGGCTGGTTACTGCCGCGTATTGAGCAATTCCGCCAGGCGCATCCGTTCGTTGAGTTACGCTTGCGCACAAATAACAATGTTGTGAATCTGGCGGCAGAGGGGCTGGATTTCGCCATTCGCTTTGGCAGCGGCCAGTGGCCTGCAACCCATAACGAAATATTGTGTGATGCCCCGCTGACCGTCCTGTGTACGCCAGAGACCGCGCAACGGCTTAATCATCCAGCCGATCTCCTGCAAGAGAATCTTCTGCGTTCATATCGGGCAGATGAGTGGGATAGCTGGTTTGCGGCTGCTGGCGTGTCGGCAGAGCGGATCAATGGCGCCGTTTTTGATTCCTCACGCCTGATGATTGAAACGGTCATTCATACCGGCGGCGCGGCACTGGTTCCGGCAATGATGTTTGCCAGAGAACTAACGGCCGGACTACTCGTTCGCCCCTTCGCGATTGAGATCAATATGGGCAGTTACTGGCTCACCCACCTGAAGTCAAAACCGATGACACCCGCGATGGATATTTTCCGCGACTGGATCGTGAAAATGACATGAACGGGAGCCAGCAGGCTCCCGTTTGCGGCTCAGCGAACGACCAGAACCGGACAGTGCGCGTGGCGCACGACGGCTGCGGCGGTAGAACCCAGCAGGTATGTAGAGATCCCGGGCCGGTGTGATGCGATGATCACCAGGTCAGCACTGACGGAATCCGCCAGTTTCAGGATCTGATCTTTAGGGGGGCCGTATACCACATGCTGCTGTATCCGACCTTCAGGGATATCGAATTGTTTCACAATCTCGTTGAGTTTTTGCGATGCTTTCGTCTGCAGCCCATTTTTATCCGGGAGTTCGCCAGAGTAAGCGAGCCCCAGGGAGGCATAAAAGGGGACTGAGGGAATGACCGCCAGGAAATGGACTTTCGCCGTTTTAGCGTGGGTTTTAACCTGAGGAATAAGTTGCCGGGTGAGATCGGCTTCTGAGATATCAATGGGTACCAGAACAGAACGATACATAGTCATTACCTCCTGTTTTTTGTCTCCGGTTTCAGTATATCGAATCTCTTTTTTGCATAAAAAGTGACCAGATCAAGTTTCCTTCATTTACGTCAACGGTGTTGAATAAATTGCATTGTTATAATATAACATTTCATCTTATTCATCTGATTGAGGGTACGACGTTGGCAATTCATTGGAAAAAATTATCTGTTTCTCTGGGAATGTTGTGGTTTAGCAGTTATGCCTTCGCCCACGGCGATCACGCGCATGGCGTGCCGTTGACGGAGATGGAACAGAAAGCGGCGGAAGGCGAATTTGCAGATAGCAATGTTAAGGACAGGGCGCTTACCGACTGGGATGGTATGTGGCAATCCGTATATCCGTATCTGGTTAGCGGTGAGCTGGATCCGGTTTTTAAACAGAAGGCAGAAAAGGGTAAGGGCAAAACGGCAGAGGAGGTGAAAGCCTATTACCGGAAAGGCTATGCGACGGACGTTGATACCATTGGCATCGAAAATGGCGTGATGGAGTTTCATACCGGTAAGCAGGTGGCCTCCTGCCAGTATGACTACGCCGGGTACAAGATCCTGACCTACACCTCAGGGAAAAAAGGAGTGCGTTATCTGTTTGAATGCAAAGACGCAAACAGTAAAGCACCGAAGTTTGTGCAGTTCAGCGATCATATCATTGCGCCGCGGGCGTCGGCCCACTTCCATATTTTTATGGGCAATACCTCACAACAGGCACTACTGGAAGAAATGGACAACTGGCCAACCTACTATCCTTATCAGCTCAAGGCGCAGGCCGTGGTGGACGAAATGCTGCACCACTAAATTCAGGCTCAGCTCGCTGCTTGTCGGCGGGCTTCCTGTCGCGCTAAGGTGACTCCAGGCAGAAATGGTATGTTGACGGTGAGGCAATGACATTGAGGATTGCGGATACCCTTAGGGAACAACTGGAAAAGGTGAAAGCCATCATTGAACGGATCCTTGAAGAGGATCTGTTGGCCATTCATTTGTACGGTTCTGCCGTTGAGGGTGGGTTAAAACCGCACAGCGATATTGATTTGCTGGTCACCACGCGTGTGCCGCTGACGACGGCAAAGCGAGAAGCGCTGATGCAGGAACTCCTGTCGGTGTCAGCCTGGCCTGGCACGTCGACGCTCTGGCGGGCGCTTGAGGTGACGGTTGTGGTGCATGCTGATGTGGTACCCTGGCGTTTTCCTCCCCGACGAGAAATGCAGTTTGGCGAGTGGTTACGCGAGGATATTCAGGCGGGGAAGTATGAACCGGTACAGCAGGATAGCGATCTGGCGATTTTATTGACCCAGGCACGTCATGCCAGCATAGCCCTGACCGGCGAGCGCGCGGATTCGCTTTTTGAGCCGGTGCCGCAAAGCGACATTCGGGAGACGTTCCGTCAGACGCTGATGCTCTGGCAGGACAGCTGGGATTTGCAGGGCGACGAGCGCAATATCATGTTGACCCTGGCGCGCATCTGGTACAGCGTGGCGACAGGCGGTTTTACCGCGAAAGACCGCGCTGCTGACTGGTTAATGCCTTATCTCCCGGATGAACACGCTTCTCTACTTGCGACCGCACGGCTCGACTATCTGGGGCAGGTAAGCGTTGACTGGGCAAAGATTATGCCCGCCGTCTCGCGCTTTGTCTGCTATGCAAAAGCGAAAATAGCCGAACAGTTATCGCTCGTGGATAAGTGACAACCTGTTTCAGACATCGTGATTCCCGCAACAGGAAAATGGCTGATAATAATAAAGGCAGATCGCTCTGCCTTTTTTTCCAGGAATTATCTCACTAAAGCGTTTATTTCGACTCTTCAGCTTCCGGCAAGGTAACGTTAAGTTCAAGAATGGAAATATCACCGTCTTTTTGTTCAAGCTGAACGGTGACCATTTCCGGATCAATTTGTACGTACTTACAAATGACTTCAAGAATATCTTTACGTAACTGCGGTAAATAATGTGGCTCGGCGTCACTACGACGACGCTCGGCGACAATAATCTGTAATCGCTCTTTCGCGATGTTCGCTGTACTCTTTTTCCGCGAGAGAAAAAAATCCAGTAATGCCATAACTTATCCTCCGAACAGGCGTTTGAGGAAACCTTTCTTCTCTTCGTCAATGAAGCGGAAAGGACGTTCTTCTCCCAACAGACGGTCTACCGTATCGGCATACGCTTTACCTGCGTCTGCATTGATGTCCAGAATGACCGGTTCGCCCTGGTTAGAGGCGCGCAGAACAGACTGATCTTCCGGGATAACTCCGACGAGTTTAATGCGCAGGATCTCCAGCACATCTTCCATACTGAGCATGTCGCCACGGTTAACACGGCCTGGGTTGTAGCGCGTCAACAGCAGATGTTCTTTAATCGGATCTTCACCGTTTTCGGCACGGCGAGATTTAGACGCCAGAATCCCCAGGATACGGTCAGAGTCGCGTACCGAGGAGACTTCCGGGTTGGTGGTGATAATCGCTTCGTCGGCGAAATAGAGCGCCATCAGCGCGCCGGTTTCAATCCCCGCAGGGGAGTCGCAAACGATAAATTCGAAATCCATTGCTTTCAGATCGTCGAGAACTTTTGCAACGCCTTCGCGCGTTAATGCGTCTTTATCGCGCGTCTGAGAGGCCGGAAGAATGAAGAGATTCTCAGTACGCTTGTCCTTGATGAGCGCCTGATTGAGCGACGCATCGCCCTGAATGACGTTGACGAAATCATAAACAACCCGACGTTCACACCCCATGATCAGATCGAGGTTACGCAGGCCGATATCAAAATCAATAACGACAGTTTTCTTTCCCTTCTGGGCCAAACCAGTAGCGATGGCCGCGCTGGAGGTGGTTTTGCCAACGCCCCCTTTACCCGAAGTAACTACAATAATGCGTGCCATAGAAATTCCTTGTTAAAAAGGGATCAATTCAACGGTTGAACTGTCAAAGCGTTATCTGCCAACTGCAGACGTGCCGCTTTGCCATAAAATTCTGCTGGGATTTTATCACTCAGCCAGTAAACACCTGCAATAGACACCAGCTCTGCCGTCAGATGGGTACAGAAAATTTGCGCATCACGGTCGCCACTTGCGCCCGCCAGCGCGCGGCCTCTCATCATGCCATAGACATGAATATTGCCATCGGCGATCAGCTCAGCGCCAGCACTGACGTGACTTGTAACAATCAGATCACATTGTGGTGCATAAATGCGTTGACCGGAACGAACCGGTATATCAATAAATCGCGTTTTTGTGACGGGAGTAGCGTTTTGCGCTACAGCGGCGGGAGCAACGGGTTCTGACGGCGCACAGCGGACCACTTTCTCTTTACCTTCAGTGAGTAAAGGAAGGCCCATCTGGTCGATTTCGGCTTTCAGTCGGGCATCTTTGCAACCGCTGACGCCAATAATACGCAACCCCGTCGACGCCACGATCTTCTGCAACTGCGGCCAGTTCACCGGCGCGTCAAGATTACTGACATTCACGACCACAGGAGCATGTTTTAAAAAAGCAGGAGCCTGAGCGATTTTGTCTTCTAACGCCTGACGAATAACCTCGGGTTCTGCTTCATGTAAATGAACCACTGATAAGGTGAAGCTACTGCCTTTAAGTTCGATGGGCGTGTTTGACATCCTGGCCTTACTCAATTTGCTATTTATCATCCCCGGTGTGGAGTGATATTCCGAAGTCCAGAAGGCATGTTATAGTCACTATTATATTGAGGCAAGTCGCCATCCGTTTAATTCAGAGTAAAAAGTATGTTTTGTGTGATCTACAGAAGTGCTAAGCGTGACCAGACCTATTTATATGTCGAAAAAAAAGACGATTTCTCACGTGTGCCTGAAGAACTGATGAAAGGATTTGGTCAGCCGCAGCTGGCAATGATATTGCCGCTGGATGGCAGCAAAAAGTTAGTTAACGCCTCGCTGGATAAAGTTAAACAAGCCTTAACGGAGCAGGGATATTATTTACAACTGCCTCCGCCGCCCGAAGATTTATTGAAGCAACATCGTTTCAACGCCTCACAGAACAATCCAGAAACCGATAAATAAACGGTGCCCGGCGTCATGCCTGTCGGTGCCATTCCTGAAGTCGACGATGACAAATTAGGGGAAAATGAATGTATCAACATCATAACTGGCAGGGTGCGCTGCTTGACTACCCGGTAAGTAAAGTGGTGTGCGTGGGCAGCAATTACGCCAACCACATAAAAGAAATGGGCAGCGTCACGCCGGATGAGCCGGTGCTGTTTATCAAGCCGGAAACCGCCCTGTGCGATTTGCGCCAGCCGCTGGTCATTCCGACGGATATGGGCTCGGTGCACCATGAAGTCGAACTGGCGGTGCTCATCGGCGCAACGCTGCGTCAGGCGACCGAAGAACATGTGCGTAAGGCTATCGCCGGATATGGCGTGGCGCTCGATCTGACGTTACGTGATATCCAGGGCAAAATGAAGAAGGCCGGGCAGCCGTGGGAGAAAGCGAAAGGATTCGATAACTCATGCCCGCTGTCCGGGTTTATTCCAACTGCGGAATTTAACGGCGATCCGCAGGCGACCCCCCTGGGGCTGACGGTCAATGGCGAGGTTCGCCAGCAGGGTACAACGGCGGATATGATCCATAAGATCGTCCCTTTAATCGCCTACATGAGCAAATTCTTTACGCTCAAAGCCGGCGATGTCGTGCTGACCGGCACGCCGGAAGGTGTCGGGCCGCTCGCCAGCGGCGACGAGCTGATGGTCAGTTTTAACGGTCACTCCCTGACGACCCGCGTCCTGTAACGCCTGCTTGCCGCCTTTTTAGGCGGCAAAACTTGCATCAGCGTGCCAGACTGGTTATAAGGTGCAGCTTTATAGCAATGGCGGATACCCTGATGAGCGATTTACCTTTCTGGCAACGTAAAACCCTGGATGAAATGACCGATGCCGAGTGGGAGTCGTTATGTGATGGCTGCGGTCAGTGCTGCCTGCATAAACTGATGGACGAAGACACCGACGAAATTTACTTCACCAACGTCGCCTGCCGCCAGCTCAACATCAAAACCTGCCAGTGTCGCAATTACGAACGTCGGTTCGAGTACGAGCCTGACTGCATCAAGTTAACGCGTGATAACCTGCCGACCTTTGAATGGCTGCCAATGACCTGCGCCTATCGGCTACTGGCGGAAGAGAAAGGGCTGCCGAAATGGCACCCGCTGCTGACGGGGTCGAAAGCGGCAATGCACGGCGAGCGAATTTCGGTACGTCATATTGCCGTGAAAGAGTCAGAAGTGCATGACTGGCAGGACCATATTTTAAACAAACCGTCATGGGCGGACTGAACTGCATGGTCTGATTTCAGGCTTACGGCAAAAAAACGCTCCCGGCAGGGAGCGTGAGGGTGATGACAAACCTCATCACTATACTGGACAAGCAGAGATCACCTTATTTAAAACCAGGAAAATCAATTGATTGATTTTCGGCTGATAACCACAAAGAAGGAAAAACCACGTTTTATCCTTCTTTGTCAGCAGTTAGACGCTCCCGGCAGGGAGCGTCTGAGATTAGCGACCAAACAGATCGCGTCTTTTCGGTTTAAGCGGCTGAGCAATCAGCACCAGAACCGCGACGACCAGATAGGCCACGAAAATGCCCAATAGCCATTGCGGCATTTCCAGCGACAAGAATTCCCACTGACGCTCAGCGCAATCACCAGAGGCGACAAACACCTGCGGCAACCATTTGTCCAGCGGCAACCAGCTCGGGAAGCGCGCCATAAAATCACATGTCATGAACGGAGAAGGATGCAACTGGATCATGGTGTGTTCCCATGTCAGTTGCACACCGCGCCATGCGCTGTAAATCCAGATAATCAGCGCTACATAACGCAGCGACGTTTTAGGCGCGATCGCACCCACCAGTCCGGCACCCATGATGCCAAACAGCGCACAGCGCTCATAAATGCACAGTACACACGGCTTAAGCAGCATAACGTGCTGAAACCACAGCGCGACAAGTTCAAGCGCCAGGGCAGTAAAAGCCATCAATAACCAGGCGCCGCGACCCCGTGAGCACTGGTTTAAATATCGCAACATAATCATTTCCCTGCAACATGCGTAGACACGGCAGTGTAAACCAATTCGATCACAGCGCCACCAGGAGAAACTTAAATATTGTGTAATTGGATAAATATCACGCAAAAAGGCAAACCGGGCAGTGAAATGCCCGGTAAGTTGTTATGAAAGTGTAGCTAACCAACCGGTTTGCATCATCCACTCGGTCATCGGCGTCAGGGTAAATTCAACGCACAGCAGACCGACCAGTGTCAGTACAATGGTATAGGGCAGCGCCATCCAGACCATCCGACCATAGGAGAGACGAATCAGCGGCGCCAGTGCGGAGGTGAGCAGGAACAGGAATGCCGCCTGACCGTTTGGCGTCGCGACGGACGGCAGGTTCGTCCCGGTGTTGATCGCAACGGCTAACAGCTCGTACTGCTGCAGGGAGATCGCGCCGCTTTCCATGGCCGCTTTGGCCTCGTTAATGTAGATAGTACCGACGAAGACATTGTCCGAGATTGACGAGAGCAGACCGTTGAAGAGATAGAACAGCGTCAGCTGCGCGTGCTCTGATGCCTGCAACACATACTGAATAATCGGCGAAAAGAGATGCTGATCGATGATCACCGCGACAATGGAGAAAAAGACCGTCAGAAGCGCAGTGAATGGCAGAGATTCGGTGAACGCTTTGCCGATCGCATGCTCATCAGTCACGCCGGTCAGCGACGTGGCGAGGATAATCACAGAGAGGCCAATCAGACCCACTTCCGCCAGATGCAGCGCCAGGGCAATCACCAGCCAGACGCCGATTATCGCCTGCACAATCAGTTTGACTCTGTCCTGACGGGAACGCTGATGGCGGCTCTGATCGTCAAACTGCTGCAATACGTCACGCACTTTTTCCGGCAACGTTTCGCCGTAGCCAAACCAGCGCATTTTTTCCACCAGCACGCAGGTGAGCAGGCCACAAATCAGCACCGGAATGGTGACCGGGGACATCCGCAGGAAGAAATCACCGAAGTGCCAGCCAGCGGCTTTGGCAATAATCAGGTTCTGCGGTTCCCCCACCATCGTCATCACACCACCCAGTGCGGTGCCGACCCCGGCATGCATCATCAGGCTACGCAGGAAGCCCCGGAACTGCTCAAGCACAGTTTTGTAGTGTTGATCAATATGGCTGTCATCCAGGATGTCGCTATCATCGCCGCGGGAAGAGGCCACGCGGTGATAAATGCCGTAGAATCCGACAGCGACGCTTATCACCACTGCGACCACGGTCAGCGCGTCCAGGAAGGCGGAGAGAAACGCCGCCGCCACACAAAACGCCAGCGACAGTAGGGTTTTGGAACGAATGCTCAGCAGCAGCCGGGTAAAGATAAACAGCAGTAACTGCTTCATGAAATAAATGCCCGCGACCATAAACATCAGCAGCAGCAAGACTTCAAGATTGTTTGCCACCTCTTCGCGAACGTGCGCGGCGCTGGTCATCCCAATAATAACCGCTTCGATGGCCAGCAAACCGCCCGGCAGCAGCGGGTAACACTTCAGGGCCATCGCCAGCGTGAAGATGAATTCGGCTACCAGCAGCCAGCCGGCGACAAACGGATTGATAATGAAAATCAGCGGGTTAACTATCAGGAAGATCAGTAGTGCGAGTTTGTACCAGTCAGGGGACTGACCTAAAAAATTGCGCCAGATGGCACGGCCCCATGAGAGTTCCATTATGGTTTCCCTTACCTTATTTATTGAAATGATGTTTTTATGGTTAGCCACAAAGAGTAACGGTCAGTCTGAAAGCAGGCAAGCCTTTACCCCTCAACAGTTTGTGTTATCAAGAAAATGAAGCCTTGATCCCCTTTTTCTTCATTGCGTCTGCTATCGGGCGTGAAACCCGTCTGGTATGATGAGTGTAACTATGTTTTGCTGTGTAATGGAAATCTCACTATGGTCATTAAGGCGCAGAGCCCGGCGGGTTTCGCGGAAGAGTATATCATTGAAAGTATCTGGAATAACCGCTTCCCTCCTGGCACTATCCTGCCTGCAGAACGAGAACTCTCTGAGCTTATCGGAGTGACGCGTACCACGTTACGTGAAGTGCTGCAGCGTCTGGCGCGAGACGGTTGGTTGACTATTCAACATGGCAAACCGACGAAGGTGAATAACTTCTGGGAAACGTCCGGGCTTAATATTCTTGAAACGCTGGCGCGTCTCGATCATGAAAGCGTTCCGCAACTGATTGATAATCTGCTGTCGGTGCGCACCAACATCTCCACCATCTTCATTCGCACCGCGTTTCGTCAGCATCCCGATAAAGCGCAGGAAGTGCTGGCGACCGCGCAGGAAGTGGCCGATCACGCCGATGCGTTTGCCGATCTTGATTACAACATTTTCCGTGGTCTGGCGTTTGCCTCAGGCAACCCGATTTATGGCCTGATCCTGAACGGGATGAAAGGGCTGTATACCCGCATTGGCCGTCACTACTTTGCCAATCCGGAAGCGCGTAGCCTGGCACTGGGTTTCTATCATAAACTGTCGCAACTGTGTCTGGAGGGCGCGCACGATCAGGTGTACGAAACGGTGCGTCGTTATGGACATGACAGTGGTGAAATCTGGCACAGAATGCAGAAAAACCTGCCTGGTGATTTAGCCATTCAGGGCCGCTAAAAATGGACCCCCTCATCATGAGGGGGTTCTTGTATTACAGGCTGTTCATCCTGGGAGGACAGCGCTCCAGCAGTTCTATGCTTCCGTCCTCGTTTTGCTGTTCCAGCATCACATCAAATCCCCACAGCCGATGCACATGCTTGAGCACCTCTTTGCGGCCTTTATCCAGCGGCGCGCGATTATGCGGGATATAGCGCAGGGTAAGGGAACGATCGCCCCGCAGATCCACGTTCCAGACCTGAATATTCGGCTCTACATTGCTCAGATTATATTGTGACGAGAGGCGGTTACGGATTTCACGGTAGCCTTCTTCGTTATGAATGGCGGAGATCTCCAGATAGTTATGGCGGTCGTCATCCAGCACCGTGAAGAGACGGAAATCACGCATCACCTTCGGCGACAGGAACTGGCTGATGAAACTCTCATCTTTGAAGTCACGCATGGCAAAATGCAGCGTTTCCAGCCAGTCAGAACCGGCGATATCCGGGAACCAGTATTTATCTTCTTCCGTCGGCGACTGGCAAATCCGCTTGATGTCCTGGAACATGGCGAAACCCAACGCGTACGGGTTAATGCCACTGTACCACGGGCTGTTGTAAGGCGGCTGAAACACCACATTGGTATGGCTGTGCAAAAACTCCAGCATAAAGCGTTCAGTGACTTTTCCTTCGTCATACAGGTGGTTCAGGATGGTGTAATGCCAGAAGGTGGCCCAGCCTTCGTTCATCACCTGCGTCTGTTTTTGCGGATAGAAATACTGGCTGACTTTGCGCACAATGCGCAGGATTTCACGCTGCCATGACTCCAGCAGCGGGGCATTTTTTTCCATAAAGTAGAGCAGGTTTTCCTGTGGCTCGGAAGGATAACGCCGCGCTTCGGCAATCGTCTTCTCTTCCTCTTTCTTTGGCAGCGTACGCCACAGCATGTTCACCTGGCTTTGCAGATACTCTTCGCGGCTCTGTTGGCGGGCCTTCTCTTCCTGCAACGAGATTTTCTGTGGGCGTTTATAGCGGTCAACGCCGTAGTTCATCAGCGCGTGGCAGGAGTCGAGCAATCGCTCAACCTCATCCACACCGTATCGCTCTTCGCACTGGGTTATGTAGTTACGTGCGAAAATCAGGTAATCAACAATGGAACTGGCGTCCGTCCAGCTACGGAACAGATAGTTGTTTTTGAAGAAGGAGTTATGTCCATAACAGGCGTGCGCCATCACCAGCGCCTGCATGGTAATGGTGTTCTCCTCCATCAGATAGGCGATACACGGGTTAGAGTTGATGACAATCTCGTAGGCCAGTCCTTGCTGACCGTGCTTATACAGCCGTTCGGTCTCAATGAATTTTTTGCCAAACGACCAGTGAGGATAGTTAATCGGCATCCCGACGCTGGAGTAGGCATCCATCATCTGCTCGGAGGTGATGACCTCAATCTGGTGCGGGTAGGTGTCCAGTCTGTAGAGTTTTGCCACCCGGTCAATTTCGGCCAGATAGACATCCAGCAGATCAAACGTCCAGTCGGGTCCATCGCTCAACCGTGTGGTGTCCTTGTTCATGGAATCAATCGTAGCCATTCGCGCACCCTCATTGTTGGCGGCACTCTCTGTGTGGAGCACCTCATTTCAAGCATAGAACACCCGGTTAAAAACCGTGTCAGTGAAGAAATATTTTCTTTGGGATTTCCGCTGGTCAGCTCGCCAGATTTCGGGAATATGACGACATTTTATGCTGGATAAAAATAAGCCACAGCAGGAGATGCCAAAGCAGAGAGTTCAATGATCTGCCTGCTATCTGTGAAGTGTGTCACCATAAAAAAGCCATATGTTGAATAATATTTTCAACTGAGTTATCAAGATGTAATTAGATGATTGTTCTTTTACTGTTAACGGAGTGGCTATGCGAGTTGTCATACTGGGAAGTGGCGTCGTTGGCGTGACCAGCGCCTGGTATCTGAGTCAGGCTGGACATGATGTCACCGTCATCGATCGTGAACCGGGTCCGGCGCTGGAGACCAGCGCGGCGAATGCGGGGCAGATCTCTCCGGGCTATGCCGCGCCCTGGGCAGCACCAGGTGTCCCGTTGAAAGCGATTAAATGGATGTTCCAGCGCCATGCGCCGTTGGCGGTTCGTCTGGACGGCACACAGTTCCAGTTGAAGTGGATGTGGCAAATGCTGCGCAACTGCGACACCAGCCACTATATGGAAAACAAAGGGCGGATGGTGCGTCTGGCTGAATACAGCCGTGACTGTCTGAAAGCGCTGCGTGCGTCGACGGGTATCCAGTATGAAGGGCGGCAGGGCGGCACATTGCAACTGTTTCGCACCGAACAGCAGTATGAGAATGCCACGCGCGACATCGCCGTACTGGAAGACGCCGGCGTGCCGTATCAGTTGCTGGAAGCCAGTCGACTGGCGGAGGTTGAGCCTGCGCTG
The DNA here is from genome assembly GCF_047467925.1 of Citrobacter sp. ANG330. Taxonomy (NCBI): domain Bacteria; kingdom Pseudomonadati; phylum Pseudomonadota; class Gammaproteobacteria; order Enterobacterales; family Enterobacteriaceae; genus Citrobacter; species Citrobacter sp. ANG330. The sequence goes on along the minus strand of NZ_JASJUI010000002.1, from coordinate 194,622 downwards.
GCTGAAGTGGCGCACAAACTGACCGGTGGCTTACGTCTGCCGAATGACGAAACCGGCGATTGCCAGCTCTTTACCCAGCGTCTGGCGCAAATGGCCGAACAGGCGGGCGTCAAATTCCGCTTTAATACGCCAGTGGATAAACTGCTCTGCGAAGGTGAGCAGATTTATGGCGTGAAATGTGGTGATGAAATCATCAAAGCAGATGCGTACGTGATGGCGATGGGATCTTATTCCACGGCGATGTTGAAAGGGATTGTTGATATCCCGGTCTATCCGCTGAAAGGTTATTCGCTGACGATTCCGGTAGCGGAAGAGGATGGCGCGCCGGTTTCGACTATTCTTGATGAAACTTACAAAATCGCCATTACCCGTTTTGATCAGCGTATCCGCGTTGGCGGTATGGCGGAAATTGTCGGTTTCAATACGGAATTACTCGAGCCTCGTCGGGAAACGCTTGAGATGGTGGTACGCGATCTCTACCCGCGTGGGGGACATATTGAACAGGCGACGTTCTGGACCGGTCTGCGGCCGATGACGCCAGACGGAACGCCGGTCGTGGGGCGTACCCGCTTCAAAAATCTTTTGCTGAATACCGGACACGGAACGCTGGGATGGACGATGGCCTGCGGTTCAGGACAGTTGCTGAGCGATATTCTGTCGGGTCGCACGCCCGCCATTCCCTATGACGATCTGAGCGTGGCGCGTTACCGCGCAGACTTTACGCCTTCGCGTCCCCGGCATCTGCATGGCGCACATCACTAAGAAGGACGATAAATGACCCGCCCTATACTGGCCAGCATTGACCTGCAGGCGATGAAACAAAACCTGAGCATAGTGCGTCAGGCCGCACCGGACGCCCGCGTCTGGTCTGTAGTGAAAGCCAATGCTTATGGACACGGCATAGAACGAATCTGGAGTGCGCTCGGTAGCACCGACGGTTTTGCTCTCCTCAATCTGGAAGAGGCAGTTACCCTGCGTGAGCGCGGCTGGAAAGGGCCTGTCCTGATGCTGGAAGGTTTTTTCCACGCTGAAGATCTGGAACTGTACGATACCTGGCGTTTGACCACCTGCGTTCACAGTAACTGGCAACTCAAAGCGATTCAGAATGCAAAGCTAAAGGCGCCGCTGGATGTCTACGTGAAAGTCAACAGCGGCATGAACCGTCTGGGCTTTCTGCCGGATCGACTGCAAACGGTCTGGCAGCAACTGCGCGCGATGCCGAACGTCGGTGAAATGACTTTGATGTCGCACTTCGCCGACGCCGAGCATCCTGACGGGATCAACAATGCAATGGCGCGTATCGAGCAGGCAGCGGAAGGGCTGGAATGCCGTCGTTCACTGTCAAATTCTGCGGCCACGCTGTGGCATCCCGATGCGCACTTTGACTGGGTACGACCAGGCATTATTCTCTATGGCGCTTCGCCGTCAGGTCAGTGGCGTGATATCGCCAATACGGGGCTGAAACCGGTGATGTCGCTCAGCAGTGAAATCATTGGCGTCCAGACGCTGAAAGCGGGAGACCGCGTCGGTTACGGCGGGCGCTATACCGCCAGGGGCGAACAGCGTATTGGTATCGTGGCGGCAGGCTACGCGGACGGCTATCCACGCCATGCGCCGAGCGGTACGCCGGTGCTGGTGGACGGTGTGCGCACTACAACCGTAGGGACGGTGTCGATGGATATGCTGGCGGTTGATTTGACGCCATGCCCGCAGGCAGGCATCGGAACGCCGGTAGAACTGTGGGGGAAAGAGATCAAAATTGACGACGTGGCGCAATCAGCAGGAACGGTGGGTTATGAGCTGATGTGTTCACTGGCGCTGCGTGTGCCTGTTGTGACAGTGTAACTTAATGTATGTTGCCGGATGGCGACGCGATGCGCCTTATCCGGCCTACAGCAAACTCTACGCGGAGTCTTCAGTAGGCCGGATAAGCGTAGCGCCATCCGGCAGGGCCACTATTCTTCGTCTTCTTCCCCGGCGACGCGGACACCGACTTTACGCACCTGATTGTCCTCTTTTTCTGCGACCGTCCAGATCATGCCAGCAAATTCGACCTGGTCGCCAACAACCGGGGCGGCGCCCAGCAGTTGCTGAACAATTTCGCCCAGCGTTTGCTGCTTATCGCGATACTCTGCCCCATCTTCCAGACCATAAATCAGCGCCACATCGGCATACCTGGCACTGGCTTCCAGAATAAAGTCACCAAAGAAGCGCTGATCCAGCGCCACCGGAGGCGACTGGCTGAACAGCTTACCCAGTGCAGGGAGGTCACGTTCCCGGCCGATGACGCACAGCACGTCGCCCTCACGCAGACGGGTGCTGCCGGTAGGGTGAAACAGCTCATTGTCACGAAACAGCGCCGCAATACGCGTTTCCTGGGGCATATGCAGATCGCGCAGCGCCGCGCCGACGCACCATTTATCGGCGCTGAGCTGATAGATAAACTGCTCCCACGGATTGTCCGGATGAATATCCAGACCCACGCGTGAAACCGGCCAGCCGACGGGCGGAACCACCACCTTCGCTTTTTTCGCCGCCCAGGAGAGGGACGTCCCCTGCAACACCAGTGAAACCAGCACCACGAAGAAAGCGACATTAAAGAACAGGCGGGCGTTTTCCAGACCCGCCATCATCGGAAAGACGGCGAGGATGATTGGTACGGCGCCGCGCAGACCCACCCAACTGATGAACATGCGCTCACGCAGATTAAAACCGCGGAACGGCAGCAATCCAATAAACACCGAGAGAGGACGGGCAATGAAAATCATCCCGGCGGAGAGAATCAGAGCCGGAATGGCGATCGGCAGCAGGTCGGAAGGATTCACCAGCAGTCCGAGCACAAGGAACATGCCGATCTGTGCCAGCCAGGCCAGGCCGTCAAAGTTTTGCAAAATGCCATAGCGGTTGCGGATTGGGCGATTGCCCAGCAAAAAACCGCACAGATAGACCGCGAGAATCCCACTGCCTTCCAGCGCCGTGGTCAACGCAAACACCAGAATCCCGCCGCTCAGGGCTAACAGCGGGTAGAGTCCGGCGGGCAGGGAGATACGGTTAATCATCTGCTGCAGCAAATAGCCACCGCCTAATCCCAGCAAAATACCCAGGCCGAACTGCTGAACAATGTGCACTGCGAACATCCAGCTTAAGCCGGTTTCGTGCTGCTGAATCATCTCGATCAGCGTAATGGTCAGGAACACCGCCATCGGATCATTACTGCCGGATTCGATTTCCAGTGTTGCGCCGACACGCTCGTTCAGCCCTTTGCCGCCAAGCAGGGAAAAGACTGCCGCGGCATCTGTTGACCCCACAATGGCGCCAATTAACAGACCCTGAATCAGATCGAGATTAAACAACCAGGCGGCGATCATACCGGTTAAACCGGAGGTGATCAGGACGCCAACGGTCGCCAGTGAAAGCGCCGGGCCCAGCGCGACGCGAAACGAACTGGCTTGCGTACGCATCCCGCCATCAAGCAGGATAATCGCCAGCGCAAGGTTACTGACCATATAGGCAAAAGGATAATTATCGAACGGAATGCCGCCGACGCCATCGACGCCAGCCAGCATACCAATTGCCAGGAAGATAACCAGAATCGGAATGCCAAGGCGTGATGAAAATGAACTGAGTAAGATACTGCTGGTAACGAGGACGGACCCCAAAATGAAAAGACTGATTATTGCCGCGGCGTCCAACGTTCGGTTACTCCTCAATTACGCATTTTCTTATTTATTGACATTAACATATTAACGGCGACATACGGGCGTTACTTAGCCCCTGTGCCCGTTTTTTTTACGATTTAAGAAAGGGATGACCCGAGACGGTGAGCTGGGTGCCCGCTTGATCGTGTTGCAGCACAGCATGCGCACCTAACGCCAGCGTGACGGTTCGCTGCTCATGGCCAAAATCGAGTCCGGTAATCAGCGGAACAGACAGACGCTCACGTAAAAACGCATATACGGTGTTGAGATCGTAACCCGCATCATACTCATTCGGGGTGCTACCGCTAAAACTGCCCAGCACAATGGCGCTCTGCCGGTTCAATATACCGGCGTCAACCAGTTGCAATAACATGCGCTCGACGCGAAAAGGGTGCTCGTTAATGTCTTCCAGTACCAGAACACCGTTTTCTATTTTGGGCATCCACGGAGTGCCAATCAGCGAAATCAGCATCGCCAGATTACCGCCCCACAGCGTTCCTTCGGTGTGACACGCCGGGCCATCGCCGTTCCATTCCACCGTGTACTGCGCGTTGCGCAGCGCCTGCCAGAAATGGGTTTGCGTAAACGTATTCAGCTCCGGCGCGCCAAAATTTGCCGCCAGCATCGGACCGCTGAAAGTGATGACATTACCCAGCGCCAGCAGACCGCACTGAATTGCCGTAAAATCGCTGTGCCCGCAAATGAGTAGCGGATCCTGTCGTTGCCGGGCGATCAAGGCCTGCCAGTCGATGTGCCCCAGCAGGCGACTGGCACCATAGCCGCCGCGTACGGGCATCACAATCGTGTCGGTTGCCGTGAGCGTCGCAAGGCGGTTCACGTCCGCCAGACGCTCTGATTCCGTACCCGCAAAGCGTTGATCGCGGCGACTGATCACTGCCGTATTATCGACCTGGTGCCCCGCCTCCTGAAGGCGCTGGATACCAAGCAAAGCCGCGTGCTGATTGATGCAATAGCCCGAGGGGGCAATTAAGTGAAACCGGGACATGGCAATTCCTTGCTACAACAGAAACCAAATGTATATCATGCCGCCTATAGTAGAACGTTTTGCCGGATGGCGCTTTGCTAATCCAGCATACAACGGTGATTATAGTAACGAAGCGTTGCGGTGATAAGGACAGAAGACGTGAAATTGAGATGGTTTGCTTTTTTGATTGTGTTGCTTGCGGGTTGTAGTTCAAAACAAGATTATAAAAATCCGCCGTGGAACGCGGAAGTGCCGGTGAAGCGGGCCATGCAATGGATGCCGATCAGCGAAAAAGCCGGTGCGGCGTGGGGCGTTAGCCCACAATTGATTACGGCAATCATCGCGATTGAGTCAGGTGGAAATCCCAATGCCGTCAGTAAATCGAATGCAATAGGGCTGATGCAGCTGAAAGCGTCGACGTCAGGGCGCGATGTCTATCGTCGGATGGGCTGGAGCGGTGAACCCTCCACCAGCGAACTGAAAAATCCGGAACGTAATATTTCTATGGGGGCCGCCTACCTGAGTATTCTGGAGACGGGTCCGCTCGCTGGTATTGAGGATCCGCAGGTGATGCAGTACGCGCTGGTGGTCTCCTACGCAAACGGTGCGGGCGCGCTGCTGCGTACGTTCTCCTCTGACCGGAAAAAGGCGATTAACAAGATCAACGATCTCAGTGCCGACGAGTTTGTTGAGCACGTTGCCGATAACCATCCGGCCCCCCAGGCGCCGCGCTACATCTATAAATTGCAGCGTGCGCTGGATGCGATGTAATCAGCCGCGCACTTTGTTCGACCTCTCCCGTGCTTCGCGCTCAAGGGAAAAGATAATCCGCTGAAGTTCCCTCTCCGCCGCCGGGCCTACGTTGAGAAAACGAAAGCTCAGGCGGGGAGTGGAAATTGTTTCATTTTTCCCGTCAATCACTTTGCGTTCTGTCACAGAGATCAACTGTGCATCAAAGTGAAACAGGCCCCATTCCCCCATATCCAACGCCATCTGCGAAAAACGCATGCCTTCCGCGAGCCCTGGTGGCCTCGGACCTTCCAGCAGTGCGCCCATTCCGCCGAGAGAAAGATCGAACAAACGAAAACGCAGGGTGCTGTTATCCGGCATCTGCGCTGTACACCCGTAGGGAGGATGAAGCGGCGCGCTGATGCGAAAGTATTCCCGTCGCTGCACAAACCACAACGCCGGTGGAAGCGGGGTAATAAAGGCCGGAAGCTGCTGATATTCACCGCTCTGCAACTGCTCAAGGGTAAATTCGACCTTCGCACCCTGGGTTTCGGCAGTGATGGTAATATTGCGCGCCTTCTGCACGGCGAGGTTTTCGTTTTGCTGACTGCCAAAGTCCATCACCAGTCTTTGTGCCGAGACGTCAAGGATCTTGCTGATGAATTGCCCGCCGGACCAGGAAATGCGCAATGGCACCTGGTTACTGTTTACGTCGCGAAGAACGCCCAACACCGCTAACGGATTTTGCTTCAGGAACTGCTCATTATAATGACTCACGCGAAATGACCCCTGGATGCCTGACAGTCTATCGAACGTTTATCGGCAAGACGCAAAAGAACTTAATACAAACGCGTGATTTTTTTACCAAAGACAAATAATTCAGTCCCAAAGAAACAGCGAGGATCAAGGGGTTGCCTATACTTAACGGACAAGCGCAAGAATCTGTTGCGTATGGTTTCCCTGAAAAGAGGGTCTGAATATGGGAATTATTGCCTGGATTGTATTTGGTCTGATTGCCGGTGTTATCGCCAAATTGATCATGCCGGGGCGTGATGGCGGCGGCTTCATCCTGACCTGTATTCTCGGCATCGTGGGTGCTGTGGTGGGCGGGTGGCTGGCGACCATGTTTGGCATTGGCGGCACGATCAGTGGCTTTAATCTTCACAGCTTCCTGGTCGCCGTGGTCGGCGCCATTGTGGTGTTGCTGGTGTTCCGACTCGTGCGCCGTGATTAACAACCCGATTTCGGCGGGAGTAATGCCAGCCAGCTAAGCCGCGGGCTGGCAGTATTACCCGCTTCGCTCTATTCCTCAGAACGCTTACACAGCCACAGGGGCGGCATTACGTCCGCGGACGCGCTTTTTTACGCCTGCGCCCGGGGTTGCGTGATGCGTAGACCGCTCACTACCGCGGCCACGGTCGCCAGAATCCCTGCCGCCAGCAGAGAAACGTGCGTGCCGTTATCCCCAAACTGGTTCAACAGCAGTGCGACCAATGCTGCGCCTGAGCTTTGTCCCAGCAGACGGGCGGTTCCCAACATACCGCTGGCGCCACCGCTGCGTTCGCGCGGCGCAGAAGTAATGATCGTGTGGTTATTGGGGGATTGAAATAAGCCAAACCCGGCACCGCAAAGGATCATTGGCCAGATGATATTGAGATCGGAGGGTATAGCAGGTAGCAACACCAGAGCAAAAAGTCCGCTTGCCATCACCAGCAGGCCCAGCGCGCCCAGCAAACCGGCATGGACGCGTTCAATCAGATACCCGGCCAGCGGAGCCATAACCATCGTTGCCAGTGGCCAGGGAGTGAGTAGCAGTCCCGTTTCAACTTCGCTACGTCCCAGCACCGTTTGCAGATAGAAGGGAAGGGAGACCATCGCCAGCATCTGTGCGCAGAAGGAGCAGATTGACGTGCCTATCGACAGTGAAAATAGCGGAATACGCAGCAGGTCGATCGGCAATAACGGCACCGGTAATGAAAGTTGACGGCGGATAAAGAAGAAGCCCACCACGATCAGCGCCACCAGTTCAGCACCGACCAGCGTCAGGGACTGCCCCTGTGCAAAACCGCTCAGCGCGGTGATCAACAAACCAAACGTCAGTGCGTTCATCACGGCGCTGGGGATATCAAAACGTGGTTTATGGTTGCGCGAACCATTGGGAGGAAGAAAGCGCATGGCCAGAATCAACGCAATAACCCCTAACGGCACATTAATCAGAAACAGCCATTTCCAGGAAGAAATGGAGAGGATCGCCGCGGCAATGGTTGGGCCAGCGGCCGCAGAGACGGCGACGATAAAAGAATTGATGCCCATCCCACGCCCCAGATGGCGCTGAGGATAAATCAGACGGATTAAGGCGGTGTTGACGCTCATCAGCGCCGCGCCGCCAAACCCTTGCACAACGCGCGCCATCGTCAACATCTGTAGCGAGTCCGCGAGTGCGCAAAACAGTGAGGCCAACAAAAAAACCACCAGTCCGCATTTGTAGATGCGTCGATAGCCAAACATATCGCCCAGAAATGATAGAGACAGTAATGAGACGACAATGGCTATCTGATAGGCGTTGACGACCCAGATTGAGCTGGCAGCCGAGGCGTGCAAATCAGTGGCTATGGTGGGGAGCGCCACGTTGGCAATGGCACCGTCCAGCACCGCCATCGAAATACCGATAACGATGGTTAAAATTGCGCCATATCGCTGCGGAAGCGGCAGACCGTCGGTCTGGGATTTATTCATATGATTGATGGTTTTTGCGAAGAATATGATCAGGGTAGTGATTTTAGCATTGATATTCAGGCGTTATATCGCAGATTTGTAACGAAGTAAGCAAAGATGGATTGCGGGCGCCATGCCATGAAATTATAATAAAAAATCGTTCTGATTTTTATAAAACACTCGTAATGAGGTGATAGATGGCTAACGCAGATCTGGATAAACAGCCTGATTCTGTATCTTCCGTGCTGAAAGTTTTTGGCATTCTGCAGGCGCTGGGTGAAGAGCGCGAAATAGGGATTACCGAGTTATCACAACGCGTCATGATGTCAAAAAGCACCGTTTATCGCTTTTTACAGACCATGAAAACACTGGGATATGTGTCACAGGAAGGGGAGTCTGAGAAATATTCTCTGACGCTGAAGCTGTTTGAACTGGGCGCTCGCGCGCTACAGAATGTTGACCTTATCCGCAGTGCGGACATCCAGATGCGCGAACTCTCTCGTCTGACGAAAGAGACGGTGCACCTCGGCGCGCTGGACGAAGACAGCATCGTTTACATTCATAAGATTGATTCGATGTACAATCTGCGCATGTATTCTCGTGTTGGCCGCCGTAACCCGCTCTACAGCACCGCGATTGGTAAAGTGTTGCTGGCCTGGCGCGATCGTGATGAAGTGAAACAGATTCTGGATGGCGTCGAATACAAACGCAGTACCGGGCGTACTATCACCACCACGGAGGCATTGCTGCCGGTGCTGGATAAAGTCCGCGAACAGGGTTATGGCGAAGATAACGAAGAACAAGAAGAAGGTTTACGCTGTATTGGCGTACCGGTATTCGATCGTTTCGGCGTGGTGATTGCCGGTCTGAGTATCTCGTTCCCGACGCTGCGTTTTTCCGAAGAAAACCTGCATGACTACGTATCGATGCTGCATACTGCGGCGCGCAAAATTTCAGAACAGATGGGTTACAACCATTATCCGTTCTGATGACGTCATGGGATCGACAGTAAAAGAAACGGCCGGCATTTTCGCCGGCCGCTTTAATCCTGCTTAAGAAAACCGTATAGCGCTGATCGCGTTGTCGGGATATTAACCGTTATCAACGACCACGGTACTCTTACGCAATATCGGACAATCCGTTAACCCGATGATGCCGCTATCGGTATGAACATATTGCGCAGTTGCTGTGCCTCGCGCGGTGAGATACTTGCATTGCAAACCCAGTCCGGCCGCATTCTCCTGACTGCCTATCAGAACACCATACCCACTGAGTAATAATCCAATCCAGACAAGCGCAAACAATACGATAGCGCGAACAATCAAACGCATTATGACCTCTTTTCTTCTATAAGTTAGACTGAGCTTAGCGCTTACGCTCACTGATACAAGTAAATGATTCTTAAAAAAACGCGAATGTCTACTGTAGTTAGCCCTGGTTTAAGATACGCATGATAATTTGGTGGCATAAGATGTTGATGCGGAGAGTGGAGTGAAAAAGTTTCGATGGATAATCCTGGTCGTGGTGGTGCTCGTGTGCCTGCTGTTGTGGGCCCAGGTGTTCAACATTATGTGTGACCAGGATGTACAGTTTTTCAGCGGAATTTGCGCCATCAATAAATTTATCCCCTGGTGAGATGATTTTTTCATCCGTTGATTTCCTTCCTGTGGCGCGGTGGTAAAATGGCGCGTCTACATTGAGGTGGTGAAATGAACGAAGTAGTGAATTCCGGCGTGCTTAATTTTGCGTCGTTGATTGTATCGGTGGGGGTTCTGGTTATTGGGCTGGTGCTGTGGTTCTTTATCAACCGTGCGAGCTCGCGAACCAATGAGCAGATTGAGCTGCTTGAAGCGTTGTTAGACCAGCAGAAGCGACAAAATGCATTATTGCGTCGTCTCTGTGAAGCGAACGAGCCGGAAAAAGTGGCTGGGGTGTCGGCTGAGGCCAATAACCCGCAAGAGGATGAGGATATCATCCGTCTGGTCGCAGAACGTTAATCTCCTTGTCAACAGGAAGCGAATGGGCTGGCGCCTCGCCGGTCTTTGCTTCCTGTTTTGTTATCCTGCACGCTATTAGTGCAGTCGCCTGTCGCTTCGCTATATCCGTTCCTTCTTATCCATTGCGCGGGTTATTGTCTGCACACACTTAATTATATTTATCCATACGTTATAAATGTGATCTTCTCCGTTTTGTGAGAATGATCGGTTTTATAATAAGCGAAACGTTTCTTTCCCTATTTTTGTGCATTGTCATCATTCTTTCATTAAATGAGTGCATAAGAACAGTGGATATCAAGATGGAGCGAAATGCGGCGTTATTATGATACCGGGTCATTTTGCGTTGAAACAAATTAGGCATAACAAAGCAGAATTTGTGATAACGGTAGATCGCCACATTTTGTCATCGCGACTACCTGGAATTCGCGAGCTTATTGAGCTATGGTTGAAAAGTCCCCGCTGCGTTGCGGGTCTGACACGGGTTCAGCACGGGCGCGGGAATATATCGGTTTAGAATTGACGCATAACTATGCTGATGTTCTGTATCGACTGGCGAGATTTGTGCGACCGATCGAGACACGTTTAAAAATGGCTTGCCATAATTAACGTTGTATGTGATAACACGTTTTGGGTTAAACGAGGTACAGTTCTGTTTATGTGTGGCATTTTCAGTAAAGAAGTCCTGAGTAAACACGTTGTCGTTGAATACCGCTTCTCTGCCGAACCTTATATTAGTGCCTCAAGCAGTAATGTCTCAGTTTTATCTATGTTATGCCTGCGGGCGAAGAAAACACTCTAAGGAATTTTGCAAATGGCAAAGATTAAAGGTCAAGTTAAGTGGTTCAACGAGTCTAAAGGTTTTGGCTTTATTACTCCGGCTGATGGCAGCAAAGACGTGTTCGTACACTTCTCCGCTATCCAGGGTAATGGCTTCAAAACTCTGGCTGAAGGCCAGAACGTTGAGTTCGAAATTCAGGACGGCCAGAAAGGTCCGGCTGCTGTTAACGTAACAGCTATCTGATCGACACCACTGATTTGAAGCGCATCTGCGCATCAACCTCAGATTTAAAGCCTCGCTGATGCGGGGCTTTTTCATTCATCTTCCTTCAAAGTATGTCTGAATGCCTCCTTCGTTAGCGCTTTGTTGCAAAGCCGTGATGTTATTAGCATAGTTTTCACCGCTTTTCCGCCGTTATTCCCGTTAAATCAGTCACCTGAATATCATTTTTCCGGAGAACAGGTGAAAAAGAAAAGTGATGGTACGGTGCGAAGTTTCACACCGCTACGCTTTGCACTACTTTGTATCGCCATACTGCTGAGTCTGGGGTTACTCCTGGGACGCGTCGCATGGTTGCAGATTGTCGAACCCGATCGCCTGGTCAGGCAAGAAGATATGCGCTCATTGCGTGAAGTTACCATAGCATCGCCGCGGGGAATGATCACTGACCGACAGGGGCGGCCACTGGCGGTCAGTGTACCGGTAAATGCGGTCTGGGCTGACCCCAAAACGCTGTTGAGCAAAGGGGGCGTTGGCGTCAACGAACGCTGGCAGGCGCTGGCGAATACGCTGCATCTTTCGCTCACGACCCTGGCGGCACGCGTTAACCACAATCCGTCGGCACGGTTTATCTATCTTGCACGCCAGGTCTCTGCGCAACAGGCAAAATGGATCGATAAGCTGGATCTGCCAGGGATTAACCTGCGCGAAGAGTCCCGGCGGTTTTATCCGGCAGGGCATGTCGCGGCGAATCTGATTGGCTTCACGAATATTGATGGGCAGGGTATCGAAGGGGTTGAGAAAAGCTTTAACGCCCAGTTAACGGGAAAGCCAGGTTCTCGACTGGTGCGCAAGGATAAATTCGGTCACGTGATTGAAAACATCACGGAAGTGAATCCTGTGCCGGCACATCAACTACAACTTAGCATCGATGAGCGCCTGCAGACGGTCACCGAGGATGCGCTGGACAACGCGGTTAGCTGGAACAAAGCGGAGTCCGGCGCTGCTGTGCTGGTAGACGTTGCCACCGGCGAGATTTTATCGATGGCCAGTTACCCTGATTTTAATCCAAACAACCGCGAGGGGGCGGGGCTTGATGATTTTCGCAATCGTGCGATTAGCGACACCTTTGAGCCGGGTTCGACGGTGAAACCGCTGGTTGTTATGACGGCGTTAGAGCAGGGGATTGTCCAGCCAGATAGCGTGATCGACACGCATCCGTTTTTCCTCGACGGGCATCGCATTCGCGACGTAGGCTTTTACCCGGAACTGACGCTGACCGGTATTTTGCAAAAATCGAGCGACACCGGGGTTTCGCATCTCTCATTAGCGATGCCCATCCAGCGATTAGTGGATACGTATCAACGGTTTGGCTTCGGACAGCCCACAGGTCTGGGACTGACCGGCGAGAGCCAGGGGCTAATGCCACAGCGTCGCTACTGGAGCGACCTGGATCGCGCAACCTTTGCCTTCGGCTATGGCCTGATGGTGACGCCGCTGCAACTGGCGCACGTCTATGCCACGATTGGCAGTTTTGGCCTGTATCGTCCGCTCTCAATTACGCGTATCGATCCGCCCGTCATTGGCAAGCGTGTGATGTCGGAAGCGCTGGTCAGACAGGTAGAACATATGATGGAAAGCGTTGCACTGCCGGGTGGCGGCGGGACGAAGGCGGCGGTCCGGGATTATCGCGTGGCGGTTAAAACCGGGACGGCGAAGAAAATCGGCGATGACGGGAAATATGTGGACAAATATGTGGCTTACACCGCAGGAGTGGCACCGGCAAGCAACCCGAAGTTTGCGCTGGTGGTGGTGATCAACGATCCGCAAAACGGGGCCTATTACGGCGGCGCGGTGTCGGCACCGGTTTTTAGCCAGATAATGGGCGATGTGCTGCGACTGGAAAACGTTAAACCAGATGGCATGTCCGCCGACTCCCGTCATCTGCTGGTGATGCAGGGCAATCCACAGACATTCCACATGCGCTAAGTGATTCTCCCAGGGCGTAAATCGCGTTACACTTGCGGCCTGAATTTACCTGCCGGAGTTGTTATGTCGTTTTCCTGCCCACTTTGTCACCAACCCCTTGCGCACGTAACGAACAGCTTTGTCTGTCCGCAGCGGCATCAGTTTGATGTGGCTAAAGAAGGCTACGTCAACCTGTTGCCGGTGCAGCATAAACGTTCGCGCGACCCGGGTGACAGCGCGGAGATGATGCAGGCGCGGCGTGCGTTTCTGGATGCCGGACACTATCAGCCATTGCGTGACGCCATCGTTGAACACCTTTCCACACGCCTCGACGCGTCGGCGACCTCGATTCTCGACATCGGTTGTGGGGAAGGGTATTACACGCATGCTTTTGCTGATGCGCTGCCGACGGCGACTACCTATGGGCTGGATGTGGCGAAGGTTGCGATTAAAGCGGCGGCCAGACGCTATCCGCAGGTGACATTCTGCGTCGCCTCGAGTCATCGTCTACCGTTTGCGGATGCCTGCCTGGACGCGGTTGTGCGGATTTACGCGCCGTGTAAAGCTCAAGAGCTGGCGCGCGTGGTTAAGCCGGGCGGTTGGGTAATCACGGCAACGCCGGGACCGCGGCATTTAATGGAGTTGAAAGGGCTGATTTACGACGAGATCCGGCTCCATGCGCCGCATACAGAGCAACTGGAAGGCTTCACCCTACAGGAAGACATCACGCTGGCATACCCGATGGGCCTGAGCGGGAAGGAAGCGGTGGCGTTATTGCAGATGACGCCGTTTGCCTGGCGGGCGAAGCCGGCGGTCTGGGAACAACTGGCGAGTAGAGAAACGTTTGACTGCCAGACGGATTTTCGACTTCACCTCTGGCAGCGTGCGGATTAACCGTGAAAGTGCGTCCAGAGGATTTGGACGCCGATACCGATCAGTACCACCCCACCGAGGATTTCAGCGCGTTTGCCAAGCAGCGGGCCAATGAAGCGACCGACCATCATCCCCAGTGTGGACATGATCAGCGTGGCACAACCGATAGCTAATGCGGTAGCGATAATGTTGACCTGCAGGAATGCCAGCCCTACGCCGACCGCCATAGCATCGAGGCTGGTGGCGATGGCGGTAGTGACCAGTAACCAAAAACCGTGACGGCGCAATGGTTCGTTGTCTTCATCATCCGCGCCGCGCAATCCCTCAATAATCATACGCCCACCCAGAAAGACCAACAGAATGAAGGCAATCCAGTGATTCCATTCCAGCACGAATTTGCTGGCTAACATCCCCAGCGCCCAGCCGATCAGCGGCGTCAACGTTTCGACTGCGCCGAAAATCAAACCTGTGCGCAACGCTTCAGAGAATTTAGGTTTATGCAGGGTGGCGCCTTTGCCAATTGATGCCGCGAAAGCATCCATCGACATGCCAAAAGCGAGAATAATGGTGGCGGTGATATTCATAGCAGCGTCCTGACCGGGGTTTCCATAAAACACACCACTGCCCCCAGTAAACATGCGCACCTGAACTTGCGTTCATATGGTATGCATAGCAGTTGATGTGCCTATGGTCTCGCCTGACTGAAAGGGATTTCAGTCCGTACGTGCCACGTTTTGCAACGAGTATGTTGACACGTACATTTCCGGAGTCTGGAAATCGGCTACTCCCCAAATGACGGCGCAACCTTAACATATTTTGAGAATATAAAACAACTGCGGAGAAATATTATTTGACTCCTTACTGAAAACGATTTTCATTTAGGTTTGTGGGTTGCCAGAACGTTAAAATAAATAACTTTACTGTGGCTGGGTTATAGCCTTAGCTATGTTTTTAATTGTATTTAAATCGTGAAAAACAAAGCACAGGCTATGTTACTAACTCACTGAGATGAAACAAGAAGCTTATATATCTTTTCCAGATCGTCGATATTTCGTACGCGAATAAGCAGGCGCCGTTGTTCTAATTGCATCACCAGAACACCATCTTCCGATAAATTCATCTCTTTAATACGGTTATATTCTATCCAGACGTTGGCGAAGAAAAATCCATCCTGTTTGAAGAGGATCTTAGGAACCCTAATCCAGAAAATATAAAACCCCATCAACGCCAGTGCACATAATAGCCAGGTAGTTATGATCGCCCCATGGCTGGTGACATTGTTATAGATAAGGATCGCGATGAGGCCGATGAAAATGACGCTGTCGACGCGGCTTCGACGCAGCAGGGGGATGGCAAGCAGTGTCGGGCCATTGCGGCGTGGCATGATGAACTGATCGTAAATGGCGTAAGCCAGTAACGCGGTAATAAAGAAAACCAGCACCAGGTCCGTGATAGTCATTAATCCTTGTTCCTCCAGATAAAAAACGGGGCCTTATAGGCCCCGGGAGAGTGATGACAAACTTCATCCCGATACCGGGCAAGCAGAGATCACCTAATTAAAAACCAGGAAAATCAATTTATTGATTTTCGGCTGATAACCACAAAGAAGGAAAAACCACGTTTTTTCCTTCTTTGTAAGCAGTATGACGGGGCCTTACAGGCCCCGGTAGTGTACTACAGTCTTACAGACCTAACAGGCCAACCGCGTAACCCGCGATACCGATGACGAAGAAGCCAACGATAATCCACAGCGGGTTCACTTTCTTACGCAGCAACCACATACAGGCGAAGGTAAGGAGCAACGGAACCAGACCCGGCATCAACTGGTCGAGAATGGTCTGTACGGTGGTGACACGTGTCTGACCATCCTGACCGGTGATGGTTGAAACCACCAGTGGGATGTTCACGTGTGTCCACTTGTTCACCAACGCCCCCATGACAAACAGGCCGAGGATTGACGCCCCCTCAGTCAGTTTCTGCAGGAAGCCGCCGCCCATATCCTTAACGATATCGACACCTTTACGGTAACCGTAGGCAACACCGTAGTAGCGGGTCAGCAGACGGACGGCGTTGAACAGGATGAAGAACAGCAGTGGGCCGAGCAGGCTGCCGCTCATCGCGATACCCGCACCTAACGCGGCGAATACCGGACGCACAGTCCCCCAGAAAATCGGGTCGCCCACACCTGCCAGCGGACCCATCAGACCGACTTTGATACCGTTGATGGCACCATCGTCAATCTCTGCGCCGTTAGCACGCTGTTCTTCCATCGCCAGGGTTACGCCGAGAACCGGTGCCGCAACGTACGGATGGGTGTTAAAGAATTCCAGGTGACGCTTAATGGCTTGCTTACGCGCATCGTTGTTCTCTGGGTACAAGCGACGAATCGCCGGTACCATGGAGAAGCAAAAACCCAGCGCCTGCATACGTTCGAAGTTCCATGAACCCTGAAACAGGTTAGAACGAATGAACACGCCACGAATGTCACTCTGTGTGAGTTTTTTCTCAGTGGTAGTTTTAGTCATATCAACCATTTCGCTCACCTGTTAGTCCAGTTCGTTATCGAGGTCGTTATTACCAGCAGCCTGCGCTGGTGCACCTGCCACGCGGTTATATTTCGGGCTCAGTTGGATGTAGAGGATGGCCATTACTGCACCAATCACACCCAGAGCAACCAGGTTGAAGTTAGTAAATGCGGCGGTCACGAAGCCAAGGTAGAAGAACGGCATCAGGTAGCCTGCACGCATCATGTTGATAACCATCGCGTAACCGACCACAACGATCATGCCACCGGCGATGTTCAGACCGCCAGTTACCACTTCCGGAATCGCATTCAGCATGCTCTGAACTTCGCTGGTGCCGACGGAAATCGCAACAATAACGGCCGGGATAGCGATACGCATCGCCTGCAGGAACAGGGAGGAGACATGCAGCCAGGAGAGCGCTGTCAGGTTACCGTTTTCCGCCGCTTTATCCGCCGCGTGCTGGAATGCCACGGTGATAGTACGAACGATAATGGTCAGAACCTGGCCTGCCGCCGCCAGCGGAATCGCCAGCGCGATACCGGCACCGATGCTTTGGTGGCCTGCGATAACCAGAACGGTAGAGATAATGGACGCCAGTGCGGCATCAGGTGCAACGGCTGCACCGATGTTCATCCAGCCCAGAGCGATCATTTCCAGGGTACCACCGATGATAATACCGGTTTTCATATCCCCGAGAACGGCGCCAATCAGCGTACAGGCCACCAGTGGGCGGTGGAACTGAAATTCATCGAGTACCGACTCCATACCCGCGATACATGCGACGATGAACACCAGCACAATCTGAAGAGTGGTAATCTCCATTGTACTTCTCCTATTGCTATAACAGCCTTAAGTGTGAAAGCTCATTCAATGCCAGGGGTTACTTGCCCACTTTGGCAATCAAATCCATCATTTTCAGTTTCTGATCGGTTGACACTTTACGCGCCTCAAGCTCAATACCGCGGGCATTGAGTTTGTTAAAGGCCTCGATGTCCTTCTCATCGACAGAGATGGCGTTGTTGACCTGCGTTTTACCCTGACGGTAAGCCATACCGCCAATGTTCACCGAAGTGATTTTCACGCCGCCTTCGACAATGCGCTCAACATCGGTCGGGTTAGTGAACAGCAGCATCACACGTTCGCCAGCATATTTCGGGTTGTTGTAGACGCGAATCATCTTGGCGACATCGACCACGTGAGCGGTTACGCCAGGAGGCGCTACCTGCGTCAACAGCGTCTTACGCACGTTGTCTGCGGCCACTTCATCGCTGACCACGATAATGCGGGTCACATTGGTTTCTTTAGTCCAGCGGGTAGCCACCTGACCGTGGATTAAACGGTCATCGATACGCGCAAGACCGATTTTCATGTAATCGTTCGGTCCCATTGGTTTCGCCGGAGATGCGGCTTTGGGGGTAGCTGCGACAGGGGCAGGAGCCGCTTTTTCAGCCGGTTTCGCTTTCAGCGCCTTCACGCCTTCGCGACCGGTTTCAACGGCCAGCGCTACCAACTCATCGAAGCTCGGGTTATCGTCACGCGCCATCAGCGTTTCGACCAGCATGGGGATGTTGACTCCAGCAATCACTTCATACTGTTCTTTATCGACGACAATGCGGCTGGCAGCGTTGAACGGACTGCCTCCCCAGGTATCAACGAGAAACAGCACGCCTTTACTGGTATCGAGTTTTGCTAACTGAGCGTTGTACTTTTCAATCAGCGTTTCAGCATTCTCGCCGGGCACGAAATCGATCCAGCCGACGTTCTCCTGCTCGCCTAACAGCATTTCTGCTGTCTTGAGTAACTGCTCTGCAGCCCAACCATGTGTGCCTATAACAATAGCAATGGTCACTTGCTACCTCCTTTATTATCGTTAACACATCAACGTGAGAGATGTATTTGAATCGCCGTCCGCAACAGAATCGATTCAGATAAGGGTTACAATGAAAAACATATGATGTCCGTGAATTATTTTAGATATCGAAAAAAATATTTTATGTGATGAAGATCCGTAATTTAGCTTTCGCCAATGAGAAATTTCGTAGAGTAAAATATCCCTGTTACAACTCTTTGCAAAGGAAGGTAAATCTTTGCCAAAAACCCGTTGCCTCTGTTATGTTTACGTTCTGTTTAACTTACCAGGAGTATAGGGCACTAGCCCGCTGTATGGATCGTCACCGACGTCATTTCATCTTAAGGTCGCATCGCGCCTGCCAGTCTGGCATGTCTTGCCACACGTTTTGTCTGCACTGTGTTTCATCGCCTGTTAACCATTCCTTAAGCAGGAGCTTGTCATGGAATTCTTAATGGACCCCTCGATTTGGGCGGGTTTGCTCACGCTTGTTGTCCTGGAAATTGTTCTGGGTATCGATAACCTGGTTTTTATTGCGATTCTTGCGGATAAGCTGCCGCCAAAGCAGCGTGACAAAGCGCGCCTGATTGGTTTATCCCTGGCGCTCGTTATGCGTCTGGCCCTGCTGTCCATTATTTCGTGGATGGTCACCCTGACTAAACCGCTGTTCAGCGTCATGGATTTCACCTTCTCCGGTCGTGATTTGATCATGCTGCTGGGAGGGATCTTCCTGTTATTTAAAGCCACTACCGAACTACATGAACGGCTGGAAAACCGTGAACATGACGCCGGGCACGGTAAAGGGTATGCCAGCTTCTGGGTCGTTGTGACGCAGATTGTGATTCTGGATGCGGTGTTCTCGCTGGATGCGGTAATTACGGCCGTCGGCATGGTAAACCATCTGCCTGTGATGATGGCGGCGGTAGTCATTGCGATGGCGGTAATGCTGTTAGCGTCCAAGCCGCTGACACGGTTCGTCAACCAACATCCGACGGTGGTGGTGCTCTGTCTGAGCTTCCTGCTGATGATTGGTCTGAGCCTGGTCGCCGAAGGTTTTGGTTTCCATATTCCGAAGGGTTACCTGTACGCCGCGATTGGCTTCTCGATAATCATCGAAGTGTTTAACCAGATTGCGCGTCGTAATTTTATTCGCCATCAGTCAACGCTGCCGCTGCGTGCGCGTACGGCTGATGCGATCCTGCGTCTGATGGGCGGAAAACGTCAGGCTGTGGTTCAGCAGGAAAGCGACAGCCAGACGGCGATACCGATCCCGGAAGGGGCATTTGCGGAAGAAGAACGTTATATGATTAATGGTGTTCTGACGCTGGCACAGCGCTCGCTGCGCGGCATTATGACACCGCGAGGCGAAATCAGTTGGGTGGATGCCAGTCTGAGTGTTGATGAGATCCGCGAGCAACTGCTCTCCTCGCCGCACAGCCTGTTCCCGGTGTGTCGTGGCGAACTGGATGAGATCATCGGTATCGTGCGCGCAAAAGAGCTGCTGGTGGCGCTGGAAGAGGGCGTTGACGTGGCGGCTATCGCGTCGGCATCACCGGCCATCGTGGTGCCGGAAACGCTGGATCCTATCAACCTGCTGGGTGTTCTGCGTCGCGCGCGCGGTAGCTTTGTTATTGTCACCAACGAGTTCGGGGTGGTGCAGGGGCTGGTTACGCCGCTGGATGTGCTTGAAGCCATTGCCGGTGAGTTCCCGGATGCTGATGAAACCCCGGAAATTACCGTTGACGGCGATGGCTGGTTAGTCAAAGGCGGCACCGATCTGCATGCCCTGCAACAGGCGCTGGCGGTGGATAACCTGGTTGATGAAGATGAAGACATCGCCACGGTGGCGGGACTGGTGATTGCAGCGAATGGGCACATTCCCCGCACGGGTGATGTGATTGAGGTTCCTCCGCTGAGCATTACCATTGTCGACGCCAATGATTACCGCGTGGATTTGGTCCGAATTGTTAAAGAGCAACCTGCGCAAGACGAAGAGGAGTAATCTCCTCTAGCGCAAGGGTATAACGGGCGTCATGCGTCCGTCATGCCTGGGCGGCGGCGGGCAACTGCCCGCCAGCCACTGCGGAAAGTCGCGCAGCGGCATGGGTTTCGCAAATAAAAATCCCTGCAGTAAATCCACACCGTGGCGGCGCAGATACTGCGCCTGCTCTTGTGTCTCAACCCCCTCCGCAACCAGTTCGATATGCAGACGCTGTCCGAGCGCGATGATGATGTCGGTCACCGTCGAGTTGACCGCATCAGTGCCAATTGCGTTAGTAAATGACTTATCAATTTTCAGAATGTCAGGACGCAGCTTTTCCAGCCATGACAGCGAACTGTTGCCGGTACCAAAATCATCGATCGCCAGCTTGATATTTTGCTGTTGTAACTCACGCACGACACGATAATCGACCTCCCGCAACGCATCCCGCTCGGTAAGTTCAATCACCAGTTGCTGAATGGGCTGCTGACTGAACCAGTACTGGTCGAGATCTTTCAGTAACTCACCCCGCTGAAAATGGCTGGCGGCGACATTAATGCCAATATGAAACTGACTACTCATGGGGAAAAAGTGACGTTGTCGAAGGGTCTCTGCTATCACGTAGCGCGTCAGGGGTGCGATTTGATGCTGCTCCTCGGCAATCGGAATAAACACGTCCGGTGAAATCCACCCCTGACGAGGGTTATTCCAGCGCAGCAGGATTTCCACTCCCATACATTGTTTAGTCTGTGCGTTCAGCAGCGGCTGGCAAAACAGCTCAAATTCGCGCTGTGCCAGGGCGAGATTAATCTCCCAGGAAAAACTCATTCGGTTAGCGGTGGCCAGCCACGCCAGATATCCCACCAACAGACTGAGCATCAATGCCAGCGGCAATTGCGCAGGCAGCGCTTTGAGCGCCAGTGTGTCTGCATCAGGTCCGGTAACGCTAATGGTAAAAGGATAATGTTGCGAGGCGAGCTGATAGCGTTGTTCATCGTTGAGCGCGGGCAGCGTTTCGACCACGCCTTTCCCGTAAATCAAATGTCGGTTGCCGACCGTTAGGCTGGCACCGGTAATCAGCGGCTTACGCGGTTCCAGCAGCATCCTGGTAAGCAGATCGATATTGACAACTTCCAGTATACCGTCCTTACCGTCAGGAGTGGCCGGGTACCACTGGATAAGAATCGGACTGCCTTTAATCAGCAGCGGATCGGTGGACAACAGCAGTCGCGCATTCACAGTGGGGAGCTCTGGCTGAAGCTGATGAACCGGGATATTGCGATAACCAAAAACGCTTGAACAGTAGAGTATGCCGCGCTGGATAAGGGCAATTGCGCGTACCGTTTGCAGCCTGGCGGCCTGTTTTCGCAAAGGAAGATGCGTAACCGAACAGGGAAGACCAATCAGCGGTAACAGAATTTCGCGGCCATTTTGCAACGGGCGCAACGCTTCATCGAGCGTGGCAACGGCCCTGGAGGCAAAGGAAACCGTGTAATGATGATTTAAATTGCGCTGTGAAATAAATCGGAAGCCCAGGGTAAGGATGAGCGTCATTAGCGCGCAAAGTACGCAGAGGATAAAACGTTTGCGACGATATTTTTTAATGATCCGTTGTGCTGTCTGCATGCGGGCCGCCTGATAACCGTCAGCCACAAAAGCCAACCGTAACAGAGCAAGTGTAGTGGGGAAACGGCGAGCAGACGAGAAAGGAGGCAAAATTTCGCCCATCCGTTGCAGATGGGCGAAGAAAAGCATTAGTGTGGCCAGGTCACTTATTTAGTCACACTGAACTTTGATCGCCAGACCGCCGCGCGAAGTTTCGCGGTATTTGGCGTTCATATCCTTACCGGTTTCGTACATCGTTTCGATGACTTTATCCAGTGACACGCGCGGTGCGCTGGTACGACGCATCGCCATCCGCGCGGCATTGATCGCTTTTACAGAGGCAATCGCATTACGTTCAATGCACGGAACCTGCACCTGACCGGCAACCGGGTCGCAGGTCAGTCCCAGGTTATGCTCCATGCCAATTTCAGCCGCGATGCACACCTGTTCCGGGCTTGCGCCCAGCAGTTCTGCAAGACCCGCCGCCGCCATTGAACAGGCCACGCCGACTTCGCCCTGACAGCCAACTTCCGCACCCGAAATCGAGGCATTCATTTTATATAACGCACCGATGGCGCCCGCGGCCAGGAAGTAACGGGTATAGATATCCGGGCTGACGGATTCGATAAAGTGATCGTAGTACGCCAGTACGGCGGGCACGATACCGCACGCGCCGTTAGTGGGCGCAGTGACCACCCGGCCACCGGCGGCGTTCTCTTCGTTGACCGCGAGGGCGAACATATTCACCCAGTCGATCACGTTCATTGGGTCGCTAGAGAGCTTATCGCTGGAAACCAGCATCCGACGCAGCGCAGAGGCGCGACGGGGGACGCGCAGCGGACCCGGTAACACGCCTTCGGTATTCATACCGCGATCGATACACGCCTGCATGGTCTGCCAGACGTGACCGAAATATTCTTCAATCTCTTTTTTGTCGTGCAAGGCCAGTTCGTTTTGCATCGCCAGCCCGGAAAGGGACAGGCCGGTACTGTTGCAGTATTCCAGCAACTCGGTTGCGGATTTGAACGGATAAGGGACACTCACCTCATTCGCTGCATCCTGGCCGAAGTGCTCTTCATCGACGATAAAACCACCGCCGATGGAGTAGTAGGTTTTGCTGTAAACAACGGCATCACCGTTATACGCATGGATCTGCATGCCGTTTTCGTGCAGCGGCAGGTTGCCGTTATGAAAACGCATGCCGTCATTGTGCGGGAAATCGACCTCATGCTGACCATGTGCCAGCAGCAGGCGACCGCGCGTTTCTACGTCGCGAATGAAGCCCGGGATACTGTCAATATCCACGGTGGCTGGCTCATTGCCTGCCAGACCCATAATAATGGCGATATCGGTGTGGTGACCTTTACCCGTGAGCGACAGTGAACCATACACGTCAACGGCAACACGAGTAACGCTGTCCAGTAATCCTTTTTCGACCAGGTCATCGACGAACTGTTTACCCGCCTTCATAGGCCCTACAGTATGGGAAGATGAGGGACCAATCCCCACCTTAAACATGTCGAATAGACTAATCACGATAATACTCCTGACAGGGTGACTGGAAACTTCCAGAAACGATGTAATAACTGCGCATAGTGTAAGAGGGAACGCGGGGATCGGCTTAACTATTCACATGAATTAAACTAATGAGTAACCGCGTTTTTACTAATGTTGTGACGGGAGTTTCAGGTTGTGTCTGTTGCGCGTAAAGATAAGTATAGTCAGGGCTTCACGCCAATTTGTAGCGCCAGTTCACGAATAATTCCAGCGGTCATGCCCCAGACGAAATAATGCTCATACCAGGAAAGCCACACGCGATGGGAATCACCGCGACGCCACACATCCAGCGGGTGATAGCGGCCTAAATGCAGCGCCTGCGCCAGCGGCATTTCAAAAACAGCAGACACTTCGTCTTCGCTGGCGCGGTAAGGCAGATTTGGCGGGATAATGCCAACCACCGGTGTAACCTGGAAGCCGGTCACGCTGTCAACCGGCGGTAGTACGCCGATCACCTCAACGGCCTCGGGCGGGATCGCCACCTCTTCTTCGGCTTCACGCAGCGCGGCGGCGATGAGCGAGGCGTCTGTACTGTCAACGGCGCCGCCGGGAAAGGCCACCTGTCCGGCGTGCTTGCGTAAATGCACCGAACGCTGGGTCAACAGCAGTCCAGGTTGTGGTCGGCGAACCACGGGAATGAGCACGGCGGCCTGGCGCAGATTCAGCGACTCACGGTTAATTTGCGGGCGCAAAAGCTGGAAACGCGATAAAAAATCATCCAGCGTCAGACTCTTGTTTTCCACGTCTCAGTTCTCCAGTTGTTGCAGGATACGATTAACTTTATCAAAGGTTTCCTGATATTCCGCCTGCTCCTCGCTATCCGCCACAATACCGCCACCTGCGGAACAGTACAATTGACCGTCGACGGCAGTCAGAGTACGGATGGTAATGCTGGTATCCATATTGCCGCAGACGCTCAGATACCCGATGCTGCCACACCAGGCGCTGCGCCGATGGGGCTCCAGTTCATCAATAATTTCCATCGCACGCACTTTCGGCGCACCGGTAATCGATCCGCCCGGAAACGCGGCGCGAAGCAGGTCGCAGGCATGCCGTGTGGGTGGCAAGCGCGCAGTCACGGTGCTGACCAGATGATGCACCGCCGGGAAGGGTTCAACCACAAACAGCTCCGGCACTTTCACGGAACCAGGTAGCGCCACACGACCAATGTCGTTGCGCATCAGATCGACAATCATTAAATTTTCAGCCCGGTCTTTCGGCGAGTTCGCCAGTTTCTGCGCCTGTTCCCGGTCCGCCGCGTCCTGTGGGAGTCGCGGCAGGGTGCCTTTAATCGGGCGAGTCTGAATGTCGCCGTCCGCCAGCAGAATAAACCGTTCTGGCGACAGGCTCAGAATAGCGCCTTCTTCCAGGCGTAAAAAGGCGCTGAACGGGGCGCGGTTCGCCTGATTGAGCCGCTCGAAGGCCAGCCACTCATCGCCCTGATAAGACGCCTGAAAACGCTGGGCCAGATTGACCTGGTAGCAGTCGCCACTGTGCAGATACGCCTGCACCTGGCGGAATTTCTCGCCATATTGCCCACGCGTCATATTTGAGCGCCAGTCGGTGGTTAATCTGAACGGTACTCGCGCAGGGGATTGCTGGCTTTCCAGCCAGGCGAGTCTGGCCTGGGCATCTGTGTGGCTGAGCAGGCTCACGGTCTGGTGCTGATGATCGACAATCAGCGCCCAGTCGTAGAGGCCCACCGCCATGTCCGCCAGCACGATATCCTGCCGGGCATGGCTCGGCAAGGATTCGAAGCGGCGTCCCAGATCGTAGCCAAATAACCCCAGCGCACCGCCCTGGAATGGTAAATCGGCGTTCACTGGCGGCTGAAGATTCAGCGCCATCAAGGCGTTTTGCACTACGGCCAGCGGATCGTCGTGAGTGGACCGGCTGCCCTGAGCATCGCAAATCTGCGTGGTTTCGCCATACGTTTTCACGGTGCAAAGCGGATCGGCGACCACAATGTCAAAACGGCTGTACGGGTGATCCGCATGACCGGAATGTAGCAGCATCGCCCACGGCAGATGGCTTAATGATGCAAAGTAGTGTTCTGCGGCGTCGTGACGCCAGGGGAGCGTAATAATCGCGGGAGATAACGTCTTCATTGATCCTGACTGTACTGGCTATGTTGCGGGTAGCATGAAATAATTAGCGCAAACAATTTAGCAGGAGTTAACGATGTTTGCAGGTTTACCTTCACTCAGTCACGAACAGCAGCAAAAAGCGGTCGAACGTATTCAGGAACTGATGTCCCAGGGAATGAGCAGCGGTCAGGCGATTGCGCTGGTGGCAGAAGAGTTGCGCGCCACCCATACCGGCGAGCGGATTGTGGCGCGTTTTGAAGACGAAGACGAATAGCGCGGGCTTATACCGCCGCGATAATCTTAATTTCCACTTTGTATTTCGGGTTCATTAACCCAGCCTGAACGGTACAACGCACCGGCGCATGGCCCGCGACAACCCAGGCGTCCCAGGCTTTGTTCATCGCCGCAAAATCGCTTTTATCGGCAAGAAAAATGGTGGCATCCAGAATACGAGACTTGTTGCTGCCTTGCTGTTCCAGCGCGGCATCAATTTGCGCCAGCGTGTTGGCGGTCTGCTCGAATGCATCGGCATCAAGGTTTGCCGGCACGCCGGTGTAGTAAAGCGTGTTGTTGTGGATCACGACGTCAGACCAGCGATCTTCAGCATCGATACGGATGATAGTCATAAAGCCTTCCTCTTTAACGTTTGGCGTAAAATGGCAAGACTGCCATATTGTCAGGGCGTCGTCACCTCTTCAACTGGCGTAAGCCGCTGCAGCCTGACATAATCCCTGTTCAAATCAACAGGGGGTAGTGTGACGGACGATTTTGCACCAGAGGGCCAACTGGCTAAAGCGATACCGGGATTTAAACCGCGCGAACCGCAGCGGCAGATGGCAGTGGCCGTCGCTCAGGCCATAAAAAAAGCACAGCCTCTGGTGGTCGAAGCCGGAACGGGAACCGGGAAAACCTACGCCTATCTGGCACCGGCGCTACGCGCCAAAAAGAAAGTCATCATCTCAACGGGCTCTAAGGCGCTGCAGGATCAGCTTTACAGCCGCGATCTGCCGACGGTGGCGAAAGCGCTGAAGTACACCGGACGGCTGGCGCTGTTAAAAGGGCGGTCAAACTATTTATGCCTCGAGCGCCTCGAACAGCAGGCGCTGGCGGGCGGCGATCTGCCCGTTCAGACCTTAAGCGATGTTATCCTGTTACGTTCGTGGTCGAATCAGACCGAAGATGGCGACATCAGCACCTGTGTCAGCGTAGCGGAAGATTCCCAGGCCTGGCCGCTGGTCACCAGCACAAACGACAACTGCCTCGGCAGTGACTGCCCGCTGTATAAAGACTGTTTTGTGGTGAAAGCGCGAAAAAAAGCCATGGATGCCGATGTCGTGGTGGTCAACCATCATCTGTTTCTGGCGGATATGGTGGTCAAAGAGAGCGGATTCGGCGAACTGATCCCGGAGGCAGAGGTGATGATTTTCGACGAAGCCCATCAGTTGCCGGACCTTGCCAGCCAGTATTTTGGTCAGTCGCTTTCCAGCCGCCAGTTGATGGATTTGGCAAAAGACATCACCATTGCCTATCGTACCGAGCTGAAAGATACCCAACAATTGCAGAAATGCGCCGACCGTCTGGCGCAAAGCGCGCAGGATTTCCGTCTGCAACTGGGCGAGCCGGGATATCGCGGCAACCTGCGTGAACTGCTGGCCGACCAGCGAGTGCAGCGCGCTTTTTTACTGCTCGATGATACGCTGGAGCTGTGTTACGACGTGGCGAAACTGTCACTCGGACGTTCGGCATTGCTCGATGCCGCCTTTGAACGTGCCACGCTCTATCGCGCCCGTCTCAAGCGGCTGAAAGAGATCAACCAGCCTGGCTACAGCTACTGGTATGAATGTACCTCGCGTAATTTCACCCTTGCCCTGACGCCGCTGACGGTGGCGGATAAATTCAAAGAGGTGATGGAACAAAAGCCCGGAAGCTGGATTTTCACCTCCGCGACGCTGTCGGTGAATGATGATTTGCACCACTTTACGGCGCGTCTGGGGATTGAACAGGCGGAATCGATGTTGCTGCCGAGTCCGTTTGATTACACCCGTCAGGCGTTGCTCTGTGTGCCGCGAAATCTGCCACAAACCAACCAGCCGGGCGCGGCACGACAACTGGCAGCAATGTTAAGACCGATCATCGAAGCGAATAACGGGCGCTGCTTTATGCTTTGCACCTCGCATGCGATGATGCGCGACCTGGCGGAGCAATTTCGTGCCACCATGACGCTGCCGGTATTACTGCAGGGCGAAACCAGCAAAGGTCAGCTTTTGCAGCAGTTCGTCAGCGCGGGCAATGCCCTGCTGGTGGCAACCAGTAGCTTCTGGGAAGGGGTGGACGTACGCGGCGATACGCTTTCGTTGGTGATTATCGACAAGCTGCCGTTTACCTCGCCAGACGATCCGCTACTGAAGGCGCGGATGGAAGACTGCCGTTTACGCGGCGGCGACCCGTTTGACGAGGTGCAGTTGCCCGATGCGGTCATTACGCTTAAACAGGGTGTCGGCCGTTTGATCCGTGATGCCGATGACCGTGGCGTACTGGTGATTTGTGACAACCGCCTGGTGATGCGGCCTTACGGTGCGACGTTTCTTGCCAGCTTGCCACCTGCGCCGCGCACCCGGGATATCGCCCGTGCCGTGCGATTCCTGGCGATACCGACAGCCGAGTAATTTGTGACTGAGTATGTTAAGATGCGGGCCATTTTCTTGATCTAAGCACGAAAACTCATGCGAATTCTGGCTATCGATACCGCCACAGAAGCCTGTTCTGTGGCGCTGTGGAACGACGGTACTCTCTCAGCTCATTTTGAGCTTTGCCCACGAGAACATACTCAACGCATCCTGCCGATGGTGCAGGATATCCTTGCCGCCAGCGGCGCCTCCCTGACAGAACTTGATGCACTGGCCTACGGTCGTGGACCGGGCAGTTTTACCGGTGTGCGTATTGGCATTGGTATTGCGCAGGGACTGGCGTTAGGCGCAGACCTGCCGATGCTGGGCGTCTCCACGCTGGCGACGATGGCGCAGGGCGCCTGGCGTAAAACCGGCGCGACCCGCGTTCTGGCGGCCATTGATGCGCGAATGGGGGAAGTTTACTGGGCCGAGTATCAGCGCGACGATAACGGCGTCTGGCACGGTGAAGAGACCGAGGCCGTGTTAAAACCTGAGCAGGTAACCGGGCGTTTGCAACAGCTTTCTGGCGAATGGGTGACCGTAGGAACCGGATGGCCCGCCTGGCCTGAACTCGGCAAAGAGAGCGGACTGGCGCTGCGCGACGGGGACGTCCTGCTGCCCGCCGCGGAAGATATGCTGCCGATCGCCTGCCAGATGTTGGCTGACGGCAAAACCGTCACGGTCGAGCAGGCAGAACCGGTTTATTTACGTAACAATGTGGCCTGGAAGAAACTTCCCGGAAAAGAGTGAATCTCAGTAGTATGACCTGTAAAAGATCGGGTCAGACGTTTGAGAGAAGGAGTCGCAGTATGGCGGTTCAAAAACAAGTTGTGAAAGGCTTGCTCGCGGGCGCCATCGCCCTCATGTTAAGCGGGTGCGTTACGGTTCCGGATGCGATTAAGGGCTCCAGTCCCGCGCCGCAGGACGATCTGGTGCGGGTGATGAATGCCCCGCAGCTGTATGTCGGACAGGAAGCGCGCTTTGGCGGTAAAGTGGTGGAGATTCAAAACCAGCAGGGCAAAACCCGTCTGGAAATTGCCACTGTTCCGTTGGATAGCGGCGCGCGACCGATTCTGGGCGAACCGTCGCGTGGCCGTATTTACGCCAGTGTGAACGGGTTCCTCGATCCCGTCGATTTCCGCGGTCAACTGGTCACCGTCGTTGGGCCGATTACCGGAACTGTCGACGGTAAAGTGGGCAGCACGCCATACAAATTCATGACGATGGACGTGACGGGCTATAAACGCTGGCGTCTTGCCCAGCAGGTGGTGATGCCACCGCAGCCGATCGACCCGTGGTTCTACGGCGGGAGAGGGTGGCCATACGGCTACGGCGGCTGGGGATGGTATAACCCAGGCCCGGCACAGGTTCAAACGATAGTCACAGAGTAACCCTTTGTATTATCAGTAAAAGAAACAGCGGCTGGTCCGCTGTTTCTGCATTAGTCATGTCATAACAAAAATAAATAGTGACGCGCTTCGCAACCTTTCAGATGAGTAATTAATAAACTGGTACGCTGAGTTAATATTATGTTAACGACTTGTTTATTATCTGGGGTTGAGATGACGACGAACACTCATTTTAGAGGTGATGCAGTGAAGAAGGTTTGGCTAAACCGTTATCCCGCAGATGTGCCTGCGGAGATCAATCCTGACCGTTATCAATCCCTGGTAGAACTGTTTGAACAGTCTGTCGCGCGTTATGCCGATCAACCTGCCTTCGTTAACATGGGGGAGGTGATGACCTTCCGTAAGCTGGAGGAGCGCAGCCGCGCCTTTTCTGCTTACCTGCAACAGGGACTGGGGCTGAAAAAAGGCGACCGCGTCGCGCTGATGATGCCGAACCTGTTGCAATATCCGGTGGCGCTGTTTGGTATATTGCGTGCCGGGATGATCGTGGTGAACGTCAACCCGCTTTACACTCCGCGTGAGCTGGAGCATCAGCTAAACGACAGCGGCGCGGCGGCGATTGTAATTGTCTCCAACTTTGCCCATACCCTGGAAAAGGTGGTAGACAAAACCAGCGTGAAGCACGTCATTCTGACGCGAATGGGCGATCAGCTCTCGACAGCCAAAGGCACCCTGGTGAACTTCGTTGTGAAGTACATCAAACGCCTGGTGCCGAAATACCATCTGCCGGATGCGATCTCTTTTCGCAGTGCGCTGCACGCCGGTTACCGTATGCAGTATGTTAAGCCGGAAGTGGTTTCTGAGGATCTGGCGTTTTTGCAGTACACCGGCGGAACGACCGGGGTGGCGAAAGGGGCGATGCTGACGCACCGCAACATGCTGGCCAACCTGGAACAGGTGAAAGCCACTTACGGACCGCTTTTGCATCCAGGTAAAGAACTGGTGGTGACTGCGTTGCCGCTGTACCACATTTTTGCCCTGACCATGAACTGCCTGCTGTTCATTGAGCTGGGCGGGCAGAATCTGCTGATCACCAACCCGCGTGATATTCCGGGTCTGGTAAAAGAGTTGGCGAAGTACCCGTTTACCGCGATGACTGGCGTCAACACCCTGTTTAATGCGCTGCTGAACAACAAAGAGTTCCAGCAACTGGATTTCTCCACGCTGCATCTTTCTGCGGGCGGCGGCATGCCGGTACAACAGGCGGTGGCAGAACGCTGGGTGAAGCTGACGGGACAATACTTGCTTGAAGGATATGGACTGACCGAGTGCGCGCCGCTGGTCAGCGTTAACCCGCACGATATTGATTATCACAGCGGCAGCATTGGCCTGCCGGTGCCATCGACCGAAGCTAAACTGGTGGATGACGATGACAATGAAGTCTCACCGGATCAGCCGGGAGAACTGTGCGTAAAAGGGCCACAGGTGATGCTGGGCTACTGGCAGCGTCCGGATGCGACTGATGAAATCATTAAAAACGGCTGGCTGCACACCGGGGATATCGCCGTGATGGACGATGAAGGCTTCCTGCGCATTGTCGATCGTAAGAAAGATATGATTCTGGTCTCCGGCTTTAACGTTTATCCGAACGAGATCGAAGATGTGGTGATGCAGCATCCGGGCGTGCTGGAAGTGGCTGCGGTCGGTGTCCCCTCCGGCAGCAGCGGTGAAGCGGTGAAGATTTTTGTGGTCAAGAAAGACGCGTCGCTGACCGATGAGGCGCTGGTTACGTTCTGTCGCCGCCAGCTTACTGGCTATAAAGTGCCGAAGCTGGTGGAATTTCGCGATGAACTGCCGAAATCAAACGTCGGCAAAATTTTACGTCGAGAATTGCGTGACGAAGCCCGCGCCAAAGTGGACAATAAGGGTTGAGCGTTTAACCACAAAGAAGGAAGAACCACGCTTTTTCCTTCTTTATCAGCAATCTGACGCCGGGTGAATCCGGCGTTTTTTTTGGCGTAAACCGAAGAGAATGCAATTTGAATTACCAAATGATCACCACTGACGACGCACTGGCGACCCTGTGCGAAGCGGTCCGTGCGTTTCCTGCGATTGCCCTGGATACCGAATTTGTTCGTACCCGCACCTATTATCCGCAACTGGGTCTGATCCAGCTGTTTGACGGCGAACATGTCGCACTGATCGATCCACTCGGCATTAACGACTGGTCGCCACTGAAGGCGATTCTGCGCGATACCGCCATCACCAAGTTTTTGCACGCGGGCAGTGAAGATCTGGAAGTCTTTCTGAATGCATTTGGCGAACTGCCGCAGCCGCTGATCGACACCCAAATCCTGGCCGCATTTTGCGGCCGTCCGCTGTCGTGGGGATTTGCCTCGATGGTAGAAGAGTACACCGGCGTGGCGCTGGATAAGAGCGAGTCACGTACCGACTGGCTGGCGCGTCCGCTCAGTGAACGTCAGTGCGAATATGCTGCTGCCGATGTCTGGTATTTGTTACCGATTGCCGGGAAACTGATGGCGGAAACCGAAGCCGCAGGCTGGCTGCCTGCGGCGCTGGATGAGTGTCGCCTGATGCAAACCCGGCGTCAGGACATCCTGGCGCCCGAAGAGGCCTGGCGCGATATCACCAACGCCTGGCAGTTACGCACGCGTCAGTTGGCCTGTCTGCAACTGCTTGCCGACTGGCGTTTACGTAAAGCGCGCGAGCGCGATCTGGCCGTTAACTTCGTGGTTCGTGAAGAGCATCTGTGGGCCGTGGCGCGCTATATGCCGGGCAGCATGGGCGAACTCGACAGTCTGGGGCTTTCCGGTAGTGAAATTCGCTTCCACGGCAAAACGCTGCTCTCGCTGGTTGCCAAAGCGCAGGCGTTGCCGGAAGAGGCGCTACCGGAACCGCTGCTGAATCTGATGGACATGCCGGGTTATCGCAAAGCGTTTAAGGCAATTAAAGCACTGGTGACCGACGTGAGTGCGGAACATCACGTCAGCGCAGAGCTGTTGGCCTCGCGTCGCCAGATTAACCAGTTACTCAACTGGCACTGGAAATTAAAACCGCAAAGTACGCAACCCGAACTGATCTCTGGCTGGCGGGCGGCGTTAATGGCAGAGAAGCTCACCGCGTTGCTGCAGGAGTATCCGCAGTAAGCGACTCTTGCCGCCGGATGCCGTTAACCGCATCCGGCGCGATGGCTTTACGACGTCAGCACCTTACAAATCGCCTCGCCGACCTGCTGCGTTGAGGCGCTGCCCTTCAGATCCGGCGTTTTCGGTCCGTTGGTAATCACCTGTTCAATCGCGGCCAGAATCCCGTCATGCGCGGCGGTGTATTTCGCTTCTCCTGCGCCGAGGAAATCCAGCATCATCGCCCCCGCCCAGATGGTCGCAATCGGATTCGCGATATTCTTGCCGTAAATATCTGGTGCTGAACCATGCACCGGTTCGAACAACGACGGGAACGCGCGTTCAGGATTCAGGTTGGCCGAGGGGGCAATGCCGATGGTGCCGGTACAGGCCGGGCCGAGATCGGAAAGAATGTCACCAAACAGGTTCGAGGCGACCACCACGTCGAAGCGCTCCGGCTGCATCACAAAACGGGCGCAAAGAATATCAATGTGCTGCTTGTCCCAGCGGATATCGGGATAGTGCTGCGCCATGGCCTCTACGCGTGTATCCCAGAACGGCATACTGATTGCCAGACCGTTGGATTTGGTCGCCGACGTCAGCGTTTTCCGCGGGCGACTTTGGGCTAATTCAAACGCATAGCGCAGAATGCGATCCACGCCCCGGCGGGTGAACACGGACTCCTGAATGACCACCTCATGCTCGGTGCCCGGGTTAATATGTCCGCCCAGCGAAGAGTATTCCCCTTCGGTGTTTTCACGCACGACGTAGAAATCGATGTCGCCCGGTTTCTTCCCGGCCAGCGGGCAGGGCACGCCGGGGAAGAGGCGGACCGGGCGCAGGTTCACGTATTGATCAAATTCCCGACGAAATTTCAGCAGTGAGCCCCACAGGGAAATATGGTCCGGAACCGTCTCCGGCCAGCCGACGGCACCAAAGTAAATGGCGTCAAAGGAGGATAACTGCTCGCGCCAGTCATCCGGCATCATTTTCCCGTGCTCAAGGTAATAATCACAGCTGGCCCATTCGAACGTCTCAACGCTGAGCGAGAGGTCCCAGCGTCTGGCGGCGGCCTGCAATACGCGGAGGCCTTCAGGCAGCACTTCCTTACCGATTCCATCACCGGCAATGGCGGCAATACGACAGGTTTTCTTCATACCAGTTCTCACTTGTAGGGTAGCGAAATTGACTTCTCCCTTATCCTATAATTGACTGAACGACAGTTAATCTCCCTAACTGGTGAAACATAAAACACAGATCATGAATAATCCTCCTTTGCTGACTGATTTACGCGTCTTTCTTCTGGTCGCCCGTCGGGCAGGATTCGCTGCCGTCGCCCAGGAGCTGGGCGTCTCACCAGCGTATGTCAGTAAACGCATTGCGCTGCTTGAGCAGAACCTGAATGTGGTTTTGCTGCACCGCACCACGCGTCGCGTCACCATTACGGAAGAGGGGGAGCGTATCTATGAGTGGGCGCAGCGTATTCTGCATGATGTCGATCAGATGATGGATGAACTCTCTGATGTCCGTCAGGTTCCGCAAGGGATGCTGCGAATCATCAGTAGTTTTGGTTTTGGTCGACAGGTTGTGGCACCTGCGCTGTCCGCCCTGGCAAGACAGTATCCGCAACTGGAGTTGCGCTTTGATGTGGAAGACCGGTTGGTGGATTTGGCCAATGAAGGTGTCGATCTCGATATCCGTATTGGCGATGACATTGCGCCGAATTTAATCGCCCGCAAGCTGGGGACTAACTATCGAATCCTCTGTGCATCCCCCTCGTTCCTGGCGCAGCACGGTACGCCAAAGCAGCTTGCCGATCTTGCTACCAGTTCCTGCTTAGTGATCAAAGAGCGCGACCATCCCTTCGGGATCTGGCAATTGCAGAATAAAGAGGGGGCGCACGCCATTAAGGTGACCGGGCCGCTGTCATCGAATCATGGTGAGATTGTGCATCAATGGTGTCTGGACGGACAGGGGATTGCGCTGCGCTCCTGGTGGGATGTCTGCGATAACATTGCCAGCGGTCATCTGGTGCATGTCCTGCCGGAGTATTACCAGCCGGCCAATATCTGGGCGGTGTATGTTTCACGACTGGCGACGTCGGCCAAAGTGCGTATTACGGTGGAATTTTTGCGCCGCTATTTTGCCGAGCGCTATCCGACATTCTCGCTGAAATAAAGCTGCTGGCGTAAGCGCTTCCCTTGAGCGGGTGCATCCGTTAGCATATTGTTTCGCGGCTAAGCGCAAAAGTGGTCTAAGGAAGAAGAGGTTAACGTGTTTGCAGAGTATGGCGTACTGAATTATTGGACTTACCTGGTCGGTGCTATTTTTATTGTCCTGGTTCCGGGGCCGAACACGATATTTGTGCTGAAAAACAGCGTCGGACGTGGCGTGAAGGGCGGTTACCTGGCGGCAAGTGGTGTATTTATTGGCGATGCGGTGCTCATGTTTCTGGCGTATGCCGGAGTGGCGACACTGATTAAAACGACGCCAGTGCTGTTTAATATCGTCCGTTATCTCGGTGCCTTTTACCTGCTCTATCTGGGGGCAAAAATCCTCTATGCCACGCTTAAAGCCAAAGCCGGCGAAACGGCGGAGGAAGCGGTTCCTTTTGGCGCCATTTTTAAACGCGCGCTGGTCTTGAGCCTGACGAACCCAAAAGCCATTCTGTTCTACGTCTCTTTCTTTGTGCAGTTCATTGATGTGAATGCCCCCCATGCGGGACTGTCATTCTTTATTTTAGCGATCACGCTTGAAGTGGTGAGCTTCTGCTACCTGAGTTTCCTGATTATCTCAGGGGCTTTTGTCACCCAGTACATTCGTACCAAAAAGAAACTGGCGAAGGTCGGAAACTCACTGATCGGCCTGATTTTTGTCGGTTTCGCTGCGCGACTGGCAACTCTACAGTCGTAATCCTTGTGGCCCGCCTGGCGGCGGGCTATCGTATTGTTCGCTCATAAATTCCTCCCCTGCTATGTAAAAATAGATAACTAATAAAAGGTATTTTAAATGCCATTTATGAAGCGTAACCTTTCCGGAACAGCGGTTTACTCACGACCGCATCATACCGACGGGAAGAGGGAAGGACATGCTTCAGATTCCACAAAACCATATCCACACACGAGCTACTCCGTTCTGGAACAAAGAAACGGCACCTGCCGGAATTTTCGAACGCCACCTTGATAAAGGAACCCGACCGGGCGTTTACCCACGTCTGTCGGTGATGCAGGGAGCGGTCAAATATCTCGGGTATGCGGATGAACACAGTCCAGAAGCCGAAACAGTGATGATCATCGAAGCGGGCCAGTTTGGCGTGTTCCCACCACAAAAGTGGCACAACATTGAAGTGATGAGCGATGACACGTATTTCAATATCGACTTTTTCGTCGCGCCGGAAGTTCTGATGGAAAGCGCGAATCAACGAAAAGTCATTCATAGCGGGGAAAAATAATCATGAGTAAAGCAACCTATACCGTCACCGTGACGAATAACAGCAATGGCGTCTCTGTTGATTACGAAACCGAAGCACCAATGACTTTACTGATACCTGACGTCGCCGCTGAAGTGGTGAAAGATCTCGTCAATACCGTGCGTTCCTACGATACGGAAAATGAGCACGACGTCTGCGGCTGGTAAGCGGCGCCACGCAGAAAAATCCAACGTGGCAACTGCCGTGATAATGCGATGGCAGAAATATTCTTCAGTTCACTCAAAAAGAACGTATCCGCAAGAGGATAGATAAAACCCGGGACATGGCCCGGGCGGATATTTTCGAAAACATTGACTGTGTTATAACCGGTCCCGACGCCACAGTCACCCTGGTGGCGTCAGCCAGGAGGCCTTCGAAAAGGCCTCAGCGTGAGAACAGAAACGGCCTGGCGGAGCGAGGTTACTCTTCAGGGCGGTTTTCTGTTTCAGGGACGTTTAGTGATGCGCCAGTTCGGCGTCGTCTTCACTATCCAGAATGGCTTTATCGGTTTGCTTCAGCCACTGGCTGGCCAGCGTACCGGCAGTCATCGAACCGCTGACGTTCAGCGCGGTACGTCCCATGTCGATCAGCGGCTCAACGGAGATGAGCAGCGCCACCAGCGTGACAGGCAATCCCATCGCCGGCAGAACGATCAGCGCCGCGAA
Source organism: Citrobacter sp. ANG330 (assembly GCF_047467925.1). NCBI lineage: Bacteria > Pseudomonadati > Pseudomonadota > Gammaproteobacteria > Enterobacterales > Enterobacteriaceae > Citrobacter > Citrobacter sp. ANG330. Next base: position 157,761 of record NZ_JASJUI010000002.1, on the reverse strand, counting down.
GGTGGCGCCACCACCGACACCCGCTACCCCGGCGGAACTTATCGTCACAATCCCGACCAGCGTTGCAATCCAGACAGGATCCAGTGGGTTAATGCCTACCGTCGGCGCCACCATCACTGCCAGCATCGCCGGGTACAAACCGGCACAGCCGTTCTGACCAATCGTCGCACCAAAGGAGGCCGCGAAGCTGGCGATAGATTCTGGCACGCCCAGGCGGCGGGTTTGCGCTTCCACATTCAGCGGAATAGAAGCCGCGCTGGAGCGGCTGGTAAAGGCGAAGGTCAGAACCGGCCACACTTTGCGGAAGTACTTGAGCGGGCTTACGCCGTTTACGCCCAGCAGTATGCCGTGGACGACGAACATAATGCCCAGACCGAGATAAGAGGCGACGACAAAGCTGCCCAGCTTAATGATGTCCTGCAGGTTGGAACCGGCCACCACCTTAGTCATCAGCGCCAGGACCCCGTAAGGGGTTAACTGCATGACCAGACGAACCAGTTTCATCACCCAGCTTTGCAGTGTGTCGATTGCGGTCAGCACGCGTTCGCCTTTCGGCGCGTCATCTTTCAGTAATTTCAGTGCCGCGACACCGAGGAAGGCGGCAAAAATGACCACGCTGATGATAGACGTCGGGTTCGCGCCAGTCAGATCGGCAAACGGGTTTTTCGGTACAAACGAAAGAACCAACTGCGGGACACTGAGATCGGCCACTTTGCCGACATAGTTCGTTTCAATGGCATTCAGACGCGCCGTTTCTGCGCCGCCCTGAACCAGACCTTCAGCAGTCAGACCAAACAGGTTAGTGACCAGCACGCCGACCAGCGCCGCAATCAGCGTGGTAAAGAGCAGAGTACCGATGGTCAGGAAGCTGATCTTACCTAACTGCGAGGCGTTATGCAGACGGGCAACCGCGCTCAGGATCGAGGCGAAGACCAGCGGCATGACGATCATTTGCAGCAGTTGAACATAGCCGTTACCGACAATGTTGAACCACTGAACGGAATCTTTCAGAACCTGACTGTCGGAACCATAAATGGTATGCAGGGCAAGGCCAAAGACCACACCCATTACCAGACCGACCAGTACTTTCTTTGCCAGACTCCACTGTTTGTGGCGGGTTTGCGCCAGCACAAACAGCAGAATAACGAACACCACGATGTTCGCGATTAATGGAAAATTCATCCCCGTTCTCCTGATTTTATTATTCGTCTCGCTGTGTCACAGCGATCCTGTTGCCGCAAGGTTAGCAGAACTGTGACCTGGCTCTTATATTCAAATGGAATTGTTTATATCAAAAACGCGTATTTCGCCGATTTACTCATCAATTTGATGCTTTATAAAGCGATTGAACTGCCATTGCAGTGTGTTAATCATATCGGAAGACCAGCGAACTGCACTGTTCTGGGGCAGAGTTTGTGGCATCCATACCGCCCAGGCAAACAGCGCCATACAGAGAAATCGCTCCAGTTGATTGCCTTTCTGCGGGACCAGAATGGGCAGGCGAAAGCGCCAGCGGCAGGGCCATAGCAGGGGGACACCGGCAGGCGTCAGCATATCCGCGGCAATGTGGCTCAGATAACCCACCACCATCCCCTGTAGCGCATCGGCAGGGATAACCCAGGTCTCCGGGACTTTCAGATAGAAGGTAGCCAGCAGCGCAAAGACCGCCAGCAGGCTGTGAGTGAAGCCACGGTGCCCGAAGGCGCGCGCGATCGGTTTCGAAACCCATTTCAGACGCTGTCCAAGAAACGACTTTGGGTGATCGATATCCGGCAGCAGACAGGTCAGAATAGCGGAGGGAACAATATGCCACCAGTCACCCTGTGCAAGCACGGGCGTTAGCTCCGCGTTTTTAGCGAACACCGCGCAGGCAATGGAAAAGAGGAGGTGACCTTCCGCCGTCATGATAAAACCTGATAAACTGTGAATTCGTACAGTATAGGATTTTTATACAGTGGGCGGAAGTGGTGACGTTGTAACTCTTTGTCAATAATGCGCGTTTATCGCGCTAACCAACCGCCGTCGACGGCAAGCGTAAAGCCGTTAATGTAATCTGCTGCCTTCGAGGCGAGGAAGACGACCGGGCCCTGGAGATCGTCCGGCGTTCCCCAGCGACCTGCCGGGATCCGATCGATAATCTCTTTATTGCGTTCTGCATCTTCCCGTAGCTGTTGGGTATTGTTGGTCGCCATATAGCCGGGGGCAATGGCGTTAACGTTAATCTGATGCTGCGCCCACTCGTTGGCTAACAATCGGGTAATGCCCAGCACGCCGCTCTTTGAGGCCGTATAAGACGGAACGCGAATGCCGCCCTGAAATGACAGCATCGATGCAATATTAATGATTTTACCGCCCTGACCTTGCGCGAGGAACTGCCGCGCCACGGCCTGAGAGAGAAAAAAGAGCGACTTGAGATTCAGGTTCATCACGTCGTCCCAGTCCTTTTCACTAAAATTGAGCGCGTCTTCGCGACGAATGGTTCCGGCGTTGTTCACCAGAATGTCGATGCGCCCGAATTTCTCTACCGCCTGGGCGACAACGCTCGCAATGACTTCCTGCTGGCTTAGATCGGCCTGGATGGCAAAGAAGCGGCGCCCCAGCGCTTCTACCCTGGCGGCGGTGTCATGGGGAACCTTGCGGTTTACGCCAACGATGTCACAACCGGCTTGCGCCAGTGCAACCGTCATCCCTTGTCCAAGTCCGGTATCGCAACCCGTGACAACAGCGACTTTACCTGCAAGACAAAATGCATCCAGAATCATAATGACCTCGGCTAACTGTTTTTATCTGTTATGTGCCCTGAAAGAAGGATAGGAGAGGCGCGTGAGGAATGCAATTAAAATGAAACGCTGTTTTAATTTTAATTGAGAAAACGGGCAAGAGTAACATTGCCCGTTGCCGATCAGCCGCGTAAATCGGTGACGGTCAATTCCGTGAGTGAATTAAGTTTGACGTCAGCAAGAATGTACCGTGGATCGTGCCGTACTTCTTTGTCGGGTACGACGATGGAGCGCATCCGTGCGGCTTTAGATGCCACCATACCGTTGACGGAATCTTCCAGCGCCACACAGCATAACGGGTCAACGCTCAGTTTAGCCGCGCAGTCGATGTAAACCTGTGGATGCGGTTTGCTGTAGGGCAGTTTTTCCGCCGAGGCGAGGGCATCAAAGCTTTCCCGCAGGTCGAACATAGCCAGAACTTTTTCCAGCATATGCAGAGGAGACGCTGATGCCAGTCCCACCTTCAGTCCTTGCGCTTTACACAACGCGATAGCTTCTTTGACGCCCGGTAACAGTGGACGTGTCTCTTCGACCAGAGCAATAGCACGCGTAATAACGCGATCGGTCACCTCCTGGCGACTCGGCCCGTTCCACGGTTGCTGAGCAAACCAGAGATCGACAACCATATCGATGCGCAGCCCCAGCGTATCCGGGAGCTCATATCGACGAGTGATATCGACGCCGACACTGGCCAGCACCTCCAGTTCTGCACGATCCCACAGCGGTTCGGAATCAATCAGCAATCCATCCATATCAAAGATTGCCGCAAGAATTTGACGCGGGGTTGACATCACAACCTCTCCTGTTAAGCATTTTATGTAAGGTATTCGGCATTAAAGCCTATCATAACGTTTTTAAAGATCGGGCGAAAACGGTAATCACCGGGTAGACTTAAGCCAAAACGACGCGTCTTTATCAAGGGGAACTCATGACGTATCAACAAGCTGGACGCATAGCAATACTAAAAAGGATCTCAGGATGGGTGATATTTATTCCGGCGCTTCTTTCCACGCTCATTTCAGCCCTGAAATTTATGTATGCGCACAGCGAAAAGCAGGAAGGGATTAACGCAGTGATGCTCGATTTTACCCACGTCATGATTGATATGATGCGGGTAAATACGCCGTTTCTGAACCTGTTCTGGTACAACTCGCCGACACCGGATTTTCAGAATAGCCTGAACATTCTGTTCTGGTTGATATTTGCGCTGATTTTTGTCGGGCTGGCGATGCAGGATTCCGGTGCGCGGATGAGCCGCCAGGCGCGGTTTTTACGGGAAGGCGTCGAAGATCAGTTGATTCTTGAAAAAGCCAAAGGCAGCGAAGGACTTACGCGCGAACAGATCGAATCACGGATCGTGGTGCCGCATCATACGATTTTTCTGCAATTTTTCCCGCTCTACATTTTGCCAGTGATTATCATCATTCTCGCCTATGTGTTCTTTTCTCTGTTAGGGTTTATCTAAGTGCGAAGGCCGCCAGCAGGCGGCCTTATATGGCTTCGGGATTTGCCTATGCGGCTAACAGCCTGTCCATGGCCTTCTGCGCGATCACCAGATGTTGACCGCCAAACAGTCTTGCCCGATTGAGTAAGGTATACAGTTGATACACCGGTTGCCGGTCGAGAAAATCTACCGGCAGCGGCGATACCGACTGATAACCATCATAAATCTGCGGCGGCTGTTCGGTATGCAGCGGCAACATCGCCAGATCGCACTCTCTGTCGCCCCAGTAACAGGCCGGATCAAACAGATACGGTCCGTCCGGCCCCAGCGCGCAGTTACCGGACCACAAATCGCCGTGCAACAACGACGGCTGTGGCTGATGGGAGGAGAGACGCTGCTGAACGTGTTCTACGATGGCGTCAATATTGCCAAAGGCAATGCCTTTTTCCGCTGCTAGCTCAAGTTGCCAGCCAATACGCTGTTCGGCAAAGAAGGTCGACCAGCGGCGCTGCCATGCATTGGGTTGTGGGGTAGTGGAGAGCGCGTTATCAAAATCTAGCCCAAACTGCGGCTGATCGCTCCATTCATGCAGGTGGGCAAGCTGCTGCCCCAGAATAAACGCGCTATGCGCATCCAGCAGGCGGGGAGGGAGATAATCCATCACCAGAAAGCTGTAATCACGGTCTGCGCCCACCGCCCACACTTTGGGGACCGTCACCGTATGGCTGCGTGATAACAGTTCTAATTGATCGGCTTCTGCCGTGAAGCCAGGAAGCAGTTCCCGCTCATCACATTTAACGAAGAAATCGCGTCCCGCGTAGCGCAAATGCCATGCGGCATGAATTTCTCCGCCAGGCAGTTCGTTACGCAGTTCGATTTCGCCTTCACCGAGTTGCTCGCTTAAAAGACGACTGATAGCCTGCCACATGATGTCTCTCCCCATGTTGTCTGCCAGATCATAAGGTTAGCGCAAAGATGCGGTTAAAAAACACGAACTAACGCACACCGTGGACGTGTTTTCGTGGTAATGGCATTTATTTTTCCCCGGGCTCCCACTCTTCCCATGTTTCAACGGTTAACTCTGGCGCTTTCTTTAGCGCGCTTTCTGCAAGGCCGGCAGCGAGCGCTTTTACCTCTTCTTTGCTCTGGGCGCTAATTAGCCCAAAGGTATTGGTTCCCAGCTCATGAATATTTCCCTCATCGTCCGTAAGGGTGAGCAGGAAACCGGCGCGGGTGAGATGGTTATTCAGTTCGTTAATTTCCGTTAAGGAGTCTTCGTGAAACCTGACGGTAATGACATATCGGGTAACATCGCCACTGGCCATTTGGCACCTCTTTGTAATCTCATGAGTTTGTAGCATAGACGCTGAACGCGTATGCCGACAGGTTTGGCTGAGATTCCCCCTCGAAAAGAGGGGGATACATTATGGCTGATTCAGGTAAGCGTAGATTTTTTGCGTATCGTCGTGGGAACACAGACGCGTTCCCTGGTTGAGGGTCGCGGCACTGCCAGCCGCAACGCCAAAGCGCACCATCTCCTCAAGCGAGGCGCCTTCAGCCAGTTTGAGGGTCATCGCGCCTACCATGCTGTCGCCCGCGCCAACGGTACTCTGGCTTTTTACCGGCGGGGGAACCACCTGCACACAGGTTTTGCTGTCCACGCCGAGCGCCCCCTGAGGACCGAGGGAGACGACAACGCGCTTTGCTTTACCACTGTGGATGATTTCCTGCGCCGCTTTACGGACATCGTCAGGTTGCGTCAGTTCACGATTAACCAGCGCACTCAGCTCTTTCTGGTTGGGTTTCACCAGTTCAATGTTGCCAATCGCCAACGCTGCCGTCAGCGCGTCGCCGGAACTGTCTATGATGCAGCGAATCCCCTGTTTCTGTGCGGCGGTAATTAACTGGCTGAGCTTTTCGACTTTTATACCCGGCGGTAAACTGCCGCTGATCACCAGAATGGCGCCGGACTCAATTTCCAGCACCTGTTCTTCTATCTGGCGAAACTCATCATCATTCAGCGCCGCGCCGGGCATCACAAAGCGATACTGCTCGCCGCTGGATTCAACATGAACGTGCAGGTTCTGACGCGTCCAGTCTTTTGCATCAATGGTCGCGACCGGAACGTTTTCATCAGCGAGCAGGGCCACCAGATGTTCACCGGTTGCGCCGCCAACGGGGAAAATGGCGGTCGCCGTTCCGCCCAGATGGGCAATAGCGCGGGCGACATTAATGCCACCGCCGCCAGGTTCAAATACCGGGGCCGTACAACGGAGTTTCCCTTCGGGATAGATTTGCGGGGTGATCGTTGCGCTATCGAGAGAGGGCGCAAGCGTCAACGTATAGATACGTACCATGGTTACCTCCTGTTAGGCTGCATTCAGTCTGGCACCGAATAGCCCCAAAGTGAAGACATTAACAATATGATTAATTAAAGCTTATTTATTTAATTTGCCGTAAGGTTATATAAATATTTAATTGTTTTGAGAGCGTTCTTATTCAAAAAATGAAATAAGAATTCATTGCTATGTTATTCGAGCCTTTTTATAATTTGTTACCTTTCCTGGGTCGTTTGTCATTGATCCCTCTGAAAGTTTCCGGGACCGTTATGGTCTCTTTTTTTGTTGTACGGACTCTTTATAAATGAAGCTTTTAAAGACAGTTCCCGCTGCCGTTTTGCTGGCGGGGGGCGTGTTTGCGTCGTTGTATGCAACTGCCGATGATTCCGTTTTTACTGTCATGGATGACCCCTCAAGTGCGAAGAAACCTTTCGAAGGCAATCTCAACGCCGGTTACCTTGCACAGTCAGGCAACACGAAAAGTTCTTCCTTGACCGCAGACACTACGATGACCTGGTATGGACAAACAACAGCCTGGTCACTGTGGGGAAATGCGAGCAATACGTCTTCCAACGATGAACGCTCTTCAGAGAAATATGCAGTGGGGGGGCGTAGCCGTTACAATGTGACCGATTATGATTACCTTTTCGGCCAGGCGAGTTGGCTGACGGACCGTTATAACGGCTACCGTGAGCGCGACGTCTTCACCGCCGGTTATGGTCGCCAGTTCCTTAATGGTCCTGTACATAGCTTCCGTTTTGAATTCGGTCCGGGTGTACGTTACGACGAACATACTGATGGCACGACGGAAACGCAGCCGTTGGGCTATGCTTCTGGCGCGTACGCATGGCAGATTTCAGACAACACGAAATTCACGCAAGGCGTGTCGGTATTTGGTGCCGAAGATACGACGCTGAACTCCGAAACGGCGCTGAATGTGGCAATTAACGAGCATTTTGGCCTGAAGGTGGCGTACAACGTGACGTGGAACTCCGAACCGCCGGAAACGGCGCCAGAGCACACAGACAGACGTACAACCGTCTCTCTGGGCTATCGGATGTAAGCTGAGGCCAGACTGTTCTCCAGTCTGGCTTTTTTTATTACAGAGCACGGATGATGAGTTGCTCATCATTACCTGATATCCAGAATGTCTACTTCGCCAGAATCTTAACAACTGACACCACGGGTCGTAGTTCCGACTCTATCCCCAAATCATTGCCGCCCAGCGTAGTAATAACATTGCGCCACAGATGACGATCAGGACGACCACCATTTTCCAGTGTTTTTTGGCGAAGCGATTTGATGGCATCATTTATTTCCTGACGGTTTCAGACGGTTAATCCTAGTGTAACAAATCTGTCAGGCCAGCAGTGAAGGGATATGCATGTTGTCTCCTGGCAAATTGTGAGGAAAACGAGAGAGACAGCGAAAACGTCATGATTCAGCCCAATATAAAACAGAAGGGTGCATTCTCCCTTTTTTTAGTGTTACCATCGTTCGACCACATTACCTTATTCGCGCAGCGAAAGCGGATGTGTTCCAGATTGTGTACCAATTTAGCAATTGTTGGTTAGATGGCTGCACAACTCACTGTAAACAAATAAATTTTCTCTTTGTATGTGATCTTGCGTATGGGTCACCACTGCAAATAAGGACATAACATGCCAGTTATTACTCTTCCTGATGGCAGTCAACGCCATTACGACCACGCTGTAAGCCCTATGGATGTTGCGCTGGACATTGGTCCAGGTCTGGCGAAAGCTACCCTCGCTGGCCGCGTTAATGGCGAGCTGGTTGATGCTTCTGACCTGATCGAAAATGATGCGACGCTCTCTATCATCACCGCAAAAGATGAAGAAGGGCTGGAGATCATTCGTCACTCCTGTGCGCACCTGTTAGGTCATGCGATCAAACAACTTTGGCCGAATACTAAAATGGCTATCGGTCCGGTTGTCGACAATGGTTTCTACTATGACGTGGATCTTGACCGAACGTTGACCCAGGAAGATATCGATGCGCTCGAGAAGCGGATGCACGAGCTCGCTGAGAAAAATTACGACGTCATTAAGAAGAAAGTCAGCTGGCACGAAGCGCGCGAAACCTTCGTGAAGCGTGGCGAGATTTATAAAGTCTCTATTCTTGATGAAAACATTGCCCATGATGACAAACCTGGTTTGTATCATCATGAAGAATATGTCGATATGTGCCGCGGTCCGCACGTGCCGAATATGCGCTTCTGCCATCACTTTAAACTGATGAAAACCGCAGGCGCGTACTGGCGTGGCGATAGCGACAACAAGATGCTGCAGCGTATCTACGGAACGGCCTGGGCAGATAAAAAGGCCCTCAGCGCTTATCTGCAACGTCTGGAAGAAGCGGCAAAACGTGACCACCGTAAAATCGGTAAGCAGCTTGACCTGTATCACATGCAGGAAGAAGCGCCGGGTATGGTGTTCTGGCATAACGACGGCTGGACTATTTTCCGCGAACTGGAAGTCTTTGTGCGCTCCAAGCTCAAAGAGTATCAGTATCAGGAAGTGAAGGGCCCGTTCATGATGGACCGTGTGCTGTGGGAAAAAACCGGGCACTGGGACAACTACAAAGATGCGATGTTCACCACCTCTTCTGAGAACCGTGAATACTGCATCAAGCCGATGAACTGCCCGGGTCACGTGCAGATTTTTAATCAGGGCCTGAAATCCTACCGCGACCTGCCGCTGCGTATGGCGGAGTTCGGTAGCTGCCACCGTAACGAGCCGTCAGGCGCGCTGCATGGTCTGATGCGTGTACGTGGCTTCACCCAGGATGATGCGCATATCTTCTGTACTGAAGAGCAAATCCGCGATGAAGTTAACGCATGTATCCGTATGGTCTACGATATGTACAGTACATTTGGCTTCGAGAAGATCGTCGTCAAACTTTCCACTCGTCCTGAAAAACGTATTGGCAGCGACGAAATGTGGGATCGTGCTGAGGCGGACCTGGCTGTCGCACTGGAAGAAAATAATATCCCGTTTGAATATCAACTGGGTGAAGGTGCGTTCTACGGTCCGAAAATTGAATTTACCCTGTATGACTGCCTCGATCGTGCATGGCAGTGCGGTACTGTACAGCTGGACTTCTCTCTGCCGTCTCGTCTGAGCGCCTCTTATGTGGGCGAAAACAACGAGCGTCAGGTGCCGGTAATGATTCACCGCGCAATTCTTGGGTCTATGGAACGTTTCATCGGTATCCTGACTGAAGAGTTCGCAGGCTTCTTCCCAACCTGGCTTGCGCCGGTTCAGGTAGTGGTCATGAACATTACCGATTCACAGTCTGAATACGTTAACGAATTGACGCAGAAACTACAAAATGCGGGTATTCGAGTAAAAGCAGACTTGAGAAATGAGAAGATTGGCTTTAAAATCCGCGAGCACACTTTACGTCGTGTCCCTTATATGTTGGTCTGTGGTGATAAAGAAGTGGAAGCAGGCAAAGTTGCCGTTCGCACTCGCCGCGGGAAAGACCTGGGCAGCCTGGACGTAAGTGAAGTGATTGAGAAGCTGCAACAAGAGATTCGCAGCCGCAGTCTTCAACAACTGGAGGAATAAGGTATTAAAGGCGGAAAACGAGTTCAAACGGCACGTCCGAATCGTATCAATGGCGAGATTCGCGCCCAGGAAGTTCGCTTAACAGGTCTGGAAGGTGAAGCTCTGGGTATTGTGAGTCTGAGAGAAGCGATCGAAAAAGCTGAAGAAGCTGGAGTAGATTTAGTTGAAATCAGCCCTAACGCCGAACCGCCAGTTTGTCGTATCATGGACTACGGCAAGTTCCTTTATGAAAAGAGTAAATCTTCTAAGGAACAGAAGAAAAAGCAAAAAGTTATCCAGGTTAAGGAAATCAAATTCCGTCCTGGTACCGACGATGGCGATTATCAGGTAAAACTCCGCAGCCTGATTCGCTTTCTGGAAGATGGCGATAAGGCCAAGATCACACTGCGTTTCCGCGGTCGTGAGATGGCCCACCAACAGATTGGTATGGAAGTGCTGACGCGCGTCCGTGACGATCTGAGTGAACTGGCAGTAGTCGAATCCTTCCCAACGAAGATCGAAGGCCGCCAGATGATCATGGTGCTCGCTCCCAAGAAGAAACAGTAGGCCTTCAAGTAGTATTTCCTGTGGAGCCTTTGGGCTTCACAGGTTTTTCTCGCCTGGGTTTCATTTATTAACAATGCGAAGTGGAAGTTATTAAAATGCCAAAAATTAAGACCGTACGCGGTGCTGCTAAGCGCTTCAAAAAAACCGGTGGTGGTGGATTTAAGCGTAAGCACGCAAACCTGCGTCATATTCTGACCAAAAAATCAACTAAGCGTAAACGTCACCTGCGTCCAAAAGGCCTGGTTTCTAAAGGCGATCTGGGTCTGGTTATCGCGTGCCTGCCGTACGCATAAGCCGTTAACGATTTTTTAATTTTTTACGCCCAATAGATTTCGCATTATCGCAAGGCAGTCAACGCCGCGAGAATGTGAAGGATGAAGGGCAAATCAGAATAGATACAGGAGAGCACTATGGCTCGCGTAAAACGTGGTGTAATTGCACGCGCACGTCACAAGAAAATTTTGAAACAAGCCAAAGGTTACTACGGTGCGCGTTCTCGCGTATACCGCGTTGCCTTCCAGGCCGTCATCAAAGCAGGTCAGTATGCTTACCGTGACCGTCGTCAACGTAAGCGTCAGTTCCGTCAACTGTGGATTGCGCGTATCAACGCAGCAGCACGTCAGAACGGTATTTCTTACAGCAAATTCATCAACGGCCTGAAAAAAGCCTCTGTTGAAATCGACCGTAAGATCCTGGCTGACATCGCCGTATTCGACAAAGTAGCGTTCACCGCGCTGGTCGAAAAAGCGAAAGCAGCTCTGGCTTAAGCCAGTGAAAAGAGGGAGCCTGGCTCCCTCTCTTTTATTTGTTGTGCCGTCAATGAGTTGACAATTGATCCGTAACCCTTTTCAATAAAGGTTCTCCGGTTTTACCATACAAGGTAACGCAAGCATGAATGCTGCTATTTTCCGCTTCTTTTTTTACTTTAGCACCTGACTCCGGGAGGCTAGCGCGTGAAAGAAGAAACGAAAAACAGCGCAAAAAGCCTCCTGATGGAGGCTTTTTTTGTGCCCGAAATAGAGAGATTACGTTCAACGAACCGGTGTCTTCACCGACACAATGAGGAAAACCATGTCACATCTCGCAGAACTGGTAGCCAGTGCGAAGGCGGCCATTAACCAGGCGTCAGATGTTGCCGCATTAGACAATGTGCGCGTCGAATATTTGGGCAAAAAAGGGCACCTGACCCTTCAGATGACGACTCTGCGCGAGCTGCCAGCTGAAGAGCGTCCTGCAGCCGGTGCGGTGATTAACGAAGCGAAAGAGCAGGTACAGCAGGCGCTCAATGCGCGTAAAGCGGATCTGGAAAACGCCGCGCTGAATGCGCGTCTGGCAGCGGAAACCATTGATGTTTCACTGCCGGGTCGCCGCATTGAAAACGGCGGCCTGCATCCGGTTACCCGTACCATCGATCGCATTGAAAGCTTCTTTGGTGAGCTTGGCTTTACCGTGGCAACCGGCCCGGAAATCGAAGATGACTACCACAACTTCGATGCGCTGAATATTCCTGGTCACCACCCGGCTCGCGCCGATCACGACACCTTCTGGTTTGACGCGACGCGTCTGCTGCGTACCCAGACATCCGGCGTACAGATCCGTACCATGAAAGATCAGCAGCCGCCGATTCGTATTATCGCGCCGGGTCGCGTGTATCGTAACGACTATGATCAGACGCACACCCCGATGTTCCATCAGATGGAAGGCCTGATTGTCGATACCAATATCAGCTTTACCAACCTGAAAGGGACGCTGCACGACTTCCTGCGTAACTTCTTTGAAGAAGATCTGCAGATTCGCTTCCGTCCTTCTTATTTCCCGTTCACAGAACCGTCTGCAGAAGTGGACGTGATGGGTAAAAACGGCAAATGGCTGGAAGTGCTGGGTTGCGGGATGGTGCATCCGAACGTACTGCGTAACGTCGGTATCGACCCGGAAATCTACTCAGGCTTTGCGTTTGGGATGGGGATGGAGCGTCTGACCATGTTGCGTTACGGTGTCACGGACCTGCGTGCGTTCTTCGAAAACGATCTGCGTTTCCTCAAACAGTTTAAATAAAGGCAGGATAAAACAATGAAATTCAGTGAACTGTGGTTACGCGAGTGGGTTAACCCGGCTATCGATATCGACGCGCTGTCGAATCAAATCACCATGGCAGGTCTGGAAGTTGACGGTGTTGAAGCGGTCGCCGGTGCATTTAACGGCGTCGTCGTGGGTGAAGTGGTTGAATGCGGCCAGCACCCGAATGCGGACAAACTGCGCGTGACGAAAGTTAACGTTGGCGGTGAGCGTCTGTTGGATATCGTTTGCGGCGCGCCAAACTGCCGCCAGGGGCTGAAAGTGGCCGTGGCGACCATTGGCGCAGTTTTGCCGGGTGATTTCAAAATTAAAGCGGCTAAGCTGCGTGGTGAACCGTCTGAAGGCATGCTCTGCTCCTTCTCCGAACTGGGTATCTCCGACGATCACAGCGGCATTATTGAACTGCCGGCCGATGCGCCGATCGGCACCGACATCCGCGAATACCTGAAGCTTGATGACAACACTATCGAAATCAGCGTCACCCCGAACCGTGCTGACTGCTTAGGCATCATCGGTATCGCCCGTGACGTGGCGGTGCTGAACAAAGCGCCGCTGGTTGAGCCGGAAATCACGCCAGTTGCGGCAACCATCAGCGATGTTCTGCCGATTACCGTAGAAGCCACCAACGCCTGCCCGCGCTATCTGGGCCGCGTAGTGAAGGGCATCAACGTGAAAGCGCCAACACCGCTGTGGATGAAAGAAAAGCTGCGTCGCTGCGGTATCCGCTCCATCGATGCGGTGGTTGACGTGACCAACTATGTGCTGCTCGAACTGGGCCAGCCGATGCACGCCTTTGATAAAGACCGCATTGAAGGCGGGATTGTCGTTCGCATGGCGAAAGAGGGTGAAACGCTGGTGCTGCTTGATGGCAGCGAAGCGAAGCTGAATGCGGATACGCTGGTGATTGCCGATCATAATAAAGCGCTGGCGATGGGCGGCATCTTTGGTGGTGAACATTCTGGCGTGAATGATGAAACGCAAAACGTGTTGCTGGAATGTGCGTTTTTCAGCCCGTTGTCGATTACCGGTCGTGCGCGCCGTCATGGCCTGCATACCGATGCGTCTCACCGCTATGAGCGCGGTGTGGATCCGGCTCTGCAGTACAAAGCGATGGAACGTGCCACCCGTCTGCTGATTGACATCTGTGGCGGCGAAGCTGGCCCAATCATTGATATGACGGATGAAGCGACGCTGCCGAAGCGCGCCACCATTACGCTGCGTCGTAGCAAACTGGATCGCCTGATTGGTCATCATATTGCCGATGAGCAGGTGAGCGACATTCTGCGTCGTCTGGGTTGTGACGTGACGGAAGGCGAAGGCCAATGGCAGGCTGTGGCGCCGAGCTGGCGTTTCGACATGGAAATTGAAGAAGACCTGGTTGAAGAAGTCGCCCGCGTTTATGGCTACGACAACATCCCGGACGAACCTATTCAGGCTGGCCTGATCATGGGGACGCACCGTGAGGCGGACTTGTCGCTCAAGCGTGTGAAAACGCTGTTGAATGACAAAGGCTATCAGGAAGTCATTACTTACAGCTTTGTTGACCCGAAAGTGCAGCAGTTGCTCCATCCGGGTGAAGAGGCGCTGTTGCTGCCAAGTCCAATCTCCATCGACATGTCGGCCATGCGCCTGTCGCTGTGGACAGGATTACTGGCAACGGTAGTGTATAACCAGAATCGCCAGCAGAACCGTGTGCGTATTTTTGAAAGCGGCTTGCGCTTTGTGCCAGATACCCAGGCCAACCTGGGCATTCGTCAGGATCTGATGCTGGCGGGCGTTATTTGCGGTAATCGTTACGATGAACACTGGGACCTGGCAAAAGAGACCGTTGATTTCTATGATTTGAAAGGCGATCTGGAAGCCGTGCTGGATCTGACCGGTAAACTTGCTGACGTTCAGTTCCGTGCAGAAGTCAATCCGGCACTGCATCCTGGACAGTCTGCAGCGATTTATCTGAAAGGTGAACGCATTGGTTTCATTGGTGTTGTTCATCCTGAGCTGGAACGTAAGCTGGATCTCAACGGTCGTACACTGGTGTTCGAACTGGAGTGGAACAAGCTCGCAGACCGCGTGGTGCCTCAGGCGCGCGAGATTTCACGCTTCCCGGCGAACCGTCGCGACATCGCTGTGGTCGTCGCAGAAAACGTTCCCGCTGCCGATATTTTATCCGAGTGTAAGAAAGTTGGCGTAAATCAGGTAGTTGGCGTAAACTTATTTGACGTGTACCGTGGTAAGGGTGTTACGGAGGGGTATAAGAGCCTCGCCATTAGCCTGATCCTTCAGGATACCAGCCGTACACTCGAAGAAGAGGAGATTGCCGCTACCGTCGCCAAATGTGTAGAGGCATTAAAAGAGCGATTCCAGGCATCATTGAGGGATTGAACCTATGGCGCTTACAAAAGCTGAAATGTCAGAATATCTGTTTGATAAGCTTGGGCTTAGCAAGCGGGATGCCAAAGAACTGGTCGAACTGTTTTTCGAAGAGATCCGTCGTGCTCTGGAAAACGGTGAGCAGGTAAAACTCTCTGGTTTTGGTAACTTCGATCTGCGTGATAAGAATCAACGCCCGGGACGTAACCCGAAAACGGGCGAAGATATTCCCATTACAGCACGGCGCGTGGTGACCTTCAGACCCGGACAGAAGTTGAAGAGCCGGGTCGAAAACGCTTCGCCCAAAGATGAGTAATCAGATCTAACTAAAAAGGCCGCTTTTGCGGCCTTTTTTCTTTTCTGCGGGGATGTCGCACCGTAGAATCAATGACATCCTTTTCAGTTGAACGGAAATCATGCTGACTTTTGCCCGTCAACAACAGCGACAACATGTGCGCTGGATCCTGAGCCTGTCGGTACTGATGTTACTGACATTGTTGTTAAGCCTGTGTGCCGGAGAGCAGTGGATATCACCGGCTGACTGGCTGACGCCGCGTGGTGAACTTTTTGTCTGGCAAATACGCCTTCCGCGGGCGGTAGCTGTTTTGCTGGTGGGCGCGGCGCTGGCTTTGTCCGGCGCAGTGATGCAGGCGCTGTTCGAAAATCCGCTCGCAGAGCCGGGGCTACTTGGCGTCTCCAACGGTGCGGGCGTGGGGCTGATCGCTGCCGTGCTGTTAGGCAAGGGCATACTGCCGCACTGGGCGCTGGGGCTCTGTGCGATTGCCGGTGCGCTGGTTATCACCCTGATCCTCCTGCGCTTTGCCCGCCGTCATCTTTCGACCAGTCGCCTGCTGCTTGCCGGGGTGGCGCTGGGGATTATCTGTAGTGCCCTGATGACCTGGGCCATCTATTTTTCAACGTCATTTGATCTGCGCCAGTTGATGTACTGGATGATGGGCGGATTTGGTGGCGTTAATTGGGAGCAGTCCTGGCTAATGCTGGCCCTGATCCCGATGCTGGTGTGGATCTGCTGTCAGTCGCAGGCGATGAACATGCTGGCGCTGGGGGAAACGTCTGCCCGACAACTGGGACTTCCTCTGTGGTTCTGGCGTAATCTGTTGGTGGTTGCCACCGGATGGATGGTCGGCGTGAGTGTGGCGCTGGCCGGAGCGATTGGCTTTATTGGGCTGGTCATTCCCCATATTTTACGCCTGTGCGGCTTAACGGACCATCGCGTTCTGCTGCCCGCCTGCGCGCTGGCGGGCGCGATTGCGCTGTTGCTGGCGGATGTGGTCGCTCGCCTGGCGCTGGCCTCCGCGGAGTTGCCAATTGGCGTGGTCACCGCAACGCTGGGAGCACCGGTCTTTATCTGGTTATTGCTCAAAGCCGGGCGTTAGAGGCGGCAAGACGGTCTATGATTAGAAGCTGGTAGTGAAACACTCATGATTCTGGAGAGGCTATGCAAGACTCGATTCTGAACACGGTAGTGACAACGATTGATGGCGAAGTGACCACGCTTGAGAAATACGCAGGAAATGTTCTGCTGATTGTTAATGTGGCCTCAAAATGTGGCCTCACCCCACAGTATGAGCAACTGGAAAATATTCAGAAAGCGTGGGCCGATCGTGGCTTTATGGTGCTGGGCTTTCCCTGCAATCAGTTTCTTGGGCAGGAACCTGGCAGCGAAGACGAGATCAAGACTTACTGCGCGACAACCTGGGGCGTGACCTTTCCGATGTTCAGCAAGATTGAGGTAAACGGGGAGGGGCGTCATCCGCTGTACCAGAAGCTGATTGAGGCGGCACCGACGGCAGTGGCCCCTGAAGAGAGCGGCTTCTATGCGCGAATGGCCAGCAAAGGGCGTGCGCCGCTTTATCCGGACGATATCCTGTGGAACTTTGAGAAGTTCCTTGTAGGCCGTGACGGCAAGGTGATCCAGCGTTTCTCTCCGGACATGACGCCGGAAGATCCGATTGTGATGGAAAGTATCAAACTCGCCCTGGATAAATAATGTCTTCACTGATGCAGTTACAGGATGTGGCGGAATCGGGCCGGTTAGGGCCTCTGTCCGGCGAGATTCGGGCAGGAGAGATCCTGCATCTGGTGGGGCCGAACGGCGCCGGGAAGAGCACGCTGCTGGCGAGAATGGCAGGGTTAACCAGCGGAGCGGGCGCGATCACTCTGGACGGTACGGATCTGGCATCGTGGCCCGCAGCCAGACTTGCCCGCCATCGCGCTTATCTGGCGCAGCAGCAGAATCCGCCCTTCGCGATGCCGGTATGGCACTTCCTGACGCTGCATCAGCCGGACAAAACGCGCACTGACCAGCTTACAGCAGTGGCCGAGTCGCTGGGGCTGGCAGACAAACTCGGGCGTAATGCGAAGGAACTCTCCGGCGGTGAATGGCAGCGCGTACGTCTTGCTGCGGTGATCCTGCAAATCGCGCCGGAAACCAATCCGCAGGGGCAGCTCCTGCTACTCGATGAGCCCATGAACAGCCTTGACGTCGCGCAGCAAAATGCGCTGGATCGCATTCTGAGCCGCCTGTGTCAGCAGGGAATTGCCATCGTGATGAGCAGTCATGACCTGAATCATACTTTACGTCATGCGCACCGGGCGTGGCTGCTCAAACATGGGGAACTGCTCGCCAGCGGTCCGCGTGATGAAGTACTAACCCCTGTACATTTAACGCGTGCTTATGGTCTGCACTTCCGACGCCTTGACATCGAAGGCCACAGAATGCTTATATCAACCACTTAAACGAAATGGTTTCTTGAAAAACCGCGTAATGACCCGCCATGACGGGTGAAGAATAAAAATACAGAGGATTCGCCTGAATGCGTTTCTGGTTTCTTTTTTGCACAGCACTGTTGTTGGCAGGATGTAGTAGCCACCGAGCGCCGCCACCCAATGCCCGGCTCTCTGATTCCATCACCGTGATTGCCGGGTTAAATGACCAGCTCCAGACCTGGCGCGGAACACCTTATCGTTACGGCGGTATGAGCCGCGGTGGCGTGGATTGTTCTGGCTTTGTACTGATGACCATGCGTGACCAGTTCTCTTTGCAATTACCGCGTGAAACCCGTCAACAGGCAAAACTGGGGACGCAAATTGATAAAGACGAATTACTGCCCGGCGATCTGGTCTTTTTTAAAACCGGATCGGGAGAGAGTGGTTTACATGTGGGTATTTATGATACCAACGGTCAGTTTATTCATGCCTCAACCAGCCGTGGTGTGATGCGCTCGTCGCTGGATAATGTGTACTGGCGGAAAAACTTTTGGCAGGCGAGACGGATTTAGTCGCAGGCCGTTATTTCTGATTAAGGGCGCACCTCGCTTTTATTGTCGGGAAAAGAACAATACTGGATAAGCGTTTATAATCAGGATAAGCTCAAAGCTAAGGAACCGGGTCTCCGGGTGAAAAGGACAACATGAACATTTCTCCTCTGGCATTAAAAAAGATGGATGACGACATCCTGTGTAATAGGTTGCCGAATCACTCCCTGTGTGTGGGGCTGCCGTGATGAATATTTCACTGGATAATGTGTATCATTCTGAACTCTATTTTCAGCCCGCCCGCAATGTTCAACGTAAACTTGTCGGTTTAAGTATCATCGCAAACTTTGTCAGTGAAGATAGCCAGATTCGCATTCCAACGGAACTGGTGCTCCCGCGGCTTTCTCCCGAAGAACAATGTCAGCTTTTTATCGAAAAACTGGCCCTGCTCGAAACGTGCCAACATTTTTTTATTCAGCATAAGCTTACTGCCTGGATTTATATAACCCCGGAGGTTGTGCCGTTATTAATAATGGATAACGAAAGCATTTCTGCCGTCAAACGATTTTCATTTCTTGAACTCATGATTAATGAGAGTTTTCCCGAACTGGTTAACGGGAAAGCGAATAAAACGCTGAATGCGCTGGCCGAACGTTTTCCGCTGGTACTGGCCAATTTCGGTGCAGGAGAAAGTACCAACAAAGCCATATTTGATGGATTATTTAAACGTATTATCCTGGACAGGAATTTTGTCCATCGTCGGGCCACGCAACTCTCTTTCGAACCGTTCATGCGCGCTATCCTCACGCAAGTTTCCCCCTATTGTGAATCGCTGATGATTGCGGGTATCGACAGCGAGGCGATGTTGACCCGCGTAACGCCATTTGGTTTTGGTGCGATGCAGGGCGGTTTGTGGCCAGCCGTCACCGCCAGTCAGATAACCCAGTTACTCCACGGATAACCTTTCTGTTTGCTGGTGTTTATGCCGGTATTAACCGTCTACACTACAGACAGGAGGCCCTATGACCCTGTCTTTTACCGCCCGCTGGCGCGATGAACTGCCGGCAACATTTACCGCCCTGTCGCCAACGCCGCTGCAGAACTCGCGGTTGATTTGGCACAATGAAGCACTTGCCGAAAAACTGGGCATTCCCGATTCACTTTTTCATCCTGACAGCCCGGCGGGTGTCTGGGGCGGCGAAGCGCTGTTGCCGGGGATGTCTCCGCTGGCGCAGGTCTATAGCGGTCATCAGTTCGGCGTCTGGGCGGGACAACTGGGCGACGGACGCGGCATTCTGCTCGGTGAGCAGCTGCTTGCCGATGGCAGCACGATGGACTGGCATCTGAAAGGCGCGGGTCTGACGCCGTATTCGCGTATGGGCGATGGCCGTGCGGTATTGCGTTCCACGATCCGTGAAAGCCTTGCCAGTGAAGCGATGCACTACCTGGGGATCCCGACCACCCGTGCGCTGGCAATGGTTACCAGTGAGACGCCGGTGTACCGCGAAACGGTGGAGGCGGGGGCGATGCTGATGCGACTGGCGCAAAGCCACCTGCGCTTCGGTCATTTTGAGCATTTCTATTATCGCCGCGAGCCGGAAAAAGTTCAGCAACTGGCGGATTTCGCCATTCGCCATTACTGGCCGCATCTCCAGCAAGACGCCGATAAGTACATTCTCTGGTTTCGCGACGTGGTCGCGCGGACCGCGTCACTGATCGCAGACTGGCAAACCGTGGGTTTCGCGCACGGGGTGATGAACACCGATAACATGTCGATCCTCGGGCTGACGATGGACTACGGTCCGTTTGGTTTCCTGGATGACTATGAGCCGGGGTTCATCTGTAACCATTCTGACCACCAGGGGCGCTACAGCTTTGATAATCAACCGGCGGTAGGTTTATGGAATCTCCAGCGCCTTGCGCAAAGCCTGTCGCCATTCATCACCGTTGAGGCGCTCAATGATGCCCTCGACGGGTACCAGGTGGCGCTACTGACGCGCTACGGTCAGCGGATGCGCCAAAAACTGGGCTTCATGACCGAACAAAAAGATGACAACGATCTGCTGAACGAATTGTTCAGCCTGATGGCCCGCGAGCGTAGCGACTATACCCGTACTTTCCGCATGCTCAGTGTCACCGAACAGCAGAGTAGTGCATCGCCCCTGCGTGATGAATTTATCGATCGTGCTGCCTTTGACGACTGGTTCTCACGTTACAGAACGCGCCTGCAGCGTGATGGCGTCGATGATGCCGAACGCCAGTCGCTGATGCTGAACGCCAATCCGTCCGTGGTACTGCGCAACTGGCTGGCGCAACGCGCCATTGAGACGGCGGAAAAAGGCGATATGAGCGAGCTACATCGCCTGCACGTCGTACTGCGGGAGCCTTTTCGCGAACGCAATGATGACTACAGCCATCGTCCGCCGGACTGGGGCAAACGTCTGGAAGTCAGTTGTTCAAGCTGAGCAATGAGATGATGAGCGAAAAGGGGGGGAAGCGTTGCCCACCCTGGCCGGATGGGCAAACGTTCAGAAGCGGCTGTCCACCGCTGAAGCCAGTTTGCTCAGCAGCAGTTCAGTGTCTTCCCAGCTAAGGCAAGGATCGGTGATCGACTGACCGTAGACCAGCGGTTGCCCGCTGACGATTTTCTGCGTACCTTCGCGCAGGAAGCTTTCCGCCATAATTCCGGCAATGGCCGTTGAACCGTTACGGATCTGCTGGCAAATGTCATCACAGACCTCCAGTTGGCGGCGGTGCTGTTTCTGGCAGTTGCCGTGGCTGAAATCGACGACCAGATGCTCCGGCAAATCGAACTCATGCAGCGTATCGCAGGCTGCGGCAATATCGTCAGCGTGGTAATTCGGTTTTTTGCCGCCGCGCATGATGATATGACCATACGGGTTGCCGCTGGTCTGATAAATGGTCATCTGCCCGGTTTTATCCGGCGAGAGGAACATATGGCTGGCGCGAGAGGCACGGATCGCATCAACGGCAATACGGGTATTTCCGTCGGTGCCGTTTTTAAAGCCGACCGGGCAGGAAAGTGCGGAGGCCATTTCACGGTGGATCTGGCTTTCGGTGGTACGCGCGCCAATCGCGCCCCAACTGATCAGGTCTGCAATAAATTGCCCGGTCACCATATCGAGAAATTCCGTGGCGGTCGGGATGCCGAGCTCATTGACCTGCAACAGCAGTTTGCGCGCCAGTTCAATGCCGTGGTTCACGCGATAGCTGCCGTTGAGGTCCGGGTCGGAGATGAGACCTTTCCAGCCGACAACAGTACGGGGCTTTTCGAAATAGGTGCGCATGACGATTTCAAGACGCGCCTGATGCTGCGTGCGCAGTGCCTGTAAACGCGTGGCATACTCCAGTGCGGCATCGAGATCGTGAATGGAGCATGGGCCGACAATAACCAGCAAGCGGCGGTCTTCACCATTCAATATTTTTTCTATCCGGCGTCGGGAGTCAGTGACGTGGCTGGCGACGGCGGACGACACAGGATGCCGTTGCGCAAGCTCAGCGGGCGTGACCAGACTGTCTATACGCGCGGTACGCAGTTCATCGGTTCTGTTCATGACAATTCTCAGAAATTTGTGGCTTCTACGGCAGAGGTACCGGGAAGTGATGGGCACAACCTTAAACCAATCCCTGCTGATTTCAAGTGCGAGGTGTGTCACACCTCGCGGCAGAACAGTATGATAACAAAAAAACAGAACTCGCGAACTAGTTTGTTAGTACATGCGTCGACTCAGACCCATGATATCGAGGATTTTGGTAGCGATCTCTTCAACCGAATAGTTGGTACTGTTCAACCATGGGATCTGGTTCTTACGATAAAGCGCCTCGACTTCAGCCACTTCCATACGGCATTGACGCAGGGAGGCGTAGCGACTGTTTTCCCGGCGCTCTTCGCGAATGGCGGCCAGACGTTCAGGGTCAATCGTCAGGCCAAACAGCTTATGCTGCAGGGGTTTTAACGATGCAGGCAGAACCAGATTGTCCATGTCGTCGGCTATAAAAGGATAGTTCGCCGCACGGATGCCAAATTGCATCGCCAGATAGAGGCTGGTGGGCGTTTTTCCACAGCGTGAAACACCTAACAAAATCACCTGCGCCTGGTCGAGGTTGCGCAACGAGATGCCATCATCGTGGGCAAGGGTGTAATCGATGGCGGCGATACGCGCATCGTACTTGTTCAGGTTACCCGGGTTCAGCCCATGCGTGCGATGCGCAATCGGCGTGGGGTAGAGCTTCATTTCGTGTTGCAGGGGGGTGATCAGCGCCTGCACAATATCCTGACAAAAACCCTGGCTTTGCAGGATGATGGCGCGAATTTCTGGCAACACAATCGAATAGAACACCAGCGGACGCACGCCCGTTTGTTGAAAAATCGCGTCGATCTGGTCCTTAACGGCACGGGCGCGGTTCTCATTTTCGACAAACGGCAGCGTAATGCTGCTGATAGTGACGGGAAATTGTGACATTACCGCATGACCCAGCACTTCAGCGGTAATAGCCGTTCCATCAGAAATATAAAATACATGACGATCTACAGCATTATCCATTTTCACACCCTGAAAGGCAGTCATAATTCTCTGAAAGCATAAATTAAAATTCCTCTGAAGCGTAGAAAATAACGCTTATTTTGAAAATGAAATGGTATTTTTATATTTTATGAAAAGTACATTTCATTCTCTGGAACAGAAGTTTATACCGACACATTTTGTGGGGATCGCCCGTCATTCGCGGGTTTGCGCAAATGGGTAAACTGTCCGAAAAAATAAAAAAGTTATTTGCTTGAACGATTCACCGTTTTTTTCAGCGGATTAAATATGCAAAGATAAATAGGTAATTAAGCTTTTCCTAAACTCGTTCATTTATCACAAAAGGATTGTTCGATGTCCAACAATGGCTCGTCACCGCTGGTGCTTTGGTATAACCAACTCGGCATGAATGATGTAGACAGAGTTGGGGGCAAAAATGCCTCCCTGGGTGAAATGATTACTAACCTTTCCGGTATGGGCGTTTCGGTACCGAATGGTTTTGCAACCACCGCCGATGCGTTTAACCAGTTCCTGGACCAAAGCGGTGTAAACCAGCGCATTTATGAACTGCTGGATCAGACGGATATTGACGATGTTACTGCGTTAGCGAAGGCTGGCGCGCAGATCCGCCAGTGGATTATCGACACTCCTTTCCAGCCGGAGCTGGAAAATGCCATCCGCGATGCCTACGCGCAGCTCTCGGCGGATGATCAACATGCGTCTTTCGCCGTGCGTTCTTCCGCAACGGCGGAAGATATGCCGGATGCCTCTTTTGCCGGTCAGCAGGAAACCTTCCTCAACGTCCAGGGATTTGATGCCGTACTGGTCGCCGTGAAGCACGTGTTCGCCTCGCTGTTTAACGACCGTGCGATCTCCTATCGTGTTCACCAGGGTTACGATCACCGTGGTGTAGCGCTCTCTGCGGGGGTTCAGCGGATGGTGCGCTCCGATCTGGCCTCCTCCGGGGTCATGTTCTCTATCGATACCGAATCCGGTTTTGATCAGGTAGTGTTCATCACCTCGGCATGGGGTCTGGGTGAGATGGTGGTGCAGGGCGCGGTCAACCCGGATGAGTTCTATGTCCATAAACCGACCCTGGCGGCTAATCGTCCGGCGATAGTGCGCCGCACAATGGGCTCGAAAAAAATCCGTATGGTCTATGCGCCGACCCAGGAACACGGTAAGCAGGTCACCATTGAAGATGTGCCGCAGGAAAGCCGCGACATTTTCTCCCTGACCAACGACGAAGTGCAGGAACTGGCGAAGCAGGCGGTACAGATCGAGAAACACTACGGTCGTCCGATGGACATCGAGTGGGCGAAAGATGGTCATACCGGCAAGCTGTTCATCGTCCAGGCGCGTCCGGAAACCGTGCGTTCTCGCGGTCAGGTGATGGAGCGTTATACGCTGCACGCGCAGGGCAAAATCATTGCTGAAGGGCGTGCTATCGGCCACCGTATCGGGGCGGGTGAAGTTAAAGTTATCCATGATATCAGTGAGATGAACCGCATTCAGCCTGGCGATGTGCTGGTCACCGACATGACCGACCCGGACTGGGAACCGATCATGAAAAAAGCGGCGGCGATTGTGACCAACCGCGGCGGTCGTACCTGTCACGCCGCGATTATCGCCCGTGAGCTGGGGATCCCGGCGGTCGTGGGTTGTGGCGATGCGACCGAACGCATGAAAGACGGTGAAAAAGTCACCGTTTCCTGTGCGGAAGGGGATACGGGCTACGTCTATGCAGACCTGCTCGACTTCAGCGTGAAAAGCTCCAGCGTCGATACCATGCCGGATCTGCCGCTGAAGGTGATGATGAACGTCGGTAACCCGGATCGCGCGTTTGACTTCGCCTGTCTGCCAAACGAAGGCGTTGGCCTTGCGCGTCTGGAATTTATCATCAACCGTATGATTGGCGTCCACCCGCGTGCGTTGCTGGAGTTTGACGATCAGGATGCCAAACTGCAGAACGAAATCCGCGAGATGATGAAAGGTTTTGATTCTCCGCGTGAATTCTACGTAGGTCGCCTGACGGAAGGGATCGCCACCCTCGGCGCCGCGTTTTACCCGAAACGGGTGATTGTGCGTCTGTCAGACTTTAAGTCGAATGAGTACGCGAATCTGGTGGGGGGTGAAAGCTACGAGCCGGAAGAAGAGAACCCGATGCTGGGCTTCCGCGGCGCGGGCCGTTATGTCTCAGACAGCTTCCGTGACTGCTTTGCGCTGGAATGCGACGCGGTGAAACGCGTGCGTAATGACATGGGGCTGACTAACGTCGAAATCATGATCCCATTCGTACGTACCGTTGAGCAGGCCAAAGCGGTAGTGGAAGAGCTGGCGCGTCAGGGGCTGAAACGCGGCGAAAACGGACTGAAGATCATCATGATGTGTGAGATCCCATCCAACGCCCTGTTGGCTGAACAGTTCCTGCAATACTTCGACGGTTTCTCGATAGGCTCAAACGACATGACGCAGCTGGCGCTGGGTCTGGATCGTGACTCTGGTGTGGTGTCTGAGCTGTTTGATGAGCGTAACGATGCGGTGAAAGCGCTGCTGTCGATGGCGATTCGCGCTGCGAAGAAGCAGGGCAAATACGTCGGGATTTGCGGTCAGGGCCCGTCTGACCACGAAGACTTTGCCGCATGGCTGATGGAAGAGGGGATCGACAGTCTGTCGCTGAACCCGGATACCGTCGTCCAGACCTGGCTGAGCCTGGCGGAACTGAAGAAGTAACATAATGCCTGATGGCGCTACGCTTATCAGGCCTACAGCGATTCACCTCGATGCCTGATGGCGCTACGCTTATCAGGCCTACAGTGATTCACCTCGATGCCTGATGGCGCTACGCTTATCAGGCCTACAATGATTCACCTCGATGCCTGATGCGCTACGCTTATCAGGCCTACAGTGATTCACCACGATGCCGGATGGCGCAACACCGCCATCCGGCAATTTATCCCTCAACAGGTTCTGCCGCTAATCGCTGAATGATGTCCTGGCGCAACAGAAACTTCTGGATTTTCCCGGATGCCGTTCTGGGTAATTTATCAACCACCACGACGTGTTCCGGATACTTATATTTCGCCACCCGTTTACGGCTAAAGAAGGCAACCACTTCTTCCAGCGATAATGAATGATGCGGCGCTTTTAGCACGATGTAAGCACAGGAACGCTCGCCTAATCGCTCATCCGGCATAGCAACCACACAGGCATCGTGAATGCGGGGATGCTGCAACAGAATGTCTTCCACCTCGCGACTGCTGATGTTTTCACCGCCCCGAACGATAATATCTTTCTTGCGACCGGTTATCTTAATGTAACCCGCCTCGTCCATGCGACAAAGATCGCCGCTATAGTACCAGCCCTCACTGTCCAGCGCCCTGGCGGTTAATTCTGGCTCATCGAGATAGCCCATAAACACGTTCGGCCCACGCGACGCCTCTTCCCCTTCAACGCCCGCCGGGACGGGGTTACGCGCGTCGTCAACAATCCTGATCTCCACGCCCGCCGCCGCATAGCCGTCGGAATTCATCACACGGGACGGCGGATCGTCAAGATTCACCACCGCATGCGGTGAGCTTTCGGTTGAGCCATAGACGCTGAGCAGTTTGATGCCGCGCTGTTGGCAGTCGCGTGCAATGCGCTTCGGAATAGTCGTTCCGCCGCACAAAAAGAAACGCAGCGAAGAGAGATCGGCTGGCTGTTGTTCCATAACGCACAAGAGATCGTAAACGAACGGCGTAGCCCCTAACACGCAGGTACAGCGCTGTTGTTCCAGCAGATCAAGGCAGGCTTTTGGGCTAAATATATCCAGCAGCACGCTGCGCGCGCCGATCAGAAACGGTGCCGTCACGCCATGTAAAAAACCGGTGGCGTGTCCCAGCGGCGCCGGCATCAAAAAGACATCAAGCCAGGTCAGATTCAGCCGGGCGCAGTAGGCCCGCTCGCTGGCGAGAATATTGTTGTGGCTGAGCATGACCCCTTTTGGTAATCCCTCGGTGCCAGAGGTAAACAGCACCGCGGCCAGTTGGTCACCGTGAACCTGAATGTGACGGGCAAGTGGCGCGTTGTTCGCCACTATCTGGCTGAGGGCGAGCGAGGTCGTCGCCGGCGCCAGTTTGTCGACGCCAACCACGTGTTGCAGATGGGGCAACTGGCTTTGCAGAGGCAGGATCAAATCGACCGGACGCGTCTGTTTAAACACGGTCGGGGTGAAAAACAATCTTGCCTGACACTTGTTCAGCACCCAGACCAGCTCGGCTTCACGCCAGGCGGGCAGAAGGGGAACGGATACCGCGCCGGTTTTCAGGCAGGCGAGATAGATAACGGTAAATTCGCACCAGCCAGGAAGTTGAAAAGCGACGCGATCGCCGGGCTGAATGCCATTCGCCAGCATCCAGCTCGCCAGACAGCTTGCCGCATGATCGAGTGCGGCGTAGGTGAATGTCGTACCGTGGTTATCCACGACGGCGATTTTATCTGGCACGCTGCGCGCGGTATGCTGCCAGTAGTCTCCCAGCGAGGCATCGCCCCAAAAGCCAAGCTTGCGGTATACGTCACGCCGCCCGGCATTAAACGTTAATGTGACACTCATCGGAGGTTCCCGGTCAATCCAGTGGGTAAAAAGGTCTCTGTCAGCCGGATAAGACGCCAGGCGTTACTTTCCGGCATGAGTGTTCATCAGCCGTAGCGGAAATCCACGCCAAAGGTACCAGCGGGATATTCCCATTTTTCGAGGATCGTCTCACCACACAGCACCCGGCAGGTTCCGCACTCCAGACAGCCTGCGTAATCGAAGTGAATCGTGCCCGCTTCATCCTGCTTATAGAGTCCGGCTGGGCAGGCGTTCAGCAATTTTTGAAACTCTTTGTTGTCCGGGTTTGCCGCCAGAATGATGTGCGGATGCCCCTCATCCACATGGAATTTATTGACGCCAAGTTTGACGTCGACGTTAACGAGATTTTCCTGACTCATAGTGCCGTGACTCCCTTAATGCCATCTTTCAGCAGATTCATCAGCCCGACCTGCTTTGCATGCGACAGGATCATTTTGCGCATCGGCTGATTCGGGCTGCCATCTATGGTGAACATGTCATTCATGATGTCCGCCACCATTCGCGGGTACTGGGTGAACAGGCGCGGATTCTCCATCAGCGCCGGGATCTTACGGAAATGCTGCATATCACGCATAACGCACCCTTTCTCCAGCTCGCGTTTGTAGTGCGCCAGCGTGCGGGCTGAGAAGTCCTTGCGCTCTTTGGCGGTAATCGCTGCCTGTGCCGCCGCTTCGGCAGAGGCGATGGCTAAATCCATTCCGCGCACCGTGAATCCGAGGTTCAGGCAAAAGCCTGCGGCATCACCGACAATCATCACGCCGTCGCCGACCAGTTCCGGCACCATTGCCAGCCCGCCTTCCGGCACCATGTGCGCCGAGTACTCCAGCAGCTTGCCACCCTGAATCAACGGACGAACGGCAGGATGTTGTTTAAAATCTTCCAGCATCTGCGGCACGCTTTTCTGCGCGTGAGCCATGTCGCCCAGTCCGCATACCAGCCCGAGAGAGACGGAGTCGCGATTGGTATAGAGAAACCCGCCACCCATCAGGCCGTTTGACGGTGAACCGGCGAACAGCCACGCCGCGCCTTCATTTCCGGACAGGTTAAAACGGTCGTTGATTTGCTCCGGGGAGAGGCCAATCAACTCTTTTACGCCCACGGCGTAATGGTGCGCTGACGAGGCCGGAACCATGCCCAGCGAACGCCCCAGCATCGAATTGACACCATCGGCGAGGATCACCACGTTGGCTTCGAGGATATCGTCCCCGGCCTGCACGCCCGTCACCTGGTTGCCCTCACGAATCAGCGCGTCCACGCGCACGCCGGGGATGAACTGTGCGCCAGCCGCTTCGGCTTGCTCCATCAGCCATGGATCGAGACGGTTGCGCAACACGGTGTATGATGCCTGCGCAGGGGCATCTGCCTGTTCGCGATGGTAGTCCAGCGTGGTCGCGCTTTCCTGCGTCATAAACGAGATTTTTTCGCGGGTGACGGTGCGTTCAACGGGTGCCTTCTCGCCAAATCCGGGCATAATGCGCTCAATCACGTGGGCGTAGAGGCGACCTCCGGTCATATTTTTACTGCCCGCGCTATTGCCGCGCTCGATGACCAGAACATCGAGTCCGGCTTTTGCCATGATGTACGCCGCCACCGTTCCCGCTACGCCAGCACCGACGACGATGGCATCAAATTTTTCATCCGACATGTTTTGCTTCCTTCCCGCCGGGAGTCCGGCGGGATATCTGGGTGAGAGTTAGCGCAACTGCGCGATCAGGGCAGGGACCACTTTGTAGATATCGCCCACCAGCCCGTAATCGGCATAGTTGAAAATTGGCGCGTTCTTATCTTTATTCACAGCGACGATCACTTTGGCGCCGTTGCCGCCAACCATGTGCTGGATCTGTCCGGAGATACCCAGCGTCAGATACAGTTCGGACTTCAGCAGCACGCCGGAAACACCGATATAACGCTCGCGTTCCATCCAGTTTTCCCCTTCGGCGATAGGACGTGAGCAACCCACTTCCGCACCGAGTACGGCGGCCAGTTCACGCACCATGTTCAGGTCATCCTGCGCCACCAGACCGCGACCCACACCCACCACGCGTTTGGCTTTACTCAGATCAACGCTGCTGAGCGATTTAGCACGACGCTCCTGACAGGTGATTTCATGTTGCGGAGCAATCCATTGCGCGGAGACCATCGGGCAGTCATGCGTGGGATCCGCCGCGATCGGCTCCAGCACGCCCGGCGCAAGGGTGATAATCGCCAGCGGGCTGTTCAGCTTTTCTTTGCCAAACGCCAGCCCGCCATACATACGATGCTCGGCAAACAGCGCATTCTCTTCGACACTGATTGCCGTCGCATCGTTAACCATCGCCGCATCCAGTTGAATACTCAGACGCGCGCCCAGCGCTTTGCAGCGTTTGGTTGCCGCCATCAGCAGCAGCCCGTTGCCTTTTTCCCGGATCTGGGCGGCCAGCGTTTCGGCGTAATTTTCGATTCGCTGCAGGTCGGAGGTCTTATCCAGTACGATGATGCCGTCAGCGCCGAGCGGTTTAACCTGTGCCGCCTGTTCACCGCCCTGAACAATGGCATAAACCTGTTGACCCCACTGACGCGCACCGGTCATCAGCTCTGCGTAGCGTTCAACGTTATCGCTAAATACCCAGACATGGGTTAATTGACTCATGATTATGTTCTCCGTTGGGCTCAGTTCAGGGCTTTTTTCAGGTGTTCAGCCAGTTCGGCAATGGCTTCCGGTGAATCGTTATCCAGAATGATGTGCTTACGCGCCGTTTGCGGCGGGACGCTAATGGCGACCAGTTCTGCCTGTGGCGTACCCCGGCTCCAGCCGATGTCGCTTGCCTGCCAGGTATGTACCGGCTTTTTTCCGGCGCCAAGGATGGCTTTCATGGAGGGGATGCGCGGGGCGTTAATATCCGAGGTGACGCAGATAACTGCAGGAAGTGACAGCGAGATCACTTCAACGTCCTCTTCCAGCGTACGTTCCACAATCAGCTTATCGCCCTGGCGCTGGAGGTTGCTGACAGCGTTAACCGTTGGCAACTGCAGGATCTCACCGACCAGCAGGCCAACCTGCTGCGCGTAAAGGTCGCCAGACCCTTCGCCAAACAGGATCAGATCGAAGCCGATTTTTTCTACCGCGGCGGCGATGGCCTGAGCGGTATCTTTTGGCAGGGCATGCTCCAGCTGCGCATCCTGCATCAAATACAGTGCGTGCGGCCCACGGGAGAGCACATCCTTACGTACTTTCGAGTTCTGCAATAACGAACCGCCCACCGTCAGCGCCGCGATCTCATCCTCCGCTTCGGTGGCCAGTTGCGTTGCGGCCTCGACCGCATTGAGGTCGAATGGGCTGATTTTGGTGTCCGCATTGTCAAAGCTGAGCGCTTGCTCTGGCGTAACAACAATGTCCTGTTCTTCTGGCACCAGCTTAAAGCAGGTTATTATTTTCATGGCATCTCCTGTGAATCGCATACCGACAGTGACCATCAGGCCACTCCGGCGGAAAGTGAAAATTAACTGGAAGTAGTGTGCGACAGACGGGGGCTTTTTATCGACGGAGCAATCTGTTTTCGTTACCAGGTATCTTGCAAAAAAAGTGGGATCGCGGATGCAAAAGAAATGAGCTGAAAATCATTTGAGAAAATTAAACATATTATCTTGCAGGTGAGGGAAATAATCTTGTTTTACCCTTACTAAATACAGTTGTATAACCGCCGTACTCGCTTTATTTTATCCTTATTATATTGTTCAGGATGATTATCTGTTTGTGGAGGTTGTCATGTATCAACGCTGTTTTGATAATGCCATGGAAAGCCTTTTTGACCAGGGCAAAACCCCGCGATTTTCCCGTTTTGTGATTAGTGATGATCCCCGTTGGGAGTCTGGTCATCATGTTCATGACAATGAGACGGAGCTGATTTACGTTAAAAAAGGGATTGTCCGGTTAATCATCGACTCTTCACTTTATGTGGCTCATGAGGATGATATCGTCGTTGTGGAGCGGGGACGGCTGCATGCGGTGACATCGGACGTGAATGCGCCGGCAACCACTTATACCTGCGCGCTGTATGGCTTTCGCTTTCAGGGCTGGGAAGAGAATCAGCTGCTGCAATTGCATTCCTGTCCGGTGGTTTCCGTCGGCCAGGGAAAAGAAGTGATCAAAAGTATTTTTAATGAACTCAGCGTAATGTTGCCACAGAGTAAAAATGGGCTGACGTCGTCCGTCTGCGATGCTTTTGCCTATGCGTTGACGGTGCTTTTCTTTGAGAACTTTAAAAATGCGTATCGTTCGGAACAAGGACATATTAAAAAAGATGTTTTGATTAAAGATATTCTGGTCTATCTCAATAATAATTATCGGGAGAAAATTACGCTTGAGCAGTTATCAAAAAAATTTCGTGCCAGCGTCAGCTATATTTGTCACGAATTCACCCGCGAATACCATATTTCACCGATCAATTATGTGATTCAGCGGCGAATGACCGAAGCGAAATTTGCCCTGACCAATACCGACGCTTCGCAGGCTGAAATTTCCTGGCGCGTTGGCTATGAGAACGTCGATCATTTCGCGAAACTGTTTTTGCGTCACGTCGGCTGTTCGCCAGGCGATTACCGGAAACAGTTTAAAAACAGCCTGGCAGAGCAGGCCTGCCTGTTATCCGATGCCTGAGTTTATGTTTCATCCTCGGTAAGCGTATGAATTGCCGGATACGGTGTAAGTACCGTATCCGGCCTGTCGCTTACTTGTTCTGATAATCCTTCAGGATCTGCCGACCTGCGACATAAATCATGATCTCATCCGTCCCGCCGCCGATCCGTTCACAACGTACATCGCGCCAGAACCGGGAAACACGCGCCTCGTCGGTATAGCCCAACCCGCCCATAATCTGAATCGCATCATCGATCACTTCCATCGCGGTACGGGCGCAGTACAGTTTCGCCAGCGCGGCGCTGGTACGCAGAGACTGCTCCTGATCGGCCTGCCAGGCCACCTTCAGCACCATATTGCGCATGTTGTCGACTTTGATTGCCATCAGCGCCAGTTTTTCCTGGATCATCTGGTTGTGTCCAATCGGCTTGCCAAACGCAATGCGCTGGTTGGCATAACGCGCGGCATCCTCAAAGGCACATTCGGCGAAGCCGGTACTGCGCGCAGCGTTGATCAGACGTTCCATCTCAAAGTTGTACATCACGTTGAGAAAGCCCATGCCTTCTTCGCCCACCATGTCGCTTTCATCCACCTCAACATTGTCGAGATAGACTTCGCAGGTGCTGAGCATATGCCAGCCGATTTTGTGCAGCGGGTTGATTTTAATGCCCGGTTTGTTGGACTCCACCCACCAGAGGGTAAAGGCTTTCTTCGGATCTTTCGGCTCCGGATCGCGCGCCAGCACCAGCATGTACGGGTACTCTTTGGCGCCGGTAATAAACGTCTTCTGACCGTTCAGGTACACCTTGCCGTCTTTGCGCGTGTAGCTGGTGGTGGCGCTGTTGTTGTCAGAACCTGCACCTGGCTCGGTTAACGCCAGGGCATAGGCCGGGTCGCCGGTCTCCAGCGTGCTTTCCGCCGTTTTGCGTAACTGCTCCGGCGAACCGAAACGACGCATGCTGTGAATACACTGCCCGTTGGTGATCAGAAAGGCCGGGGCGCCGCATTTTGACACTTCCATCAGGGCCAGCATTTGCGTCACGTAATCTGCCGGAATGCCGCCGAACTCTTCCGGTACGCCCAGCATGGAAATCCCGTTATCCGCCAACGCACGCATAAATTCTCTGGGGTAGGTTGCCGTCTGATCGCAGGTGCGAAAATACTCTTCCGGAAAATTGCTGGTGATCAGTTCCCGGATACTGGCAAGCAGCAGCTCTTGCTCTTCGGTTAAAGAAAAGTCCATCATCGTACTCCTTTTAATTCGCCGCTTCCGGCAGTTCAAAACCCATGGTGGCGTCGATAAATAATCTTTCATCCATCAGTTTCAGGTCTGGTGAAATAACCGGTGCGAAATCCATTTTCGCCAGAATATCGCGTTCGAGATCGACTCCAGGGGCAATCTCAATAAGATGCAGGCCGTCTTCTTTTAGCGTAAATACGGCGCGCTCGGTGATGTACCGCACGTCCAGCCCGCGTTCGAGGGCGATCTTTCCGCTGAAGGTAATTTCCGGCAGCTCATGGATGAATTTATTCACCCGGCCTTCCTGGACGATGGTTAATTTACCGTCGGCGACCTCAGTTTTCAGACTGCCGGCGGTTAGCGTGCCGCAGAAAACAATTTTCTTCGAGGTGGCGCTGATATCGATAAAGCCGCCGGTACCCATGATTTTACCGTTGAATTTATGCACCCCGACGTTGCCGTGGCGATCCACTTCCGCAAAGCTCAGATAGCAAACGTCCAGCCCTCCACCGTGGTAGAAGTCAAACTGTGAGGTCATATCAAGAATGGCGCGGGTGTTGACGTTCGCACCGAAGGCGACGCCCTGAGAAGTGATACCGCCAACGGGGCCGGTTTCAACGGTCAGTACAAAGTCATCTGCACAACCTTCCTCACGGGCTACCAGTCCAATGCCATCCGCGATGCCGACACCGACGTTACCCACGGCACCTTTACGCATCTCAAACAGGGCGCGGCGGGCAACCAGTTTGCGCTGGTTAAGGGGCAGGGCAAGTTGCGTGCTGTCGTCAAGGGTGAAATCGCCCGAGATAAACCGGTTCACCGGCGCGCCGCCATACAGTTGCGTCTGGTCAGGGTCGACCACCACAATATCAACCAGATAGCCGGGTATACGCACGGATTTAGGATGCAGCGTGGCTTTTTTGACCATCTTCTGCACCTGCATCATCACAATACCGCCGTGGTTGTGTACCGCCTGGGCCAGCACCAGCGCGTCAAGGTACATCACCTCGTCTTCAAACGAGGCATAGCCTTCGCTGTCGCAGGTAGTGGCGCGAATAAATGCCACGGTGGGCGCAATCGCCTTGTAATAAAGATATTCTTTGTTATCAATCTCAACCAGCTTGATAAGGTCCTCTTTGGTGACCTCATTAAGCTTGCCACCCTGTTGGCGCGGGTCGACGAAGGTACCGATTCCGATATCGCTGAGGATCCCCGGCTGGTGGGCGGCAGAGGCGCGCAGAGCCTGGGTCAGCACCCCTTGCGGATAGTTATAGGCGGCAATTTTATTTTGTTCCGCTAAGTCCGAAATCCGCGGCGACTGCCCCCAGTGCCCGCAAAGAGCCCATTTCACCAGGCCTTCCTGGGCCAGCGGGCTGATTCCGCGATCGGCGCGATCGCCCAACCCCGTCGGACTAATAATCGATAAATTCCGCGGCGTTTGCGTTTGCTTATATTTATCGGCTAAAGCGGTAATTAAGGTGGTGGCTTCCAGAATGCCGCCGCCTGCCCCTAATATACACAGTACATCTTCATCTTTAATATAATTTACCGCGTCCTGGGCCGAGAGCACAGGCACGCGACCATTAACGCGTGGTGGTCTTTCAGGTTTCATATTAACTCCTGATATCCGGCAGAAACCTTGCGCCGCTGTGTTCAGGCGCAGGCCTCCGCTGAATATTCATGTGGAATATTCACTGGGGAATAAAATTTATATTTACTGGCGGGAGGGAATCCTTCCCGCCTTTATTTCGCGTATTACGCCTGATGTAATATCGTTAATACTGTACGCAGGTCGCTAACGGATATTTGTCCGGGCGCCGACGCTTTTTTAACCGCGCCAAAGGTCGCCGCGGAGCCGAAGACTTCACCAGCCAGACGCGAAATCACACCGGTTTTCGACATCGACATGGTGATCACCGGACGGTCAGCGTACTGTTCCTGCATTTTCAGCGTGGCGGAAAGCAGCGTCAGAACATCGCTGTGGTTTTGCGGCATAAGGGCGATCTTCGGAATATCGGCGCCCAGTTCCTGCATTTTGCGCAGCCGTGCAACAATCTCGTCTTCTGCCGGCGTCTTGTGGAAATCATGGTTAGACATGATCACGCTGACGTTTTTGCTGTGCGCGTAGTCTACCGTCGCCTTGACCTGCTCATCACCGGTAAACAGTTCGAGATCGATCATATCCACCAGGCCGCTGTCGATCGCCGCGCGATTCAGCGCGAGATAGGCGTCGGTTGAAATAGCCTGTTCACCGCCTTCATTCGCGCTGCGGAACGTAAACAGCAGGGGAGTCTGGGACATTTCAGCGCGGATCGCGCGGACAGCCTCCAGCACGGCATCGGCAGAAGCGACATCGGCGAAATGGTCAACGCGCCATTCCAGAATGTCGAAATCCGCGTCGCGATAGGCCTGCGCTTCTGCGCGGACGCTGGCGATATCTTTGCCCATCAGCGAAACGATTATTTTTGGAGCCCCTTCGCCAATCACGAGGTTTTTTACGGTTACGGTTTTCATTTAATACCTTTTATCAGTCTGAGTGCCTGGCCGTCAGGCGGCAAACCCCATCACCTGTTTTACGTATTCCAGCGGGAAATCTTTGCCGGTCCACAGTTTGAACTGTTCAGCCCCTTGCCACAACAACATGCCGTAACCATCGATTGTTTTGCAACCGGCTTGTTGCGCCTGTTGCAATAACTTCGTCATATGCGGATTGTAAACGCATTCGGTAACCAGCAGTTCCGGACGCAGCAGGCTCACGTCGCTCACGATGGATTCATTCTCCAGCGGCTTCATGCCGACTTTGGTGCCGTTAGTCAGGATATCCGCCGTCGCCAGCGCATCGGCGAAGGCCTGCTGGTCGGCAAGATCGGTCACCGTCACCACGCAGTCGGTGTTTTCATTTACCCGTTTAGCGAAGTCCAGCGCTTTCTGGAAGAACTCATCATTGCGGTTAAAGAGTTTAATCGCTTTGATCCCTTCAATGGCCGCCTGTGCGCCGATTGCCGTAGAGGCGCCACCCGCACCCAGTAATACCATGGTTTTACCCTTGATATCGAAACCGCTCTCTTTAATCGCGCGAATGTGACCGGTGCCGTCGGTATTGTAACCACGCAGGTAGCCGTCATCATTGACGATGGTATTAATGGCGCCCACCAGTTTTGCCGCCGGAGTCAGTTCATCAACAAACTCACAGGCCAGTTGTTTATTGGGCATCGATACGCCGGTACCGCGCATTTTCAGGGCTTTCAGCCCCTCAATTGCCCCTGCGAAGGTGCTGTTATCGACTTCAAAGGCCATATAGGTAAACGGCAATCCTGCTTTCTCTAACGCCTTATTTTGCATTTCAGGCGATAAACTGTGTCTGATGGGATAAGCCATTAAGCCGATCAGTTCATATTTCGCGGTGACATCCATAACATAACTCCTTAAATTGTCGCTTAACTTTTTGTTGAAAAATAACGTTCACCCAGACGGATATCGTTTTGTGGAATATTGAAGACCCGGTAATAGCGAACAAAAACGATAATGGCGGTGATAAAGGCCAGCAGGGCAAAAGCGAAATCCAGTAAAATGATGTATTGCAGGCCGATGGTGGAGAGGTAGCCGGTAATCAGCGGAATCACAAAATTCGCCAGGCCACCCATCATCATGTACACGCTGGTGACTTTGGCTTTGCTCTTCGGAAAGAACTCCGACATTACCGACACACCCAGTTGTAAAATCCCGCCGGCCGCGGAGAAGCCAATCACAAACGCGCCAGCGTTACATACCAGCGGTGACGGCCAGAGATAAATGACGGCGGCGGTCACGGTGGCCAGTCCGGCATTAAAGACGTTAGCCCAGATGGGGCGGACCTTTTTCTTCAGCAACGCGGCAAAGATAAAGACGCAGACCAGGGAACCCAGGCTGTAATAGGTGATGGTTTTCAGCGCATCCGCTTCTTCCATTCCGGCGAAGGCCATGGCGTATTTCGGCATCCAGACCACGATGACATAGAAGGTAGAAAACGCCGCCACGCCAAACATGACGGAAGCCACGCCTTCCAGCCAGACCAGCGGTTTGCTGTTCATCTGTGGTAACTCTTTAGCGACGCTGGCATCTACCAACTGACCGGGGAATTGACTGCGCAGCAGCATCAGGGTGATCAGCACAAACAAAATGCCAGGAATGATCACGCCGTAGCCGTACCAGATGTTGTTGAGCAGCATATAGCCGACCAGCATCGGATAGAGCATCTGCCCGAAAGAGACCATTGCTTTGACCAGGATCACCGCCGAACCTGACGCTTTCGGGAAACATTCCATCAGCGCCGGATAGCCTCCGGTATCAAGCGCAGAGTTAGCCACGCCAACGCAGACGGCGAGTATAAAGGCCACCATCAGGTTGGGGCTGGCGGGGATGCCAAAGAAAAAGAGGATATATAACGCCACACCCAGCAGAATGATCGCCCGACGGCCAAATTTATCTGACAGCACGCCAAAAAAGAGAATACTCACCAGCCGACCGAGCCCGATACCGGAAATTAAATAGGCGATCCCCGCGCTGTCGGTCGAAAACTTCGCAGCGAGTGAAGTCATATTTTGCGCCAGCGTAATGACGCTAATGCCGTGGAGAAAATAGCTGAGATAAATACAGATGACCGCCAGGATAAATGGCGAGCTGAAAGCCTTATTCTGAGACATTTTTCAAAGCTCCTTGCCGGTTAATTTAATTCTTTTTTCGTCGGCATTTTTATATCCGGCGATTTTTGATTAATATACGGCGGTGAAACGGCATGAACCACATAACATGACGTTTTCATTACCAGGTATATTGCAGACAAAAGTGTGAAAGCCCACTTTTCCTGCGATGTTTTGTTGATGCTTTTGACGTTATACAAACTATATTGCATTCAGCGATAACAATATTGCATTCGCCGAATACCGGCCTATTCCGCTAAAGGTGAAATGAGTAACTGACGTTTGGTTTCGAGACGACTGCGATAGCCGATAAACAGCGCCAACAGGAAACCCACGGCGGCAATACCGGTATCAAACCACATAATATCGGCGATGCTCCTTTGCGCAAGGTGGGCTGTCACCAGCGGGATAGTGAAGGTCGCAATGCTGCCTGCACTGTAATAAATACCGGTGGCTTTGCCTTTGGCATACGGAAAACGGGCTGCCATCAGGGTCAGACCTATTTGCACTACGCCCCCGGCTGACGAAAAGCCGATCACAAAGGCGAAGACAATGACGACATAGACCGTGGGATGCAGACACACTGTCAACAGCGCGACAAACGAAACAAAGGTGTACAGCATCAGCAAGGTGGTTGAACGCACCGTTTTGCGTACCAGCGGAGCGGTGATGAATACACAAAGTAGCGAACCGCAGGTGTAGATGCTCAGCAGTTTGATCGACAGGGTATACGACATCCCGGCGACAAACTGACCGTACTGCGCCAGCCACTGGCTGATGAGATAAAACGTGGCCATTGAGATGTAGCCGTACAGCGTATAGCTGGCCAGGTCGATAAATGCGCAGCGATGCTTTTCTGTCAGGGGCCGTTCGTGCGCCGGGGTGATCGGCGCGACGCGACGTCCAGGATGCGGTGGAAAAGAGCAGCGCAGTAAAAACAGTCCGTTAATCAGCATGATTGCGGCGGCAACAATAAATGACCAGCCAAACCACAGTTCTGCCCAGACGAGAAGACTGATGATAAGGGGCAGTAAAAACTGGCCGCCGGAGACAAAGGCCTTAATCAGAATGTTGGCGGTACTCGGCGAAGAGGGAAAGGCCTCCATCAGACTTGGGTAAGTCCCGGCGTCCAGAAAGCTATTTGCCATCCCCGCAAGGACGCCGAACGTATAAGCGATAATGATGTTGTGGGTCGTCAGAATACCGAAAAAGAACGTCATATAGCAGAGCATCCCCAGAATAATAAAGGGTCTGCGACCAAACCGGTCGGATAATAATCCGGCACAAAACAGCACGCTTAAGCGTCCGATACCTAATGAGGAGATCACGACAGATACCCCAGCGGCATTTGTCTGCCACTGTTGCTCGAGCGATGCCATGTTGAGACTCATCAGGATGACGCCCATCCCGTGCACCAGGTAATTGAGATACAGCCCCATCGCAGTGGGGAAATAGTGATTTTTCATGATGCCTGCTCAGCGAAATTGCTCATTATTTTCCCTGGTGCGGGTTAAATGCCCGCGCCATAAAAGTACAATTAATCTGTATATTTGTTGTGTCTTAGTCAGCGTCGCCAGTGGCAGGAAATATGTGGTTTAGCACAATTGTTCCAGGTCGTGGGCATAGAGTTCGGCAGCAACGGATTGATAAATTTTCCAGTCAAGAAAACTGCCATCACGATAGACTGACTGGAAGTCTCTTAAATCAGAAAAGAAACGCATGGTATTATTGCCAATCCGATTGTTTATCTTCTCAATAATGGCATTAATACGTAATTTTCTTTTTCTACGCATATCCAGCAGTGTTTCAACAACGGCAGAAGGAGGCTCACTTTCGCCATTTTCCCACCGCTGCCAGTCGGCGACATTATAATCTGGTGCGATCCATGACACGCACTCCTCAATGGTCATTGCAAATACATGCCGTAATGCCTGTAGTTCATAAGCATTCATTATTTAATGACCTCTACGAAAAAATGATAAAGCATAAATAACATTATCAGGCTGATTTCGGCGTGAAGAGAGTCGCAGTATCTTGTGCAATATTATTTGTTATCGGCATGTGAAAAAGGGGATTTCCCTGGAAAAAAGAGGGATACAGGTGAAGGGAAGGATTATTTTGCGGTTAGACAGACGCAATGTCAGAACAAAAAAAAAAGCCCATCGTGGGAGATGGGCAAAGACTACACACAGCAATTCGTTGTTTCACTCAGGGGATTTCCATACTTATAAATCAATGTCTTGATCTATAACCGTGAGCTAATAGTAGGGCATGGGGCGTTTTAGCGTCGATCAGATTCGTCTCAATAGTTTAAAAACTGTAAAGAATTTGCGACACAAATCAGGGATAACGAAGCGGGAATAAGGGGGACAGAGTCAACGCGCTACGCTATTGATTAGCTGCGCTTAACATTCAGGCGACCGAAGTCGCCTGTCATTGCGTTATTTTTTGAGGTTTTCGATTTCACCCAGTTCTTCGAGGATCTCTTCGGGTTCGCTGGACGGCACAGGCGCTTCGTTAACCCAGGCGGAGAATAGTCGCCATGAAACGGCCAGCAGTACCGGACCGATAAACAGCCCTATCATACCAAATGCAATCAGCCCGCCAATGACACCGGAGAGGATCAGGATCAGCGGTAAATCGGCACCCATACGGATAAGCATTGGGCGAATCACATTATCCAGCGTCCCCACCACGCAACTCCAGGCCAGCAACACGCTGCCCCAGGTGGTATCGCCGGTCCAGTAAAGCCAGATAATGGCCGGAATCAACACCGGCAGCGGCCCCAGTTGAACCAGGCAGGAGAGGATCATCACCACGGAGAGCAGTGTGGCGTAAGGTACGCCGGAAACCGCCAGACCAATCCCGCCGAGCACCGCCTGCACCAGAGCAGTGACGACCACGCCCAGCGCCACCGCACGGATCGCCTGGGCGGCCAGCAGCATCGCCGCGTCGCCACGTTTTGCTGCCAGACGGTAGGCGAAATGGCGAATACCTAGTGCTACGGTCTCACCACGCCAGTAAAGCAGGGCGCTAAATAACAGCATCAGGCCACAGTGCATCATAAAGCGGCCAATGTGAGCGGCCTGGCCAACAAACCAGGTCGTCGTCGTGCCGATGTACGGACGAACCTTCGCCATAATAGCCGTACCGCCCATATCCAGCAGGTTATGCCAGCCGGCATACAGTTTCGCCCCGACCAGCGGGATGCTGTTCAGCCAGGCCAGGTCCGGCAACGTCATATCCCCGCTCGTGACGGCGTGAATCAGCGGTCCGCTGCCATCAACGATACTGTTGACCAGCAGCGCAATCGGGATCACAAACAACAAAACCAATAAAAGCGTCATCACCAGAACCGCCAGTGAACGGCGACCCCAGAGTAATTTTTGCAGGCGCAGTAGAACCGGCCAGGTCGCAATGACGATCGTCCCGGCCCAGGCAAAGCCCAGAATAAAAGGTTGAACAATCCAGAGACACGCCACAATCATGATGGCTAAAAACAGCGCCGACAGCAGCACTTGCGCGATATCCCTGGGCTGACGAATATTGACCATAAACACTTTCACCTATGTAGTGCGTCAGAACGTTGACGCGACGCGACCGCGTGAAACACGTCTCATAATGATGAGCAATTTCAGCGGTTTTTGACAGGCGGATTCTGCCAGTATTTCTGTTGGGTGTATTAGAAAAAAATGTGATACAACAATAAGCAAACGATTAACTCTCACAACACACAGACCGCAGGAAAGGGTCACGATAATGATTCCACAAATTTCTCAGGCACCCGGCGTCGTTCAACTGGTGCTCAATTTTTTGCAAGCGCTGGAGCAGCAAGGATTTACCGGCGATACGGCAACCAGTTATGCCGATCGTCTGACAATGTCGACAGATAACAGTATCTATCAACTTCTCCCCGATGCCGTGGTTTTTCCCCGATCAACGGCCGATGTGGCGCTGATTGCCCGCCTGGCAGCAGAGCCGCGCTTTTCCTCACTGATTTTCACTCCGCGTGGCGGCGGCACCGGCACCAACGGACAGGCGCTTAATCAGGGCATTATTGTCGATATGTCCCGCTATATGAGCCGCATTATTGAAATCAACCCGGAAGAGGGCTGGGTGCGGGTGGAAGCGGGGGTGATTAAGGATCAACTGAATCAGTATCTGAAGCCGTATGGCTATTTCTTTGCCCCGGAATTGTCCACCAGTAACCGGGCAACGATTGGCGGGATGATCAATACCGACGCCTCCGGGCAAGGGTCGCTGGTCTATGGAAAGACGTCCGATCACGTGCTGGGCGTGCGGGCTGTGCTGCTCGGCGGCGATATTCTCGACACGCAACCGTTGCCGGTTAATCTTGCGGAAACGCTTGGTCAGAGCAACACCGCGATTGGCCGTATCTATCGCACTGTGTTTGAGCGCTGCCGCGATAATCGTCAGTTAATCATTGATAAATTTCCCAAACTGAACCGGTTCCTGACGGGCTACGATTTGCGTCATGTCTTTAACGATGACATGAGCGAATTCGATCTGACCCGTATTCTCACCGGTTCGGAAGGGACGCTGGCGTTCATTACTGAAGCGCGGCTGGACATTACGCCGCTGCCGAAAGTGCGCCGGCTGGTGAACGTGAAGTACGACTCTTTTGACTCTGCCTTGCGTAATGCGCCGTTTATGGTGGATGCGCGCGCGCTGTCAGTGGAGACGGTTGACTCAAAAGTGCTGAACCTGGCGCGTGAAGACATCGTCTGGCACTCGGTGAGTGAACTGATTACCGATGTCCCGGACAAAGAGATGCTCGGTCTGAATATTGTCGAATTCGCCGGGGATGATGAAACGGTTATCGACGGACAGGTGGCTTCCCTGTGCGAACGGCTTGATGAACTGATTGCCCGAGAAGAGGCGGGCGTGATTGGCTGGCAGTTATGTACTGAACTGGCGGGCGTTGAACGTATCTATGCAATGCGTAAAAAGGCGGTGGGCCTGCTGGGTAATGCGAAAGGGGCGGCAAAACCGATTCCTTTTGCCGAAGATACCTGCGTACCGCCGGAACATCTTGCTGATTACATCGCGGAATTTCGCGCTTTGCTTGATGGCCACGGACTGAGCTACGGTATGTTCGGTCACGTCGACGCCGGGGTGCTGCACGTGCGTCCTGCTCTGGATATGTGCGACCCGCAGCAGGAGATGCTGATGAAGCAAATCTCCGATGAAGTGGTGGCGCTGACGGCGAAATATGGCGGTCTGCTGTGGGGGGAACACGGCAAAGGCTTTCGCGCCGAGTACAGCCCGGCGTTTTTCGGCGATGAACTTTTCGCGGAACTGCGTAAGGTGAAAGCCGCGTTCGATCCGCAAAACCGGCTGAATCCAGGGAAAATTTGTCCGCCGGAAGGCATCGACGCGCCGATGATGAAAGTCGATGCGGTCAAACGCGGCACCTGGGACCGACAAATTCCGCTGGCCGTGCGTCAGACCTGGCGCGGCGCGCTGGAATGTAACGGCAACGGTCTGTGCTTTAATTTCGATGCGAAGAGCCCGATGTGTCCGTCGATGAAAATCAGCCTCAACCGCATCCATTCGCCAAAAGGACGCGCAACGCTGGTGCGTGAATGGCTTCGCCTGCTGGCAGATCGCGGTGTCGATCCGGTGCGACTGGAAAATGCGCTGGCAAGCAAACGACCCAGCCTGCGTTCACTGATCGCGCGCACTCGTAACACCTGGCATGCCAGGAAAGGTGAATATGATTTCTCGCATGAAGTGAAAGAGGCGATGTCAGGCTGTCTGGCCTGCAAGGCATGTTCGACACAGTGTCCTATCAAAATTGACGTGCCGGAATTCCGCTCGCGCTTCCTGCAGCT
Organism: Citrobacter sp. ANG330; assembly: GCF_047467925.1. Classification (NCBI taxonomy): domain Bacteria; kingdom Pseudomonadati; phylum Pseudomonadota; class Gammaproteobacteria; order Enterobacterales; family Enterobacteriaceae; genus Citrobacter; species Citrobacter sp. ANG330. The sequence continues at coordinate 113,790 of NZ_JASJUI010000002.1, read as the reverse complement.
TTACCATACCCGCTACCTGCGTCCGCTGCGCGACCATCTGGTGGCGACGGTCGAAACCTATGCGCCGCTGATGGCGCGGGCGCCAAAAACCTTTAACTTCTTTATTAATCAACCGCTGGTGCGCAAGCTGTCGGCAAAGCATATCGGCATGGTCGATCTGCCCCTGCTTTCGGTGCCATCATTGCAACAGCAGATGGTCGGGCATCGCTCGGCGAACATGACGCTGGAACAGCTTGAAGCGCTGACAGATGCGCAGAAAGCCAGGACGGTGCTGGTGGTGCAGGACCCGTTTACCAGCTATTACGACGCGCAGGTGGTGGCCGATTTTGTCCGGCTGGTGGAAAAGCTGGGGATGCAGCCGGTTCTGCTGCCGTTCTCGCCAAACGGCAAAGCGCAACATATCAAAGGCTTTCTGACCCGTTTTGCAAAGACCGCCAAAAAAACGTCCGAGTTTTTGAACCGCGTGGCGAAACTGGGCATGCCGATGGTTGGTGTCGATCCGGCGCTGGTGCTCTGTTATCGCGATGAGTACAAACTGGCGTTGGGTGAGCAACGTGGCGATTTCCATGTGCAGCTCGCCAATGAGTGGCTGGCAACCGCCCTGGCGTCGCACGAACCGCGCGATGTCAGCGGTGAGTCATGGTATTTCTTCGGCCACTGTACCGAAGTGACTGCGCTGCCTGGCGCCCCTGCGCAATGGGCATCGATCTTTGCCCGCGTTGGCGCAAAGCTGGAAAATGTCAGCGTGGGCTGCTGCGGCATGGCCGGTACTTACGGTCATGAAGCGAAGAACCACGCGAGTTCGCTGGGTATCTACGAATTGTCATGGCATCAGGCGATGGAACGGCTGCCGCGTAGCCGTTGCCTTGCAACGGGATATTCCTGTCGCAGTCAGGTGAAACGTGTGGAAGGTACTGGCGTGCGCCATCCTGTACAGGCATTACTGGAGATTATTGGATGATCTGGAAACGTAAAGTGACCCTCGATGCGCTCAATACGATGGGCGAAGGTAATATGGTGGGTCTGCTGGATATTCGCTTTGAGCATATCGGTGACGATACGCTTGAGGCGTCAATGCCCGTCGACGGGCGTACGAAGCAGCCGTTTGGTCTTCTGCACGGCGGCGCTTCCGTTGTGCTTGCAGAGAGCATGGGGTCTGTTGCCGGTTACCTGTGCACCCAGGGGGAGCAGAAGGTGGTGGGACTCGAGGTTAACGCTAACCATGTTCGTTCGGCGCGGGAAGGGCGCGTGAAGGGGATTTGTAAGGCGATTCACACCGGCGCCCGGCATCAGGTCTGGCAGATCGACATCTTCGATGAGCAGCAGCGACTATGCTGTACCTCACGGCTGACCACGGCGATTGTGTGACGTTGTCACCAAAAAAAGTGTGATCAGTATTGCTTTTGGTCATAATCTGCACAGTAAAAGGTGATATACTGTGCAGGTTTTGACCCTAAGCGAGGATGATATGACTAGCCAACTAGACCCGGCCCAACTGGCAATTGAGTTTTTACGTCGTGATAAAACAGCGCTCTCTCCAGCCCAATATCTTAAAAAATTAAAACAACTCGAGCTTGAGTTTGCCGATTTACTGACGCTCTCTTCCACTGAGCTAAAAGAAGAGATCTATTTTGCCTGGCGCCTTGGTGTGCATTGATTCTGCGATTGTTCGCGTAACGAGAAACCCGACCCTGTTGTCGGGTTTTTTGTCTGTCAGTCTCAGACGGCCTGTGAGAATACAACGTACTAAAAATTGATCTGACGTATAAATCGCTCGATAGCAATTTGTGTTAAAAATGATTTTCGTCAGCATGAGACTATTCTTATCGCCCCTTCAAGAGCTAAGCCATCGTGAGTGCCGGAGATAAGCGCCGGATGGGGCTGGAACCCTTAAGGTTGTTACTGACAACCTTAAGGGTTTTTTTGTAGTTCCCCTTCGCCACGTCTTTCCTATTCCTGAAATAGTCATTTTCTATACATCTTTACGATTTTGACCAGTTGAGTCGATGACTAATTTTAAAGTCATTATTAATCAATGCATTGAACAAATTCATCCATTCCTTTTAACCCGCGTGGCAGGGTCTATGCTTAATAAAAGCGGTCAAAACAGATGAAACACCGTAATGCCCCTGCTGTTGAGGGGTTGAAGTGAGAATCGTTATCACTAACATGGTGTTATAGCCTGATGGCTCATTTTGCGAGGTAACTCTATGGAATTGCATTCAGGAACATTTAATCCGGGCGATTTCGCCTGGCGCGGATTGACGCTAACCCCAGCGGCTGCGGCGCATATTCGCGAACTGGTCGCAAAACAGCCGGGCATGCTGGGCGTGCGCCTGGGTGTTAAGCCGACGGGATGCGCGGGTTTTGGCTACGTGCTTGATACCGTCAGCGAGCCGGAAAAAGACGATCTTCTGTTTGAGGCTGAGGGCGCGAAGCTTTATGTCCCGTTACAGGCGATGCCGTTTATCGACGGCACGGAAGTGGATTACGTCCGCGAAGGATTAAACCAGTTATTCAAATTTCATAACCCGAAAGCCCAGAACGAATGCGGCTGTGGCGAAAGCTTTGGGGTATAGGCGGTACTATGTCTCGTAATACTGAAGCAACTGATGATGTGAAAACCTGGACCGGCGGCCCGTTGAATTATAAGGAGGGGTTCTTTACCCAACTGCAGACGGACGAACTGGCGAAAGGGATCAATGAAGAGGTGGTTCGCGCCATTTCGGCCAAACGTAATGAACCGGAGTGGATGCTGGAGTTTCGCCTTAATGCGTACAGAGCCTGGGTCGACATGCCGGAGCCGCATTGGCTGAAGGCGCACTACGAGAAGCTGAATTATCAGGATTACAGCTACTATTCTGCACCTTCATGCGGCAATTGCGATGAGACCTGCGCCTCCGAACCCGGTGCGGTTCAGCAAACCGGGGCAAACGCCTTTCTCAGTAAAGAGGTCGAAGCCGCATTTGAACAACTCGGCGTACCGGTACGCGAAGGCCGCGAAGTCGCGGTGGATGCCATTTTTGACTCCGTCTCCGTTGCCACCACCTATCGTGAAAAACTGGCTGAACAGGGGATCATTTTCTGCTCTTTTGGCGAGGCGATTCACGATCATCCCGAACTGGTGAAACAGTATCTTGGCACCGTCGTACCCGGCAACGATAACTTCTTCGCCGCGCTGAATGCCGCCGTCGCCTCTGATGGCACCTTTATCTACGTGCCGAAAGGCGTGCGCTGCCCGATGGAGCTTTCAACCTACTTTCGTATCAACGCCGAAAAGACCGGGCAGTTTGAACGTACGATCCTGGTGGCGGATGAAGGCAGCTATGTAAGCTATATCGAAGGCTGCTCTGCGCCGGTACGCGACAGCTATCAGCTTCACGCGGCGGTCGTGGAGGTCATCATCCACAAAGACGCCGAGGTGAAGTACTCCACCGTCCAGAACTGGTTCCCTGGCGATAATAACACCGGCGGCATTCTGAACTTCGTCACCAAACGCGCGTTGTGTGAGGGGGAGAACAGCAAAATGTCCTGGACCCAGTCGGAGACGGGATCAGCCATCACCTGGAAATACCCCAGTTGCATTCTGCGCGGCGACAACTCCATCGGCGAATTCTATTCGGTGGCATTGACCAGCGGTCATCAACAGGCGGACACCGGCACCAAGATGATCCACATCGGCAAGAACACCCGCTCGACCATTATCTCGAAGGGGATTTCCGCCGGACACAGCCAGAACAGCTACCGCGGGCTGGTCAAAATCATGCCGACCGCCACCAATGCCCGTAACTTTACCCAGTGCGACTCGATGCTGATTGGCGCCGACTGCGGAGCGCATACCTTCCCGTATGTCGAATGCCGCAACAACAGCGCGCAACTGGAGCACGAAGCGACCACCTCGCGGATTGGTGAAGATCAGCTGTTCTACTGCCTGCAACGCGGCATCAGCGAAGAGGATGCGATCTCAATGATCGTCAACGGATTCTGTAAGGACGTGTTCTCCGAGTTGCCGCTGGAGTTTGCCGTCGAAGCACAAAAATTACTAGCCATCAGCCTTGAACACAGCGTCGGTTAAGGAAGCAACATGTTAACGATTAAAGATTTACAGGTCAGTGTGGAAGAGAAAGCGATCCTGCGCGGGTTGAGCCTTAACGTTCGTCCGGGGGAAGTGCATGCCATTATGGGACCGAACGGCTCCGGGAAAAGTACGCTCTCTGCGACGCTGGCAGGGCGTGAAGATTACGAGGTCACCGGCGGGTCGGTAACGTTTAAAGGCAAAGATCTGCTGGAGCTGGCGCCGGAAGAGAGAGCGGGGGAAGGCATTTTTATGGCCTTCCAGTATCCCGTGGAAATCCCCGGCGTCAGCAACCAGTTTTTCCTGCAAACGGCGCTCAATGCGGTACGAACCTATCGTGGCCAGGAATCGCTCGATCGCTTCGATTTTCAGGATTTGATGGAAGAGAAAATCGCGCTGCTGAAGATGCCGGAAGATCTGTTAACTCGCTCGGTGAACGTCGGGTTTTCCGGTGGCGAGAAGAAGCGCAATGACATTCTGCAAATGGCCGTGCTGGAGCCGGAATTGTGCATCCTCGACGAATCGGACTCCGGGCTGGATATTGACGCTTTAAAAGTGGTTGCTGATGGCGTTAACTCCCTGCGTGACGGTAAACGCTCGTTCATTATTGTCACCCACTATCAGCGAATTCTTGACTATATCAAACCGGATTTTGTCCACGTCCTGTATCAGGGGCGAATTGTGAAGTCTGGCGATTTCACGCTGGTCAAACAACTGGAGGAGCAGGGATATGGCTGGCTTACCGAACAGCAGTAATACGCTGCAACAATGGCACCATCTGTTTGAAGCGCAGGGTGAGGAGCGTTCTGAACAGGCGCAACAGCATCTCCAGCAGGTTTTGCGCCTGGGCCTGCCCACGCGCAAGCATGAGAACTGGAAATACACGCCGCTGGAAGGCCTCAGCAACAGCCTGTTCGTCAGCCGTTATGCCGATGTCACCCCGGCGCAGCGTGATGCGCTAGCGCTTAACGTTGAGGCGTTGCGGCTGGTATTTGTTGACGGTCAGTTCAGCCCGGCGCTCAGCGACAGTATGGAAAACAGCGGCTTTGAGGTGACAATTAACGACGAACGCCAGACCCTGCCAGCGGCGGTGCAACCGGAGGTGTTTTTGCATCTTACCGAAAGCCTGGCGCGTCGCGTGACCCATATCCGCGTTAAGCGTAACCAGCGCCCGGCAAAACCGCTGCTGTTGATGCATATCACGCAAGGGGTGAGCGCAGAAGAAGTGAACACGGCGCACTATCGCCACCACATTGAACTGGCGGAAGGGGCGGAGGCGACGATTATCGAGCATTACGTCAGTCTGAATGATGCCCGACATTTCACCGGCGCGCGCCTGACCATGAGCGTGGCGGCAAACGCGCACCTGCATCACATCAAGCTGGTATTTGAAAACCCGCTCAGCCATCACTTCGCCCATAACGATATTTTGCTGGCAGCGGATGCGTCGGCGCACAGCCACAGCTTTCTGCTTGGCGACGCGGTGTTGCGTCACAATACCAGCACACAACTGAACGGCGAGAACACGACCCTCAGGATCAACAGCCTGGCGATGCCGGTGAAAAATGAGGTCTGCGATACCCGCACATGGCTTGAGCACAACAAGGGCTATTGCAACAGTCGACAGTTGCATAAAACCATCGTCAGCGATAAGGGGCGGGCGGTATTTAACGGACTGATTAACGTCGCTCAGCACGCGATCAAGACGGACGGGCAGATGACGAACAACAATCTGCTGCTCGGCAAGCTCGCGGAGGTGGACACCAAACCGCAACTGGAAATCTATGCCGATGACGTGAAGTGCAGCCACGGGGCGACGGTAGGGCGCATTGACGATGAACAGATGTTCTACCTGCGTTCGCGCGGGATTGCTCAGCAGGATGCACAACAGATGATCCTTTATGCCTTTGCCGCTGAGTTGACGGAAGCGATTCGCGACGAGGCGCTGAAACAACAGGTGCTGGCGCGAATCGGCCAGCGTCTGCCGGGAGGCGTAGCATGACATTTCCCATCGACAAGGTGCGTGCGGATTTCCCCGTTCTCACGCGTGAGGTGAACGGTCTGCCGCTGGCGTATCTCGACAGCGCCGCCAGCGCGCAAAAACCGGCGCAGGTGATTGACGCGGAAGCCGAGTTTTATCGTCACGGCTATGCGGCGGTACACCGGGGGATCCACACCCTCAGCGCTCAGGCGACCGAAAAAATGGAGAACGTGCGCAAGCTGGCATCGCTGTTTATTAACGCACGCTCTGCGGAAGAACTGGTGTTTGTGCGCGGTACGACGGAAGGCATTAATCTGGTTGCCAACAGTTGGGGGCCAGAGAACGTCCACGCGGGCGATAACATTATCATCAGTGAGATGGAGCACCATGCCAATATTGTGCCGTGGCAGATGCTGTGCGCGCGGGTGGGCGCCGAGCTGCGGGTGATCCCGCTGAACGCTGACGGCACACTGCAACAGGAGATCCTGCCCACGCTGTTTGATGAGAAAACCCGGCTGCTGGCGATTACCCACGTCTCAAACGTGTTGGGCACGGAAAATCCGATTGCGGAAATGATCGCGCTGGCGCATCAGCATGGCGCGAAGGTGCTGGTGGACGGTGCGCAGGCGGTGATGCACCACCCGGTAGATGTTCAGGCGCTGGACTGCGATTTTTACGTCTTCTCAGGTCACAAGCTGTATGGCCCGACCGGTATTGGCGTGCTTTATGTCAAAGAGGCGCTGTTGCAACAAATGCCTCCCTGGGAAGGGGGCGGGTCGATGATCGCCACCGTCAGCCTGACGCAGGGTACAACCTGGACGAAAGCGCCGTGGCGTTTTGAAGCCGGGACGCCGAACACCGGCGGGATTATCGGTTTTGGTGCCGCGCTGGAGTATGTTTCAGCGCTGGGGCTGGAGGTGATTAGCGAATATGAACAGAACCTGATGCACTATGCGCTGGAGCAACTGAAGGCGGTGCCGGATCTCACGCTGTATGGCCCCACTGACCGGCTGGGCGTAATCGCTTTTAATCTCGGGAAACATCACGCCTATGATGTCGGCAGTTTTCTTGACAATTACGGGATTGCCGTGCGAACCGGACACCACTGCGCGATGCCGCTGATGGATGTTTATCAGGTGCCGGCGATGTGCCGGGCGTCGCTGGCAATGTATAACACCCATGAAGAAGTGGATCGCCTGGTGACAGGTTTGCAGCGGATTCATCGCTTACTGGGATAACAGGGAGGCACTATGGCTGCGTTGCCGGATAAAGAAAAATTGTTGCGTAATTTTCAGCGTTGCGCTAATTGGGAAGAGAAGTATCTGTACATCATTGAACTGGGACAGCGACTGCCAGAGATTTCCGCGGCGGATCGCTCCCCTGAGAATACGATTCAGGGATGTCAGAGCCAGGTCTGGATAATCATGCGCCAGAATGCGCAAGGCGTTATCGAACTGCAGGGCGACAGTGATGCTGCCATTGTGAAAGGACTGATTGCGGTCGTCTTTATTTTGTATCATCAGTTGACGGCTCAGGATATTGTGAATTTTGATGTGCGCCCGTGGTTTGAACAATTGGCACTCGCGCAGCATCTTACCCCGTCTCGTTCACAGGGGCTGGAAGCGATGATTCGCGCGATCCGTACCAAAGCAGCCACTCTTAGCTAAACTCAACAGACAGCTTTCATCCTGTCAGGTAAGGCAGCAGGGCTGTCTTACAGGATTATCAGCATTCTGGCTATGCCAGTGAATACAGGAGGTTGGGTATGAAACGCGCGTCTCTTATTACATTACTGCTTATCGGCGCTTACAGCGCCGTACAGGCCGCCTGGGCGGTGGATTACCCCTTACCGCCAACGGGCAGCCGTCTTGTCGGGCAGAATCAAACGTACACGGTGCAGGAAGGTGATAAAAACCTTCAGGCGATCGCCCGTCGTTTTGACACTGCCGCCATGCTTATTCTGGAGGCGAATAATACCATTGCTCCTGTGCCAAAGCCGGGCACTTTAATCACGATTCCTTCGCAACTCTTGCTGCCCGATGCGCCACGTGAAGGCATTATCGTTAATCTGGCAGAACTGCGGCTGTACTACTATCCGCCGGGAGAAAACATTGTCCAGGTGTATCCGATCGGCATCGGTTTGCAGGGACTGGAAACGCCGGTGATGGAGACCCGCATCGGACAGAAAATCCCGAATCCGACCTGGACGCCCACCGCAGGCATTCGTAAGCGCTCTCTGGAGCGTGGGATTACGTTGCCGCCGGTGGTCCCCGCGGGGCCGAATAACCCGCTGGGGCTCTTTGCACTGCGTCTGGCGCACGGGAACGGTGAGTATCTCATTCATGGCACCAGTCAGCCTGACAGCGTAGGGCTGCGCGTCAGCTCCGGTTGTATCCGCATGAATGCCCCGGACATCAAAGCGCTGTTCTCCCAGGTCAGATCGGGAACGCCGGTGAAAGTGATTAACGAACCGGTGAAATATTCTGTGGAGCCGAATGGTTTGCGCTACGTTGAGGTCCATCGTCCACTGTCGCCAGAAGAAGAGCAAAACGTGCAGACGATGCCGTATGTGCTGCCTGCCGGGTTCAGCCAGTTTAAGGCGGAGAAAGAGGTGGATGACGCTCTGGTGGATAAAGCGCTTTATCGCCGCGCGGGTTATCCTGTTGCGGTTTCCGCCGGACAAACGCCCACTGCCGTAACAACACCGGCTGTACAGTCAGCGCAAAATGGTTCAGTACAAGCAGAGACGCAGACGCAGTAGTGGTGAGAAAAACAAGAGGCAAAAAAATGGCGCACAATGTGCGCCATTTCTATTACACAGGTACTATTACTTACGGTATTTAGTAGCCTGGTTGTCCAGACGCTGGTTAGCGCGAGCTGCGTCGTCTTTAGCAGCCTGAACGTCGGAACGCATTGCGTTCACGTCGTTGCTCAGCTGGTCAACTTTAGCGTTCAGAGTCTGAACGTCAGAAGACAGCTGATCGATTTTAGCGTTGCTGGAGCAACCAGCCAGCAGAGTAGAACCCAGGATTACCGCGCCCAGTACCAGTTTAGTACGATTCATTATTAATACCCTCTAGATTGAGTTAATCTCCATGTAGCGTTACAAGTATTACACAAACTTTTTTATGTTGAGAATATTTTTTTGATGAGAAGACGCTTATTTTTGATCGTTCGCTCAAAGAAGCATCGAAATGGACAAAAAGGGCTAAAAAACTGAGTGAAAACAGGCTGCTTCCATCGGATTCGTCTTAGATAATCAGCAATTAGATAGCTCAATCCGATTTGCTTTTTTATTAATAGTAGCTATTGGAAAAATAAAAAAAGCGCCGCGAGGGCGCTTTTATAATCGAATTAATTCACACGGGAATTATTACAGTACGTGAACAGATGCCGTGTTAGTCGTGCCGCTCGGTACCAGTGCACCAGAAACCATCACCACAACGTCACCTTTCTGAGCCAGACCGCTCTGCTGAGCAACCTCTTTACCCAGACGGTAGAAATCATCAGTAGAAGCGATTTCTTTTACCAGATGCGCCACAACGCCTTTGCTCAGAACTAACTGACGAGCTGTCACTTCATTGGTAGTCAGCGCCAGAATGGTGGCGTCCGGGAAGTATTTACGCACAGCGCGAGCCGATTTACCGCCCTGGGTGGCAACCACGATCAGCGGCGCTTCCAGTTTTTCAGCGGTTTCAACAGCGCCACGGCAGACGGCTTCGGTGATGCGCAGTTTACGGCTGTCGTTGTTGAAGTCCAGACGGCTGGTCATCACGCGGTCGGTACGCTCACAGATGGTTGCCATGATAGAAACGGCTTCCAGCGGATACTTACCTTTTGCGGATTCGCCAGACAGCATCACTGCATCGGTGCCATCGAGGATGGCGTTCGCCACGTCGCCCGCTTCAGCGCGAGTCGGACGCGGGTTTTTGATCATGGAGTCCAGCATCTGAGTCGCGGTGATAACCACTTTACGTGCGCGGATACATTTTTCGATCATCATCTTCTGCGCGAAGATAACCTCTTCAACCGGGATTTCAACGCCCAGATCGCCACGTGCAACCATGATGCCGTCAGAGGCTTCGAGGATTTCGTCGAAGTTGTTCAGGCCTTCCTGGTTTTCAATTTTGGAGATGATTTGGATCTTCTCGCCGCCGTGCGCTTTCAGGTGCTCACGGATTTCAACCACGTCTGAACGCTTACGGATAAAGGATGCCGCAACAAAGTCAACGCCTTGTTCGCAGCCAAAAATCAGGTCCTGTTTGTCTTTTTCAGCCAGTGCCGGCAGGGCGATAGAGACGCCAGGCAGGTTAACGCCTTTGTTTTCGCCGAGGTCGCCGTTGTTCAGAACCTTACAGACCACTTTGTTGCCTTCGATCGCGGTAACTTCCATCCCGATCAGACCATCGTCAACCAGTACGGTGTTACCGACAGACAGGTCGGAGGTGAAACCTTCGTAGGTGACTGCAACGATTTCGTTGTTACCGACTACGGATTTGTCAGTAGTGAAGGTAAAGGTCTGACCGGCTTTCAGGGAAACGTCGTTGCCGCCTTCCAGCTTGATGGTGCGGATTTCCGGACCTTTCGTGTCGAGCAGAATTGCGGCTTTCTTGCCGGTTTTGCTCATTACGTTGCGCAGGTTCTGGATACGCTGACCGTGTTCTGCATAATCACCGTGAGAGAAGTTCAGACGCATGACGTTCATGCCCGCGTCCAGCATTTTGGTTAACATCTCTTCAGATTCGGTTTTCGGACCGATGGTGCAAACAATTTTCGTCTTTTTCATGACAGTCTTAGTCTTTAAGTTGAGAAGGATTGGAGAAGCTGACTTCCGGGGCGTCTTGCCTGGAAGTTAAACCGGTACTACGAAAGTGGTGATGCCTCGCACTAAGGATAGGTGACATCGTTAGAGCGTGCAGAGGAATGTGTGCTCGACGTTCAGCCCGACAAAAAGGGACGTTTTGTAGTCTCTGAGTATGACAGGTCAATGTGCTGAAACCATTCAAGTGACAATTGTCACGCATTATACGCTGAAACGGACGCAAAAGGAAAATGGAAACAGCGTTTCAGAATATATCAAGACAGTTGCACAACAATTTGTTATTAAACAAGTCGTGACTGCCAATTGCGCAAACGCAAAAAGCGGGATCTGTTGCGCAACTCAACTTATTCCTTCGAGTTATAACAAATGACTTTTAAATCATTTCAAATCTAAACTACCCTGATTACACTCGTTTAGACATCCATACTGCTAAATAGCCGAAAGCGCTGGCAGGATAACAATAAGCAGCAGCGGATACCCAACGACATGATTGTCCTGAAAAATATTTCGAAAGTGTTCACACCAGGCCGGCTCGCCATTACTGCGGTGGATAACGTTAATCTGACCGTGGAACAGGGGCAGATTTACGGGATTATTGGCTACAGCGGTGCCGGGAAAAGCACCCTGATTCGTCTGCTCAACGGCCTGGAAAAGCCGACTGCGGGCAGCGTGACTATAAACGGTCATGACATTTCTGCCGCCCGTGGCGAATCGCTGCGTCAGGCGCGCCTGAAAATCAGCATGGTATTTCAGCATTTCAATCTGCTGTGGTCGCGTACCGTGCGCGAAAACATTGCCTTTTCCATGCAAATCGCCGGCGCGCCAAAAGCGAAAATTCAGGCACGTGTGGCGGAACTGATTGAGCTGGTGGGGCTGACGGGGCGCGAGAACGCGTATCCGTCACAGCTAAGCGGTGGGCAAAAGCAGCGCGTCGGGATTGCGCGTGCGCTGGCGAACAGCCCGGATGTGTTGCTGTGCGATGAAGCCACGTCGGCGCTGGACCCGCAAACGACCGATCAAATTCTTGATCTGCTGCTCGATATCAACCGTCGCTTCCAACTGACGATCGTACTGATCACCCATGAAATGCACGTGGTGCGCAAAATCTGCGATCGCGTGGCGGTAATGGAGAACGGCCAGGTAGTAGAAGAAGGCGATGTGTTGAGCGTTTTCACCCATCCGCAGCAGCCGATTACGCGTCAGTTTGTCCGCCAGGTGGGGCAGTACGCCGATGAAGAGGCCTTCAACCCGCAACTGGCGAGCGAGCTGGGCGGCACGGTGATTAAATTAACCTTTACCGGGCACAGCACCCATCAGCCGATTGTTGGCGAACTGACGCTTCGCTACGGTCTGCCATTCAATATCCTGCACGGCAAAATGACCCAGACGGCGCACGGCGTGTTCGGTCAGCTGTGGTTGCACGTGGTGGCGTCGGAAGAGCAACTCAATAACATTCTGGACGACCTGCAAAAAAGCGGTATTGACGGTGAGGTGATTCAACATGGCTGAGAATCTGTTTCCCCATCTGAAATGGGATCAACTTTTTGCCGCCACTCAGGAGACGCTGTACATGACCGCGCTCTCCGGGATTGCGACCTTTATCCTCGGTATCGTCCTCGGACTGGCGCTGTTCCTTACCGCGCGCGGCGGGCTGTTCCAGAACCGTGCGCTGTACAGTGGTATATCGCTGGTGGTGAACATCTTCCGTTCGATCCCGTTCATCATTTTGATCGTCTTACTGATCCCGTTTACCAAAGCGATTGTCGGCACCATTCTTGGCGCTAATGCCGCCTTACCGGCGCTGATAGTCGGTGCTGCACCATTCTATGCGCGCCTGGTTGAGATCGCCCTGCGCGAAGTGGATAAGGGCGTCATTGAAGCCACACGTTCAATGGGCGCTCGTCTTGGCACCTTAATTTTTCGGGTTTTGTTACCTGAATCGTCACCCGCTCTGGTGTCCGGTATCACCGTGACGCTGATTGCGCTGGTCAGTTACAGCGCGATGGCTGGGGTGATCGGAGCAGGGGGTTTAGGGAATCTGGCTTATCTGGAAGGATTCCAGCGCAACCACAACGACGTCACGCTGGTGGCGACAGTGACTATTCTGGTCATCGTCTTCATTATCCAGTTCTGCGGCGATGTGATCACTTCTCTGTTAGATAAACGCTAATAAAATACGGAAACCATTATCATGAAAAAATCACTGACACTTCTCGCCGCAGCTACCTTAAGTGCCCTGAGCTTCGCCTCCTGGGCGGACACGCTGACCGTGGGCGCGTCCAACGTACCGCATGCCGAAATCCTTGAGCAGGCCAAACCGATTCTGGCGAAACAGGGTATCGATCTGGAGATTAAACCGTTCCAGGACTATATCCTGCCGAACACTGCGCTGGCGGGCCGTGAGATTGATGCCAACTACTTCCAGCATATTCCCTATCTGAACAGCGTGCTGAAAGACCATGCCGGGGATAAGACCTACGATTTCGTCAGCGCGGGTGCTATCCACATTGAACCTATCGGTATCTATTCGAAAAAGGTGAAATCGCTGAAGGATCTGCCGGAGGGCGGCAAAATTATCATGCGTGATGCGGTGTCGGAAGAGGGGCGTATCCTGTCTATCTTTGAGAAAGAGGGCGTGATCAAACTGAAGCCGGGCGTGGACAAAGTGACCGCACGCATCAGCGATATCGTCGAAAACCCGAAGAAGCTGAAGTTCCTGCCTAACGTTGAAGCCGCACTGTTACCACAGATGTATAACAACGATGAAGGTGACGCGGTGGTGATTAACGCCAACTACGCCATTGATGCCGGTCTGGATCCAGTACACGATCCGATCGCGGTGGAAAGCGGTGAGAACAACCCGTATGCCAATATCATTACCGTGCATCGTGGCGACGAGAAGAAAAAGGATATCGTCGCACTGGTTGACGTCCTGCACTCAAAAGAGATTCAGGACTGGATCCGCACCAAATACAAAGGCGCGGTCATTCCGGTGAATAACTGATTCGCTTTTGCCGGGAGACGGCTTCGCCTTACCCGGCCTACAGGACATCGTAGGCCGGATAAAATGCGCGAGTCCTGTAGGCCGGATAAAACGCGTTAGCGTTGCCATCCGGCGCGAGTGTCAGACCCGCTCAATTCTCGCAGGCAGCCCCTGGCGTACTGCGGAGCCGGACACCCAGTCCAGCCAGGTGTTGGTCACTTTTCGCGTTGGATCGGCAAACCCCAGATCGTTCAGGTTAATACCCGATTTTACTTTTTCATCAAACGCCAGCGGCTCCCCGTCGAGCGTATGCGAAGCCGCCCCCATCTCCCGGTGCCCGTAGCCGTGCTCAATAGCAATGACTCCCGGCATCACCCCTTGCAGCAAACTGATTTGTGCTTCAACCTGCCCACCCGGCGTGGTGATTCGTACCCTGTCACCATGCGACAAACCGTAACGCTGCCCGTCCTGCGGATTCAACGCCACCAGGTTGAGCGGTTTGACGTGGTGCAAGCGCGGGATCACCGTCGACGCACTGGCCATAGTGTTTGATTTAAACGAGATAAGTTTGAGCGGCCACTGTGCCAGCGGGAAAAGCTCGTCCACCGGGCGTCCGTCAGACAGCCTCGCCGGATACCATGCCGGACAACCGCTGTAGCGCTCGCCGGTGATGGCGTGGCGATGAGCGGCGACCCCGGCATTCCAGATTTGCAGCGGCTTTTCCCAGGCATTGCCAACCCGATTTTCAGTCCGTCCGCTTTTATCCGGTGCGAAACGTCCACCGCGTGAGTAGATAAACGCCACCCGACGAACTTCTTCCGCTTTCAGCGTCTGCTCAATGACAGGCATAATGCGGCTGACGCCCGTGAGTTCAATGTCTTCTGCCACCGCCTCGGCGACCGGGGATTTCCCCATAAAGGCGATATTGGCGGCGACGCGCAGATAGTAGTCTTCTGCACGATTCAACGGGTAGTGGTTCCCTGCGCTGTCGGAGATTGCATTGTCACCAAATCCCGGCAGATTGAGTTGTCTGGCCACGGCAATACAAAATGCCTCCATCGAAACCGGCTGACCGTCGGCGGTTGTGGCGGTGGCGGAGTCGACAATGGGCCAGCGTGCGGTCGTCGCTTTACTGGCGACACCGGCCCACGGCGCGCTGAATCCCCAACTTTCGAAGTTATGCGTGTCCGGTACGATGTAATCCGCCATGGCGGTGGTCTCATTCATATACGCATCGATAGCTACAAAAAGGGGTAACCGCGCCGGATCCTTGAGTTTTTCCTCGGCAACGGCGCGCAGACCGGGTATGCCATACAGGGGATTGGTCATATTGGAGATCCACGCCTTGAGCGGGTAGGGATAACCCTCCAGTGCGGAGCTGAGAAGCTCGGTTAGCTGACCGGCGACAAACGGATACCACGGCGCTTTAGCCGGATAGGGTGACACTCCGGCGGCGACTTTATTCCGATACTCTTCGGAAGATTCATACGCTGTTTTGCTTCGCGCAATACTCAGCCCTTTGGGTTTTACCTTGCCCGGAAAACTTGCCATGTTGTAGCGTGGGCCGTCTGTTGCGCCGTTAAACTTGCCGCCGCCGACAAAAACGCCGCCTTCCAGGCTGAGGTTGCCGATCAGCGCATTCAGCATCATCACCGCCCAGGCATTATAAAAGCCATTTCCTGCCATCATCCCGCCGTGGGTGATGACCGCGGCTTTACGTCCGTGGCGGGTAAAAGCATCTGCCAGCGCGATGATTTTGTTCTCAGCTACGCCGCATTGTTGGCTGTACCGGGCGAGCGTCATTTTTTGCGCAGACTCTTTCAGGCACTGAAAGCTGCTTTTCACCGTTACGTTGCGACCGTCGGCGAGCGTGACCTGGCGCGTGACAAACAGCGCAGCGCGCAGACAATCCCTGGCGGGAACCAGTTCGTTGTGCTCATTTACGACCAGAGGATCATTGGTCGCGGAAGGGTCCAGATGTGTGTGTGTCAGGTGCTGTCCGGCCAGCCCGGGGAGATCGTCGGCGATCACCAGATGCGTGGCGTTGGTCCAGCTTTTCTCATCAGCATGCTGCATCGCCAGTGCGCCCGGCAGCGCCAGATAATCGGCGTTATAGCGCTGATTGTCGATAATCCAGCGGATCATCGCCATCGCCAGCGCGGCGTCGCTGCCGGGGATCACCGGTACCCAGTGTCCGTGGTCGTCTGCAAGCACAGTGGTTAAGGGCAGCGCCGGAGCGACGACCACATAACTGAAATTATCGCGCAGTCGCGCGCTGGAAAGCTGTCTGGCCTGACGTTTAAACGGGTTACCGGACTGTGCGGGCGAGGTGCCCATAAACAACGCGAACTCCACATTGTCCCAGTCAGGTTTCACGTGCGTGTTTTTATCAAGATCGCCCATCAGCGCGCCGGATCCGGCGCGATAGGCCAGTCCACAATAGGAGCCGTGTGCGCCAAAGTTTTTGCTACCGAAACTGTTGAGGGCAAAGCGACGCAGGAAGGTGTCTCGCCCGTCGTCGCTGGTATTGGTGACCAGAAGCTGATTGGATTTTGGACCGAACCCCGGATGCTGAGGATCAATCGGGGTTGTCGGGGCGTAAATGGCGCGCAGGCCGTCGACATGACCCTCGCCAAACAGATCGCCGCCTTCCACCACCTCAGTGACCAGTTGTTCAAAGCTGATGCGCTGCCATTTGCCTTCGCCGCGTTTGCCCACGCGCTTCATCGGCTCCAGAATACGCAGCGGGCTGTAGAGTCCTTCCAGTTGCGTTGCGCCCCTGGCGCAGGCCGTCGAGCGGGCATCAAGACCGCTCTCGCCCGCCAGTTGCGCCATCGCCGTGCTGAAGGGGACTGACGCGTCAATATGATGTTCATGAGAAAGCGGATGATAGGGATTGCCGGCAATGCGCAGCACCCGGTTGGTTTGTTGATCGACGCGGACTCTGACGCCGCATTGTGTCCAGCAGCCGAAACACTGGGTCATGGCGATGGTTTGTTGCGTATTTTGTTGCCAGCGCGGGTGTGCGCTGGCTTCCGGGATCAGCGCGTTGCCTGTGATGTGGTCGCGGGTGATTTTGCCGGAGGTGCCGTTGATCAAGCCATCAATGGCACGTTTTGCCACGTCACGATAGCTGAGGGCGAACGTCGCCATACCGCCTACGGCCAGGCCGACTTTGAGCCACTGACGACGGGTTAAATTAGCCATGTTGCAGTCTCCTTGCGAGTCCGTTCACGCTTTCGCGAACAATAATAAGCAGCGCAATCCACAGGCCGAAGGTGCCGAGGATGGCAAGCCATCCGTCAGTCCCGCCGGGCAGGGTGTACGGGTTAAACTGAGCGTTAAATTTCGGCAGCGTCTGCCCCTGAATCAGCAGCGTCCAGCGCATGAGCCAGCACAGCGCCATCGCACTCAACGCCAGCAGGCTTCGCAAAGGCAATGACAGCGGACGACGCTGGGCGATAACGTTAAACAGCAATGAGAGCAGCCAGAATGCCAGCCAGCCTGAGGCGTAATGGCGCGCCGATGCGGAGATTGCCAGCCACTGGCGGATGGCCATACCGGAAAGCGTATCGCCGCTGACCCAGAAAACGATGACGACCGCGAGGGCAAGCAACGACAGCAGTTGTCCGAGTGCGAGACGCTTTTGCGTCGGGAAATCATCACGCATTCCGACGATTAACAGGGCAAAAAAGGTCTGCAGGGCGCTCAGGAACATTGCCAGCACAAAGGCATAACTGAACCAGACGGGGCGAGCCTCAATCACGGAGACTTCCCGCCCGGTATAGAGCAACAATCCCGTTGCGGCGAGCGCGCTGGCAAAAGCGAGCCATTTTGTGACCATGTAACTTTTACCGGTAAGCTGACGGTAAACCTGCGCCAGAAACCAGAGTCCGAGGAATGTGGTGAACAGCGGTAAAAAAAGGGCGCCCCATGGCATCCATGACCAGGGTGTTGGATATGCATAGAAATGCCAGACGCGGGCCGTCTGATGGAGATCGGCGGTCAGCGCCAGCGGTGCGGTGATTGCGCAGGTTAGCGTAATCAGCAGCGTCAGGCTTTCCAGCGCGGGATTCTCCTTTTTCCGCCAGTGCAGTATGCAACCCAACAGCGCGCCACAGGCGGCAATGCCGATAAAAAAGAAATACTGTACTGCCCAGGGAAGCCAGCTTACCGCCTGCGGACGGGCTAACACCTCTTCGATGAGTAAAGGTTGCATTCTCAGACCTCCTGCCAGAGTGCGGGTTGCGCGCGTCCCATCAACGGGGTGACAAACGCCTCGTCCAGTCCCAGATAAAAGACGTGGGGCGTGGTGTTATTTTCCGGCTTAAGGACCTTGATGGTGTCGTGATGGGTGCGGATCAATTGCGATATCCGGCTTTGCGGATCGCGGATGTCGCCGATAATGCGTGCGCCGCCTACGCAGGACTCCACGCAGGCGGGGAGAAGGCCGACTTCAAGACGGTGGACGCAAAACGTGCATTTATCGGCGGTCTGTGTCTCATGATTGATAAAACGGGCGTCATAAGGACACGCCTGAACGCAGTAGGCGCAGCCAACACAGCGGGTATTATCGACCACCACGATGCCATCTTCGCGCTGAAATGTGGCCTGCACCGGGCAAACCGGCACACAGGGCGGATTGTCACAGTGATTACAAAGACGCGGTAACAGCACGTTGGTCACTTCATCCGCTATCCGGACCTGATATTGATTCACATGGGTACGAAACTCACCCTGTGGCGTCTGATTTTCTATCGCACAACTGACGGTGCAGGCCTGACAGCCTATGCAGCGGCGAAGATCCACGAGCATCGCGTAACGTTGCTGCGTGGAACCGCCGTGGCGTTCAGGTGAAAAAGGAAATTTCGCCTGCGCCAGTGGAACCAGTGAAGCGCCTGCGGTCAGGACGCCCAGCTGCTGGAGAAACTGCCGTTTACTGTTGTCCATTTTTTCTCCCGTCTCAAGGCAACAACGAAACATTTGTCACGCCGTTGGGTTGCGTGTGATGAATAAAGAATGTCGATGATTTACAGTGTAAAAATCGTGGCGGGGGCAGCTCTATTGTGGTTAACCACATACCCGGCGGGTTGTTGATCTAAAACAACATAATCAACAGGGATATCGGCGTGAGAGGTGAAACGGTAAAGAGGCTGGCGCTGCTGGTGTCGGCCTTAATGTTCAGCAGTAGCACGCTGGCGGGCTCATGGCATATCGGGATTCTGGCGATGCGTGGAGAAGTCGCTACCCGCAGCCACTGGCAACCGCTGGAGGAGCTGCTTAATCAGCAGCTTCCCGGAGAACAGTTCCACATTGTACCGCTGGATCTGCACCAGATGCAGGCGGCGGTCAATAACGAAAGCGTGCAATTTGTGGTAACCAACCCGGCGCAGTTTGTGCAACTGAATAGCCGTGCGCCGCTGCGCTGGCTGGCGTCTCTGCGTTCTGCGCGCGGAACAGGTAATGTCATTGGCAGTGCGATCCTTGCCCGACGCGACAGCGGTATCACTGGCGCGCACGATCTGATCGGTAAAACAGTGGGGGCCATTGACCCTCAGGCGTTCGGCGGCTACCTGCTGGGATATAAAGCGTTGAGCGACGCCGGTCTGCGCCCGGAGCGCGACCTCAACCTGCGTTTTAGCGGTTTTCCAGCCGATGCGCTTCTTTATTTACTCCGTGAAAATGCGGTGCAGGCGGTGATTGTTCCGGTCTGCCTGCTGGAAAAAATGGACGAAGAGGGACTGGTTGATAAAACCGATTTTGTTGCGGTGCTCAACCGTCCCGGAAATATTGCCTGTTTAGCCAGTACGCCGCTCTATCCTGACTGGTCGTTTGCCGCGTTGCCTGCAGTCAGTGATACGCTGGCCGATCGTGTCACCCGTGCGCTGCTGGCTGCGCCTGACACCTCCGCGTTCCATTGGGGCGCGCCGGCGTCGACCAGCCAGGTAGAGGCGTTACTGCGCGACGTTCAGCAGCATCCACAGCAGCGACGCTTATGGCTGGATGTGAAAAGCTGGCTGATACAGCATCAGTGGCTGATGGGCGGGACTGCGCTGATCCTGCTGCTGCTGACCCTGAACTATATCTGGGTGATGTTGCTGGTGCGTCGTCGTGGTAAACAACTTGAACGCAACGGCGTCCAGTTGCGCCAGCAGGAGCAGGCGCTGGAAACGGCCAGGCAGATGAGCGTTCTCGGCGAAATGACCTCGGGATTCGCGCACGAACTGAATCAACCGCTTTCGGCCATTCGCCATTACGCGCAGGGCAGTCTGATTCGCTTGCAGTCGCAGGATCCGGCGCACGCGTTACTGCCTGCGCTCGAGCATATTGATAGGCAGGCACAGCGTGGGGCTGAGACGCTGCGTAATCTGCGGCGCTGGGTGAGTCAGGCCCAGGGAAGCCCGATCCGCACGGAAGAGTGGGAGAACATCAACATCCACGAGGCGGTTCAATATGTCTGGCAACTGTTGCGCATGGCGCAGCAGTTTCCGATGTTAACCTTACACAGCAATATCGATCGCGCGTTGACGATTTTGCTGCCGCCGGTTTTGCTCGAGCAGGTGCTGGCTAATCTGCTCCTCAATGCGGCGCAGGCGGGTGCCACCACACTGTGGATTGATGCCTCAGCGTCGACACAGGGCGTACGCATGACGTTGCAGGATAATGGCGGCGGCATCAACGATGCCTTATTGCATCAGGCGTTTCAGCCCTTTAAAACCAGTCGGAAAGAGGGGATGGGACTGGGGCTGGTGATTTGTCAGCGGCTGGTGCGTTACGGTCAGGGAGAGATTCATCTGCGAAATCAGACCGCGCCTGACGGGCAGTCTGGCGTGGAGGTGGTACTGGATTTTACTCAACAGCAGGACAGGAGCAGCAATGGCGATAGTTCATTTACTGGATGATGATGCAGCGGTCACCGACGCCTGCGCCTTTCTGCTGGAGAGCCTGGGCTACCCGGTCACGTGCTGGGAAGAAGGGGCGGTTTTTCTTGAGCAGGCTGATTTGTATGACACGGGCGTGCTGTTGCTGGATATGCGGATGCCGGTGATGGATGGTAAGCATGTCCATACGGTGTTGCGCCAGCGCGAAAGTACGCTGGCAGTGGTGTTTCTTACCGGACATGGCGACGTGCCGATGGCCGTCGAGCAGATGAAACAGGGTGCGGTAGACTTCCTGCAAAAACCGGTCAGCGCCAGACCGTTGCAAACAGCGCTGGAGCGTGCGCTGGTGGTTTCACAACAGGCCGTAGTCCGACAACAGATCGCCTCCTGTTACCGGACCCTTACGGCAAAAGAACGTGAGTTAGCGGGTTTTGTCGTTAAGGGATTGATGAACCGCGAGATTGCGCAGGTGATGAACATCGCGGTACGCACGGTAGAAGTCCATCGCGCCAGGGTGATGGAAAAAATGCAGGCGGCCAATCTGGCGGAACTGGTCAACAAATGGCAACAATTGAAAGAAACGCATATCGTTGAATAGTACCGTGAGTTATTTATTTGATTTTCTTTGTTTTTTGTCATCCCCTCCAGTCTGATATATGCTGTTTAACTGGACCTGCAATGAGAGACAATAATGGGAAACCTGACAAAAGACGATGAACTGTACCGTGAGATGTGCAGAGTGGTTGGCAAAGTGGTGTTGGAAATGCGCGATCTGGGACAGGAACCCAAACATATCGTGATTGCCGGGGTACTGCGAACTGCACTGGCGAACCAGCGTATTCAGCGTAGCGACCTCGAAAAGCAGGCAATGGAAACGGTAATCAAAGCGCTGGCCAGCTAACCGCAATAGGGGATGAACACATCCCTTATTTCCTGTAACTCGAATTATTCAGGGGACAGTATTACTGCTATGGGTAATTCGCTATATTTTTAAATATATCACGAACGTTTTTTAATTTATAGTTGGGAACAAATTCACATTTATTTGTAATCTGGCGGAACAGTGTTTCACTGTCTTTATGATAATAAATATCACTACGCATTTAATATTTTTCTTCCCGTTTTTAATTGATGACGATCAAAGTTATACCCGCCAATAACTCACATTATTTATTTCGCCTAACCCTAAAGGATTAGTTTATTTGCGTTAAGTTGCGTTATTTATGCAATCCGGTTAAGGCGGAACTTCAGCTGTGGGAGGCAACATCAGAGGCTCTGTTTCAGCATAATTAGCATCAGCCTGGGACGTGTTGTCGGCACTGCGTTTGCGAAGAGGATGCAAAATAAATGAACCAGGTTGATCGTCCATTATTAGATACGGGCTTAACGCGGCTGGAATTTCTGCGTATATCGGGAAAAGGCCTGGCAGGGTTAACCCTCGCGCCCGCGTTATTATCGCTTTTTGGCTGCAAGCAAGAAGATATCGATAGCGGCACTGTCGGGTTAATCTCCACGCCGAAAGGGGTGTTAGTCACCCAACGCGCCCGCTGTACCGGGTGTCATCGCTGTGAAATTTCCTGTACCAACTACAATGACGGCGCAGTCGGCACCTTCTTTTCCCGCATTAAAATTCACCGTCACTTCTTCTTCGGCGACAAAGGTCCAGGCTCCGGCGGCGGCCTGTATGGCGATCTGAACTACACCCCGGACACCTGTCGACAGTGTAAAGATCCGCAGTGCATGAAGGTTTGCCCGATTGAGGCAATTACCTGGAACCAGGAAGACGGTTGCATTGCCGTTGATCACCGACGTTGTATCGGATGCAGCGCCTGTACCACCGCGTGTCCCTGGATGATGGCTACCGTTAATACCGAAACGAAGAAATCATCGAAATGTATTTTATGCGGTGAATGCGCCAGTGCCTGCCCGACCGGGGCATTAAAAATCATCGAGTGGAAAGATATTACTGTTTGAGTCTTGCAAAGGAAAACATTATGGCTAACGGTTGGACAGGTAATATTTTACGGGTCAATCTTACAACAGGCGATATTACCCTTGAAGATTCCAGTAAATTTAAAAAATTTGTCGGCGGTATGGGGTTCGGCTACAAAATTATGTACGACGAAGTTCCCGCTGGTACTAAACCCTTTGATGAAGGCAACAAATTAGTCTTTGCGACGGGACCGCTTACCGGATCCGGCGCCCCGTGCAGTTCTCGCGTTAATATCACGTCGCTCTCTACATTTACAAAAGGCAATCTGGTTGTCGATGCGCATATGGGCGGTTTTTTTGCGGCACAAATGAAATTTGCAGGCTATGACGCCATCATCATTGAAGGCAAGGCGGCATCCCCCGTCTGGCTCAATATTAAAGACGACAAGGTCACACTTGAAAAAGCCGATTTCCTGTGGGGGAAAGGTACCCGTGCAACCACAGAAGAAATATGCCGAATGACCTCGCCGGAAACCTGCGTGGCGGCAATTGGCCAGGCGGGTGAAAACCTCGTGCCGCTATCCTGCATGCTCAATAGCCGCAACCACAGCGGTGGCGCGGGGACGGGCGCGGTGATGGGCTCGAAAAACCTGAAAGCGATCGCCGTGGAAGGGACCAAAGGCGTCAACATTGCCGACCGCAAAGAGATGAAGCGGTTAAATGATTACATGATGACGGAGCTGATTGGCGCCAATAACAACCATGTTGTACCCAGTACCCCGCAGGCATGGGCGGAATATTCCTCTCCCGCTTCCCGCTGGACCGCACGCAAAGGACTGTTCTGGGGCGCGGCAGAAGGCGGGCCAATCGAGACTGGCGAGATCCCGCCGGGTAATCAGAATACCGTTGGTTACCGGACCTACAAATCGGTCTTCGATTTAGGTCCGGCGGCAGAAAAATACACCGTTAAAATGAGCGGTTGCCACTCCTGTCCGATTCGCTGTATGACACAGATGAACATTCCCCGCGTGAAGGATTTTGGCGTGCCGAGCACCGGCGGAAATACCTGCGTGGCGAACTTTGTCCATACCACCATTTTTCCGCATGGCCCCAAAGACTTTGAAGACAAAGACGATGGCCGCGTCATTGGCAATCTGATTGGCCTGAATCTGTTTGATGATTACGGCATCTGGTGTAACTACGGGCAGTTGCACCGCGACTTTACGTACTGCTACAGCAAAGGGGTGTTTAAACGCGTCCTGCCGGCAGAAGAGTATGCTGAAATCCGCTGGGATCAACTGGAAGCGGGCGATCCAAATTTCATCAAGGATTTCTATTATCGCCTGGCGCATCGTGTCGGTGAACTCAGCCACCTGGCGGACGGTTCGTATGCTATTGCCGAGCGCTGGCAACTGGGTGATGAATACTGGGCGTATGAAAAAAACAAACTGTGGTCGCCGTTTGGTTTTCCGGTTCACCACGCCAACGAAGCGTCGGCGCAGGTGGGGGCCATCACCAACTGCATGTTTAACCGCGACTGTATGACCCACACCCACATCAATTTCATCGGCTCGGGTTTGCCTCTGAAACTGCAGCGCGAAGTGGCGGCGGAACTGTTTGGCTCGGAAGACGCCTATGATGAAACGAAAAATTACACGCCAGTCAACGCGGCAAAAATCAAATATGCCAAATGGACGCTGCTGAAAGTGTGTCTGCATAACGCGGTTACGTTGTGTAACTGGGTCTGGCCGATGACCGTGTCACCGCTGAAAAGCCGCAACTATCGCGGCGATCTCGATCTGGAAGCCAAATTCTTTCAGGCCGTAACCGGTGATGAAACCACTCAGGCCAGTCTCGATTTAGCCGCAGAACGTATCTTCACGCTGCACCGCGCTTATACGGTGAAACTGATGCAGACCAACGATATGCGCAATGCGCACGACCAGATCTGCTCATGGGTGTTTGATAAGGATCCGAAGATCCCGGCCTTTAGCGAAGGCACCGACAAGATGGATCGCGATGACATGCGTGAATCCCTGACGCTGTTTTATAAAGAGATGGGCTGGCACCCTGAACTGGGCTGTCCGACGCGCGAGACGTTGAATCGACTGGGTCTCGAAGATGTCGCTGATGACCTGGCCGCGCAGAATCTGTTGCCGGCGTAAGGAACATCACATGAACCAACCAGAGGATGTGAGTCAACTTGCCGCGCCGGAGGTCGATCTCGAAAAGCGGCAGTGGCTGCAGGGGCGACGTGAGCCAGTAGCCTGCGAGGATGAACAGGCGGAAGAAAGCCCCGTGGAGATACTGGCGGATTTTATCCGCCAGCATTCGGCGAACGGTCAGCTCGTTGCACGCGAATTGTTCTTGCAGCCGCCTTATTCGCTGGAAGAAGCGGAACTTACACCGCTGCTGGAGACGCTCAATGAGGGGCTTGCCGGGGAGGATATCGCCCGGGTGCAGGGCTCTTTGGATGAATATTACTACTCAACCCAGACCATGACCGCCAACTATGCCGATATGTGCGTTCAGGTGGTGGAAAAGGATATCTGTCGGGCAATTGCGCAGGCGGTGCGCTTTGACTGTCAGACTTATCCGCGTCCGTACAAAGTCGCC
The DNA here is from genome assembly GCF_047467925.1 of Citrobacter sp. ANG330. Taxonomy (NCBI): domain Bacteria; kingdom Pseudomonadati; phylum Pseudomonadota; class Gammaproteobacteria; order Enterobacterales; family Enterobacteriaceae; genus Citrobacter; species Citrobacter sp. ANG330. Next base: position 88,500 of record NZ_JASJUI010000002.1, on the reverse strand, counting down.
ATGCTGGAACAGTCGCCTTACGGTTTCGCGCCTGAGCAGATAGAAGCCGCGTTGGCTGCGATTGAAACGCATCCCGACTATGCCGATATTCGCCCGGTCGCGTCGTCGAACGAGGTGCCGTACTTATTCAGCGAACGCTTTATGAGTTATGGCAAAGCGTACGGTTTGTGTGAATGGCTGGAAGTTGAGCAGTTTCAGAATCCCTGAATTCATGGAAAGCGTGGACGAGCGCGATCACAGCATTAGAGGATAACAAGATGTCCTTCACTCGACGAAAATTTATGCTTGGCATGGGAACGGTCATTTTTTTCAGCGGACCCGGCCAGACGCTGCTGGCGAAAACATCGGCCAGCAGCTCCGTTCGTTACGTCATGATCCATGATGAATCGCGATGTAATGGCTGTAACATCTGTACCCGCGCCTGCCGCAAAACGAATCATGTTCCTGCGCAGGGGAGTCGCTTGTCGATCGCGCATATTCCCGTTTCAGATAATGACAACGAAACGCTGTATCACTACTTCCGTCAGTCCTGTCAGCACTGCGACGATGCGCCCTGCATTGAGGTGTGCCCGACCGGCGCGTCGTGGCGTGATGAGAACGGGATCGTTCGCGTCGACAGTTCTCGCTGCATTGGCTGCAGTTATTGCATTGGTGCCTGTCCTTATCAGGTGCGCTACCTGAATCCGCAAACCAAAGTGGCGGACAAATGCGATTTTTGCGCCCAGTCCCGGCTGGCGAAAGGGTTCCCACCTATCTGTGTGTCGTCCTGTCCGGAGCATGCGCTGTTGTTTGGTCGCGAGGATAGCCCGGAGATCCAGCGCTGGCTTCAGGAGAATAATTATTATCAGTATCAACTTCCGGGCGCGGGTAAGCCCCATCTGTATCGTCGGTTCGGTCAACATTTGATTAAAAAGGATAATGTATGAACGCGTCGCAGAATGCTGAACAGTTCCAGGCGCAACTGGCAAACTATGTGCCGGTGTTTTCCCCCGAGTATTGGCCCGTCTGGCTGGTGATCGCCGGACTGCTGCTGGTGGCGATGTGGCTGGTGTTGGGATTGCACGCCTGGCTGCGTTTTCGCTCAGCCAACAAAGCTGCCGCCGGACATGGCGAGAAAGTCTATCTGTACTCGAAAGCGGTTCGCTTGTGGCACTGGTCGAATGTGCTGTTGTTTGTGCTCCTGCTGGGCAGCGGGCTCGTCAATCACTTTTCACTGGTCAGCACAGCGGCGATCAAAAGCCTGCTGACGGTGCACGAAGTCTGCGGGTTTCTCCTGCTGGCGTGCTGGGTCGGGTTTGTACTGATTAACGCGCTGGGTGGCAACGGCCACCACTACATTATTCGGCCAGAGGGCTGGATAGCACGGGCGCAGAAACAGACCCGCTTTTATCTGTACGGCATTATGCAGGGCGAAGCGCATCCGTTTCCGGCTACGCCGCGTTCGAAGTTTAATCCGTTACAGCAGGCGGCCTATGTCGGCGTGATGTACGGATTATTGCCGCTGTTGTTGTTGAGCGGTCTGTTATCCCTCTATCCGCAGGTTGTGGGGGATGTGCTTCCCGGTGTGCGCTACTGGTTGCTGCAGGCGCACTTCGCGCTGGCAATCATTAGCCTGTTCTTTATTTTCGGCCACCTCTACCTGTGCACTACGGGGCGCACGCCTGGCGAGACGTTCCGCTGCATGGTCGACGGTTATCACCGGCATTAACGTATGCTGATCACACGAGAGGACTTACGCAACTGGCGGGTTGGCGCGGTGATGTACCGCTGGTTTCTGCGCCGTTTTCCCGAGGGCGGCAACTACGCTGATGTGCATCGGGCGTTGAGTCGCGAAGGGTATCTCGACTGGGCGAACAGTCTGGTGGAATACGCCTGGTCGCGCTGGCTGGATGAAGAGAACTTTGCTCGCCAGGACATCTCTGCCATGTCGCGACTGGCACGACCTGACGCCTTAATAGGCGATCAGCAGGTGGCAAACGCCGGTGATAACGCGAATCTGGGCTGTGCCGGCGATAACATGAAGATTGCCAGCGCAGGGTACGCGTCACAAATTGCCAGTGCGGGCTACTGCGTGCGCATCGGTAGCGTAGGCTATAACAGCCATATCAGTAGCTCGGGCGATCGCGCGCGGCTGGCTGTCGCAGGAAACTCTACGCGTATCAGCAGCGCCGGTAACGGAACGCGGATCGCCTGCAGCGGTATGCGTGTGCGGGTGAGTACCCTGGGTGAGAGAAGCCATATCGCCAGTAACGGTGATCTGAGCCAGATAGTCAGTTTTGGTGCAGATGCAAAAATCGCCAACAGCGGCGACAATGTGCATATCATCTGCAACGGCGACAATGCGATTGTTGCCAGTACAGGTACGGTGGACTCCGTGGTGCTGGGGCCGGGTGGTTGCGCGGCGCTGGCGTATCACGACGGCGAACGTATGCGCTTTGCCGTTGCGGTTGAAGGGGAAAAGGGGATCCGCGCCGGCGTGAAATACCGACTCGACGACGCGCATCAGTTTATTGAATGTTAACAGGTTAGCACGGGGCAAATCGCCGCCGGGTCGTTTTCTCCAGTCCGTAGCAAAGCAGATAGTAGACCAGACCCGTAAAGATGAAGATAGCCGCCGGGTAAATCTGTTCCCGGCTGTTAACCTGTCCCGCCACCGTCGTCAGTTCCGGCACGTTGACGATAAATGCCAGCGAAGTGTCCTTCAGCAGTCCAATGCATATCCCGGTCAGGGAAGGCAGGACATGACGTAAAACCTGCGGCAGTAAAACCCCTCTCAGGGCCTGAACAGGACTGAATCCCTGTGATACGGCTGCATCATATTGTCCGGTGGGCAACGCGTTGAGCCCTGCGTACACCGAATGCATCACCGACGCGGTGGTAAACCAGGCCAACGCCAGCGTCACGGTTGCCGCACCGGGGAGATCGCTGCCGGTCAGCATGGGCAGCAAATACCACATCCAGAAAATAACGAAGATCAGCGGGATCCCGCGTATAAATTCTGCCCAGATGAACAATCCTTTACGGATAACGCCGGGAAAACGCCAGGCGATAGCGGCAAGGGCAATACCGCCTGGTAAGGCCAGCACCGCCGCACCCAGCGCCATCATCAGGGTCAGCAGCACGCCGCCGGGTTGACCGTCGGCCAGTCGTCCCCACAGGAGATAATCCAGGTTGTCGGTTATCACCGTAATATTAGCGATCATGCTGGGGACTCCTGAACCGGAACCGGCGGGTTTGCGGTTTTTTCTCCTGTCGGGGAGCGGGCCCCAGATGGGTCAACAGCAGACCGAGCGCCACGCCGGTAAACAGATAAAGCGCAGTGCCCACGGCAAAGGCCTCCAGCGCATGGGCGTTATAGCTTTCAATCTGGCGAACCTGGTAGGTCAGTTCCGCAAAGCCAATACCGCTCGCTAATGACGACAGTTTCATCAGATTGAGATATTGTCCCACCACCGGTTGCCAGGCGTTGGTTAAACCCTGTGGCAAGAGGATGTGGCGAAAGGTCAACCACGCGGAGAACCCTTGGGAGACGGCGGCTTCGCGCTGTCCCGCGGAAACCGCGTGTAAACCGGCGGCGATCTCCTCAACCAGAAACGCCGAGGTGAACACCCCGAGTCCCCACGCTGAGCAAAGAAACTCAGGCGTCAGCCACCAGACGTTGCCGGGCAGGATTGACCAGCCATGCTCTGCGTTGACAAAAGCAATAAAACCGCGCGGCAGCAGGTTCCAGCCTGCGAAGTACCAGAACAGCAACTGGACCAGCAGCGGGGTGTTACGAAACAGCGATACCCAACCTGCCACCAGGCGACGGCCCGTACGATGGCCGGAAAGACGAAGGGCTAACAAAAAAATGGCCAACAGCGTGGCGAGGAAAATGCCTGCGGCGCTGACCCACAGCGTGGTGAGAAATCCGGAGAGGATCCATTGCAGGGGCAGGCCGGTAAGCACTCCCTGCCAGTCCATTGATAGCATTATCGTGATAACTCCTGATGCAACGGATCTAACACTTTTTGCAGAAAACGCTGGGTGCGCGGATGCTGTGGTCGGGTAAAAAAGTCACCCGGAGGCGCGACCTCGAGAATATCGCCGCCGTCAATAAACACCACCCGGTCAGCAATTTCGCGGGCAAAATGCATCTCGTGGGTCACCACTATCATCGTAATACCGCTGTGAGCCAGACGTTTCATGACCTGTAACACCTCACCGATCATTTCCGGATCGAGTGCAGAGGTCGGCTCATCAAACAGGAGAATTTGCGGCGAAGAGGCCAGCGCGCGGGCAATCGCCACCCGCTGCTGTTGGCCGCCGGAAAGTTGCGCCGGATAAGCGCCAGCTTTCTCTCTCAGCCCGACTTGCTCCAGCAGGGCATACGCGCGCTGGGTCGCGTCGGTTCTATTCCAGCCGTGGACGTACTCCAGCGCGAGGGTGATATTCTGCTGCGCCGTCAGGTGCGCATACAGATTAAACTGCTGGAAAACAAAACCGATTCGGCTGCGTAGTTGTCGCAACGCACGGCCCTTAAGTTGACCGACGGGTTTATCATCAATAAAAATATCGCCGCCACTCAATGATTCCAGTTGGTTAATCAGGCGAATCAGGGTTGACTTGCCCGATCCCGAGGGGCCAAGAATAGTCACAACTTCACCGGGGTCGACGGTAAGGCTGACGCCGTTGAGCACCCGGTGATCGCCGTACGTTTTCACCACCTCGCGTAATTCAACCCGTGCCTGGCGTAACTGGCTGAAATCCGCAGCGCCGGCTGCACAAGGGGTGAATAAACCAGCCAACATCTTATCTGGCCTCTATTTTAAAGGTGCGCGGCTGCGGATTTTTCGTTTCCGGGTCAAACCAGACGTCATAAATTTTGCCTGCCTGCCCGCTGGATTCGAGTCGCAATAATTCATCGTTAACCGCTTTCAACAACGCCGGTTCGCCTTTCTTCACCCCCACGCCAATCTCCTCTTTGCTGAGTAAATCCGGCAGGATTTTGAACTGGGCTTTGTCCGGTGCTCCGCCGAGTAAACCCGCCAGAATGGTGGAGTCCTGCGTAATAGCCTGTACGTTGCCGTTGCGCAGGGCGGTCAGCGCCAGCGGAATATCGTCATAGGCCAGCACGCGGGATTGAGGGAAGCGCTGATGTAACGCCTGTTCACCGGTGGTTCCCTTCACTGCGCCAATGCGGGCACGGCTGTATTCCTCCAGTTTATCGGGAGACGAAACCGGCACCAGGAACTGTTGCCCGGTAACAAAGTAGGGCACGGAGAAGTCGATAACCTGAGCACGCTCAGGGGTTATCGTAATATCAGCGACGATCAGATCGGCTTTTCCCGATTGCAGCAGCGGAATACGGTTAGCGGGATTGGTGGCGACCAGTTCCAGCTTCACGCCCAGTGACTTCGCCAGCGCCTGGGCAAAATCAACATCGTAACCAACGATCTGATGGGTTTTCGCATCGACGGAGCCAAACGGCGGGTTAGCGTCAAACGTCGCAACCTTGACCACGCCTGCTGCCTTGATATCAGCGAGCTGATCGGCCTGCGCCTGAACGCTCATAAAACTCGTGGCGAGTATGACGCCGAGGGCGAGAATCGTTTTTTTCGTACTTTGTGTTTTCGTTGCCATCATTTTCTTTGATATCCCTGGAATTATTGGTTTGTCCTTTTACGCTCCCACAACCCGAACCCGCTGCAAAAGAAGAAAAAAGTCTTATTTATATGCAAAAAGTTATTAGTGAACAGTGTGTTAACGAAGGGTTGCTAATGAACAAAAACAGATAACGGCGCGCAGAATTCGCATTTCATTTTTTGTGCGGTTTGCGCTGCAATGAAAGGCACCTGACAAAACAGAGGAGCGGGAGATGGAGAAGATAAAAATGCGGATGGCGCGTCTTTGGGCGCGTGTAGTCATCATGCCTGACCCGACCCGACAGCCCGGTGCAGAGGTCAATCTGCAGCGCGTTGTGGAGTCTGTTCTTCCTGTCGCCAGCCTGTACGGCGTGGACATTGCCAACATTGACCCGGAGTGGTTTCGTGATCAAACAACACGCTGAACATCGTCGGACGCGGGAGGTGTACTGGAATGAAATCTGCACTCACCGGCCAAATAGTGAGGCATTAAAAAGACGTTGACAGAACTGCCGCGCAAAATTGCGCGGCAGGTTGAATCCAGTCAGATTTTGCAGGCGTCGCCGCAGTCATCATCGGCGATCACCGATTCTGCTTTTTTATCCGCATCTTCCAGACGTTCTGCATTACGTTCCTGGGCTTCTTCCAGTCCGTTAAAGACCAGATTGTCGAGATCAATTTCCATTGTTCACCTTACTGTATGCATTTTTGACATCCGATAAGTATAGGGCAAGAGAGGGGTCTGATGCATCCACAATGCGTGCGGCGTTACCGATCATAAAGGGATAAACGTCTGCGCAGTCGGGAAGCGGGTTTTGATACTGCCCTGGCCATCGCCATGCCAATTTCCTGGCAAGCGACTAACCCCTGGATAAAGGGCCGGTCATGCATTAAATAGGGCAAGGCGCCGAAGGCAATTCGCCCACGAACGTTCTCTGGCGCCTGAAGCGTGTAATCATCGCCAACGTCCGGAATCGCATCCCCACACGACAGTAACTGTCTGCGCAATCGCGGGAAGGGCAAGTCTGTTGTCTTCAGCGGCTTTTGCCCTCGCGCGTCAATGAAAACGTCAAACGTCAGGCGATCGTTGTGTGTTGTAATCTCGGTTCGATCCGCTTTTATCTCTTTCTCGTAATCCTGTCCCAGTGCAAGAACGCGCAGAATACCGGCTTTGTGCAGCGCCAGCATGCGGCGAATTGACTCTGACGGGATTGCCGCATAATTATCAATAAACACCCGAGCAAGTCCCGAACTGAATCGCTGACTATCCTTTTCATCCAGGTGGGCAACAATATCCTGAACAACTTCATGTAAACGCAGCAGGGTATAGCGCCAGGCAACGGTGCGTTTGTCACGCTTATTTGCCTCGACCTCTTTCAGATTTGCGGCCGCCCATTCGAACGGATCGCTGTGCGCTCTGTCGGCAAACAATGCCACTGGAAAGCTATCCGCATCCAGTGAGGAGAGCGAGATTTGCTCTGCCCATTTAGGGTCGGCTAAGGCGAGTTCTTTCTGCATCAATCTAAAAACGCGATCGAGAAGTTCTGTTGAACCCGCATCGATCTCGCGCTTAATGGCCTCATCGGTAACGTACTCTAGTGGTTCATAGGGGATGGGGCAGTAAAAGTCGGCTTCCGGCAAAATGCCGGAACGGGACATCAGCGTAATCTCCAGCGCTTCACTGTCTTTATTCAGTGAGAAATGAACCTGACTTTCCTGCGTTTCGTGAAACATTCCGTGTTGTACCGCAACCGCCATTGCCGCATCCAGGCCGCTTAGTGAAGTCCCAAGAATACCCACTCTGACGGCTGGTACCTTAGCTTCCATCAAGCCGGACCAGGGGCTGGGATAAAATGCGCGTGTTGATTCGTCTTCGTCCGGCCAGACGTGACCCGTGGCGATAACCGCGAAGTCGACATGCAGCGGCACCGTGTGTTGATCGGTCCAGAGTTGTACGCCAGCGGGCGTCGCTTCAACATCTGTGACTTCACAAGATTCATACAGCGTGACCATAAAACCACGATCCTGGGCGTGGCGAACGGCTTGTAAAAACTGCGCGCGGAAATAATCCCCCAGTAAAATGCGCGGCAGAAACTGACGCTGGTGTAGCGTTTCCTTGTTTACGCCATACTGCGCCAGATAATGGTCGTCCTGGGCCTGCAACCACGCAAGCCAGGTGTCAAAAAGCGGAGGAACCTCGATACTGGCAATATTCGCCAACATCATTGGGTTATTTTCAGAAAGACTATAAGGCATGCCAATTCCCGCTTTATTCCCGCGTTCAAAAACGGCGATCTCCAGTGTCTGCGCCTCTTTGAGCAATGAATAAAAGGTATAGACCCCCGTTGGGCCAGCCCCGATAATCGCGATTTTTTTCATGTCCTTATCCATCCTGTTATTTTTATTGCCATCGATACTTCAGTTACATCCTGTAAGTGTAGATGAGGAAGGTAAGGATGCTTCGGTCTGGCAAAGCCGCGTTCTGCCATACTTAACGCATTTCTTATCAGATCAGGAGAGACGATGATAACGCTGTGTAAAACCTGTGGCACCTCGTATGACGACAGTCAGAACCCCGTCGAAGGCTGCAAAATTTGTCAGGATGAGCGCCAGTATGTACCCGTTTCCGGGCAGGCGTGGATAGACTTTGACGAGCTTATCGCCAGCCATACCAATAAGTGGCAGCAGCACACGCCGCAACTTTTCAGCCTGAAAACGGTTCCTTCCTTTGCCATAAACCAACGGGCGTTTCTGCTCAGAACGCCGGTGGGAAATATTCTTTGGGATTGCATTGCGAATCTGGACCCGGCAACGCATACGCTCATCCGCGCATTGGGCGGATTGAGCGCCATTGCGATTTCGCATCCTCATTACTACACCACAATGCAGGACTGGGCGAATGCGTTTGACGCTCCCGTCTGGCTCCATGCGGCTGACCGCGCCTGGGTAATGCGCGACAGTCCCTGGATTCGGCTATGGGAAGGCGAAGAACACAACGTCCTTCCAGGCGTCACCTTAATGCGTCTGGGCGGTCATTTTGCGGGGGGAACGGTTTTGTATCTGGAGGAGGGGGAAGGGACGATCCTCGCCGGAGATATCTTGCAGGTCACTCCTGGAGCTGACGCGATTTCGTTTATGTGGAGCTATCCGAACATGCTGCCGCTGTCATCGAAAACCGTCGCCGGGATCATACAGCGGTTAAACACGGTGACGTTTTCCAGTCTGTACGGGGCATTTGAAGGGCAGAATATTACCCGCAATGCCAGTCAAATCGTGCAACGTTCGGGAGAAAAATATCTCTCCAGCCTGGCGTCACGTTAAATGCGCAGAGGGGAAAATCCCCCTCTGCGGCATTGCTAACCCACTCTGGCGTTGTTGATTTCGCTCAACGGAATATTCACGTCAAACACTTTCGCGATGACTTCGTCAACGCCAAGATTTTTTAAACGTGCGGTATGTTTATCCAGATAAGCCCGCGCAGTCTCCTCGCTTTCGAAAAGATAGATCCCGCCCGCCTCCTGATTTTGCTCGCTTTCCGTCCACACCTTCCAGATAAATCCCGGCTCCTGGTTAATCGACTCCGCCAGCCCCCGCAGTTGCTCAGCCATTTCAGCGCCAAACGGGCCAGTAAAAGCAAAGTGAAGTTGTAATAATTTCGGCATATCCATTCTCCATTCAACAACGTAATGATCATTCACAGTGACAATGAACTGGACTCTTCTCCCTGACACTATTTATGGGATTGTACCAGAATCAGGACGCTCGAAACCCATTCATGCTGCGGTGGAGGGAATGGCAAGCGATGAGTGAAAGTCGTTAACAGGCTGAATCAGTATATGGCGGTTAATGGGAAGATAAGCGAAGACTTCCCCACATCAGCAAGTCAGGAATAAAAATCAATGAACGGGTAATTTACTGATTTGCATAACGCGAAGCTGAATGACGAGAAATAATTGCAGAGAAAATAAGAAAATAGCGAAAGGAAAACAGGCACCGTATCACCAGACGGTGAAATGGTGCGTCCGAGTGGACTCGAACCACCGACCCCCACCATGTCAAGGTGGTGCTCTAACCAACTGAGCTACGGACGCAGAATGGTGCGTTCAATTGGACTCGAACCAACGACCCCCACCATGTCAAGGTGGTGCTCTAACCAACTGAGCTATGAACGCAATGTTGTGTGTGACAACGGGGACGAATATTAGCGGCAGAGCCGGGAGGTGGCAAGAGGGAAATGGTAATTTTCTTCCGGATTTCACTCGATTGCGGAGGAAGTGCGCAAAATGTCGAGAGAATAGCCGCCAACAGGCGGCTATTGCCGTTTTATCGCGCAGCGCGTTGCAGAATCACCGTGGAAGGCTGACGTTGCAGGAAGCGCATGCGCAGCATCATCATTATCGCCGCAGACGTCAGGCCGATGATAAAGCCCATCCAGAATCCAGCCGGCCCCATCCTGTCCACCACCAGGTCGGTCAGGGCAAGAATATAACCGCTCGGTAATCCCAACACCCAGTAGGCGGTAAAGGTAATAAAGAAAATCGAACGCGTATCCTTATAACCACGCAGGATCCCGCTGCCGATGACCTGGATGGAGTCCGAAATCTGATAAACCGCCGCCAACAGCATCAGTTGCGCCGCCAGCGTCACCACTTCAGGATTGTCGTTATAGAGCAGGGCGATGTGCTCACGCAGCGTTACGGTAAAGATAGCCGTCAGGCACGCCATGCAGACGCCAACGCCTAAACCGGTACGCGCGGCGGTTTGAGCATCCAGCGTTGAGCCTTGTCCCAGACGATAGCCCACGCGAATGGTGACCGCCGCCGCCAGCGACATCGGCAAAACAAACATCAGCGAACTGAAATTCAGAGCGATCTGGTGACCGGCGACATCCACAATGCCTAACGGCGATACCAGCAGCGCCACCACGGCGAACAAGGTGACTTCAAAGAACAGGGCCAGCGCAATCGGCAAACCCAGTTGTACCAGGCGCTTCATCACCACGTTATCCGGCTTGCTGAAACGCTGTTCATTGCGGATATCGCGCATTGAACGCGCATGCTTCACGTACCAGAGCATGGCGCTAAACATCACCCAATAGACCGCCGCAGTCGCCACGCCGCAGCCGACACCGCCGAGTTCCGGCATGCCGAAGTGACCATAGATAAAGATATAGTTCACCGGGATGTTGACCAGCAGCCCAAGAAAACCCATCACCATGCCGGGTTTAGTTTTCGCCAGACCTTCACACTGGTTACGCGCAACCTGGAAGAACAGATAGCCCGGCGCCCCCCATAACAACGCACGAAGGTAACCGACGGCTTTATCCGCCAGGGCCGGATCGATGTTATGCATCGAGCGGATGATATAACCGGCGTTCCACAGCACAACCATAATCAGCACCGAGACGAAACCCGCCAGCCAGAAGCCCTGGCGCACCTGATGCGCAATGCGATCGCGGCGCCCTGAACCGTTGAGCTGAGCAATCACCGGAGTCAGCGCCAGTAGCAATCCGTGACCGAACAGAATAGCCGGCAGCCAGATGGAGGTCCCAATAGCGACGGCCGCCATGTCGGTGGCGCTGTAACCGCCTGCCATCACGGTATCGACGAACCCCATTGCGGTTTGGGCGATTTGCGCAAGAATCACCGGTATTGCCAGAGCCAATAACTGACGCGCTTCACTGATATACTTCTGCACGTGTACACCTATCATTTTGTTTTTATTTGAGAGACTAAAAAAGCCGCCACGGGTGGCAGCAAGAAGAAGATGTAAGGGGAAATTTCAGTCTATTGTAGCGATGAATGCTAATTTCACCAGTGAAAAAACAGGTCAAGGGGCACTTCACTGGCAACCTGATTTTCCAACTGCTATTGTGGCAGGCAGAAATGGCTTAACTGAATTCAGGAGTTGCAGGTATGTTTACAGGTATTGTGCAGGGCACCGCAAAACTGGTGTCGATCGATGAAAAACCCAATTTTCGCACCCATGTAGTGGAATTACCTGAATACATGCTGGACGCGCTGGAAACGGGCGCATCGGTGGCCCACAACGGTTGTTGTCTGACCGTGACCGAAATTAACGGTAATCACATCAGTTTTGATCTGATGAAAGAGACGCTGCGTATTACCAATCTGGGCGATCTGCAAGTGGGCGATCTGGTGAACGTCGAACGCGCGGCAAAATTCAGTGATGAGATCGGCGGGCATCTGATGTCCGGTCACATCATGACCACCGCGGAAGTGTCAAAGATTTTAACCTCTGAGAACAACCGTCAGATCTGGTTCAAAGTTCAGGATCCGGCGTTAATGAAATATATCCTGTATAAAGGGTTTATTGGCATTGATGGCATTAGCTTGACCGTCGGAGAAGTCACCGCGACGCGCTTCTGTGTGCATCTCATTCCGGAAACACTGGAACGCACGACGCTGGGTAAGAAAAAACTGGGCGCGCGCGTTAACATTGAAATCGATCCGCAAACGCAGGCGGTGGTGGATACGGTAGAACGCGTGCTGGCTGCACGTGAAGCGGCGGTAACGAAAACCGCCAGCGAAGCGTAAGACAATCCAGCCCCCGCGAGACGGCGGGGGCATGAGAAGGTTTAGCGGGCTACGCGCAGGCCGTCTTCAACGCCGCGCGAGAACACCACCTGCCAGAGCTGAATATCGCGAGCGCGAAACGCCCCGGCGCAGGCATTCAGGTAATAGCTGAACATCCGTTTAAAGCGCTCGGAATAATTATCGGCAATTTCAGGCCATGCGGCGAGAAAACGCTCGTACCAGGCCATCAGCGTCGTGTCGTAATCCGCGCCGAAGTTATGCCAGTCTTCCATCACAAAATGCGCTTCGCTGGCGTTGGCTATCTGGCGCACTGACGGGAGACAACCGTTCGGAAAGATATACTTATTGATCCACGGGTCGACATTATTGTCGGTTTTTTTCGAACCGATAGTATGCAGTAAGAACAGACCATCCGGTTTCAGATTGCGATCAACCACTTCAAAATAGGTCGGGTAATTTTTAGGGCCGACGTGCTCAAACATGCCCACGGAAACAATGCGGTCGAACTGATCGTGCAAATCACGATAATCTTCCAGCAGAATCGACACATCCAGCCCGGCGCAACGTTCCTGCGCCATTTTTTGCTGCTCGGCGGAAATCGTCACACCCACCACGCTGACGTCATAATTCGTCGCCATGTAATGCGACAACCCACCCCAGCCGCAGCCAATATCCAGCACCCGCATACCCGGTTGCAGCTGCAATTTTTCGCAGATTAGCTTCAGTTTGGCCTGTTGCGCCGCTTCCAGGGTATCCGCGTCTTTCCAGTACGCGCAGGAATACTGCATATAGGGGTCAAGCATACGACTGAACAGATCGTTACCGAGATCGTAATGCTCTTTACCGACTATCCACGCGCGTTTTTTACTTTGCAGATTGAACAGGCGGGCGGTCGCGATGCGAAGGGTATCCTTGAAGTGGTGTGGAAGTTGGTTTTCCAGCCCTGCTCGCAGGACTTTACTAAAAAACTGGTCCAGCCGATCGCATTCCCACCAGCCATCCATGTAACTCTCACCCAGACCGAGCGACCCCTCTCGTAAAACACGTTTAAAAAAATCGGGGTTTTTGACGCGTATATCTGCTGGTGAAGAGCCGTTGATGGCAATGCCCGCGCGGCTTAATAATTCGTTAGTGATACGGTACCAGTCGTCATCCGGTACGCTGACTTCTTCTATACACGATGAACTCATAGTTTCTCCATCACTGGTCGGTGATCAGAACCTTAAAACAGCGTAGACGCTTTTTGGGCTTTGTGAGAAATCTCACGGAAACATTCCGCGAGTCTATTATCCGACGTAGAACAGAGGAAGGGAGAACCCCTTGCCGAAAAGGCCATCCATGGGGAAACGGGAACGCTCCGGTTCCCGTTAGCACATAATAATTATCGTAATTTTTAACAACCGAAATTTAGTATAGGCCTCAAAAAACGATGATACAACCAAAAATTGTTAGCCGACTAATTAACGATGATTATGAGTGATATCAATGGGATTCGCCGTGGGCAATCTCGCGATCCGTCTGAGGTTCATTGGTTTCTGACTGCTGCAGTTGCATCTTATAACCCAGCCCCGCCAGGACAACCGTCGACAGCATTACGCTGGTCGTGGTCAGCAGCGGTGTGCTGATAAGCCAGGAAACCACCAGGCTTGCCAGGAAGCACAGACCCAATTGCAGAGTATTTTGTAGCGCAGCGGCACGACCTGTCGCCTGCGGGAATGGGCGCAGCGCCTGAGCGACCACAATCGGGTAGATAGCCCCATTGGCTACCGCCATCACGCAGAAGGGGATCAGGATCTCTGCAAGCGTGATGTGATGGATAAAGCTTGCCGCCCAGGTTGCCACTACGCTCAGCGCATAGATAACTAGCAGCCAGGGCAGGAGCTGTTGACCCTGCCATTTTTGCAGTGCGGCGCGACAGCCGTAGCCACCCACCAGAAAAGCGATGGTCTGCGGCACATAGCTCAGTCCAATTACCGCCGGACTGTAGCCCATATCACTCAGAATAAATGGCGAACCGGTCAGCCATGCAAAGAAGCTGGCAGAACAGGCGGCGTAGATCAGGACGTTGCCACGGTACGCTTTTGCGCGCAGCAAGGTGGTGAAGGTCAGTTTGTCCTTGCTGTCGTCACGCGCCCGGGGGCTGGGTTTTAAAAACAGCGCAGGCACCATCAGCAGCAGCGTGATGAAAAATAGCGTGGCAAAGATCGCCTGCCAGGAAAGATGAGTCAGGATCCAGCTGCCTAATAAGGGCGCCAGTGCAGGGGACAGCCCGACCAGCGGCATTATCGTCGCGAAAATACGGTTAATTTTATGCGAAGGATAGTAATCAGTCACCAGCGCCTGCCAGATGACGGTCGCTGCACAGACACCCACCGCCTGAATAAAGCGCAGAACTAACAGGCCGGTTGCGCTTTCGACCCACAGCATACCCAGACTACCCAGGGCAAAGACAGACAGCCCCAGCAGCAGGATCGGTTTACGTCCGTAGCGATCTGAGAGCGGGCCCCACAGCAGTTGTGCGATGGCAAAACCCGCTAAAAACAGACTCAGGCTGGCGCTGACGGCAGATGCCGGTGTTTGCAGGTCAGATTGAATGGTGGCAAAAGCGGGCAAATACATGTCGGTCGCCAGAAAACCCAGCACGCTGAGTCCTGCCAGCCAGACTAAAAACCCTTTTCCAGGTTGCATAGTTGTTCTCTAATTTTTGATTAATCACACTGGCGCAGAGTGTAGGGAGTGAATTTCGGCTTGTGAAACGCTAATATTTGTTTATTGCATTCAAAAATTTTGTAGGCAGATTATGTGGTCAGAATATGCGCTGGAAGTGGTCGATGCCGTGGCGCGCAACGGGAGTTTCAGTTCCGCGGCCCAGGAGTTGCACCGGGTACCCTCGGCGGTCAGTTATACGGTTCGCCAGATGGAAGAGTGGCTGGCCGTCCCGCTTTTTGAACGCCGTCATCGTGATGTCGTGTTAACCCCGGCAGGCGCCTGGTTTTTGAAAGAAGGGCGTTCTGTCATCAAAAAAATGCAGATCACGCGCCAGCAGTGTCAGCAAATCGCCAATGGCTGGCGGGGGCAACTCCCCATCGCGGTGGATAACATCGTGCGCCCGGAACGCACGCGGCAATTGATCGTCGATTTCTATCGCCACTTTGATGACGTAGAGCTGCTGGTCTTTCAGGAAGTGTTCAATGGCGTCTGGGACGCGCTGTCAGATGGCAGGGTTGAACTCGCTATCGGTGCGACCCAGGCGATCCCGGTCGGCGGACGATATACCTTCCGCGATATGGGTAAACTGAGCTGGTGTTGTGTTGTTGCCAGCACACATCCACTGGCCGCCATGAGTGGACCCTTAAGCGATGATACGTTGCGCAACTGGCCGTCACTGGTGCTGGAAGATACTTCCCGCACTCTGCCGAAACGGGTGACCTGGCTGCTGGACAACCAGAAGCGGGTGGTGGTCCCGGATTGGGCATCCTCCGCAACCTGCATCAGCGCCGGACTTTGTATCGGCATGGTGCCGACACATTTTGCCAGGCCATATTTTAATAAAGGACAGTGGGTGGCGCTGAATCTGGAAAACCCCTTCCCGGATTCGGCCTGTTGCCTGACCTGGCAGCAGAACGATATGTCACCTGCGCTAATCTGGCTGCTGGATTATCTGGGAGATAGCGAAACGCTGAACAAAGAATGGTTGCGGGAGCCTGACGAGGCTCCCGCAGAAGAGGCTTAACGACGGTAATCGCGGAAGGGGCCATCGGCAACAGAGCGGCGCTCAACCAGACGCGGGTGAACTTCAATGGATTGTGACTCTTCACGTTTATTGACGATGCGGTCAAGCAACATGTTAAAGGCCGTCTCACCCAGTGAATCTTTCGGCTGGTGGATGGTGGTCAGAGCTGGCGTAAAGAAGCGGGCGTTGCGCACGTTGTCATAGCCTATCAGCGACACGTCCTGAGGGACGCGCAGACCCATTTCATCAGCGGCGCAAAGGGCACCCATTGCCATGACATCGCCACCGCAGAAAACCGCTGTCGGGCGATGCGCCTGTGACAGAATTTGCTGCATCGCACGGTAGCCGGATTCTGGTTCGAAGTCGCCTTGCACAATCCAGTTTTCAGGCACTTTAATCAGCGCTTCTTCCATCGCTTTCATAAAACCGGCCAGACGGCCTGCGCCGGTGTTGCGCTCCATCAGTCCCGGGATCACGCCAATTTCGCGATGTCCGCGTTCAATAAGGTAACGGCCAGCCATATAACCGCCCTCAAAGGCGTTATCAATCACGGTATCAGTGAAATCGGCTTTGGCCTCGCCCCAGTCCATCACAACCATCGGGATATGACGATACTCTTCCAGCATCGAGAGCAGAGGGGCGGGATATTCGGAACACATCACCAGCAGGCCATCCACGCGTTTTTGCGCCATCATGGACAGATAGGCACGTTGCTTTTCCAGGTTGTTCCAGACATTACCGAGGATCAGGGTATAGCCTTTCTGAAAGCAGTTTTTTTCAACTGCTTCAATAATTTCAGCAAAGTAGGGGGCTTCGCTGCTGGTCGCCAGCAACCCGATAGACTTGGTATGATTCACCTTCAGACTACGGGCTACCGCGCTGGGGGAATAGTGCAATTCTTTGATTGCCGCCCACACTGCATTGCGTGTTTCTTCAGCGACGAAACGCGTTTTGTTAATTACGTGTGATACGGTTGTAGTGGAAACGTTTGCGCGCTTCGCTACATCTTTAATTGTTGCCATTAAATCTCACTCCAGACCCAACCTGAACAGTCAAATATGCTAAGTAAACGTTTGCCTTTACTCATCCTGTGCGCAACGTCAGGGTTGCAGCATGCCGGGAAAACGCAACAGAGCATCAGGAAGGGGTCAATGGCCGGTACGCTAATCAAGTAAGCGTCGAATTTTGGCTGATCTTAACGAAAAGGGGAAGTATTAAAAGCACATATCACGCTAAATCGTGGGAGATTTTCGCACGCAAGTGTGCAAAAATGCGCTATATCACTTTTTGTGTGGGAATAAAAAGGAGAAAAGTTGATGAGCACCGATCTTAAATTTTCATTAGTAACTACGTTTATCGTTCTGGCTTTAATCGTTGCTGGCGGTCTGACAGCGGCACTGCATTGATTTCCCGTCGGGGGAGTCTCTGCTCCCTCGTCACTCCCGCCATATTGTTATTGAATCTGCAAAAGTCTTTTGTATTTTTGTTAACTTCTCTTTTTTTGTGATTGATGTCATGCTTTTGACTCTTAGTTACGCATCGCGCCTCGACGCGAAGAGCCGGAGTCATCACTGCATGAAAATTAATTATCCTTTACTGTCGCTGGCTATCGGCGCGTTCGGCATCGGTACGACCGAGTTTTCGCCAATGGGTCTGCTACCCGTCATCGCGCGTGGCGTCGATGTGTCTATTCCCGCAGCAGGTATGCTAATCAGCGCCTACGCTGTCGGTGTGATGGTCGGGGCACCGCTAATGACGCTGCTGTTGTCACATCGCGGACGTCGCAATGCGCTGATTTTTCTGATGGCTATCTTTACGCTTGGCAACGTGCTGTCGGCCATTTCCCCGGACTACACAACACTGATGCTGTCACGCATTTTGACCAGCCTTAACCACGGCGCGTTCTTTGGCCTGGGCTCCGTTGTGGCAGCCAGCGTGGTGCCGAAGCACAAGCAGGCCAGCGCGGTGGCGACCATGTTTATGGGGCTGACCATCGCCAATATTGGCGGCGTTCCGGCGGCAACCTGGCTGGGTGAGACCATCGGCTGGCGGATGTCGTTTATGGCAACGGCCGGTTTGGGCGTCATTTCGATGCTGAGTCTCTTTTTCTCGTTGCCGAAAGGTGGGGCTGGGGCACGTCCGGAGGTGAAAAAAGAGCTGGCGGTACTGATGCGTCCCCAGGTGCTTTCTGCTCTGCTTACCACGGTACTGGGGGCGGGGGCCATGTTTACGCTGTACACCTATATATCGCCAGTCCTGCAAAGCATCACTCATGCCACGCCGGCCTTTGTGACCGGAATGCTGGTTCTGATCGGCGTGGGCTTCTCCATAGGTAACTATTTGGGTGGCAAACTGGCCGATCGCTCGGTTAACGGTACGCTAAAGGGCTTCTTGCTGCTGCTGATGGTGATTATGCTGGCTATTCCCCTGTTGGCGCAGAATGAACTGGGCGCGGCGATAAGTATGGTGGTCTGGGGGGCAGCGACCTTCGCGGTGGTTCCTCCGCTGCAAATGCGCGTTATGCGTGTGGCTCACGAAGCACCGGGTTTGTCATCTTCCGTGAATATCGGCGCTTTTAACCTCGGTAATGCTTTGGGTGCCGCTGCGGGCGGGGCCGTCATTTCTGGTGGGTTAGGCTACAGTTTTGTTCCTGTCATGGGCGCGATTGTGGCAGGTATGGCGCTGTTGTTGGTGTTCATCTCGGCGAGAAAACAGCCTGAACAGGTGTGTGTCGCAGGTTAATGGCAGGGCAAAAACGCAGAAGGGTGCCCCTTCTGCGTTATCTCTCTTACGCGGCGAAGTTCTTCGCGACAAACTCCCAGTTTACCAGCGCCCAGAAGTGCTCCAGGTAACCAGGACGCGCATTACGGTAGTCAATGTAATACGCATGTTCCCACACGTCGACGGTCATCAGCGGCGTGGCGTCGGTGGTCAGCGGTGTACCGGCGTTGGAGGTTGAAACGATAGCCAGCTTGCCCTCTTTTCCTTTTACCAGCCAGGTCCAGCCTGAGCCGAAGTTTTTGATAGCCGCATCGGTAAACTGCGCCTTGAAATCCGCAAAACTGCCGAAAGAGGCGACAATCGCGTCAGCCAGTTTGCCCGTCGGCTCGCCACCCGCATTCGGTGCCAGGCAGTTCCAGTAGAACGTGTGGTTCCAGACCTGAGCGGCGTTATTGAACACACCACCTTCCGAGCTACGCACGATCTCTTCGAGTGATTTCCCTTCGAAGGCGGTGCCTTTGATCAGGTTGTTCAGATTGGTGACATAAGTCTGGTGGTGTTTGCCATAGTGATATTCCAGCGTCTCGGCGGAAATGTGCGGCGCAAGCGCATCTTTGGCATACGGTAGTGCAGGTAATTCGAACGACATTGCTTCTCTCCTTATTATTAATAGTATTTCGCGCAATAACCTTATTGTGCGTAAGGATAGGGTAGCAAATTGAAAGGTTATACAAAAGATGAACTTACCCTGTTGCGTTAACAACAGGGTAAAGTTTTAACGAATGGTTTTGGGCGTCATGACCCGGCGAGCGCCGACGTAGTGGCGTTGCCAGTAATCTTCGCTGAGAGACGTTATCTGGATTTCCTGACCGCTGCGTGGTGACTGGATAAATTTGCCGTTGCCGACATAAACGCCGACGTGATCGGCGGTTCCCCGCCCCTGAGTGCGGAAGAACACCAGATCGCCATTTTTTAATTCACCCCGATCAATCGGCGCGGCATCACGCAGGTGATACATTTCATTTGCTGTGCGCGGAATACGGAATTTAACCAGATCTTTATAAGCGTAATAAACCAGACCGCTGCAATCGAAACCCGTGCGCGGAGACGTACCTCCCCAGCGATACGGCTTGCCAATCTGACTCATTAATTTGTTCATCGCCGTGCTGGTCGCTTTTTGCACTTTCACTTTATGCGCATCCGCAACCTTTGTTGGCGCCATGTTCTTAACTTTTACGCACGTCGGCTTGTGCCCTTTACGCGAGGTGCACTTTTCGCTCCAGCTGACAGCGGCCGTCTTTTTCGCAGTAACAGTTTTTCCTTTGCGACTGGCTGTTTTGCTGGTTTTTGCCGCAGTGGTGAGTTTTTTCTTAGCAGAGGAGGCGGTTTTCGTGTTGGTTTTGTTGGTGGTTTTCTTGACGGTTTTTTGACTGGTTTTATTCGATTTTTTCGCTGTTGCCGTACTTTTCTTTTTGTTGCTGGTTTTCTTACTATCCGTAAGACCAGCCGTATCCCTGGCTTGCTTGGACGCATGCGCCATCGGCATAAAGGGAATGGTTGTAAATAGTAAAGCACAGAGCGTGAGGGAAAGTCGGTTTATCCGCGCCACTGAGCATTCCTCTGTTAAGGCAGGTCGCAATCATACCTGCGTGTGATTTACAAAACCTGATGATTCTAATCTATAGAAACGAATAAAGTTAATAGCTTTTATTGTTAAAAATGCGGTTTCGTTATTGAGTGCAAAAAAAAACAGCAGCCAAAGCTAAATCTGGTTACTTGCCGCACACTTCGGAATATGCCGCGGGGAAACAATTATTGCGAATGCAACTTATGTATTCAGAGGTTAAAATAATAAAGCGTAATGAAAATGTTATTTTCCGATGTCGCTCTGAACCGCTACAATGTCAGACGACTGCCGTAAAAGAAGTTAAGGAAGCAAGACAATGAGCACCACTATCGAAAAAATCCAGCGCCAGATCGCTGAAAACCCGATTCTCCTGTACATGAAAGGTTCTCCAAAACTGCCAAGCTGCGGCTTCTCCGCCCAGGCTGTGCAGGCGCTTTCCGCCTGTGGTGAGCGTTTCGCCTATGTGGATATCCTGCAAAATCCGGATATTCGCGCAGAACTGCCGAAATACGCAAACTGGCCAACCTTTCCCCAGCTGTGGGTTGACGGTGAACTGGTTGGCGGCTGTGACATTTTGATCGAAATGTACCAGCGCGGCGAACTGCAGCAGTTGATCAAAGAGACCGCTGCAAAATACAAATCTGAAGAATCTGATGCTGAGTAATCAGTAGACGGTAAAAGGGGAGCTTTTCCTGCCTCAGGTTAAGCTCCTTTTTATTTCTGATTTCCTACCCCCAGTCCAGACCTTGTGGCGAACTGGAAAACCCAACCTCCCGCAACAGAGTAAACAGACTGGTTTGCCGTACCGGTTTATCGTTGACTTCCGACAGCGTGAAACGAAGTCGCGGTTCACGGCGTAAGGCACTTGCCAGCGCCCTGAATATCTCTGGCGACGGGGTCTCTTCATCTTTCATCCAGACCATCATCTTCTTCCCACCCTGCGCGAGATATAGCCGCAATTCACCGGCGGAAATCACCACAAATGCGCCATTCCGCCGGCCGGGAACCAGAGATGACGGATGCGCTGGCCACGGCAAAAGCGAGCCCCAGGGACTGGCCGGGTCGTTTGCGGATAGCGCCACTGCCGTAAATGCCTGTGTCTCAGTATTTGAAGCGCTCAGATCGCGCAGTCGATCGATGGTATGTCGTTCGGCAAACTGTGCACCGCCCATTCCTTCAACGAAACGCCCGCGCAGAATACGTCCCGAATCCTCCATGCTCCGGCACAGTGTCTGCATGGCGGGGAAGCCCCCCGGGATATTCTCGGCAATCACCGCCTGGCGACCGATCACACCGTAGCGATCGAGCATATTCTCCGCGCAGGCCAACATCCGCTCGGTATCATTTAGCTTCTCTCGGGGCAGCAGTGACCAGCGTCCAGCCAGTGCAGGGGTGGTGTAAGAAACCGGGATAGTGGTGGACGGAAGGCGCGGGGCGCTATAGGTCGGACGTCCACGACGCATACGCGGCGAGCGTCGTGACGGCTGGCGCGATGCGGCGACCGTGCGCGACAAGCCACGTAATGGAGCCCAGATATCGGTCGTGATGTACCCTTGCCAGACCAGCCCCCAAAGCGCCTCATGTAACATCGCTGGCGTTATCCACTCATCACCGCCAGATCCTTGCTTCCGGGTCTGAATCAACGTGCTGAGTTGTTGCGCAAACCATGCGCCACCGCCTGAGAGCACGTCTAAAATTGCACGCTGTAAGTCTGTAAGCGCCTCGCTGTCCCCAGTGGGTGGGGACAGCGTTTCCGCCAGGTAATCCCGCAAATGCAGCACCACCCGTCCATCATCGTCGCCCATTTTCTTTTGCCCTGACCAGATAACTTCACCCGTCGCCAGCAACTCATCGAGCATATCCGGTGAATAATCGCGAACACGAGCAGGCAAAATCTGGCTTTCCCATAACGAAGCGGGCAGACCGACGCCGGCCAGTTGCTCAATCACTCTCGTGACACCGTCACTTCCTTCGAGCGTACCTGTGGAGACCGCCGGAAGGCGTGCCGGGCTGCCATCAGCGGGTGAAAGAAGTCCCTGGCGTTCCAGCAGCAGTCGGGTATAACTCGCCGCCGGGACCGGGCGAGTGGCTTCCCTGGCGGCATGCAGCGAACGGATGCGCAGCCGGTGAAATACGTCTTCATTCACCCACGTTGACGCTTCGTCAGGCGTGGATGACGTACCTGTACGCAACGAAATAAGAACACCTTCATCGCGTAACTGGCGCAGAAAGTCATCGGCGACGGCCACCCCTAATCCGAACGCCTGTGCGACCTGAGCGCCGGTAAATAGGGTATGAGTACGGCTGAAGCGCAAGAAGAGATCCCGCAACGGCGCGTTTACCGGATGTAGCCACGCGGGCGAAATCGTCGCGGGCAGGCGGACACCCAGCGCGTCACGAAGCCTGGCCGCATCGTCCATGCAGGCCATCTGCGCCGTGTCAGCAATCATAACCGGGAAAATCCGCTTGTCAGCGGAAAGGTCATCAAGCCAGCCCTGGATGTCAGCGGGCGTTCCCTCGTGCCTGGCGGCAATATCCTCGACGGTCATTGGCCCCAGTTCACGCAATAAGTCGTAAATACCTTCTTTACCCTGAGCTTTTCTGTCCGCCGCCCGTCGCTGAAGTTCATCTTCAACCTGGCGGATAATTTCCGGGTCGAGTAACTCCAGTGGATCGCCCTGACCTAAGAGGTTGCCAAGAAGTTCACTGTCCAGCGCCAGTACCGAAGCCCGACGTTCCGCCAGCGGCGCATCGGTGGCGTACATAAATTCCGCGACATAACCGAAGAGTAGATCGGTGGCGAACGGCGAGGGGGTGAGCGTGGTGACTTCAGAAATCTGGATCTCGCCGGTGTTCAACCGGCGTATGACCTGCTCAAGTGCGTCAAGATCGTACACATCCTGGAGACATTCACGGGCGGTTTCCAGGATAACAGGAAAATCAGGATAGCCCGCCGCGATTTCCAGAAGCTGGCCGGCGCGCAGACGCTGCTGCCAGAGTGGTGAACGGCGCCCTGGCGTTCGGCCTGGCATCAGCAGGGCGCGGGCGGCGCATTCTCTGAAGCGGGCGGCAAACAGCGCTGTGCTGCTGACGGCTTCCCTGACTATTCGCAGCAGTTTTTCCGGTTCAAACAGGAAAATGGCGGCATCAGGCAGTTTGCCGTCGCTATCCGGAATGCGGGCGACAATCCCGTCATCACTGGCGACAATCGACGCATCTGCTCCCCACTGCGCGTGGAGACGTCCGGCAATTGCCAGCGCCCAGGGGGCATGCACCCGTCGGCCATACGGAGAATGCAGAATAACCCGCCAGTCACCGACCTCGTCGCGACAGCGCTCAAGTACCAGATGACGACTCCACGGGAGTGCGCCGGTGGCATTTTTCTGATCGGCAATTAATCCCTTGATATTCGAAAGAACATTGTCATCGCGCAGTCTCGGGGAGAGCGTCAGCTCTGCGTTATCTTCGGACATCGCATGGATAAAATCACCAATGCGTTCCCCCAGTTCAGCCGGACGCCCAACGCCTTCGCCGTGCCAGAACGGGAGTCTCGCCGAGCGTCCGGGCGCCGGGACGACGATAACCTGGTCGCGGGTAATCTGCTGAATACGCCATGAACTGGCACCGAGCGTGATGATGTCGTTGACGCGTGACTCATAGACCATTTCTTCATCCAGTTCGCCCACGCGCCGCGATCCGGCTTGTTCATCCCCTTCGGGGAGCAGTACGCTGAACATGCCGCGGTCCGGGATGGTTCCGCCGCTGGTCACCGCCAGAAGCTGAGCACCAGGGCGGGCGGATAATAATCCGCTTTCTCGGTTCCAGATAATACGCGGTCTGAATACCGCAAAATCGCCAGAAGGATAGCGTCCTGCCAGCATATCCAGCGTGGCGTCAAACGCGCTTCTCGGCAGATCTTTCCACGGAGAAGCCCGGCGCACGAGAGCATACCAGTCATCAACATTGACGGGATCCATTGATACGGCGGCAACGGTCTGTTGCGCCAGAATATCCAGCGGGTTGCGTGGCGGCGTCAGCGTTTCCAGTTGCCCGGCATACATACACTCGACAATGACGGCAGAGTCAATCAGATCCCGTCGGGTTCGTGGGTAAAACAGCCCCTTTGATACGCCACCAACCTGATGACTGGCCCGCCCGATCCGCTGCAGGCCGCTGGCAACGGAAAGGGGCGTTGCCACCTGAATCACCAGATCGACCGCGCCCATGTCGATCCCCAGTTCCAGACTTGACGTCGCGACCACGCAGCGAAGTTCACCCGATTTCAGAGCATGCTCCGTCACCGCCCGTTGCTCTTTAGACACTGAACCATGATGCGAACGGGCAATGTATTCTGCGGCGTCCTGTACCCGATTGCTGGAGGAACCGGTAAACGAGTCGTAATGCACCGGTTCCGCCTGGGGTTCCGGGCGCGTTTGTTGTCGCGAGCGATACAGTTCGTTCAGACGGGCTGTCAGTTTTTCTGCCAGGCCGCGTGAATTAGTGAAAACAATGGTAGAGCGATGGCTAAGGATTTGATCGAGAATAGCGGATTCAATGCGCGGCCAGATGGAGCCTTCTCTGCCTTTGTGAATGGCCTCGCTGCTGTCGAGATTATCGGCCTGCACGTCATCGAGATTGGCGGCAGGTGCGACAATATGGATATCCGGGTGACGGGTCGCGGGTGGATTCACGACAGTCACCGGGCGATCGCCGCCCAGAAAAGCGGCAACTTCAGTCACCGAACGCACGGTCGCCGAAAGACCGATGCGCTGTGCCGATCGTGCCAGAAGCGCATCCAGCCGTTCGAGGCTGAGGGCGAGGTGCGCACCGCGTTTTGTACCGGCCACAGCGTGCACCTCATCAATGATCACCGTTTCAACTCCGCGCAGAGTCTCTCTGGCACGGGAGGTGAGCATCAGATAGAGCGATTCCGGCGTGGTGATCAAAATATCGGGCGGATGACGAGTGAGCTTTGCACGCTCCTGTGGCGGCGTATCTCCCGTGCGAATACCCACCCGGATGGCGACTTCTGTTGCACCACAGTTCTTGCGTGCTTCGCTAATTCCATGAAGGGGAATTTGCAGGTTACGTTGGACATCGGTACCCAGGGCTTTTATCGGGGAAATATAGAGGATCCGGGTGATTTTCTTTTCTTTGGCGCAGGGGGCCGTCGCCTGCTTTTCCTCACCTTCACGAAACAGGCGATCCAGCGCATAGAGAAATGCCGCAAGCGTTTTCCCCGAACCGGTCGGGGCGATCACCAATGCATGCTGATTCGCCGCGGTAACCGACCACGTTTGCGATTGCACCGGTGTGGGGTGCTGAAATGCTGAGGTAAACCAGTCGCGTGTCGCCTGCGAGAAAATATCCGGCAGCGGAGGCGGCGCATTTTTTGCTGACATGTTCCCTGTCCCTTTTGCGGTATTGACGGATCAAGACACTTTTAAAGAATAGCGGGAAATGCGCGGGCTGTATTGATACTGGTCAAATATACAGTGTTGGCGAGGGTGAGGCAGGGCCTGATAAATCGCGTTATCAGGCCCTTTAAATCAGGATTCTTCAGGCAGGGGTAACGGCCAACCGCCCAGACGCTTCCAGCGGTTGACTATTTCACAAAACAGCACGGCGGTGCGCTCGGTATCGTACAGCGCTGAGTGCGCCTGAGTACCGTCAAACTCCATGCCAGCCGCCAGGCACGCTTTGGAGAGTACCGTTTGTCCCAGGGCCAACCCGCTCAGCGCAGCAGTATCGAATGTCACGAACGGATGGAAAGGGTTGCGTTTGAGCGAGGCGCGCTCGGCTGCAGCCATCATAAAGCTATGATCAAATGTCGCGTTATGGGCAACCATGATAGCGCGGCTACAACCGCTGTCTTTAATACCTTTGCGGACCATTTTGAAAATGGCATGCAGGGCGTCATATTCACTGACCGCGCCGCGCAGTGGGTTAGACGGGTCGATGCCGTTGAAGGCCAGCGCTTCGGGCTGTAAATTCGCGCCTTCAAACGGTTCCACGTGGAATTGTAGCGTGCTGTCCGGCATCAGCCAGCCTTGTTCATCCATTTTCAGCGTGATGGCGGCGATCTCAAGCAGCGCATCGGTTTTGGCGTTAAATCCGGCCGTTTCAACATCAATGACGACAGGATAGAAACCACGAAAACGGTCGCACAGACCGGTAAGTTGAGCGTTATCGGACATCAGGGTCTCTTAGTACGGAAAAATTGCAGCGCGCATTATGCCAAAAAAAGCGGAGTGATGCAGTAAAACTACGGGCGCAGAAAGTTACTGCGCCCGGCAGGAATCAGTTACCGAGACCTTTCCCGGCGTCTTTTTCTTCAATCAGTTCGATTTTGTAACCGTCCGGATCTTCAACAAAAGCAATCACGGTCGTGCCGCCTTTGACCGGGCCGGCTTCACGAGTGACGTTACCGCCATTCTGACGAATGCGCTCGCAGGCTTCAGCCGCGTTATCCACGCTCAGGGCGATATGACCGTAAGCGTTACCGAGGTCGTAGTGATCGACGCCCCAGTTATAGGTCAGTTCAATCACCGCCTCGTCACTCTCTTCACCGTAGCCGACGAACGCCAGAGAGTATTTGTATTCGGTGTTTTCACTGGTGCGCAGCAGCTTCATGCCCAGCACTTTGGTGTAAAAATCAATAGAACGTTGCAGATCGCCGACGCGCAGCATCGTGTGAAGTAAACGCATGTTTTGTCCCCTTAAAAATGGTCAATACATTCAAAATGTTGTTTTAGTATAGCGGCGTTTTTACGCCGCTATCAATGAAGGAATCCGAAGGCGGGAGATCAAAGGGTCGGATAATCGGTATAGCCTTCCGCGCCGCCGCCGTAGAAACTTTCGCTACGCTGCGGATTGAGTTCGGCTTTACGTTGCAGGCGTGTGACCAGGTCCGGGTTAGCGATGTAATCGCGACCAAAGGCAACGGCATCGATCAGGCCTTTCTCAATTAAGGTTTCTGCTTTTTCAGGCGTATAGGCACCGGCACCGATGATTGGTCCGTGGAAACGGGCACGTACTTTTTCACGGAACGCGTCATTGTATGGCTTGCCGCCCGCCCAGTCGGGTTCCGACATGTGCAGATAGGCGATGCCGCGTTTACCCAGTTCCTCAATCAGATACAGGGCGTCGGCTTCTTCGTTCGGACCATTGTCGACATTCTGGAAGGTGCCAACAGGCGAAACGCGAATCCCGATACGATCCGCACCCCATTCCTTAATGCCTGCATCAACCACTTCCAGCACCAGACGTGCGCGGTTCTCCACGCTACCGCCGTACTGATCGGTACGATGGTTGGAAGAAGGGGAAAGGAACTGATGCAGCAGATAACCGTGAGCGGAGTGCAGTTCAACCAGATCGAAACCGGCTTCACGCGCGTTGGCGATCGCCTGGCGGAAATCATTGACGATTCCTGGGATCTCATCGGTTTCCAGCGCACGCGGCATGGAGGTATCCACACGAATTGCCTGACCCTTTTCATCGCGCAGGGAAGTACGAGTACCGGCGCTGATTGCCGACGCCGAGACCGGCGGTTGACCGCCTGGTTGCAGACTGGAGTGAGAAATACGGCCTGTGTGCCACAGCTGAACGGCAATATGGCCGTTTTCAGCATGGACGCCGGCAGTAATTTTCTTCCATGCGGCGATCTGCTCATCGCTGTGCAGACCCGGGGCGCCAGCGTAACCCTTTGCCTGCGCGGAAATCTGCGTGGCTTCACTGATAATAAGACCTGCACTGGCGCGTTGGCGATAATATTCGGCCATCAATGGAGTCGGGATGTCGCCGGGCTCAATGCTGCGCAGACGCGTCAGCGGGGCCATGAAGATACGGTTTGGTGCGGTGATCGCGCCCACTTTCAGTGGGGTAAACAGTTTATCAGATGACATAGTGTTTTCCGTTATGAATAGACCGGTCGTCTAGTGAGAAATTAAATAAAACGCCTGTTAAGCACCAGGCGTTGCGATGATACTTTTCACGTGTGCCAGCGCATTTTCCAGCGGGGTGGCACTGCGAGAAATTTTGGCCTGCAGATTCGCCCCCAGCCACAGCGCATAAAGAATTTGCGCCTGCTGTAACGGCTCACCTGCAAACGTCAGGCACTGACTGTCACGACCTTTTTCCAGCGCCTGCGCCAGGATGACCATAATTTTCCCGGCCCCCTGGTCCATCGCGGTACGCATATCCTCCGACAGGTCGCACACTTCGGCGGAGAGCTTGACGGTCAGACAGCCGCTGATGATCCCTTTTTGGCAGAACTGGTTCAGTGTTTCCTGATAATAAGCCAGAATGCGATCCCGATAATTGCCCGGCCCCGTCTCAAAATGTACCGTCAGTCGCTGATGATAACCGGCAAAATGCCGTTCCAGCATCGCGACGCCAAAGGCTTCTTTGGAACGAAAATAGTGATAAAACGATCCTTTCGGCACCCCGGCGGTTTTGAGCAGTTCGCTCAGTCCCATGCCGGTAAAGCCTCGCTGCATACAAAGATGCTCACCGGTCGCCAGTAAGTGTTCGCGGGTATCGTATTCAGTTTGCTTGTTCATGCCAGGAGTGTAATAGACCAGTCGGTCTAATGCAAGTCAGGTTGCCAGAAAGCGCGTTTACGTCTTCAATAGAGTGAAGACCTTGAGAAGAGGAAAGGGCGTGGCAGAGCAGTTAGAGTTTTTCCCCGTACAGAGCCCGTGTCGGGGAATATGCCAGTCAGATGAACGCGGTTTTTGCCGGGGATGCCTGCGCAGCAGGGATGAGCGGTTCAACTGGCAAAAGATGAGCGACGGGCAAAAACAAGAGGTGCTGCGGTTATGCCGCCAGCGTCTGCTGCGTAAATTACGCGCAAATAAACCCGCCGCGCCGGAAGAACCTCAACAGCCTTCACTCTTTTAAGCCACTAATTGTATATACTCGCTGTAATTTACTTCACGAGGAAGCAGTTATGGTTCAGCGTATTACTCTTGCGCCACAAGGCCCGGAATTCTCCCGCTTTGTCATGGGATACTGGCGACTGATGGACTGGAATATGTCCCCCCGGCAGTTGGTGAGTTTTATTGAAGAGCACCTGGATTTAGGTGTCACGACCGTGGACCATGCGGATATTTACGGCGGCTATCTGTGTGAGGCCGCATTTGGCGAAGCGCTGAAACTGGCTCCTCATCTGCGCGAGCGCATGCAGATCGTCACTAAATGCGGTATTGCCACCACTGCCCGTGCGGAAAACGCTCTCGGTCATTACATCACCGATCGCGATCATATCGTGAAAAGCGCGGAACAGTCGCTGACCCACCTGGCGACCGACCATCTGGATCTGCTGTTAATCCACCGCCCGGACCCGCTCATGGATGCCGATGAGGTGGCGGAAGCCTTCAAACATCTCCACCAGAGCGGAAAAGTGCGTCACTTCGGCGTTTCCAACTTTACACCTGCGCAGTTTACGCTGTTGCAGTCGCGACTGCCTTTCACGCTGGCGACTAATCAGGTAGAAATTTCCCCGGTACATCAGCCGTTGCTGTTGGACGGTACGCTCGATCAGCTTCAGCAACTGCGCATTCGCCCGATGGCCTGGTCCTGCCTCGGTGGCGGACGTTTGTTTAATGACGATGCGTTCCAGCCGCTGCGTAACGAACTGGCGGTGATTGCAAAAGAGCTTAACGCCTCCTCTATTGAGCAGGTGGTTTATGCCTGGATCCTGCGCCTGCCGTCACAGCCGCTGCCAATCATTGGCTCCGGTAAAATCGAACGCGTGCGTGCGGCGGTGGAAGCGGAGTCTCTGAAAATGAGCCGTCAGCAGTGGTTTCGTATCCGTAAAGCCGCGCTGGGTTACGACGTACCGTAAGCGTAAAATCGCGGATCTCCGTTCAAAATGGTGTCACTGGTTTACACTTAACCGACATACATACAGAACGGAGGTCCTATGAAACGATTGAGTCTGGCTGTGTTAACCCTGTTAGCCTGTGCGGGTGCGCAAGCCGCCAGTGAAAAAGTGGAGATGAATCTGGTGACTTCGCAAGGCGTCGGGCAGTCTATCGGCGAGGTGACCATTGCGGAAACAGAGAAAGGGCTTGAGTTTACGCCCGATCTGAAAGCGCTGCCGCCGGGCGAGCATGGCTTCCACATTCACGCCAACGGCAGTTGCCAGCCCGCCATTAAAGACGGCAAAGCCTCTCCTGCTGAGTCTGCTGGCGGACACTATGATCCCCACAAAACCGGTAAACATGCCGGACCGGATGGCGAAGGCCACCTGGGCGATCTGCCCGTGCTGGTCGTGAATGACGAAGGTAAGGCCATTATTCCCGTCACGGCAACGCGCCTGAAATCCCTTGATGACATCAAAGACAAAGCGCTGATGATCCATGTCGGCGGCGATAATATGTCCGATCAGCCCAAACCGCTGGGTGGCGGAGGGGCGCGCTTCGCTTGTGGCGTGATCAAGTAATCAGGATGTCAGCGTGCCTTCTGGCGGTGCTTGTTCCAGTTGGGAAAGCGAGCAATACAACCGCCAGACAATCGCCGCCAGTTCCCGCGCGGCCGGTTGATGATGATGTGACAGCGTCTGGCAAATCCTCAGGAGTTCGGTTAGCGTCGCGGCAAGCGAGCGCTGCTGAACGCCGCGTTCACTCATCACATCATGCAGTAGTGAAATACAGATATCCCTGACCCGCGACAGCGGATCGGAGCGCGCTTCCCAGCCGCGAAGTTGCCAGACAACGTGCGAGCAGTTGAGTAACACCACGCCCCAGCGCAGTAACCATCGGCGTGCCAGCGCATCCTGGCTGTTGCTTAACTGGCTGATATGGTGATAGGTCAGCGATTCGTACTCGTTTTCGCTGTATGTCGGATAACGGCTCAACTGATCGACAAAGCTGCGGCGCAGCGCCCGAATATGGCGGCGACTCTTACGCTTATCGGAACCGGGACGCAAAATCGCGAAAGCCAGCCAGGAGAATGCCACGCCGACGATCTTCGCCGTATTGTCATTCAGAAAATCGGCAAAGTCATAAACAGGGGGATTGGTGACAGCGATAAACGAGCCCATAAACACGATCAGTTGCCCCCAGAGTCCCGCCAGTTTGGGCATCTGCAGTTTCAGCAATTGCATGGTCGTCAGCAGAGGGAACAGAAACAGCAGGAATTGCCAGAGATCGCTAATCTGCACCATCAGCCCAAACTTCACTACGAAACTGAACAGCGAAAGCAGTACCAGCGTGCGCATCAGCAGTGAGAGTGATTTAAACGGCGTGGCGACGACTGAGTAAAGCACGCTGCTGATGGCCGCCAGCGTCAACGCCGCCGATCCGGATTCCCACTGTGAAACAATACTCCAGGAGCCAATGACCACCAGCGTGACGAAGGTGCGCAGTCCGCTCCAGAGCGCTTCCGCGTGGTCGGTATGTCTCGCCAGCGCCGGCGTGCGGGGAATGTTTACTGTGGTCAGCGGCTCGCCATTTTCGATCAAGCGAAGCTGATGACTGGTTCGCAGATAAAGGCGGCAGAAGTAGCGCAGCCGCTGCCAGAAGGCGACATGACGATAATCGGCCATATTTTCAGGAGCAAGCGGGGCAATAATTCGCGCGACGGTGTAACCATCAGTTTGTGAGCGGGCCAGTGCCGTCAAAAGTTGGTCAATGATCTCCCGCGTGTGGGCAGGAGGATTTGGCCAGTTCAGCAACATTCTGCGCAGGCTTGAGATGACGCTGGTCAGGCGCAGCTGTTGATGCAAAAGGGCATTCAACAGCGCGTTCTGGCGACGAAAACGATAATGACTCCAGAATGCCTGAATACGCAGTAAGTTCATGGTCAATATTTGTCCGATCACGCCTTCATGGGCAGAGCGGATAGCATCGGTTGTCTCGGGCTGCCACAGCAGGCTGGCATGTTCGAGCAGGCGCGCATGCATATTTTTCAACGCCGTCAGCAACGCCGTGCCGTCGGAAGTGCTGGGCAGAATCATCATCATCGTGCCGCCGCAGAGGATCCCAACAATCACTTCACAGACACGCGCCTGTGCGATATCCCAGAGTTGCGTGATTTCGACGATATTGACCATGGGAAAGGCGATGATCGCCGCCGTGTATCCCGCCAACTGGAAAGCATAGGCCACATTATTGGTAAATTGCGCGCAGGCCCAGGTACAGAAGCCAATCCAGGCGGACATGCTCAGCAGAAACAACCATGGCTCATTGAGCGTGTGACCGGCGAGAATCAACGCGGCGGTTGCACCGAGCAGACTGCCGGCAATGCGCCCGAGGCTTTTGCTTATCACGCCGCCGACGGTGGGAAAACTGACCACCGCGGCAGATGTCATCGCCCAATAGGGTTCATCCAGATTGAGATAATAGGCAAACGTCAGCGCCAGACACATGGCGAAGGTATTACGCAATGCATATCGCCATTGCCCGCTCGTCGCTTTCAACCAGGGCGTGTTGCCCAGGCTCAGGTGCAGACGCTTCATTTACTTGCCGATCGCGACGCTACAGGTCGTGCCGGAAACGAGCGTCACGTCATGCGGAAGCTGGTCAAACTCGATGCGCACGGGCACACGCTGCGCCAGGCGAACCCAGGGCACGTTAGGCTTGATATCCGGTACCAGTCCGGAATCGCTCTCCACACTTTGGTCATAGATGGCGCGACCTATACTGGACACGTGACCCTGTAACTTAATATTGCCGCTATAAAGGGTGATTTGCGCAGGTGCGCCCTCGCGGATATGACGCAGCTTGGTTTCCTCAAAATATCCCATCACATAGAAAGAGTGGCTATCCACCAGGGCGAACAGCGGTTGTCCGGTCGTGGCGAAGTTACCGGCACGCGTCGACAGGTTAGTGATCCAACCAGAAACCGGGGCATAGACATCCGTCTGCGCCAGTTGCCACTGCGCTTGTCTGAGCGTCGCCTGGGCGACGTCTACGCTTGCCTGCATCGCTTTGACATTCAGATTGGCGGTGTCCAGCTCTTCTGCGGAGATAAAATTCTGCGATAAGTGACGGCGGCGATTGGCTTCGTTGTTGGCTTTCGCCAGTTCAGATTGCGCTTTAGCCAGTTGTGCCTGCGCATTAAGTTCGGCGATATGAAAAGGGGTCTTATCGATACGAAAAAGCAGATCGCCGGCGTTGACGAACTGGTTATCCTTAACCTGGAGATCAACGATGGTGCCGGATACCTGGGGCGTAATGCTGACTTGTTCGGCACGCACCTTCCCGTCACGCGTCCAGGGGGATTGCATGTAATAATTCCACATAAACCATCCCGCCAGAACGGCGAGGGCAGCAATCAAAATTGTGGAGAAATACTTTATTGTTTTCAGCGACATAATTACCACGCAACCAATAGCAAAAGACCCGAACAGACGCAGAGAGCAAAAATCGACAGATCCATTAATAAAGGGTGCCAGATTTCGCCGGAATAGATGTGCTCACGCAGCAGGCGATGGATGAAAAGCCAGAGGAGAAAGCCCAGCGCAAAGGCTTTAAACAGCGGCGGGAAGTAAACAGATGCGCCAATCATCATGTCTTGTAAGGGCATCCCTGTTGTATTGAGTGTGGAGGTCACAAGCAATCGTCCTTTGCGTCAGGCTACGTGTATACAGGTTTAGCAAAAACCGGTTCGACGCGCGCTTTTTTCGCGTAATGTCTGAAAAATATGTCTGTCAGTAACCAATTGCAGCAATACATTTGTTTTAGCAATACAATTGCTGCACACTATTCTAAAATCAGTATAATATCTTAGCAAGCTAATTATAAGGAGATGAAATTGGAATCGCCATTAGGTTCTGATCTGGCACGGTTGGTGCGCATTTGGCGTGCTTTGATAGACCACCGTCTTAAGCCTCTGGAATTGACGCAGACACACTGGGTAACGCTGCATAATATTCATCAACTGCCACCGGATCAATCACAGATACAACTGGCAAAAGCGATTGGCATTGAACAGCCGTCACTGGTACGTACGCTGGATCAGCTCGAAGAAAAAGGGCTCATTTCACGTCAGACCTGTGTCAGCGATCGCCGTGCCAAGCGTATTAAACTCACGGAAAAGGCAGAGCCGCTGATTGCCGAAATGGAAGCGGTTATCAATAAAACGCGTGGTGAGATTCTGGAAGGGATTTCTGCACAGGAAATTGAGCTGCTGATTAAACTGATCACCCGACTTGAACACAATATTATTGAGCTCCAGTCGCACGATTAATATCATGAAACGTGTGGTCAGCACCTGACCACACGTTAATTCACTTAGCGCGGAGAGACGGTTACCTGACGACCGTTGCTGGCCAGCACGACACGCTGTCCTGCGGAGAAACGCGTATCGCCTTGTTTCTGAACAACCATGATGGTGTTGCCATCATCTTTACGGATTTCCAGCTCGACGCCCTGCGTTTTGTTCATCGCGCCCTGTACGCCTTGTCCAGCGACGCCACCGGCGACAGCACCGGCCGCAGTTGCCAGGGAACGACCTGTACCGCCACCGACAGTATTACCCAGGAAGCCGCCGAGAACAGCGCCGCCAATGGCGCCGATCACGTTTTCATTATCACCAGCCTGAATTTTTACCGGACGGACGTTTACAATCGTACCGTAGGTGACATTCTGTACCTGCTTTGCTTCTGATGCGGTGTAGACATCGCCAGAAAGGCTGTCAGTGTTAGAACAACCTACCAGGGACAAGCCTGCCAGTGAAACGATCAGCACACGTTTAATCATCTAAAAATCTCCTGTTCACCATGAAACGCTACCCAAGCATCCCTCATGGTCAAATTATATGGCATATATGCGTTTAAGGTCACATGTTCTGTCTTAACGATGCAGAAATCATAATAACAGCCTGGTTAACCAACTTTAAACGAACTATTCAGTGAATTTATTAAATCAGCACGGCGAGGGCGCTTTCGGGAAAACATGAATGAAGCGTAGCATTGACTGCGCGTTTATGATGGAGTGTTAGCGCAACGTTATGCTTAAAAAGGAACACGTATGAAATCGGGCCGTTATATTGGCGTGATGTCCGGCACCAGCCTTGATGGTGTCGATGTTGTACTGGCGACGATAGATGACACGATGGTGGCTCAACAGGCGAGCCTCACTTGGCCGATGCCGGTATCCCTCAAACAGGCGATTCTCGATATCTGCCAGGGGCAATCCCTGACGCTTTCTCAGTTTGGTCAGCTTGATGTCCAACTGGGCAGGCTGTTCGCAGACGCAGTTAACGCGCTTCTGGCACAGGAAAAACGGCGTCCGCAGGAGATCGTCGCTATCGGCTGTCACGGGCAAACGGTGTGGCATGAACCCACCGGCGCTGCGCCGCATACGCTGCAGATTGGCGATAACAACCAGATTGTTGCCCGTACTGGTATCACGGTGGTCGGCGACTTCCGCCGTCGGGACATCGCGCTGGGCGGGCAGGGGGCGCCACTGGTGCCCGCATTTCATCAGGCACTGCTCGCGCATCCGACAGAGCGCAGAATGGTGCTCAACATTGGCGGCATTGCGAATCTGTCGCTGCTGATACCGGGGCAACCCGTTCGTGGATACGACACCGGGCCGGGCAATATGCTGATGGATGCCTGGATCTGGCGGCAGTGCGGTAAACCCTATGATAAAGATGCGCAATGGGCAAGCGGTGGAACGGTGATTATTCCCCTGCTGCAAAATATGCTCAGCGACCCCTGGTTCTCGCTACCCGCGCCGAAAAGTACCGGGCGGGAATACTTCAACTACGGCTGGATTGAACGCCAGTTGTCGGCATTCCCGGGAATTGCCCCTTGCGACGTGCAGGCGACGTTAACAGAACTGACAGCGGTTTCCATCTGCGAACAGGTGTTGTTGAGCGGAGGCTGTGAGCGTCTGATGGTTTGTGGCGGCGGCAGTCGTAATCCTTTGTTAATGACCCGACTGGCGAGACTGCTGCCGGGAACCGAAGTGACCACCACCGATGAGGCCGGGATAAGCGGCGACGACATGGAAGCGCTGGCGTTTGCCTGGCTGGCGTGGCGCACGCTGGCTGGACTTCCGGGCAATTTGCCCTCGGTGACCGGTGCCTCTGAAGCCAGCGTTTTGGGCGCTGTTTTTCCCGCCAACCCGCGAACTCAGAGTTAACTGAATTTTTCTTTCGTCTTCTGCCGTTACACTGTGGAGATTACGGAGGGGGAATTCTCCCTCCCGGACCAGGAAAGTCTTCAGGATACGGCTATGAAAAAACTGTTACTCATCTGTTTCCCGCTTATGTTGTCCGGTTGCAGCGTCTACAACCAGTTTGTGGAACGCATGCAGACGGACACGCTGGAATACCAGTGTGATGAAAAACCGCTGACGGTGAAATTGAATAATACCCGTCAGGAGGTGAATTTCGTTTATGACAACAAACTGCTGAATCTGAAGCAGGGTATTTCGGCGTCAGGCGCGCGCTATACCGACGGAATCTATGTGTTCTGGTCGAAAGGCGACGGCGCGACCGTCTATAAACGTGACCGTATCGTACTGAATAACTGCCAGTTACAAAACCCGAAGCGTTGAGATTTCCAGCAGGGCGGCGCACAATAGCGCCACCCACTGACAATCCGTAGCGAACCCCATGTCTGATAACGACGAATTGCAGCAAATCGCGCATCTGCGCCGTGAATACACCAAAGGCGGTCTGCGCCGCCGCGATCTTCCCGCTGAGCCGTTAACGCTTTTCGAACGCTGGCTGGCTCAGGCATGTGACGCCAGACTGGCGGATCCCACCGCCATGGTCGTGGCGACCGTTGACGAAAATGGCCAACCGTATCAGCGTATTGTGTTACTGAAACACTACGATGAAAGAGGGCTGGTGTTCTACACCAACCTCGGCAGTCGTAAAGCGCATCAAATCGAAAAAAATCCGCGCATCAGCCTGTTGTTTCCCTGGCATATGCTGGAACGGCAGGTGATGGTGACAGGCAAAGCCGAACGCTTATCGACGCTGGAAGTGGTGAAGTACTTCCACAGCCGTCCGCGTGACAGCCAGATCGGCGCCTGGGTCTCGAAACAGTCCAGCCGCATTTCCGCGCGCGGGATCCTCGAAAGTAAATTCCTCGAATTAAAACAGAAATTCCAGCAAGGCGAAGTGCCGCTGCCCAGTTTCTGGGGTGGATTTCGCGTCAGCATTGAACAGATGGAGTTCTGGCAGGGCGGCGAACACCGACTGCATGACCGCTTTTTATACCAGCGTGAAAATAACGCATGGAAAATTGACCGTCTCGCGCCATAAACCCGGAAAATTGTTGTGTTAAGCGCTAGCGCTGTGTGCGCCAGCGCTTTATTCTATAGAACTTTCGCGTCTGGCGAAAAGTCGTGTACCGGCAAAGGTGCAGTCGTTTTATACATGGAGATTTTGATGGCAAGCAGTAACTTGATTAAACAATTGCAAGAGCGGGGGCTGGTCGCCCAGGTGACGGACGAGGAAGCGTTAGCAGAGCGACTGGCGCAAGGCCCGATCGCGCTCTATTGCGGCTTCGACCCTACCGCTGACAGCTTGCATTTGGGGCATCTGGTTCCCTTGTTATGCCTGAAACGCTTCCAGCAGGCAGGTCACAAACCTGTGGCGCTGGTCGGTGGCGCGACCGGTCTGATTGGCGATCCGAGTTTTAAAGCTGCCGAGCGTAAACTGAACACCGAAGACACCGTTCAGGAGTGGGTAGACAAAATCCGTAAACAGGTTGCTCCGTTCCTGGATTTCGACTGCGGCGACAACTCCGCTATCGCGGCGAATAACTATGACTGGTTCGGCAACATGAACGTGCTGACCTTTCTGCGCGATATCGGTAAGCACTTCTCTGTAAACCAGATGATCAACAAAGAAGCGGTGAAGCAGCGTCTGAACCGTGACGATCAAGGGATCTCCTTCACCGAGTTCTCTTACAACCTGTTACAGGGTTATGACTTTGCCTGTCTGAATAAACTGCATGGCGTGGCGCTGCAAATCGGCGGTTCCGATCAATGGGGTAACATTACCTCCGGGATCGACCTGACGCGTCGCCTGCATCAGAATCAGGTCTTCGGCCTAACCGTTCCTTTGATCACCAAAGCGGATGGCACCAAGTTCGGGAAAACCGAAGGCGGCGCAGTATGGCTGGATCCGAAGAAAACCAGTCCGTACAAATTCTACCAGTTCTGGATCAACACGGCGGACGCCGACGTGTATCGCTTCCTGAAGTTCTTCACCTTCATGGACATTGAAGAGATCAATGCGCTGGAAGAAGAAGACAAGAACAGCGGTAAAGCGCCGCGTGCGCAGTACGTGCTGGCCGAACAGGTCACGCGTCTGGTGCATGGCGAAGAGGGCCTTATCGCGGCAAAACGCATCACCGAGAGCCTGTTCAACGGTACGCTGAGCGATTTGAGCGAAGCGGACTTCGAACAACTGGCGCAGGATGGTGTGCCGATGGTTGAGATGGAAAAAGGCGCAGACCTGATGCAGGCGCTGGTGGATTCCGAACTGCAACCGTCTCGTGGTCAGGCGCGTAAGACTATTGCGTCAAACGCGATCACCATTAACGGTGAAAAGCAGTCAGATCCGGAATACACCTTCGTCGAAGGCGATCGTCTGTATGGCCGCTACACGCTGCTGCGTCGCGGTAAGAAGAATTACTGTCTGGTGTGCTGGAAGTAATCGAAAGTCAGCAGGGGCGTGGGAAACCACGCCCCTTTCTATTTTCAGGGTTGTGGTAAGTAAAAAATGAAGAATATTCTCGCCATTCAGTCCCACGTTGTTTTTGGACATGCTGGCAATAGTGCCGCGGAGTTTCCGATGCGCCGCCTTGGTGCCAACGTCTGGCCCCTCAATACGGTTCAATTCTCTAATCACACACAGTACGGCAAATGGACCGGCTGCGTTATGCCGCCCTCGCATCTGACCGAGATTGTGCAGGGTATTGCCGATATCGACCAACTCAAGCGCTGCGATGCGGTGCTAAGCGGTTATCTGGGGTCAGCGGAGCAGGGCGAGCATATTCTGGGGATCGTGCGTCAGGTGAAAGCGGTTAATCCGGCGGCAAAATATTTCTGTGACCCGGTGATGGGACATCCGGAAAAGGGGTGCATTGTCGCGCCTGGCGTCGCTGAATTTCATGTTCGCCACGCGTTACCTGCCAGCGATATCATCGCCCCGAATCTGATTGAGCTGGAAATTCTCTGTGAGCACGCGGTGAACAGTGTGGATGAGGCGGTTGCCGCCTCCCGCGAGCTCATTGCACAGGGGCCGGAGATTGTGCTGGTCAAACACCTGGCGCGCGCGGGTTACAGTCAGGATCGTTTTGAAATGCTGCTGGTTACTGCCGATGACGCATGGCACATCAGTCGGCCGCTGGTGGATTTCGGTGCCCGGCAACCGGTGGGCGTTGGTGATGTGACCAGTGGCTTGTTGCTGGTGAAGTTGCTGCAGGGCGCGACCATCCAGCAGGCGCTGGAGCATGTTACTGCGGCGGTGTATGAGATTATGATTGCCACCAAATCGATGCAGGAATATGAACTGCAGGTAGTGGCCGCACAGGATCGTATCGCTCAACCAGAACATTACTTTAGCGCCACACAGCTCTGACTCTCTTGCCGGATGACGGCCTTTACCGCCGCCATCCGGTCTGATTTGGTTACTGTATTCCTTCCGCCTTCAGCGCAGCCGCAACGCCCGGACGTTCAGTCATTCGCTTCATATATGCCGCAATATGGTCTACTCCATCCATATTAAGTTTCACCGCATACGCCCAGCGCAGTACGGTGAAAAGATAGGCATCCGCGATAGTGAAACGCGAGCCACAAATCCATTGTCCCTCTTTGAGCGCGGCATCAACGTACTGCATTTTCTTCTCAAGAAGCGCACGAACGGTCGGTTTATACTCTTCTGGGGTGTCAGGGCGAAACAGCGGCGTGAAGCCTTTATGCAGTTCAGTCGCAATGTAGTTAAGCCATTCCAGCGTCTTATAGCGTGAAATGCTGCTCACGGGAGCCAATAACTGGCGGTCAGGAACGCTGTCGGCGAGATATTGCATAATTGCCACGCCTTCGGTCAGCAGCGTACCATCATCGAGCAGCAGGGCGGGAACCTGTCCTTTTGGGTTGACTGCGAAAAAATCATCGCCGTTTTCCAGGCGCTTCTTCATCAAATCCACGCCTTCCAGCGTGAAATCTTTTCCACTCTCGCGAAGGGTAATATGGGAAGCAAGAGAGCAGGCGCCTGGCTTGTAGAACAGTTTCATCGATAACTCCTTTCAACTGAGGTTTAACGTATCCTGGTTCGGGTTCAGGCAAAAAAAAAGCCGCTAACGCAAAGTTAGCAGCTTCATTATGCGTTTCCCAGAAATTTACGCGGCAGCGGTTTTAGACGCTTCTTCGCGGGGTTCGTCGTCCTGAGTCATGCGGTTCAGTTTCGGCGCCGTCAGCAACATCAGAACAGCGATCACTGCGGTCGCCACGCCAATCTGCAGGAACACACGACCATACACTTCCAGAGACATCAGCGGGTCGGTTACGTTTTCCGGAACAGCCATCATGCTGGCGACATAACCACCAATGATGTTGGCGCCGGCAGTGGTCAGGAACCAGCTACCCATGATGAAGCCCATCAGACGTTGCGGAACCAGCTGTGCCACCATGGCCAGACCCAGACCGGAAATCATCAGCTCACCGATACTTTGCAGACCGTAGCAGATGATCAGCCAGTTAACGGAAACGATACCCGCATCGGTCGCGAATTTGGCACCCAGCGGCAGGATCAGGAACGCCCCTGAACAGAGCACCATACCAATGGCAAACTTCGTCGGCATCGGCAGGGTGTCACCCATCTTGTTATAGATAGCGGCGAGGATAGGGCTACCAATGATGATCCAGAACGGGTTCAGCGCCTGATACTGTTCAGGTTCGAACGCGATGCCAAGAATGGAGTGTTCAACGTTACGGATAGCGAAGAAGTTCAGCGATGTCGGCATCTGGCTGTACAGCACGAAGAAGATGATCGCTTCCAGCATCAGAATGAACGCCACAATCATTTTACGACGAGCCGCACCCTGCATAGAGAAGGCTTCTTTACCGAAGATAATCACAATACCCAGCGCGATGACACCCAGAACCATGCGGGCGATTTGCTGGTTGTGCAGCAGCCAGGTGGCGATCGCGATGAGTGCGACAACGCCGACGATGGTCAGCAGCAGGTTGCGGAAGTTGATCGGCTCGAAGTCAGGTTTAGAACCGTAGTTTTTCACCCAGCGCTGGCAGAACGCGAAGTTCACTACGGTTATCAGCATACCGACAACGCTCAACGCGAACGCGGTGCTCCAGCCGTAATGGGCGGCCAGCCACGGCGTTGCCAGCATAGAGAAGAATGAACCAATATTGACGGACATGTAGTACATCGTAAATGCACCATCAAGACGCGGGTCATCTTTTGCATAGCAGGTCGAGAGCAGCGAGGACGGGTTAGCTTTAAACAGACCATTACCCACGGCAATGGCGGCCATCCCCATATAAACGACGCCGGCGTCGTGCCCGGACCATGCCACCAGGGCATAACCAATGGCCAGTACCACCGCACCGAGCATAATGACGCGCTTGGTACCCAGAACTTTATCGCCTAACCAGCCACCAATGGCGACCAGACCGTAAACCAGGGCGCTAAAGGACGAGAAAAGAGTGATTGAATCCGCTTCAGACATACCCAGTTGTTTAACCAGGTAAACGGCCATAATTCCTTGTAAGCCGTAATAACCGAAACGCTCCCAGAGCTCAATCGAGAAGATGAGATAGAACGCCTTCGGTTGTTTGAAAGCGTTAAGACTGACGCTTTCCGTTGGTTTCTTGTTTGCAGTAGACACTTTAGCCTCTTTTTTTACATCCCATATTAACGGGGGTGTTCTGTCACGTGATACCACTGGGTAGCCGTGAATTGTTATAGTGGGAGGGGGAAACGGCGAGTAATGTTCACTATCTTGCACTTTCAGACAAGTCTTTTGTAATAACCTGTTACATATCTCTCGCGTGGTGGATTCGACGGGGTTGATAAATGTTAGCCAGCGTTAAATTTCTCTAAATGCATAATGGCAGTTTTTTACGCTATCGTGAGGCCCTGAAAATCGCTGTATGGCGATATGTTCTGCTATTTCAGGTGTGATGCAGTGATAAAGGCCAGCATCTAAAAAATAGCCAGTGTAATGTTTTGTGTATAAAAACTGACTCATTGTCATTTGATTGTAGAATTAACCAAAATGAACACAAAATTTTACATGGGTTTATCACTATGATCGGGATCACAGTTGGATAGAAATTTTCGTTATTAAAAAAATGATTAACCTGAATAAGCGCTAATCACCAGGATTATTCATTTGTCTACGCCGATGAGAGTGGAATCATTAACGGGCTGAGAGGAAAGAAGCAGAGGATAACAAAAAGTGATGGCGGGGCGGATGGGGTTGCCCCGACTGGTCAGATATCGACCTTCTCTTTGAACTCACAAAGATCTTCGATGATACAGGAGCCACAACGCGGTTTGCGGGCGATACAGGTGTAACGACCGTGCAGGATAAACCAGTGGTGGCAATCGACCTTAAAC
The DNA here is from genome assembly GCF_047467925.1 of Citrobacter sp. ANG330. NCBI lineage: Bacteria > Pseudomonadati > Pseudomonadota > Gammaproteobacteria > Enterobacterales > Enterobacteriaceae > Citrobacter > Citrobacter sp. ANG330. The sequence continues at coordinate 45,678 of NZ_JASJUI010000002.1, read as the reverse complement.
TCTGCGGGGACCACTTTCAGCAGTTTCTCTTCCACCTGCTCAACGTTCTTGCCGGGCGCAAACTGGGTACGATTGCAGACGCGAAAGATATGCGTGTCGACGGCGATGGTGGGCCAGCCGAAGGCGGTATTCAACACGACGTTTGCCGTCTTGCGACCCACGCCTGGCAGAGCTTCAAGCGCAGCGCGATCTTCTGGCACCTCGCCATGATGCTGCTCAAGCAGGATGCGGCAGGTCTTAATCACGTTTTCGGCTTTACTGTTAAACAGGCCAATCGTTTTGATATAGGACTTCACGCCCTCAACGCCGAGTTCCAGCATGGCGGCGGGGGTATTGGCAACCGGATAGAGTTTCGCCGTGGCCTTGTTCACGCTGACATCTGTCGCCTGCGCCGATAACAGCACGGCGATCAGCAGTTCAAAGGGCGAGCTGAAATTCAGTTCGGTCGTCGGATGCGGATTGTTCGCGCGTAATCGGGTTAAAATTTCTAACCGCTTTGCTTTATTCATGAGACATTCCCTGGTTCACCGGAGGGCAACTCCGTTGTGACAGACGCACTGGCGCGACGTTTTTTCATCTTCTCATCAATGAGATATTTTACCGCCAGCATGAGTCCCAGGCCAATAAAGGCGCCGGGTGGCAACATTGCCAGCAGGAAAGGAGAGTCGGTGTGGAAAATTTCCACGCGCAGAACCTTCGCCCAGTTACCCAGCAGCCCATCCGCGCCGTCAAACAAGGTTCCGTTGCCGATGATCTCACGCAGAGAGCCCAGCACAAACATAGCGCCGGTTGCGCCCATCCCGATGGAAAACCCGTCGAGCGCAGAGAGCGCCGGACCCTTTTTAGCGGCGAAGGCTTCAGCACGTCCCACCACGATGCAGTTGGTGACGATGAGTGGAATAAAAATCCCCAGCGACTGATAGAGGCCAAAGGCATAGGCGTTAATCAGCATCTGTACCACACTGACGACCGACGCGATAATCATTACATAAATTGGGATACGAATTTCTGCCGGCGTCCAGCGACGTAATGTCGAGACCGCCAGGTTAGTCAGGGTCAACACCAGCGTGGTGGCAAGACCCAGCCCCAACGCATTGGTCGCCGTAGAGGTTACCGCCAGCAGAGGGCACAGCCCCAACAGTTGCACCAGCGCCGAGTTGTTTTTCCACAATCCCTGAACGATGACGTCTTTTATTTCGCTCATGGCTTATTCTCCACAGGCCGGAAGTTGAGAAAGTTGCGCCGGTAGCGTGCGGGCATATAGCCCCGCACGCTTGACGGCATTCACCACTGCACGCGGCGTGATTGTCGCGCCGGTGAACTGGTCAAAATCGCCGCCGTCTTTTTTCACCGCCCAGTGACTGTCATTATCACCCTGAATCTTTTTACCGCTGAAACCGGTGATCCAGTCAGACAGTCGCAGTTCAATTTTATCGCCCAGACCCGGCGTTTCATGGTGTTCCGTCACGCGGGTGCCCAATACCGTGCCGCTGAAATCGGCACCGACCAGCAACTGGATAGCGCCGGAATAGCCATCCGGCGCTGTCGATTCAAGTACGGCCGCCACGGGCGTACCGTCCTGCTCAGCAATATAGACGCGATGTTCACCTTTCCCCAACGCGGGCGCGCTCACCACGAAGCAACGATCCTGCAAGCGGTTATTGTAGCGATTGGCCGGCAGGACCTGATCAAACAGCGCTTTTTGTTGAATGGCTGCCTGCTCATCAATGGTGGTTTTAGTCATCAGGTTAATGGCGGCGGTCAGTCCGGTCGATCCTGCCGCAAACAGCGCCAGGGTGATGCCATGTTTACGAATCGTTTTCAGCATGGATTATCCTTTGCGGTGTCCGTACACGCGAGGACGCGTGTAGTAGTCAATCAGCGGGACCGTAATATTGGCCAGCAGCACGGCAAAAGCCACGCCATCCGGATAGCCGCCGAAGCTGCGGATTAACCATACCAACAAGCCCGCCAGCGCGCCGAACACCAGACGACCGCGATTGGTCGTCGAGGCCGTCACCGGATCGGTCAAAATAAAGAAGGCGCCGAGCATCGTCGCGCCCGAGAGCAAGTGAATTTGCGGGGAAGCAAGCGCATCAGGCGCAAATAGCCAGCCCAGCGTCGCACAGACGCCCAATGAGAGCAGGAAGCTTACCGGAATATGCCAGCGAATGGCTTTTTGCTGTAGCAGGAAAATACCGCCCGCCAGCCAGGCCAGGTTGACCCATTGCCAGCCCGCACCGGCAAAGATGCCGCTATAAATGGGGTATTGCATGATCTGCGCAACGGAATGACCTGCATGAAGGGACGTCTTGAACGTATCCAGCGGTGTCGCCTGGCTTACCCCGTCAATCCCCATGCGTAATGTGTTCATGTCGCCGCCGCTTACCGTGTGGCCGGTAAAAATGACCTGCAAAGCGTCAATCAGACCAGGCGTGTTTGCGGCAATCTCATGCGGTGGCAGCCAGCTTGTCATCTGAACAGGGAAGGAGATCAGCAGCACCACATAGCCAATCATCGCCGGGTTGAACGGGTTTTGTCCCAAACCGCCATATAACTGCTTGGCAATGACCACGGCGAATACCGTACCGAGGATAACCATCCACCACGGTGCGAGCGGGGGAATACTGACGGCAAGCAGCAGACCGGTCAGCAGCGCGGAGTTGTCTTTTAAAATTGTCAGCACCGGTTGCTTACGTAATCTGAGCACGGCGGCTTCCGCCAGCAGCGCACTGGCGCAGGCGAGGATGATCTGAAACAGCGTTCCCCAGCCGAAAAACCACCCTTGCACAGCAATGCCCGGCACCGCGGCCACTAAGACCAGCAGCATAATGCGCGAGGTTTGACGCTGATTATGCGTATAGGGAGAGCTTGCGATTCTGAATACCATTTATTCCTCGTTAACAACCTGCTGCAGAGCGTCTTTTTTAGCTTTAGCGCGAGCAATAGCGGCGGCAATGGCGGCTTTGCGCGGATCCACGGGTTCAGCCGGAGCGGCGGGTTCCCTGCTGGCCTGCTGCTCCTGTTTACGCGCTTTGGCACGGGCGATAGCGGCTTCGACAGCGGCTTTGCGCGGATCCACCGGTGCGGCGGGTTCACTGGTGGCCTGCTGTTCCTGTTTACGCGCTTTCGCACGGGCGATAGCGGCTTCGACAGCGGCTTTGCGTGGATCCACTGGTGCGGCGGGTTCACTGCTGGCCTGCTGCTCCTGTTTACGCGCTTTGGCACGGGCGATAGCGGCCTCGACAGCGGCTTTGCGTGGATCCACCGGTGCGGCGGGTTCACTGCTGGCCTGCTGTTCCTGTTTACGCGCTTTTGCACGAGCGATAGCGGCTTCGACAGCAGCTTTGCGCGGATCGGCGTCAACCGCGGTTGTATTCTCTGTCTGTTTTGCCCGGGCCAGCGCTTTACGCGCTTCGCGAGCGGCAATCACCGCGCTATTGTCTGGTTTTTCACCGGCTTTGATCATCACCGGTTGCGTCGCCTGCGCCTGTTTCTCTTTGACGCGAGCCAGGGCGGCGGCAATGGCATCCTGATCTTTTGCCGCAGGTTGTACGGCCGCTTTTTTATGACGTTCCAGACGCGCCGCTTTTTCCCGCTCCAGACGAGCCTGCCGCGCTTCGAAACGCGCTTTAGCCTCTGCTGCGCGTTTCTCTTCCTGGCTTATTGCATTAAGTTCGGCTTTTTCCTGACGGAAATATTGCACCAGGGGAATATTACTCGGGCAGACCCAGGCGCAGGCACCGCACTCAATGCAGTCGGCGATATTGTGCGCCGTGGCTTTGTCATGCTGCTGCCCCTTACTGAACCAGTAAAGCTGCTGGGGCAAAAGATCGGCCGGGCAGGCGTCGGCACAGGCGCTACAGCGAATGCAGCCTTTCTCTTCCTGAGGTTCACCCATCTCTGTCGCTGACGGCGCCAGCAAACAGTTGGTGATCTTTACTACCGGCACATCGAGCCAGGGCAGGGTGAAGCCCATCAGCGGACCGCCCATAATCACCATCTGATCGGCAGACGGGCAGAAACCGGCATCATTTAACAGATGTTTCACCGGTGTCCCGAGTCTTGCCCAGACGTTGCCCGGACGACTGACCGCCTCACCGGTGAGGGTCACAACGCGCTCGGTAATCGGTTCGCCGTCAACGATGGCGCGTTTCACCGCATACGCTGTGCCAACGTTTTGCATCAGCACGCCGATGTCGGAGGACCGACCGCCGTGCGGAACCTGCTTACCGGTCAGGATTTGGGTTAACTGTTTAGCGCCGCCCGACGGATATTTCGTCGGGATCACCCGCAGCGCAATGTCCTGCGCGTCGGCCAGCACCGCACGCAGCATTGAGATCGCCTGCGGTTTGTTATCTTCGATACCGATCAGGACTTCACGCGGTTGCAGAATATGCGCCAGGATGCGGATACCCTCAACGACCTGCGCCGCGCAATCCTGCATCAGACGATCGTCGGCGGTGATATAGGGTTCACATTCCGCCGCGTTAATGATCAACGTTTCAATTTTGTCGCCGCCACCCTGCAATTTATTGCCGGTTGGAAAGCCAGCGCCGCCGAGACCCGCCACGCCAAACTGGTGAATGCGGGTAATGAGTTCTTCACGGGTACGGGCGCGGTAATCCTGCCAGCCGTCACGTTCCGTCCAGCGGTCTTCGCCGTCGGCATCGATGATCACGCTCAGCTCGGCCAATGCCGAAGGATGCGCCGTTGAGTGGGGGGCAATCGCGACGACCGTCCCGGAAGTCGGCGCATGAACAGGGAGCATTCTTCCCCAGCCACGGGTTAACGGCTGTCCGCGCAAAACGTGTTGCCCTGCGGCGACGCACAGTTCACCTTCGGCACCGATATGTTGTTTGAGCGGAATCACAAAGCGCTGCGCGAGGGGAACCTGACGCAACGGCGTACCGTTTGACTGGGATTTCATTTCCGGCGGATGGATACCACCGTTGAAATCCCAGATCTTATCTTTTCTGAAAGCAGAGAATAACTTAAGCATGTTGTTCCACGGGGATATTACGCACGGGGATCGTGTTCAAATCCCACTTCCAGCTGTCAGGTGTTTCGGCGACCGGGCGCAGTTCAATGCAGTGAGTCGGGCAGGGGTCAACACACAGATTGCAGCCCGTGCACAGCTCGCTCATTACTGTGTGCATTGCGCGCGTTGCGCCAATAATGGCGTCCACCGGACACGCCTGAATACATTTAGTGCAGCCGATACAGTTGGCTTCATCAATCACCGCCAGCATGCGGACCGGCGCAAGTTCTTGCTCACCGCCATCAATCGGCTGGGGGTCCACGTTGAGCAATTCCGCAATTTTGAGCATGACGGCTTCGCCACCAGGCGCACAGCGGTTAATTTTTTCACCCTGACTACCAATCGCCTCCGCATAGGGGCGACAGCCAGGATAACCGCATTGCGCACACTGGCTCTGCGGCAGAATTTCGTCAATTTTTTCAACAACAGGATCATCCTCTACCGCGTAACGGCGGGAGGCGTAACCCAGGATAGCGCCGAACACCAGGCCCAGCAGGCTCACGGCGGCAACGGCAATCCAGATAGCATTCATTACAACTTCACCAAACCACTAAAGCCCATAAAGGCCAGAGACATTAACCCGGCGGTAATCAGCGCAATGGCGTTACCACGAAAAGGAGCAGGAACATCCGCGACGGCAAGACGCTCGCGGATCGCCGCAAACAGCACCATCACCAGCGAGAAGCCGACAGCGGCGGAAAAACCGTACAGCGCCGACTGTAAAAAATTATGACCGAGATTGATATTCAGCAGCGCCACGCCGAGAACCGCACAGTTGGTGGTGATCAGCGGTAAAAAGATCCCCAACAGGCGATAGAGCGCCGGGCTGGTTTTACGCACCACCATTTCAGTAAATTGCACCACGACCGCGATAACCAGAATAAAGGCCAGCGTGCGCAGATAAATAAGATCGAGCGGAATCAGGATCCAGGTGTCAATCAACCAGGCGCAGATTGAGGCCAGCGTCATCACAAATGTGGTCGCAAGCCCCATTCCCATTGCGGTTTCCAGTTTTTTGGAAACGCCCATAAAGGGACAAAGGCCCAGAAACTTAACCAGTACAAAGTTATTGACCAGTACAGTTCCGACAAACAGCAGCAGGTAATCAGTCATTTTTCGGCCTGAAATAAAAAAGCCGCCTATTATCTGACAATCTACAGCAGGCGACAACAGGTTAACTGTAGGGTTATTACGGGTTCACAAAGGTGCTTTTCACACGCCTTGAGCGTTTGAAATAGGGCACCAGGAGCGCCGCAGCCAGCAAAGGGAAAATCAGCTGACGCACCGCTAACGCATCGGGTACAGGCGAAAAGGCGAACGCTTTGATCGCCAGCAAGACCGAGACGAGTAGCCAGATAATATAGTGTTTGGGCACACTGCGTCTGCGCTTGAAGAACGCAATCGTCAGCCACAGGGTGTAATACCACATGGCGATCGCGGTGAGAAAAGAGACGCCCCACAACAGCAGATTGCCGGTACTTTGCTCGGCCAGCATCGCAAACGTTTTGGGCGAGGCGAGAGCAGTGGCATACAGAAACAGGGCCAGCGTTGCGCTCAACAAGGCGACTAAAAGCCAGGCCAGTGGGCCCAGTAACCAACCGCCAATGCGCTGTGCCGGTGTTGTGGTCATAAAATCTCCGGAATTGCCAGACGTACCGTTCTTTTTGGGGCAATTATTATAAAGCTTTTACCGGCAAGCGCTACTTTCTTATTGCACGTAGTGCCAGACGGATTTCGGTACCTGGCCGACATCAAAAAGGCGACCGCCGGAGACCAGTTCTGCGCGGCGATGATCGGCTGCGCGATACATATTGATAATGTCACGATCGTCGGTCAGGGTGTAATGCAGATGGTCAAACAGTTTTTCCAGGCTTTCCAGTGAGCTAATTTTGCGAAATTTTAATAAATAATCCTGAACAGTCATAAACAGGGATCCCTATTATAAAAATAAAGCTTACGTGTGGTGAACGAAAATAAACCTTCGGTGATGAAAACCGACAGGTAAATGCAAATAAGTATTTTCTAAAATGGTGTTTGACGTGTCAGACGACATCAGAACGAAGGGTAACGTGCTTCGCCATGACTGGCAACATGCGCAGGCCCAGGAAGGCGCACAATCGGCTTTTTCAGATAATTTTACCGCTTTTTTTTACACTCAACAGGGAAAACAGACTCGCCAGGCGACAAACGCCGCCTGGCTTGTTATTTCTGCTGTACTGCGGCGGTGGGTTCAGGGGGCTGATAATTATCAATATGATTAGCGACGCCCAGGAGGACCACGGAGACCGCAAGAACCACCCAACCTGTTAATTCAATAAGACGATCGATGACTGACGACATTTGCGTTGATTTATCCTTAAATACAGGTTGCAGATGTTACTCAGCAATAATTTTTCCGGCAAGTGTTTTGGGAACGATTTCAGTGACTTTATAATGGCAAAATGCGCGAAAGTGACATTTATTTGACTTAAGTTAATTAACGGCCTTTTTCGCTGCGGGGTGATTAAACTATTGTGAGTGGTTCATGGATAGTGTGAAATAGTTGCAGACTGAAACGAGAGGCATAGATATGAGTGACAACATCCGTGTAGGACTGATTGGCTACGGATACGCCAGTAAAACCTTCCATGCTCCCCTGATTGACGGCACGCCGGGACTGGAACTGGCGGTAATATCCAGTAGCGATGCAGCGAAAGTGAAGGCGGACTGGCCTTCCGTGGCCGTTGTCTCTGAGCCGAAGCATCTGTTTAACGACCCTAATATTGATCTGATTGTTATTCCCACGCCTAACGATACCCACTTCCCGTTGGCCAAAGCGGCGCTGGAAGCGGGTAAACATGTCGTTGTGGATAAACCTTTTACCGTGACACTGTCACAAGCGCGTGAGCTGGATGCGCTGGCGCGCAGCCTGGGGCGGGTGCTCTCTGTTTTTCACAATCGTCGCTGGGACAGTGACTTTTTGACCCTGAAAGCGATGCTCGCAGAAGGTGTATTGGGTGAGGTCGCCTATTTTGAATCCCATTTCGACCGTTTTCGTCCGCAGGTACGCGATCGCTGGCGTGAGCAAGGGGGACCGGGAAGCGGTATCTGGTACGATTTAGCGCCGCATCTCCTTGATCAGGCGATCAATTTGTTCGGTCTGCCGGTCAGTATGACGGTGGATTTAGCCCAGTTGCGACCCGGCGCTCAGTCAACCGACTACTTCCATGCCACGCTTTCCTACCCGCAGCGCCGGGTTATCTTGCACGGAACGATGCTGGCGGCGGCGGAATCTGCTCGTTACATCGTACATGGTTCGCGCGGCAGCTACGTGAAGTACGGTCTGGATCCGCAGGAAGAGCGCCTGAAAAATGGCGAACGCTTGCCGCAGGAAGACTGGGGCTATGATATGCGTGATGGCATTGTCACACGTGTTGAAGGCGAAACGCGGGTAGAAGAGACCTGGCTGACCGTGCCGGGAAATTATCCGGCGTATTATGCCGGGATCCGTGATGCGTTGAACGGTAACGGTGAAAACCCGGTGCCGGCGAGCCAGGCCATCCAGATTATGGAACTGATTGAGCTGGGAATTGAGTCGGCGAAACATCGTTCGACATTATGTCTTGCCTGATGTCAGAAAAACCCGATGAAGTTCATCGGGTCTCCTTTCTTTATGCGGCCGCGACTTTTTCACGCAGCGCTTGTTTATCCGCCGCGCTCAGGAAGGCGCTTTCCAACCCGTTAATCTGCGCCTGGCGAATCTGCTCGCGGCTCAGTCCTGCTGCCGGCGCCGCGACCGTATATTCATGAATAATATCCACGCCCTGGACGGCCGGGTCGTCTGTGTTCAGGCTGGCGATGACGCCATGTTCCAGGAATGTTTTCAGCGGATGGGCGGACAGCGACGCCACGGTGCTGGTCTGAATATTTGACGTCAGACAGGATTCGATCCCGATACGCTGTTCCGCGAGGAAATCCATCAGCGCCGGATCCTCAACTGCTTTCACGCCGTGACCGATGCGCTCTGCACCCAATTCGCGAATGGCCTGCCAGATACTTTCCGGACCGGCGGCTTCACCGGCGTGCACCGTAATATGCCAGCCCGCGTCACGCGCGCGGTTGAAATGGGACAGGAACAGACTGCCCGGGAAACCCAGTTCATCACCGGCGAGGTCGAGCGCGGTGATCCGATCGCGGTGCGCCAGTAGGGCGTCGAGTTCCTGCAGGCAGGCGGCTTCGCCGAAGGTCCGGCTCATGATGCCGATCAGTTGCGCCTGCACGCCAAAGGTTTTGCAGCCTTCACGCACACCGGCAATAACGGCCTCCACCACGCCCGCGACCGGCAGTTGATGCGTCATCGCCATATAACCCGGCGAAAAACGCAGTTCAACGTAGTGCAGACCATTGCGTGCAGCATCTTCAATATTTTCAAATGCCACGCGGCGGCAGGCGTCGAGAGAGGCTAAGACTTTAACGCCCCAGTCCAGTTTCGACAGAAAGCTCACGAGATCGGGTTCCGTTGCCGTAACCTGCACATGCGGGATCAACGCGTCAAGGGTTTGTGCGGGGAGAGGTAAATTGAACTGGCGGCCTAGATCCAGAATGGTTTGTGCCCGGATGTTACCATCAAGGTGGCGATGAATATCAGTTAACGGCAGGGAAGTATCAATCATGGTCGCACTCTTTATTCGTATGTAAAAGTGCGCGCTATTATAAAAACAAAAGCAGGGGAAAAGCTATGTTGCGCAATGATTAATTCCATTGCGCAACGTTCGGTCAGCGTACTGAACGGATCGCGTTAATTAATCCATTCACGCCTTTTTCCAGCTTTGAACGGGGACATCCGGCATTCAGACGTACAAAACCGCGTCCTTCATCGCCGTAGGTATCGCCCGGCATAATGGCGACTTTTTCCTGTTGGATCAGCGCATTTTGCAATGCCTTATCGTCAATGTTCAATGCGCGCAGATCGATCCAGGCCAGATAGGTTGCCTGCGGTATCTGCCAGTTGAGTTCAGGAAACGCGTGGTTCAACGTATCCGCAATGTAGCGCAGATTCTCCCTGAGATACTCCCGCAGCGCATCCAGCCACGCCGCGCCCTGTTCGTAAGCGGCAATATGCGCGGTCAGCGCCAGTACGGCGGGAGAGGACAGGCCATCGCGGCCTTTTAACGCATTGAGATACGCATCGCGACTGTCTGCGTCTTCGATCAGCCCCCAGGCGCCGGTCAGTGCCGGAATATTGAAGCTCTTGGAGGCGGAGGTGAACAACGCCCAGTTGCCACGTGCCACGTTGCTCCAGGGAATATGCGCCTGTTCGCTCCAGACCATATCCATATGGATTTCATCGGAAATAACCCGTACGCCGTGGCGCTCACAAAGCGCTGCCATCGTGTCCAGTTCTGCACGTGTCCAGACTTTGCCGGTCGGGTTATGTGGGCTGCACAGCAGCAGGATCTTGCTTTCCGGGCGTGCCAGCGCCGCTTCCAGTTTGTCCATGTCGCAATGCCAGTCTCCATCTCGCTGTTCCAGCGCCACCGGGATAGCACGGCGCTGATTGCCATCGATGGCTTTATAAAATGCGTCATAGGCCGGAGTATGGAGGACCACGCCATCACCAGCAGCAGACCACTGACGGATAAGCTGTGACACCATATAGATCACGGAAGGACCATACACCAGCGATCCGGTATCGATGCGCGTATTGTGACGTTGTGCAAGCCAGTGGGCGACCGCGCCGAGAAATTCGTCGTTTTTCCAGCGACTGTATCCGAGCACGCCATGAGCGAGGCGCTTATTCAGCGCCTCCAGGATGCAGGGAGCCGTCGCGAAATCCATATCAGAGATGGTAAACGGCAGCAGGTCGGCAGTGCCGAAGCGATCGGCCACGTAATCCCATTGCGTGCACCACGTACCGTGACGATCAACGACCTTTGAAAAATCAAACATGCTCGCGTCCTTATGCCTGAACGGTGTTCATCAGGCCTGCCATTTCGTCTTTAACCGACTGGACCTGAGGGCCAATCACTACCTGAAGATTATGCTGATTCAACTGTACGACACCAATCGCACGGTTGTCTTTCAGCGCCTGCACATCGACCCGCGACATATCCTTAACAGAAAGACGCAGGCGGGTAATACAGTTATCAAGGCTGACGATATTATCCGCACCGCCCAACGCGGCCAGAATGGCTGGCACGTTATAACCTGATTTACCCGGCGTACCGGCAACGACTTTTTCAATAGAACTGGCGACTTCACTGTCGCGACCCGGCGTTTTGAGATTAAAGCGTGTAATCGCGAAACGGAAGATGGCGTAATACACCACGAACCACACCGCCGCCACAACCGGTACGAGATACCATTTCGTCGACAAGCCGTGCAGGATACCGAACACCACGAAGTCAATAATATTGCCGTCGGTGTTGCCGATAGTCACGCCCAGAACTGACATGATGGTAAAGCCGAGGCCAGTCAGCAATGCGTGAATGACATACAATACCGGAGCGACAAACAGGAACAGGAATTCCAGCGGTTCCGTGGTCCCGCCAACGACGCAGGCGATCAGCCCAGAAATCAGCAGTCCTTTGATTTTATGACGATTTTCAGGGCGCGCGCAGTGATACATCGCTAACGCCGCACCGGGCAAACCACCCAGAAACGCGGGCATTTTACCCTGCGACAGGAAGCGGGTGGCGCTTTCTGAGAAGCCCTGAGTGGTCGGGCAACTCAGTTGCGCCTGGAAAATGGTTAATGCACCGCTTACCGTATGACCACACACTTCTTGTGTACCGCCAGCATCGGTAAAGCGAATCAGGGCGACCAGAATATGGTGCAAACCAAACGGCAGCAGCAGGCGTTCGCCCGTACCAAACAACATCGGACCAAAATCACCCGCGCTGTTGATCATATGACCCAGGCCGCTGATACCCATCGCGAAAACCGGCCACACCAGAGGGATCACCAGACCGACCAGACCCATCACCACCGAGGAGACGATCGGGACAAAGCGGGTGCCACCGAAAAAGGCCAGCGCATCCGGCAGACGGATGTTATGGAAACGCTCGTGCAGCATCCAGACGATGATGCCGGCGATTACCGCACCGAGGATCCCGGTGTCGATAGACTGAATGCCGAGGATATTCTGGATGTTATTGGCTTTCAGAACCGCCGCATCGGTGGTGGGCAGGATACCTTTTGCGGTCAGCCAGAAGTTGACCGCCAGGTTCATCACCGCGTAACCCACAAAACCGGCGAACGCTGCCACGCCTTTGTTTTCGCGCGCCAGCCCGAGCGGGATAGCGATACAGAACATCACTGGCAGGAAGCTAAAAGCAAAGGAGCCGACTTTACTCATCCAGATAAAGATGGCCTGAAGCACCGGATTTCCCAGCGCCGGGAGCAGGGTTACTACATCGTGACTGCTTAACGAACTGCCGATCCCGAGCATAATCCCGCAAAACGAAAGCAGCGCCACGGGCAGCATGAACGTTTTCCCTAACTGCTGGAAAAATTCCCACAGCGTAATTTTTGGTGTTGTTTTCGCCGTCATCTAACGACTCCTTGTGCAAATCCATGGGTAATGAGAAAATTTGAGCAAGAAGATAAAACGTTTTACCCAATTTTAGTGCGGCAGAAATCACATTATCGACGGATGATAGCGCGTATAAATATAAGTTATAGGTAAAACGTTTTATCTGTCACATTCTCAGGGAGTCTGGCGTTTTTATGGCTATAGCCAAAAAAATTACTATCCACGATGTCGCTCATGCGGCAGGCGTCTCCGTCAGTACGGTTTCACTGGTGCTCAGCGGAAAGGGGCGCATTTCAACCGCCACCGGCGAACGGGTCAATGCGGCAATAGAAGAACTGGGCTTTGTGCGTAATCGTCAGGCCTCAGCGCTACGGGGCGGACAGAGCGGCGTGATTGGGCTGATTGTCCGCGATCTCTCGGCACAGTTCTATGCGGAACTAACGGCGGGGTTAACGGAAGCGCTGGAAGCACAGGGCCGGATGGTATTTTTGCTGCACGGCGGTCAGGATGGTGAGCAACTGGCGCAGCGCTTTTCCATGTTGCTGAATCAGGGCGTTGACGGCGTGGTGATTGCCGGAGCGGCAGGCAGTAGCGACGACCTGCGCGTGATGGCGGAAGAAAAGGGCATTCCGGTCGTTTTTGCCTCGCGGGCCAGCTATCTGGACGACGTGGATACCGTGCGTCCGGACAATATGCAGGCTGCGCAACTGTTGACGGAGCATCTGATTCGTCACGGTCATCAGCGTATCGCCTGGCTGGGAGGACAGAGCTCTTCCCTGACCCGTGCGGAACGTGTCGGCGGCTACTGCGCGACGTTGTTGAAATTCGGTTTACCGTTTCACAGTGAGTGGGTGATGGAATGCGCCTCCAGCCAGAAGCAGGCCGCCGAGGCAATAGGCGCGCTACTCGGCCGAAATCCTACCATCAGCGCCGTGGTGTGTTACAACGAAACCATTGCGATGGGGGCGTGGTTTGGCCTGATGCGTGCAGGACGGCAGAGTGGTGAAGTGGGGGTTGATCGCTACTTTGAACAACAGGTCTCATTAGGCGCTTTTGCTGACGTGACGGAAAGCGCACTGGACGATCTGCCGATAGTCTGGGCAACAATGCCGGCGCGGGAAATGGGGTACAGCCTGGCGGAGCGGATCCTGCAACGTGTTGCGAACGAAGAGAATCACTCCCGCACGCAAACCTTATCAGCACGACTGGTGGTGCAAAAATAACCCCCCTCATGGAGGGGGGGCGCATTACTGCTGCGGCAGAACCATGCCGAACATACCAACAAACTCGTCCAGCGGCATTTTCTTACCGTTTAAGGTCACCTGACCGTTGGCGTACTGCAGGCTGGTGCCAATGGTGTTGTCCTCAAGCGTAGTGATACGGAACATCTGTCCCATCGCCGCCAGACCATTCACCTGCTGGTTGGCCAGCTTAGCGGCTTCATCCTGTTGATAGCCTTCCAGTTTCGCCACCTGCGTCATGAATTCAACCGCCATGTCCACCGGAATGGAGAGCTTACCGTCGAGCGATTTCACCGAACGGTCGACTTCGTCTGCCAGCGTCTGCGGCTCGCCCTGCGCGGTGGACGGATCCTTCAGGAACAGGGATAAATTCAGCGCTGTTTCGCCCTTCGCGTTTTTCCAGCTCAACGGCGCAATGGTAATGACCGGTTCGCCTTTCATGAGCAGCGGCAGGGAGCCGAAGAAAGCTTCGGTCACTTTTTGCTGATACAATTCCGGGGTGTCCGCCACTTCTGGCTGCGACAACAGCGCCTGGGTCTGGGCGTTATACTGCTGGCTGAACTGATGCCAGGCCGCACCGTCAATCTGACCAACCTTCAACGTCAGCTTGCCGCTTCCCAGATCCTGATTCTGAACCTTCAGGCTGTTCAGGACGTAATCGAGTTGGCTGTTGATGGTTTTACCGTCATTTACGAGATCGGTTTTACCGCTGATCTCCATGCCTTCCAGTAACGCCATCTCTTTACCTTCGACGGTGATCGCCATTTTGCCAATCGTGACTTTCTGATCGCCGACGCGCTCACCAAAGCTGGCTAACGTGCTGGAGCCTTCCGTTTTCAGGTCGTTAAAGGAGACCTGAACTTTCTGATCGTACTCATTCACCGCATCGACCAGACCGCTCTTCGCTTCACCGGAAAGGGAAACCACTTTGCCTTCTTTATCGGCATTGAAGATAAATTCGCCGCCGCTGAACGCGACTTTCTCTGCCCCATTTTGGTAGTTCAGCGGTTTTAGCGACAGTGCAGAACGGGTATCTCCGCTGTAGCTAATACGCGAGTTGACCTCAAACGGCGTTTCACCTTTCGCCATCTCAAACAGCGGTTTGCTGACGTCATTGTTCACCAGGGTGGTTTTCACCGAGGCCATCGCCGGCAGGAGATTAAAGGTTTTCAGCTGAGCAAACGGGAAGGGACCATGATCGACCGATTCGTCAAACACCACACTCTGACCGGCTTTCAGCCACGGATTCTCTTTTCCGGCAACCGGTTTAAGCACCAGCTGCAACTGGCTGCTGAAGATGCCGCGCTGATAGTTCTGATAAGCCAGTTCCACGTTTGCTTCCGGCGCGGTGAGTTTAATCTGCGCGTTGGCCTGGCTTACCATTTCAGCAAGATGGGTTTCCAGCTTTTTACCTGTATACCATGCACCGCCCGTCCAGACGACGCCGAGTGCGACAATCACACCTGCAGCTACCAGCGATTTCTTCATATTGTTTGTCCATAAAATGAAGCCAGGCGGTAAGAACCGCCTGGCAAAGTCATAAGCCGTTTACAAGCTTAGCAAGAGTGACTAAAAAATTCAGTAAGTTGCTAGAGTTTGTTGTAAACCCGCGCCACACGGCCGACACCGCTGACGCTCACCGGCGACTCTTCGGCGCTAATGAACGCTGATTCACCCGGTTTTAGCACCAGACGCTGCTCGCCTTTGCTCAGGATAGCTTCGCCCTCGACACAGAAGAGTATCGCGGCGCTTTGCTGGTCAATCGTGGTTTCTTGTGCAGACAGGTCGTGCAGGGAAAATGCGAAATCATCGACCGGAATGGGAAAATCGAGTTCCGCGCCGTTTTTCACCGGTGTGGTCAACAACTGATTTGCCGGTTTCGCTTCGAACTTCACGTTGGCGACCAGTTCCGGGATGTCGATGTATTTCGGCGTCAGCCCCGCACGCAGCACGTTATCGGAGTTCGCCATCACTTCCAGCGCCACGCCCTGCAGATATGCATGCGGCGTTTCGGCGAACAGGAACATCGCTTCACCCGGGTTCAGCTTCACGACGTTCAGCAGCAGAGGAGAGAAGAGGCCGCTGTCGTCCGGGTAAAACGCCGCGATAAGACGGATAGTCTGCCACGGCTCGCCTTGTTGGGTTTCCAGCGCTGCTTTCAGAATTGCCAGCGCACGGGATTTTTCCTCGCCCTGCATATTCAGCAGACCTGCAAACAGCTGGCTCAGACGCTCAGCGTTGGGTTGCTCAAGGAAATGAGCGATGGCGGTGTGCGCGCCAGCTACCGGTTGCAACAGTGAAACGATCTCAGAAAACTCGCGAAACGCGTTCATGGCAAGGAACGGCGTCAGCGCAAAAACCAGTTCCGGCTTGTGATTGGGATCTTTGTAATTGCGTTCTGCGGCATCCATCGGGATACCGGCGGCGTTTTCTTTAGCAAAGCCAATTTCAGAATTACGCTTGTTCGGGTGCACCTGAATGGACAGCGGTTGTGCGGCGCACAACACTTTAAACAGGAACGGCAATTCGCCGAAGCGCTTTGCCACGGCATCGCCGAGCAGCGCGGATTGATTCCCGTCAATCACGTCACGCAACGAGACAACCTGGCCGCTGGCGTCTTCCACTTTTGAACTGCTTTTTGGGTGCGCGCCCATCCACAATTCGGCCATGGGTAACTGTTGCGGATTCGCCAGACCATAGAGTTCCGTTAGCGCCGTTTTACTTCCCCAGGCGTAGTTCTGCACGGAGTTGATGAGTTTTTGCATGTTCAATGCCCTGTTTCAATATGGAATTTGGTGGAACTTAATTCGGTTATTAAAGCAAGAAACCTGCGGGAAGTAACCTCCGGGTGCAAAAAGTCGTACTTGTCTCAGTTTTTGTTAAAAAATTGTGTAGGATAGTGTAACTCGCTTTTAACGAGGGCAATGGAACATCTGCCCTGAAGCCTAAGAAAATCAGACCGAGCAGTAAGTGAGAGAACAATGTCAAACAAACCCTTTCATTATCAGGATCCTTTTCCCCTTAAAAAGGATGATACCGAATACACCCTGCTGACCAGTGAATACGTTTCCGTCGCCGAATTTGAAGGACAAGAGATCCTTAAAGTCGACCCGGAAGCATTGACGCTGCTCGCGCGTCAGGCCTTCCATGATGCCTCATTTATGCTGCGTCCTGCGCACCAACAGCAGGTGGCCGATATTCTGCACGACCCGCAAGCCAGCGAGAACGACAAGTATGTTGCACTGCAGTTCCTGCGTAACTCCGACATCGCGGCGAAAGGTATTTTGCCAACCTGTCAGGACACCGGCACGGCGATTATCGTCGGCAAAAAGGGCCAGCGTGTCTGGACCGGCGGGGGTGACGAAGCGGCGCTGGCGCGTGGGGTGTACAACACCTACGTCGAAGATAACCTGCGCTATTCGCAAAACGCCGCACTGGATATGTATAAAGAGGTGAACACGGGCACCAACCTGCCGGCACAAATTGATCTCTACAGTGTCGATGGCGATGAATACAAATTCCTTTGCATCGCGAAGGGCGGCGGCTCTGCGAATAAGACCTATCTTTATCAGGAAACCAAAGCGCTCTTAACCCCAGGGAAACTGAAAAACTACCTGGTTGAGAAGATGCGTACGCTGGGCACTGCAGCGTGTCCGCCTTACCACATCGCCTTTGTGATCGGCGGAACGTCAGCGGAAGCGAACCTGAAAACCGTGAAACTGGCATCGGCGAAATACTATGACGAACTGCCAACCGAAGGGAATGAGCACGGTCAGGCTTTCCGCGATGTTGAACTGGAAAAAGAACTGCTGGTGGAGGCGCAAAATCTCGGTTTAGGTGCCCAGTTCGGTGGCAAGTACTTTGCCCACGATATTCGCGTGATCCGTCTGCCACGTCACGGCGCGTCCTGTCCGGTTGGGATGGGCGTCTCCTGCTCGGCGGATCGAAACATCAAAGCGAAGATCAACCGCAAAGGCATCTGGATCGAGAAACTCGAGCACAACCCGGGCAAGTATATCCCGCAAGAACTGCGCCGGGCGGGCGAGGGGGAAGCGGTACGCGTTGACCTGAACCGCCCAATGAAAGAGATCCTGGAACAGCTCTCGCAATATCCGGTGTCGACCCGTCTTTCTCTGAACGGCACAATCATTGTCGGTCGTGATATCGCGCACGCTAAATTAAAAGAGCGGATGGATAATGGCGAAGGGCTGCCGCAGTATGTGAAAGACCACCCGATTTACTACGCCGGCCCGGCGAAAACACCGGAGGGCTATGCCTCAGGTTCGCTCGGTCCGACCACCGCCGGGCGTATGGACTCGTATGTTGATCAGCTTCAGTCGCAGGGCGGAAGTATGATCATGCTGGCGAAAGGCAATCGCAGCCAGCAGGTCACCGACGCCTGTAAAAAACATGGCGGATTCTACCTTGGCAGCATTGGCGGCCCGGCCGCCGTTCTGGCGCAGGGCAGTATTAAGAGCCTGGAGTGTGTGGAATATCCGGAACTGGGAATGGAAGCTATCTGGAAAATCGAAGTCGAAGATTTCCCGGCCTTTATTCTCGTTGACGACAAAGGAAACGATTTCTTCCAGCAGATTCAGACGTCGCAGTGCGCACGCTGCGTTAAGTAACGTCAGCCGCCCTTCGGGGCGGTTTTTTTATCGCACGAACCACCAAACGGTGGTGCTGTCATCGTTAATACTCATAAGACCGCAAGCAAGTGGGCAATGTCGAACATCACCTAATCAATTCATTCTTTAAGGAGCAGGTCATGGTAACGGTACGCCGCGAGAAAGATTCGATGGGCGCGATTGATGTCCCGGCAGATAAGCTGTGGGGCGCGCAAACCCAGCGTTCGCTTGAGCATTTTCGTATTTCCACCGAGAAAATGCCCGTCTCGCTGATCCACGCGCTGGCGCTCACCAAGCGTGCAGCGGCAAAGGTTAACGACCATTTAGGTCTGCTGGACGCCGACAAAGCCGCCGCTATTATGCAGGCTGCCGATGAGGTGCTGGCAGATAAACACGCAGAGGAATTTCCTCTGGCTATCTGGCAAACCGGGTCAGGTACGCAAAGCAATATGAACATGAACGAAGTGCTGGCGAACCGGGCCAGTGAACTGCTTGGCGGCGTCCGTGGCATGGAGCGAAAAGTCCATCCTAATGATGACGTCAACAAGAGCCAGAGTTCGAACGATGTCTTTCCAACGGCGATGCATGTCGCTGCGCTACTGGCGCTGCGCAACCACCTTATTCCGCAGTTGCAGGTGTTAACAAAGACGCTGAATGAAAAATCACATGCCTTCGCCGATATCGTCAAAATTGGCCGTACTCACCTCCAGGACGCCACGCCGCTGACGCTGGGGCAGGAGATTTCCGGCTGGGTGGCGATGTTAGAACATAACCTGCGGCACATCGAAAACAGCCTGCCGCACGTGGCGGAACTGGCGCTGGGCGGGACGGCCGTCGGCACCGGGTTGAATACGCATCCGGAATATGCCCGCCGTGTCGCCGACGAACTGGCGGCGATCACCGGGGCACCTTTTGTCACCGCGCCGAACAAGTTCGAAGCGCTGGCGACCTGCGATGCGCTGGTTCATGCCCACGGCGCGCTGAAAGGGCTGGCGGCGTCACTCATGAAAATCGCCAACGACGTGCGCTGGCTGGCGTCGGGGCCGCGCTGCGGCATTGGCGAAATCGCCATTCCGGAAAATGAACCGGGCAGTTCAATCATGCCGGGCAAGGTCAACCCGACCCAGTGTGAAGCGTTGACGATGCTATGCTGTCAGGTGATGGGGAACGATGTGGCGATCAATATCGGCGGCGCATCAGGCAATTTCGAGCTGAACGTCTTCCGTCCGATGGT
Organism: Citrobacter sp. ANG330; assembly: GCF_047467925.1. Classification (NCBI taxonomy): domain Bacteria; kingdom Pseudomonadati; phylum Pseudomonadota; class Gammaproteobacteria; order Enterobacterales; family Enterobacteriaceae; genus Citrobacter; species Citrobacter sp. ANG330. The sequence goes on along the minus strand of NZ_JASJUI010000002.1, from coordinate 26,021 downwards.
GATCCATAATTTCCTGCAATCGGTGCGTCTGCTTGCCGATGGTATGGAGAGTTTTAACGAACATTGTGCGGTCGGTATCGAACCTAATCGTGAGCGTATTCATCAGTTGCTCAATGAGTCGCTGATGCTGGTCACCGCGTTGAATACCCATATCGGCTACGACAAAGCGGCGGAAATTGCCAAGAAAGCGCATAAGGAGGGGCTGACGCTGAAAGCGGCGGCGCTGGCGCTGGGCTATCTCACCGACGCGGAGTTCGACAGTTGGGTGCGACCAGAGCAAATGGTCGGCAGCATGAAACCCGGCCTTTAATCTGCTACATACAGGTGCAGCCGTGGAATCATCAGACGCAGCGGCTGCGCCTGCGGTTTAAAGCGATGCTGTACGTTTTCGGCATCGTAGTTCAGTAGCTCGCCAATATCCGGCATGCCTGCGCCGTTTTCCGTATTAATTAGCGCGATAAGCGGCGTCGGGCAGGCATGTTGTACCTGCTTTTGCTCACCTTTGTACCAGACCCGGGCGATGGGCTGGACCTTTACCGGACGCTTAATTTTGAGTTTTGCCTGCTGTGGCAGGGCGGCGATGTCCTGATATTCACGCTCCAGTTTTGCCTGCCACTCCTCACGAGTCCAGGGATGTACGCTGCGCGGCGTGTTCAGACTCTTTTCCAGTTGCGCCAGCACCTCATCGCGTCTCAGATTCTTGATGATATGTTTGTTTGCCCAGCCAAAACGCAGGGTTGCCGGATCGTTTATCACCGTCAGCGTCCGGTAGGCATTGAGCGTAATCAGCCCAGGCAGATGGCGATGGACCCATTCAAAGCGCGCAGCAGACGGCAAACCGGATTCCACGGTGACAATATGCTCAAAGGTGGTTTTCAACTGATTGATGCGCTGTACCTGATTTTCCAGCGCGGCCTGGCTGGTACTGTCAACCTGATAACACAACACGCCAGGAAGACGTACCGCTGCTTTACTGCTGCGATTTTCGGACTGCTGCTGAATAAACAGGTGGCGATAGTGCGCCAGCGCCAGCGCTTCGGCCTCCTGTCCCAGATGTTGCTTCACCGCAATGGTATCCAGCGGAGCATGCTCGGCCTCTTTGGTCACTTCCGGCAATGAAAAGACGCGGCCAATCATCAGATGATGTTCAGCGAGCGTTTGCGTCAGTTCAGCCAGCGTCTGCTCCATCTGGCGAAACGTGGTATTCAGTCTGTCGACAAGATCGTAACGGGCCATTGCGCACCTCAGTAGTTACAACATACTTTATATATAGCACCATTTTGCATCTGCGGCTACGGTGCCAATGGCGTCAGCCAGCGGGAAATTCCGCAAGTGTGTGCCAGATCGGCCAACAAAAGCTGAAGCGGGCACCGCCCAGTTCGCTTTCCCCGCAACTCACTGTGCCACCCATCGCCTGGCCGATGGAATAGACAATCGCCAGACCCAAACCGCATCCGCCGGTGGCGCGATCCCGACTCGGGTCCAGACGAACGAAAGGCTCAAAAACAGTCTCCCTGGCTTCCGGGGCGATGCCCGGCCCGTCATCTTCGACGGTCAGCGTGGCGAAACGATCGCTGAGCTGCAGGCTTATCTGCACAGTGGACTGACAGTAGCGCAGTGCATTGTTTAACAAATTATCCAGCACGCGCTCCATGAGTCGCCTATCCAGCGCGCCGTAATCGCCGCTGTCGAGGTGTGAAATCTGAAGCGTCCGTTCAGGGTTCACGCTTTGCACATCGTCAATATGCGCTGTGAGCCAGAGGGGAAGATCAGGCTTACTGAGATGCAGTTCATTCTGCGGCCTGTCGAGGCGAGCGTAAGTTAACAGTTCTTCAATTAACGCTTCGAGTTGCCCGATATCGCGATTGAGCGCCAGAGACTCCTGTTCACTCAGATTCTCGCTCATCTCGAGTCGATAGCGAAGGCGCACCAGCGGGGTCCGAAGTTCATGGGCAATCCCGTCAATCAGCTGTTTTTTACTGACGATCAGCGCATTGATATTGTCCGCCATCTGATTAAACGCAATACCCAGACGTTCAAAGCTTGAGCCGCTATCAAAATGCAGACGTTCGCTGAGATGACCTTTACCAAACCGCTGTGCGGCGGCCTCCAGGCGCAGCATTTCCTGCCAGTGGGGACGCATCCAGATAAACACCGGAAAGGCCAGGGAGATGGCGATAAACGCCATCAGCGCGATATCCAGCAGGCGCATTTGATGGAGAAAATAGAGATACGGCACGGGACCTACGGCCAGCACATAATGGCTGCGTGGAATACGCTGGATGAAGGTGTACTGATCGTCGAGCGCAATGATGTCGCCTTCACGCAGGCGCTGCATACTTTGGGCATCCAGCGTGAATTTCGTCAGCGGCTCAACGCGCAGGTCAAAAGAGAGATTAAGGTCCATCTCTTTGAGCGTTTTACCCCAGTCTCGCGGCGGGATCTCGCGCAATTCGCTGCGCATCAGATAGAGCGAGCTTTTCATCAAATCATCAAGCGATTGCCTGCCAGCCCGCTCCGCGGTGAACTTATATACCAGGCCGACCAGCAGGGTCATCACCAGAAAGCAGACAAACAGCAGGAGATAAAACTGCACGAACAGTTTTTTCATTCATATCCCCGGTGAAGTGACGGTTCATCATCCCAGGCATGCGGGGCAAACAGATAGCCCTTGTTTCGCACGGTTTTAATCCGGTAAGGCTCTGCCGCATTATCAAGCAGTTTCTTACGCAGACGTGAGATGGCGACGTCCACGCTGCGGTCCATGCCATCGTAGCTCACGCCGCGCAGATTTTTCAGCAGCGCATCGCGGTCCATAATCTGACCGGCGTGGGTGGCGAGTTCCCATAACAGTTCAAAGTCGGCGGTAGACAGGATGATCTGCTCACCGCCGAGCAAGACGACACGGTTGATGGGATCGATAGTCAGGGAACCAAAGCGCAGCGTTTTATGCGGCGTGACGCTGGCAGGCTGAAACCCTTTGCTTTGACCAGACTGATCGCTCTGGCGCAGGTGGAGTCGCAGGCGGGCCAACAGAACCGCCGGCGGTGTGGTTTTCAGAATATAGTCGCAGGCGCCCATTTCCAGCGCCAGAATGTGGTTCATGTCACTGTCCAGCGAGGTGAGCAGGACGATCGGTCCCTGCCATTGTCCTTGCAGGTCTCGACAGAGGGTCATGCCGTCTTTGCCGGGGAGCATAATATCCAGCAGCACCAGGTCCGGCTGAATCTGCAGGATCCGCGCCTCCGCCAGATCGCCACGCGGTTCGACGACCACGTCAAAATCATGTTTTGCCAGATAGGCCGCAATAAGCGCGCCGACCTCAGGATCGTCTTCAACAAATACAATCGTGTTCATCGTCTTGATTGCCGAACAGAAAACGTCAACATACACCGCCGGGACGTTGCCTTCCATTAATCTTTCCTAAACGTCGATGCTTCCGCTATGCTGGTTGCCGATGTTATTGATGTGTAAAGGCAGGGTAATGGGACTCGTGATTAAAGCCGCGCTGGGTGCGCTGGTGGTGGTGTTGATTGGGTTGCTCGCAAAAACGAAGAATTACTACATCGCAGGATTAATCCCGCTGTTCCCGACATTCGCGCTGATCGCCCATTATATCGTGGCCAGCGAGCGGGGCATTGAGGCCCTGAGAACGACTATCGTGTTCAGCATGTGGTCAATTATTCCCTATTTTGTCTATCTCGTTTCACTGTGGTATTTCACTGGTTTTCTGAAGTTACCGGTGGCGCTGGGCGGGGCGGTGATCTGCTGGTGCCTGAGCGCCTGGCTGCTCATTTTTTGCTGGGTCAAACTGCACTAACGCAGATGACGGCCGCCGTCCACGGCGAAACTGCGACCGGTCACAAAGCAACTGGTCAGCAAATAATCGATTAAATCGATCACCTCTTTTTCGCCCGGTGCCGTTTTCATCAGCGATTTGTTCAGTGCCTGCTGACGGTATTCGGCGTCATCGCCTTCGTTAAACAGGATCAGCGAGGGGGCAATGGCATTTACCTTCACCTCTGGCGCGAGCTTGCGGGCAAATGAGCGGGTCATGTTATCCAGTGCCGCTTTGCTGGCTGCATAGGCAATATGCTTGTCGCTGCCTTTTTCCACAACGTAATCGGTAAAATGAATAATGTCACCGGCGGCGTGTCCGTGCCCACGCAGCATGCCTTCGAGTGCATGATTGAGCAGATAAGGGGCATTGACGTGGATTTGCATCATGCAGGCCAGTACATCAGAGAGCGGCGTTCCGGGCTTCTCTGCCATCCATGCGCTGGCATTGTGTATTATGGCGCGCAGACCGCGAGCTTGCGCTTTCACGCTATCGGCGAAAGCCAGAATGCCTTCATCGGTGGAGAAGTCGGCCTGAATACACAGGGCGCCCGCTTTAGTCAGCCCGTCAATCGCCGGGTAATGCGTACGGTAGCTGACGATCACCGGCTGTTTCTGGTTGAGAAAGTGCCAGGCAATGGCGAGGCCGATACGGCGGCCACCACCGGTCACTAAAATGGGCAGAGGGTGTTGGGTTCCCATCGAAAAACTCCTCATGCGCCTGCAAATCAGGCTATTAGCGTCAAACGATGGGGTGCGTTTACCCCACCAGCAGCCAGGTCGCCGGTACGGCGGCAACCAGCAACAGACCAATCAGAACCATTTCCTGTCGGTTCAACACGTTATCATGCGTATGCGTTTTGCGTGCATACAGGAACACCAGCAGACCCGGCGCATAAAGCACCACGGAGAGCAGCAGGTGCATCGGGCCAGAGGCGTACAATAACCATAAGCCATAAATGCACGCACCGACACCTACCGCCTGATGAAGCGGACGGGTGGCGATTTTCAGCAGGAAGGCGCCGACGAGGAAATAGGGGACCAGAATCATCTCTGAGGCGATGGTCAGCAGTGTGTTGTAATCCGAACCGGTTAGCCAGATCAGCACCAGACAGACCTGAACGCAGAGGTTGGTGAGCCACAGCGAAGCCGATGGCGCGCCTTGCACATTCTGACGGGCAAAAATGCGTGGGAAGGCCTTATGCGTTGAGGCAAGGAACGGGACTTCCGCCGCCATAATCGTCCAGCTCAGATAGGCACCACAAACGGAGACAATCAGCCCCGCGGCAATGATAATCTCACCCCACGGTCCCATCATTTTGACCATCAGGCCCGCCATTGACGGGTTACGGATTTCTGCCAGTTCTGGACGGGCAACCACGCCAAGCGAGAGCAGGGTGACCAGCAGATAAACGGCAAGCGCGGAGAGCACCGCCAGCAGCGTAGCGCGACCCACATCATGCTTGTTGCGTGCCCGCGCTGAAACCACCACCGCACCTTCCACACCGATGAAAACCCACAGCGTGATGAGCATTGTGTTCTTAACCTGTTCCCAGACCGGGACGCCCAGCGCGAGACCGGTAAAGTCGAGGCTAAAGACTTCAAGCTTAAACGCCATAAAGGCCAGCAGGATAAACAGACCGAGCGGCAGCAATTTAGCCAGCGTCGCCACCAGATTGATGCTGGCTGCCGTCTGCACACCGCGTAGCACCAGAAAGTGCACCACCCACAGCAGCACCGAGGCGCCCACGATGGCCTGCCAGGTATTGCCGTCGCCAAACAGACGCAACGACGGCGTATCGGTAAAGAAGCTGAGGGCAGAGAAAACGATGACGAGGTAGGAGACGTTGGCAATTACTGCGCATAACCAATAACCCCAGGCAGAACAAAAACCGATCAGCTCACCGAAGCCTTCGCGGGCATAGGTGAAGATACCACCGTCAAGTTCGGGGCGAATACGGGTCAGAATCAACATGGCAAACGCCAGCAGCAATATCCCGGCCCCGGTAATCGCCCAGCCGATAAGTAATGCCGACGGGCTGGCGACAGCGGCCATATTCTGCGGCAGACTGAAAACACCTGCGCCAAGCATTGAGCTTAAAACCAGCGCGGTGAGCGCGCTCAGTCCCAGTTTTTTTTCCATGGTTATCCCGTGGTACAAACGATCGATGGAGAATAATTATTGTGGCAAAGCGCATAAAAATGGTGAAAGCCACTAAGGCGCGGGATTTTACGGAGAGAAGAGACTGCATGCAATGGCAAGCGGGATATTTGTGACTAATAAAGCGAAAGGCGGCATAAAGCCGCCTTGAGAGTGATGACAAACCGCATTCCAACACAGGATAAGCAGAGATCACCTCATTAAAAACAAGGAAAATCAATTTATTGATTTTCGGCTGATAACCACAAAGAAGGAAAAACCACGTTTTATCCTTCTTTGTCAGCAGTCAGAAGGCGGCATAAAGCCGCCTTATTTTTACAACCGGAGCGCGTTACTTATACAGATCGGCGCTGATGGTCATGTTATTACCACGTTCCTGCCACTGGCGGGTGATGTGATAATACTTAGCCCCTTGCTTCGCGGCACGCTTAGCGACCTGATAAGAGACATCGGTCATGCTGCTGTAATTGCCAGTGAACTTGATACTGTCGAACGGTACCATCATCGCTGCGGTGGCTTTATTGAGTTCTTCGACCTTGGTGCCATCCGGAAGGGTGACAGTGTAACGTCCGCCTTTAGTGGATTGTGTTTCGAAGAAACGGCCCACTTCAGAACTCGGAGACGCGGTGGTGGCGACGCCTGGAATTTCGACGTTCTTCGCGGCTTCACCGCCGGCGGCTAACGCGGCGCGACCAGCATCAGAATCTGCCGGGATCGCATCAGGGCTCTGCACTACGCGTTTCTTCGCATCTTCTTTGTAGATAAAGGCGGTTATACGCTGGTTGCCACCCTGGTTTGCATCAATCTGACGCACGATATAGAAGGAGTACGCGCCTTTTTCACGTGCAGCTTTGGTGATGGCGTCATTGACTTCCGGCTGGCTACGGTAGAAACCCTGTACCGTAACGGTATCAAACGGTTCCAGCATCACCGCTTCTGATTTCGGCAATTCCACCACGCCATTGATTACGCGGTTTTTGCTGACTTCCGCTTTCTCGGCGTCGGCTTTGTAGAAGTCTGCAACAACACGCCAGTTACCGCTGTTACCAAAATCAGATGTATCAACGACATAAAATGAGGCGGCGCCTTCTTTATCTGCGCGGCGGTTAACGGCCTTCACCGCATCGCCAATCGCATTAAAACGGCCTGTGACCGTGACACGGTCGTAAGGTTTCAGTGCTGCCGCTTGCTCCGGCGTCAATTCTGTTGCTGCGTTTACGGAAAAAGCCGTCGCAGAAAGAAGTGCGGACGCCAGGAGAGTGTTCTTAAGCTTCATAAAAATAATCCTTCGCCTTGCGCAAACCAGGTACTGGTATTGTTATTGACTAGAAACGTGGCTGATTATTGCATTTAAACCCGGTGACTGTCTGCGTGATTTTTCAATCGACACAGCAGATGAGGTCACAAGGTCGATAACAAATTATGATATGTCGAAAAAATGGTCATTTCACAGTAAAAACTGATGAACAGACTGAATTTTATAAGTTAATTTAATGTTAATTAGTTGATCTGCGGTGGCGCTTAATCATGTTTTGCTGCGTTCTCTGAGCGATTTATGGGCCTTTCGTAGGGAATTGGAGGTCATTATCCCGGCCAGAGGGCTGAATCGTTCCTGTTTTGCTGATAAACCGACAAATACTGTTTTTTGGCGCTAGATCACAGGCGCTATTTTCAGTACGTTATATGGAGTTTGTTACTGTTTTATTTTACCGGGGTAACCTATACCTCCTGCGTGGAATTGCCTGTGTAATTTCACGTTAACTGGCAAACCATCATCAAAAATACCGATGGAAGGGAACATTATGCGAATTGGCATACCAAAAGAACGGTTTACCAATGAAACCCGTGTAGCAGCAACGCCGAAAACGGTTGAGCAACTGCTAAAGCTGGGTTTCACCGTCGCGGTAGAGAGCGGCGCGGGTGGACTGGCGAGTTTTGACGATAAGGCTTTTGTAGAAGCGGGCGCGGAAATTGTCGATAGCAGCGCAGTCTGGCAATCAGAGATCATTCTGAAGGTCAACGCACCTGAAGATGAGGAAATTCCGTTACTCAATCCGGGCACCACGCTGATTAGTTTCATCTGGCCTGCGCAGAATCCAGAGTTAATGCAAAAGCTCGCCGAGCGTAATGTCACGGTGATGGCGATGGATTCCGTTCCGCGTATTTCACGTGCGCAGTCGCTGGATGCCTTAAGCTCAATGGCGAATATTGCCGGTTATCGGGCGATCGTGGAAGCAGCGCACGAGTTTGGTCGCTTCTTTACCGGGCAAATCACCGCGGCGGGTAAAGTGCCGCCTGCCAAGGTTATGGTGATTGGGGCAGGGGTTGCGGGTCTTGCCGCCATTGGTGCGGCGAACAGCCTGGGCGCAATTGTGCGTGCCTTTGATACCCGCCCGGAAGTCAAAGAGCAGGTCCAGAGTATGGGCGCTGAATTCCTTGAACTGGATTTCAAAGAGGAAGCGGGCAGCGGTGACGGTTACGCCAAAGTGATGTCCGAAGCGTTTATCAAAGCGGAAATGGCGCTGTTTGCCGCACAGGCAAAAGAGGTCGACATTATTGTCACTACCGCGTTGATCCCGGGCAAACCGGCACCGAAGCTGATCACCCGTGAAATGGTTGATTCGATGAAAGCGGGCAGTGTCATTGTCGATCTGGCCGCCCAAAACGGTGGTAACTGTGAATACACGGTTGCCAATCAGGTCACAACCACGGCTAACGGTGTTAAGGTGATCGGCTATACCGACTTGCCTGGGCGTCTGCCGACACAGTCTTCGCAACTCTACGGCACCAACCTCGTTAATCTGCTCAAACTACTGTGCAAAGAGAAAGACGGTAATATCACCGTTGATTTCGATGACGTGGTCGTGCGTGGCGTAACGGTGGTGCGTGACGGTGAAATTACCTGGCCTGCGCCGCCGATCCAGGTGTCTGCGCAGCCACAGGCCGCCGCGAAAGCCGCGCCGGTCGCAAAAGAGCCGGAGAAACCGGCATCGCCGTGGCGTAAATACGCGCTGATGGCGCTGGTGATCATTCTGTTCGGCTGGCTGGCAGACGTCGCGCCAAAAGAGTTCCTCGGTCACTTTACGGTGTTTGCCCTGTCCTGCGTGGTGGGCTACTACGTGGTCTGGAACGTTTCTCATGCTCTACATACGCCGCTGATGTCCGTGACCAACGCCATTTCAGGGATCATCGTGGTTGGCGCGTTATTGCAGATTGGCCAGGGCGGCTGGGTTAGCTTCCTGAGCTTTATCGCGGTACTGATTGCCAGCATCAATATTTTCGGTGGCTTCACCGTGACTCAGCGCATGCTGAAAATGTTCCGGAAAAACTAAGGGGTAACACATGTCTGGAGGATTAGTTACAGCTGCATACATTGTTGCCGCGATCCTGTTTATTTTCAGCCTGGCGGGACTTTCAAAACATGAAACGTCTCAGCAGGGTAACAACTTCGGTATTGCCGGGATGGCGATTGCGCTGATTGCCACGATTTTTGGCCCGGATACAGGCAACGTTGCCTGGATTCTGGTGGCGATGATCATTGGCGGCGCGATTGGTATTCGTCTGGCGAAGAAAGTCGAAATGACCGAAATGCCGGAACTGGTGGCGATTCTGCACAGCTTTGTTGGTCTGGCGGCGGTGCTGGTCGGCTTTAACAGCTATCTGTATCACGAAGCGGGCCTTGAGCCGATTCTGGTCAATATTCACCTGACCGAAGTGTTCCTGGGCATCTTCATCGGTGCGGTGACCTTCACCGGTTCGGTGGTGGCGTTTGGCAAACTGCGCGGCAAGATCTCTTCTAAACCGCTGATGCTGCCGAATCGTCACAAAATGAACCTCGCAGCGCTGGTGGTCTCTTTCCTGCTGCTGGTGGTCTTTGTCCGTACCGAAAGCGTGGGGCTGCAGGTTCTGGCGCTGTTGGTGATGACCATTATCGCGCTGGCATTTGGCTGGCATCTGGTTGCCTCCATCGGCGGTGCGGATATGCCGGTCGTAGTCTCTATGCTGAACTCCTACTCCGGTTGGGCGGCAGCGGCGGCGGGCTTTATGCTGAGCAACGACCTGCTGATCGTGACCGGTGCGCTGGTGGGTTCTTCGGGGGCGATTCTGTCTTACATCATGTGTAAGGCGATGAACCGCTCATTCATCAGCGTGATTGCAGGAGGATTTGGTACAGATGGTACGGCCTCCAGTGGCGATGAAGAAGTGGGTGAACATCGTGAGATCAGTGCGGAAGAGACCGCAGAGATGCTGAAAAACTCACAAACGGTGATCATCACTCCGGGCTACGGCATGGCGGTCGCGCAGGCGCAATATCCGGTGGCGGAAATTACCGAGAAACTGCGTGCGCGCGGCATCAAGGTCCGTTTTGGCATCCACCCGGTGGCGGGACGTTTGCCAGGCCACATGAACGTACTGCTGGCGGAAGCGAAAGTGCCTTATGACATCGTGCTGGAAATGGACGAAATCAACGATGATTTCGCCGATACTGACACCGTGCTGGTCATTGGTGCGAACGATACCGTCAACCCGGCGGCGCAGGATGATCCAAACAGCCCGATTGCCGGTATGCCCGTGCTGGAAGTCTGGAAAGCGCAGAACGTTATCGTTTTCAAACGCTCAATGAATACCGGTTACGCCGGCGTGCAGAACCCGCTGTTCTTTAAAGAGAACACCCATATGCTGTTTGGCGATGCCAAAGCCAGCGTGGATGCGATTCTGAAATCGCTGTAATCGGCGTATAAGTGAAACGGCCTCTGCGCAGGCCGTTTCTATTTTCATCACTCTTTGTTTGCGTCGCCTAGCAGGATGGCGATACTTTGCCCGCCAACAGATTGTTCCAGTGCAATCTTGACGATAATGGTCAGCGGTACTGACAACAGCATACCCACCGGACCTAACAGCCAACCCCAGAAGATCAACGACAAAAACACCACCAGTGTAGACAGCCCCAGACCACGTCCCATGATGCGAGGCTCAAGGATATTACCAAACACCAGGTTGATGATGAGATAACCCGCCAGCACCACCAGCGCATCGTACAGGCCGCCAAACGCCAGCACCTGGATGATAGGGGGGATCGCAGCCAGCACCGAACCGATATTCGGGATATAGTTCAGCGCAAAGGCCAGCAATCCCCAGATAAAGGCGAAACGGACATCCAGCGCGGACAGCATGCCCCAGACGATCAGCCCGGTGACCAGACTGATTGCCGTTTTCAGCACCAGATAATGCGATACGCTATCAATGGCGCGTTGAATGGCCGCCATCCCTTCAACTGGACGGATCATGATTTGCTGAAATTTAGTGGGCAGTTGCGGCACTTCCAGCAACATAAATACCACCGTCAGCAGTAGCAAAAATATTGACGACATGGCATTAGTTAACTGCGTCAACAAATTGGTGATAAGCGTCATGGCCGCATTGGGATCGATGTACTTCACCATCTCATCCACAGAAACACCGATCCCCAGTCGAACGAGCCAGGGCTCGAGATTTTTCAGGGGGATGACCAGTGAGGAACGATATTGGGGCAGCGTGCGCGCCAGTTCGTTAAGAGACGTTCCGAGGTAGGCCAGCAGAAGGACCATCGCCATAACGATAATGATCACCAGTAAAGAGATCGCCAGCACGCGGGGAACGCGCAGTTTCACCATCCGCTGTACCAGAGGGTTAAGGACAACGGCAATAAACAGGGCCAGAATAAAGGGAACAATAATATCCGCCGCAAAACGGATACCGGTAAGAATGATCACCAGCATTCCCAGCATAATGACGATCTTGAGACCGTTTAGCGTGATGATTGGTTTTGCCATGGAGCGTCCTGTATTTTTTTGCTTGCCGCGTATAATAATGTGATTGCTGTCGAGTCGTCCCGAAAAAAATCAACCGATTCGGGTAAAGAAGTGAAAAGGTTTTGAGTTAATTCCTGGCCTATGGTACAAATCAGGCGTGTTCAACTACCGAGGACAATTATCATCCGCGATGACGAGAAGCAACACTGCGGATAATTGTAATATTATGGACAATATGTTCAGGACGTTTTTTTCTACCCAAACTCTTCTTCGCACTTCCTCCTCTTTCCTGCTGGCAGGTGAGCAGCACTGGCGTAACGCGCTGTAGTCCCTTCTTCTGTCGAGCTAACGCTGCGCGTTTAGCTAACTGATTTTATTTTCTGGTTTGCTGCATCCGGCAAGCCCAAAGGATTATATTCTCAAGCAGGAGAAGTATCATGTTTTACTGGATTTTATTAGGTCTGGCGATTGCCGCTGAAATTACCGGCACATTGTCGATGAAATGGGCAAGCGTGAGCGAGGGTCACAGCGGATTTATTTTAATGCTGGTGATGATCGCGGCCTCCTATATTTTTCTCTCTTTTGCCGTAAAAAAAATTGCCCTTGGTGTGGCGTATGCCCTGTGGGAAGGTATCGGTATTTTATTTATTACGCTGTTTAGCGTGCTGTTATTTGACGAACCCTTGTCGGTGATGAAAATTGCCGGGTTGGTGACGCTGGTTCTGGGGATTGTGTTGATTAAATCCGGTACCCGCAAACCACGTAAGTCAGCGAAAGAGGTGTCCCATGCAACAGTTTGAATGGGTTCACGCCGCCTGGCTTGGGATGGCGATCGTGCTGGAAATCGTGGCTAACGTCTTTTTAAAATTCTCTGACGGTTTTCGCCGCAAACTGTACGGCATTCTCTCGCTGGTTGCGGTTCTCGCCGCGTTTAGTGCGCTTTCTCAGGCGGTAAAAGGCATTGATCTGTCCGTGGCGTATGCGCTGTGGGGTGGATTTGGTATCGCCGCGACGCTGGCCGCTGGCTGGATACTGTTTGGTCAGCGTTTAAATCACAAAGGCTGGATCGGCGTCATCCTGCTGCTCGCAGGCATGGTGATGATTAAGCTCGCGTGACGTCCTGCTGCCCGCGGTGGCGGGCAGCGTGAAATCCTATTGCTGCTCCGCCAGCGTCGCCAGTTTGTCCCGAAAACCGGTGACTGAAATTGCCCGATTATCTGCCCGCCAGCGATCCTTTGCCGCTGGCGCGGAACTCTGTACGCCAATCAACTGCCAGCCCGCCTCGGTTTTCAACATAAGCGGTGAGCCGCTGTCGCCCGGCAGGGTGTCACACTGATGTGATAAAACAGAATTTTGCGCCCAGCCGGTGACGATACAATCCTGATGAGAATAGAGCGTATCCAGATGATCTTCCGGGTATCCTGACTGCGTCACTTTACGCCCCGCATCCTTGAGCGCAGCAGTCAGCGCGGCTTTATCACCCTCAAAAAGCGGTAACGGCGTGATGCCGGAAGGGGGATAGCGCAAAACAATGAGACCAAAATCCCACGGTGCGGCAGCCGGCGGCACAATCCAGCCGTCACCATCGGGTTTGAGACGCTTTCCCAGACCCGCATCAACCCGACCCTCAATACCATGTATTTCGTAACGCCAGAGCCCTTTTTGCGAGATAAAGCGCAGCACCATGGCTTTATCCGGTTTCCCTTTAGGGGGCGTTAACAGGCAGTGTCCGGCGGTAAGCGCCAGATGCGGGGAGATCAACGTCGCGGTGCACAGGTTTCCGCTGGCGGTTTCCAGTTGCCCGATAGCATCCCACGGCGATTGCGTAGGATTGCTCACCGGCGCGCGATCGTCCTGACCAAAAAATAACGTTTTGACTTCACTGGTTCCGGTATCCGCCTCAGGCTTATCCGCATGCGCAATACCCGATGAAAAGCACAACGAACCCAGTAATACAGCAACGGTTTTACGCATATCACACTCTGTGTGGGTAATTATGATTATTAAAAGAGAACCCTCAGCCATAACTATAGACGCAACGGTGGGAAAGTGAGAGTAAAATCAGAGTACTACGATCAGGAAAGATAAAAGCGGGCTGTTATGAGGGCACATAAAATAAGCGTGATAAGAATGAACTCAAAACGATAACGGCGCACCCTGTTACCTCCGAAAAGACGGCGCTAAACCGGAAAGGCGTTCAGCGCCGTTGAAGAATGGCGCGAGGGGGCGCGCCAGTTTACCGTTTCAGGACTTAAGCGGCGGGTTGAGCTGCAGGTTTAGCGGCCAGCTTTTGGCTGTGTTTTTTGGTGTGCTTTTTCGCGGCTTGTGCCTTTTGCTCTGGCGCTTTTTGCTCAGTGGTGGCCTGGGCTTTTTTCGGGTGTTTTTTAGCGGCCTGCGCTTTTTGTTCAGGCGCTTTCTGGGTAGTCGCTTTGTGATGTTTTTTATGGTGGGTAATTTTTGCCGGAGCCGCTTTTGCAGCAGGTGCGGCAGCCGGTGCTGTTGTTGTGTCAGCGGCAAACGCAGCAGAAGACAGACCCATAGCAGCGGCAACAACCAGAGCTAATACTTTTTTCATTCTCATACCCTCGATTTGGTTTTTCATTCAACCCCACTGCGGGGCCGTTGAAATGACTATATCGCTGGAATGAAAGGGCTTCCGTGAGTCATTGGTTTCGGCGTGTAACGATATGTACAAAGCCGGGCACAGCGGCCCGGCAAGGTTATTTACAAATAGCGAGATTCAAGATGGGCGCGGAAATGGCGGCTGCTCAGGGCTTCTCCTGTCGCCTGAGTGATCAATTGCTCCGTAGTAAAGCGACTGCCGTGCTGCCAGATATTCTGGCGCAGCCAGTCAAACAGCGCACTGAAATCGCCATCGGCAATCTGCTGACTGAGCCCCGGTAACGCGCGATTCGCGGCGCTGAACAACTGTGCGGCATACATCGCGCCCAATGTGTAAGAAGGGAAGTAGCCAAACCCGCCATCGGTCCAGTGAATATCCTGCATGCAGCCGTCGCGATAATTCCCTTTTGTCGACAAGCCCAGCCATGCCTGCATTTTTTCATCCCACAAAGCCGGAATATCCTCCACCTCAATGTCGCCATTGATTAAGGCGCGTTCAATTTCATAGCGCAGGATGACGTGTGCCGGGTAGCTGACCTCATCTGCATCCACGCGGATAAAACCGGGTTTTACCCGCTGGTTCCAGGCGATAAAGTTTTGTTCTTCAAAGGCGGGCTGATCGCCAAAATGGCGCTTCACGGCAGGTAGCAACTGCCTTAAAAACGCATTGCTGCGACCTACCTGCATTTCAAAAAACAGGCTCTGGGATTCGTGGATCGCGGTGGAGCGGGCAAGGGCAACCGGTTGACCCAGCCAGTTACGCGGCAGGTTTTGCTCATAGCGGGCGTGTCCGGTTTCGTGAATCACGCCAAACAGGGCGCTGAGTAACTCGTTTTCGTCATAGCGTGTCGTGATCCGCACATCTTCCGGCACGCCGCCGCAGAATGGATGCGCGCTGATATCCAGGCGACCGGCGTTAAAATCAAAACCGAGCACAGACATCGTCTCCAGCCCCAGCTCGCGCTGAATGGCTGTCGGGAAGGGACCGACGGGGGCCACCAACGACTGTTTCGATTGTCTGGCAACCACGCGGCTGAGCAGGTCCGGCAGCCATGATTTGAGATCGGCAAACAGGCTATCCAGTTGTGCGCTGGTCATGTCCGGCTCGTAAATATCCAGCAGTGCGTCATAGGGCGAACAACCTTTCACCTCGGCGCGCAGTCTGGCCTCTTCGCGGCTCAATTTCACGACTTCTTTTAAATTCGCAGAGAATCCCTGCCAGTCGTTGGCAGGACGCTGGCTGCGCCAGGCGTGCTCGCAGCGACTCCCGGCGAGAGATTTGGCCTCTACCAGCGACGCCGGTAAAAGCGCGGCCTGGGTATGCAGTCGCGTCATTTCCCGCAGGTTGGCCTGCTCCACATCATTGAGATCCTCCGCGGCAGCAGCGGCAAGCCATTGCGCCACTTTCGGTTCGGTCAGGACGTGATGTTCCAGTACGCTCAGTTCTGCCAGCGCTTCACCCCGTGCTGCGCTGCCGCCTGGCGGCATCATGGTAAACATATCCCAACTGGCGATGGCAGAAAGGTGAGAGAAGCGGGAGAGCCGCAGGAAGGTATGAGCAAGTTGTTGATAGTTTTTGTTATCCATGTAACCTCTTCGACAAAACGGGCAGGTTGAGCTCCCCACCATAATGGGTAGTTATGTTAATCGATAGCCTTTTTTATAGTAGCCGACGGGAACATCGTACCCGTTCAATAACAATAAACACACACAGCAAAATGAATCCACTCCACTGGGTTGTCTTTGCTCTTCTGGCGCTGGATGCCGTCAGAGAATTGATGGGGTATTCATCAATCTTAGGAATTTGGTAACCACTGTTGGTCGAGAGACGAGAAGCCCGGTGACCCCGGGCTTTTCTTTCAGGCTAGACGTGAAGACGATGATGCAGACGTGTACCAACCAGAATGGCCAACACCAGCATCATCGCGATAAATCCCCCGACGCCATTCCAGCCATAGTTATGCCAGAACACGCCACCGAGCGTACCGGCGATACTGGATCCCAGATAGTAACTGAACAGATACAGCGAAGAGGCCTGGCCTTTGGCGCGACGCGCACGCGGACCAATCCAGCTACTGGCGACAGAGTGAGCGCCAAAGAAACCCGCAGAAAAGAGCAGCATGCCGGCGAAAATCAGCCACAGCGAACTGAATAAGGTCATTAGCAGACCGATCAGCATCACGGCGGTGGAGAAGAGCATTACCGGGCCGCGCCCGTAGCGCACTGTCATCGAACCGGCTTTCGGCGAACTCCAGGTACCGGTCAGATAGGCGACAGAAAGCAAGCCTACCACCGCCTGGCTGAGTTCCCACGGTGAAAGCATCAGGCGATAGCCGATGTAATTAAACAGGGTGACAAACGACCCCATCAGCAGAAAACCTTCGGCAAACAACAGCGGCAGCCCCTGATCGCGCCAGTGGAGTCGGAAGTTAATAAACAGTGTTTTGGGGCGCAGCGACGTCGGACGGAAATGGCGTGATTCCGGCAGGATTTTCCAGAACATCAGGGCCGATGCCAGTGCGAAGCAGCCAATGGCAGCCAGCGCAATGCGCCAGCTAAAGAAATCAGTAAACACACCGCTGATTAAACGTCCACTCATCCCGCCAATCGAGTTTCCGCTGATGTACAACCCCATTGAGAACGCGACGAAGCTGGGATGGATCTCCTCACTCAGATAGGTCATCCCAACCGCCGCCACGCCGCTGAGTGAAAGGCCAATCAGCGCACGCATCACCAGAATGCCGTGCCAACTGGTCATCATCGTTGAAAGTAGCGTACAGCAGGAAGCGAGGAGCAGCGCGGTCACCATGACCGGTTTGCGCCCAATGGCATCCGATAGCGGGCCGGTAAACAGCAGGCCAACGGCTAACATGCCAGTGGAGATCGACAGTGAAATACTGCTGCTGGCGGGGGACACGCCAAACTCATGGGACAGCACCGGCAAAATAGGCTGAACGCAGTAAAGCAGGGCGAAGGTCGCCAGTCCGGCAGAAAAGAGCGCCAGCGTGACGCGCATGAAGGCAGAAGTACCGCGTTGAATAAACTGAACCGGCTGAGAAATGCGTTGGTCGTCAATATCGCTCGCCGTGGCGTCATTGACTGTAGTTGTACGACTCACTGGAAATCCTTGCGCAACAAACCCGTGTTTTGAGGGGACGGGCATAACCTTGTTAAATAGAGTAGGAAAACCCAAATATTCTGTCTAATATATTAATAGTCTTAAATAATACTTTTAAAATATGAATATTGAACTGCGTCACCTTCGCTACTTCGTCGCTGTGGCGGAAGAACTGCACTTTGGGCGCGCCGCGGCCCGGCTGAACATCTCGCAGCCGCCGCTAAGCCAGCAAATTCAGATGCTTGAGCAACAGGTCGGCGCACGTCTGCTCGCGCGAACGAACCGTAGCGTCGCGTTGACCGCCGCAGGCAGGCAGTTTCTTGCCGACAGCCGCCAGATCCTTGGCCTGGTCAACGATGCCGCCGCCCGTGCGGAGCGTCTGCATCAGGGTGAGGCCGGAGAACTGCGAATCGGCTTTACCTCCTCGGCGCCGTTTATCCGTGCGGTGTCGGATACCCTGTCGCTGTTCCGGCAGCAATACCCGGGCATGCATTTGCAGACCCGTGAAATGAACACCCGCGAGCAGCTGGCACCGTTGAGTGAAGGGGCGCTGGATCTGGGGCTGATGCGCAATACGCCGTTACCAGAGAGCTTACATCATGAGGTGATTTTGCATGAACCGCTGATGGCGATGATCCCGCGAGTGTATCCGTTGTCGCAAAAGCCGGTGGTCACGCTGGCTGAACTGGCGAAAGAACCGTTTGTCTTCTTTGATCCGCACGTTGGAACCGGTCTTTATGACGATATCCTCGGCATGATGCGCCGCTATCAGTTGACACCCATGATTACTCAGGAAGTCGGTGAGGCAATGACCATTATCGGACTGGTCGCTGCCGGCCTGGGCGTGTCGATACTGCCGGCGTCGTTTAAAAAAGTGCAGCTCAATGAGATGTGCTGGGTACCGATTGCGGAAGACGATGCCGTCTCGGAAATGTGGCTGGTCTGGTCGGCGCATCATGAACAGAGTCAGGCGGCGCTGCGCTTTCGGCAGCAACTCATTCAGGCCGTCAGGCGTGCTTAAATTAATTTAATAACGACTGAAAATGTGCAGTTAATCACACGGCTAAGTAAAAAGTTGACGTTGTGTATTGAAGTACTTCACCATAGCCTACAGATTATTTCGGAGCGCGAAAATAAAGGGAGTCAGAGGTGGTTGCTGATAGTCAGCCTGGGCACATCGATCAAATAAAGCAGACCAATGCGGGGGCCGTTTACCGCCTGATTGATCAGCTGGGACCGGTATCGCGTATTGATCTTTCGCGTCTTGCGCAGCTGGCGCCCGCCAGCATCACAAAGATAGTGCGCGAAATGCTTGAAGCGCACCTGGTCCAGGAACTGGAGATTAAAGAAGCCGGTAGTCGTGGACGCCCTGCGGTCGGTCTGGTTGTGGAAACAGAAGCCTGGCACTATTTATCCCTTCGTATCAGTCGTGGGGAAATTTTTCTCGCCCTGCGCGATCTCAGCAGCAAACTGGTGGTGGAAGAGTGTCTTGAACTGCCGCTGAATGATGAGATGCCGCTGTTGACGCGTATTCTTACGCTGGTCGATCAGTTTTTTATTCGCCATCAGCAAAAGCTCGAACGTCTGACCTCTATTGCCATTACCTTACCCGGTATTATCGATACCGAGAACGGGATCGTGCATCGCATGCCGTTTTATGCCGATGTGAAAGAGATGCCGCTTGGCGATACGCTCGCGCAACACACCGGTGTGCCGGTCTATATTCAGCATGATATCAGCGCCTGGACGATGGCAGAGGCGCTTTTTGGCGCGTCTCGCGGTGCACGAGATGTGATTCAGGTAGTTATCGATCATAACGTCGGGGCCGGGGTGATCACCGACGGTCATTTACTGCATGCGGGCAGCAGCAGCCTGGTGGAGATTGGTCATACCCAGGTCGATCCTTACGGAAAGCGCTGCTACTGCGGCAACCATGGCTGCCTGGAAACCATTGCCAGTGTGGAAAGCGTGCTGGAACTGGCGCAACTGCGACTGACGCAATCCATGAGCTCCATGCTCCACGGCCAGCCGTTGACGGTCGATTCGCTGTGTCAGGCGGCGATACAGGGCGATCTGTTGGCTAAAGACATTATTAGCGGCGTGGGAACCCACGTCGGCCGTATCCTCGCTATCATGGTTAATCTGTTTAACCCGCAAAAAATACTGATTGGATCGCCGCTCAACCAGGCGGCTGATGTGTTGTTCCCGGCCATTGCGGACAGCATTCGTCAGCAGGCGCTACCGGCCTACAGCAAAAATATGGTTGTGGAGAGCACGCAGTTTTCTAATCAGGGAACAATGGCAGGGGCCGCGCTGGTAAAAGACGCGATGTATAATGGTTCTTTGTTGATTCGTCTATTACAGGGTTAACATTTTTAAACTGTTCTACCAAAAATTGCGCTAACTCAAGCTGATTCTACCTGGCATACCTTAGACTTTCTCCACTGTATTATTTTCCTGGCTTATATTTTCGAAGCATAACGGTGGAGTTGGTGATGCTGAAGCGTTTCTTTATTACAGGTACAGACACTTCTGTCGGGAAGACGGTTGTTTCCCGCGCATTGCTACAAGCGTTAGCATCGGGTGGTAAAAGCGTAGCGGGATATAAACCGGTCGCGAAGGGCAGCAAAGAAACCCCTGAAGGGTTGCGCAACCGGGATGCGCTGGTACTGCAAAACGTATCAACGCTGGATTTACCCTATGAGGTCGTGAACCCCATCGCACTCAGCGAAGATGAAAGTAGCGTAGCCCATAGTTGCCCGATCAATTACACCTTACTGTCTAACGGGCTGGCTAGTCTGAGCGAGAAAGTTGATCACGTTGTGGTTGAAGGCACCGGCGGCTGGCGCAGCCTGATGAACGATCTGCGTCCATTATCCGAATGGGTGGTGCAGGAACAATTACCGGTATTGATGGTAGTGGGGATTCAGGAAGGTTGCATTAATCATGCGCTACTGACAGCCCAGGCCATTGCTAACGACGGCTTACCGCTGCTCGGCTGGGTCGCCAACCGTATCAACCCGGGTCTGGCGCACTATGCGGAAATTATCGATGTTCTCAGCAAAAAGCTGCCTGCGCCTTTGATTGGTGAACTGCCTTATTTGCCGCGTGCCGAGCAGCGTGAGCTGGGGCAGTATATTCGTCTCTCAATGCTGGGGAGCGCGCTGTCAGTAGACAGAATCTCTGCCTGATGGGCACATTATAAAAACGGGGAGTCCTGATGGCTCCCCTTTTTTTTCGCAATTAATTGCTTTCGTGAATGTTCAGCGCCCGGCGGGTGCGTCCCGAGCTGAGATAATCGGCAATATAATCCTGTGAGATCTCGCCGTTGTAGCGGCCATCCTCGTCAACGATCGGCATCCAGCTGGTATTACTTTCATACAGTTTAGACAGCACAATACGCAGGTTATCTTCGGCCTTGCCGGTAATGCGGAAGGGATGAAGAATATCGGCGCAGGTGCCGGTAGCCTGTCGCGCTTCGCGGCGTTTCACAAAGCCCAGCGGTTTACCATCGACATCGACCACGGTAATCGCGCGAATATCATGGTCATCCATAATGCCAAAGGCGTCATTCAGCGACGTAGAGGGTCTGGCGGTCAGCGTCGGTTGCTGATCGGTCACGTCGCCCGCCGAAACCAGCAGCAGACGCTTGAGCGTGCGGTCCTGACCGACGAATGAGCCGACGAAATCGTTGGCGGGTTTGGCAAGCAACTCATCCGGGCTGGCGCACTGGACGATGCGCCCCTGGCGAAAGACGGCAATGCGATCGCCGAGCTTCAGGGCTTCATCGATATCATGGCTCACCAGCATCACGGTTTTTTTCAGTGCGCGCTGCATGTCAAGGAACTGATTCTGAATGACTTCGCGGTTGATGGGGTCGACGGCGCCAAACGGCTCATCCATCAGCAGAACCGGCGGATCCGCTGCCAGGGCGCGAATGACACCAATACGCTGCTGCTGACCACCGGACATCTCTTTCGGATAGCGATGCAGAAACTTCTTCGCATCCAGCGCCACCATTTCCATCAGCTCTTCGGCACGGCTTTTACAACGGGCTTTGTCCCAGCCCAGCATACGTGGAACGACCGTGATGTTCTCTTCAATTGTCATATTTGGAAACAGGCCAATCTGCTGGATCACATAGCCAATGTTGCGGCGCAGGGTCACGGTATCCATCTGATTGGTATTTTCGCCGTTAATCAGAATGTTGCCGCTACTTGGCGTAATCAGGCGGTTAATCATCTTCAGGGTAGTGGTCTTGCCGCAGCCCGACGGCCCCAGCAATACGCACATTTCGCCTTCTGGTACGTTCAGATTGACGTTATCGACGGCCTTCAGCGGCTGTCCCTTTTTCTGCGAAAATTGTTTGGTGAGGTTTTCCAGTTTTATCATTATCGTATCCCCTTAGGTGTCAGGACGACTTGCAGGCGGTGTAACAGCCAGTCGAGCACAATGGCTAAAAGACAAATCATTAATGCGCCGGCAACAAGCATACGGATGTCGCTGCCGCCGATGCCGTTCAGTAACAGTAATCCCAGACCACCAGCGCCAATGACCGCAGCAATCGCCATTACGCCGATATTCATAACCACCGCAGTGCGGATCCCACCGAAAATTACCGGTAGTGCCATCGGGATCTCCACCCAGCGCAGACGCTGCCAGAACGTCATGCCAATTCCGCGGCCCGCTTCACGTAAGCCAGGCGGAATACTGTCCAGCGCGGTATGGGTGTTTCGCACGATAGGCAACAGCGAGTAAAGAAACACGGCGGTAATTGCAGGCAGTGCGCCAATACCGTGACCGATCAGCGAAAACAGGGGGATCATCAGGCCGAACAGGGCGATGGAGGGAATCGTCAGCAGCAGC
Source organism: Citrobacter sp. ANG330 (assembly GCF_047467925.1). Taxonomy (NCBI): domain Bacteria; kingdom Pseudomonadati; phylum Pseudomonadota; class Gammaproteobacteria; order Enterobacterales; family Enterobacteriaceae; genus Citrobacter; species Citrobacter sp. ANG330. The sequence continues at coordinate 3,625 of NZ_JASJUI010000002.1, read as the reverse complement.
GTGGCGATACTCAGAACCGGGGTTGCCAGCCATTTGTGGCGGACAATCAGGATCCCCAACGGCACGCCAATCACAATCGCCAGCCCAACCGCCAGCGCCACCAGCCAAAGATGCTGAAAAGTGAGCGTCGCCAGATAACCTGCGTTCTCTGTCATGTAGTGAATCGTATCCATATGCGCTCCTTACAGCAGGTTCTTTTGTTGCAGGAATTCACGAGCGACCTGCTGCGGTGACTGATGATCGATGTCGACCTTCGCATTCAGGGTGCTGATCACGTCATTGTTCAACTGAGCAGAGAGGGTATTGAGCGCCTCGGCGAGTCCCGGATTGGCCTCAAGCGTATCTTTGCGCACCACAGGCGTGACAGCGTAACTTGGGAAGAAACCTTTATCATCTTCCAGTACTTTGAGATCAAAACCCTTCACGCGACCGTCAGTGGTGTAGATGAGACCAGCGTCTACGAAGCCATCACGCACGGCGTTGTAGACCAGTCCGGGGTCCATCTGACGGATTTGCGGTCGGTCGAGATCCATCTGATAGGCCTGCTGCAACGGTTTCATCCCGTCGCTGCGTCCGGCAAACTCCAGGTCGAGTCCCAACAGCCAGTTGTTATCGGGATCGGTCTGGCGGATATGTTCAATTTTCGCCACCATCTCTGACATAGTATTGATGTTCTCCGCTTCGGCACGCTTGCGTTGCATGGCGAAGGCGTAGGTGTTGTTCATCTCTGCCGGTTTCAGCCAGACCAGGCCCAGTTTGGCATCAAGACGTTTTACCGTGTCGTACGACTCCTGCGGGCTCATACGCTTATTGATGTGGTTGAAAATAATCAGTGACGTGCCGGTGTATTCCCACGTCATATCAATCTGCTTATTGATCATCGCATTACGTGAGATCACTGTGGCGATATTGGTCTGCGGCTGAACCTGAAATCCTTTTTTTTGCAGATACTGAACGGTCATGGCCGAGAGAATGTGCTGCTCGGTAAAACTTTTGGTTGCCAGAATAAGGGGAGCCGCCTGGGCCTGTGTGCTGATGAACAGTGCGGCGGCGAGCCATCCCAGCCATTTTTTCGTATGTTTCATTGATCGCTCCTTGTTTTTATCGTTGCCATCAGGCCGTGTGCGGGCTCATAACACGCCCAAGCCAGGCGAGCAGGCAGTCGAGGATCAGGGCGAACAGTGCAGTAGCGGTGGCACCCAGAATCAATGTCGGGAAGTCGTTAAGATAGATGCCAGGGAAAATCAGTTCGCCGTAGCTGCTGGCGCCAATCAGAAACGCCAGCGGGGCCGTACCCACGTTAATCGCCGTGGCAATGCGGATCCCGGAAAGCATCACTGGCCAGGCATTGGGGATTTCGACCTGACGCAACCGTTGCCATTTCGTCATACCAATGCCGTTTGCCGCTTCAATCAGTGACGGCGGAACAGAACGCAGCCCCGTATAGGTGTTACGTACAATAGGCAGTAGTGACGCCAGAAACAGCGCAATGATGGCAGGCAGGTCGCCAATCCCGATAACGACCATTGCCAGCGCGAGAACGGCCAGCGGAGGTAACGTATTGCCAATATTGAAAATCTGCATGACATATTCGGCAACGCCTCTGGCGGCGGGGCGACTGAGCACGATACCGCCTGGAATGCCGACCAGCAGGGCGAAGAACATTGAGGTAAGGACTAAAATCAGGTGCTGTTGACCGAGATAAAGTAAATCGACCTGACGCGCTTTCAGGGTGTCTATGCCAATTCCCCAGACCAGCAGCGTCAGTAGCAGAATGATGACAAAACTAAAGCCCAGCACGCGTGTTAACGTGGATGTGTGCATTGCAGTGTGTCTCCCTGTTTGCATGCGTTATGGCGGCGAAAAATCGTCGCATGTTGTTATGCCATGTTTCGGCAGGGTGTTTTGAGCTATAGCAACAGGTTGGGAAGGATTCCAGCGTGGCGGTAAATTAGATTCGCAGACGATGAATCGCCAAAAGCAATTGAGCCTTATGGCGTAAAGGTTAAGCCGGGTATGTAAAGAATTGTCTTAAAAACCTGAAATAAAAGTGACGGTGTAACATTTTAGGATAATGCAGATAGCAGAAAAGGCAGGAAAAACCTGCCTTCAGAAGTTTAGCGGTACAGCGTTTTTTCTGCCACCGGCGTGAGCAACTGAGACCGCCACTGTGCCAGGGTGTGATGGGCCAGTTTACCGAGCGCCTGGTAAAAAGGATGCCCAGCGTTCTCAATAAATACCTCAAGAAAGCGCGATGACCAGGGAAACAGATGCCACGCCAGCAGTTGTTCACATTCGCGGTGTCGACCGCTTTCAGCCAGCCATGCCGCCATCAGCAACAATGAGCCAAAATGATCCTCGGGTTCATTTTGCTCTGTCTCGACGTGAATACCGTTATCGCGCATCCACTGACGCAGGGCCAGCGTGGACTCGCCAAACAGGACATTTTCACGATCTAACCAGACGGATCCCCAGGGCGGTGACGGTAACGCATACGGCCCCACGAAAAGACGCTGGAATGCCTCGGGAAGGGATTCTTCGCTGTCGCGTGTAAAATCAGTCGCCAGCGGGGCCAGTGTCTCTGCTGCCAGCGGCCATTGTGCCTGCCAGCCATCAGCGGTTAACGCCGACACCAGCGGAGTGGCTTCGGCGCTGTCGGGGGCGTAGTAAAACAGAGCCCCGAGCACGCGTGCCGTCATCGCAAAATCATCACGTTGAGTAAAATCAGTCATCTGAAACATCCTGAAAAGTGCGGGTTTCCCCGCACGGATTCGTTAACCTGCCACCGCCATACCGACGGTCATATGCAGGCCATAAAACAGGCCGCGGCCAATGATTTCGCCGCCGAGCACGAGGAGCAACCCTAACAGCAACCCGGCGACATGCGGTTCTTTACGGCGCACCAGCGGGCATATCCAGCAGCCGAGACCGGCGGCAAGCAGCACTACGCGCCATACCTGCAAAGAGGCATAATCCGGCACCAGCGCAGAAGCCTGCTGAACCGAACTGTGAATCGTCGCCAGCGACATGCCTTGCAGGACGATAACCGCTACGCTGACCAGCAGCGCCAGCACGCTGATACTGGCGAACAGGGTTCCATTAAAGGTGACGCGGGACGCCCGCAGCAGTAATGCTGCGAACAGGGGGCCGCTAAGCAACACCGTCATGAAGAACGCCAGTGTCGTATAGCCAGTATACCAGGTCGGCACCGTATCGATCAGGTAAACGCGGGTCATTGCCCATACGAAGACGATCCCCAGTACCATGCTGACCAGCAGCCAGAGTTTGCCCAGTGCGGGTGGCATTTTACCCAGAACGGCGATCAGCCACCAGATTCCGCCTACGGCGAAAAAGAGGGAACCCGCGGCGATTTCATTGCTCAACCCGGATGCGCCAATGCGGTTGAGTGAGTTGAATGCCCGCATCGGCGATCCCAGGTGCATGATGGATGCCAGGAAACCCAGCCCCATTACCAGCCAGAGAAAGAACATGCTGCGAACCAGACGCTGCCGGGCGGCAGCATCGTCTTTCATCGCCAACCAGCCTGCTCCACAGACAATCAGCGCGCCCACGACGCACTGGCCGAGTACCGTAAACAGCACCAGCGGCCATTCATGCCATCCAT